>JACRMI010000070.1 GCA_016215025.1 Chloroflexota bacterium
GGAGCGCATCCATTTGCACCTGCATTGCGGTTCACCCCCACGCATGTGGGGACAACACCAAGTCATGCAATGTAACAACGCGATAGGTAGGTTCACCCCCACGCATGTGGGGACAACGCGCTGACCGTGGCTTTGGTCACTTCGTTACCCGGTTCACCCCCACGCATGTGGGGACAACACGAGTTGCGCCAGTGATTCGGTCAAGCCGTCCGGTTCACCCCCACGCATGTGGGGACAACCAAGGGCGAACGCCCGCCTTCGCCCTTTGATTTCGGTTCACCCCCACGCATGTGGGGACAACACACTCGCCAAGCCAGGCAAGATACCGCCGCGCGGTTCACCCCCACGCATGTGGGGACAACTCAACGCCTTAAGAGTTAATGCCCCTGCATTGCGGTTCACCCCCACGCATGTGGGGACAACGCCAGCATACCCATCGTCCAACGCCCATAGAACGGTTCACCCCCACGCATGTGGGGACAACTCTAGCTGTTCACTGTGTGCCATTCTGTTCTCCGGTTCACCCCCACGCATGTGGGGACAACGCTGGCAGAACTAAAGGGACGTAAGTGTTATTTCGGTTCACCCCCACGCATGTGGGGACAACATGGCGGGACTGGCGCGAACGATGACCTAACCCGGTTCACCCCCACGCATGTGGGGACAACTTTCCGCAATTGCTTTCTTGCGGTTAAGTTCCCGGTTCACCCCCACGCATGTGGGGACAACATTATCCTAGCCATCCACGTATTTTTGCTTGACGGTTCACCCCCACGCATGTGGGGACAACCACAAGCTCGATTCGATGATCACTCGCGTTGACGGTTCACCCCCACGCATGTGGGGACAACTCCAAGACCTTGTTCGCCTCGGTCGAGACGATCGGTTCACCCCCACGCATGTGGGGACAACGCACACAGCGCCGCCAACAGCGCGGGCAGGTGCGGTTCACCCCCACGCATGTGGGGACAACGTTTGCGATTAACGACACCTTGCGAATGTCGCCGGTTCACCCCCACGCATGTGGGGACAACGTCATACGTTCCCTTGAACAGGCGAGCGAGGACGGTTCACCCCCACGCATGTGGGGACAACCAGGGAACGCCCACGAGCAGGTATTCGAGCACCGGTTCACCCCCACGCATGTGGGGACAACCCTGGGTGAGTTGCGTTAGTTGGCTTCGCAGTTCGGTTCACCCCCACGCATGTGGGGACAACGTTTCTTTTCGCTTGCCAACGCGCTCCAATGCGGTTCACCCCCACGCATGTGGGGACAACGTATAGCACGTTTTGAGATTAGATTCAATGCTCGGTTCACCCCCACGCATGTGGGGACAACGCGATGTTGCAAGCGAATGCGATAACCTGTCCCGGTTCACCCCCACGCATGTGGGGACAACTTTCGTCTCGTCGTGCGGCGTGGCGAGCGCGGCGGTTCACCCCCACGCATGTGGGGACCACTCCACGCGGGCAAGAATTTTAGTTCCGCAACGCGGTTCACCCCCACGCATGTGGGGACAACGCGGTTTTTGATCCCGCTTCGAGTCCGCATTTCGGTTCACCCCCACGCATGTGGGGACAACGGATTAGTCACAGTAATTTCTTTGCAGAGCATCGGTTCACCCCCACGCATGTGGGGACAACGTCACGGTTGCGTTTGTGGGGTCTTCGATAACCGGTTCACCCCCACGCATGTGGGGACAACTTCAACGAACCCGACCTGTCGAATCAGGCGAATCGGTTCACCCCCACGCATGTGGGGACAACGCAACTGTCGAGGAAATCAGAAAGTTCGTGATCGGTTCACCCCCACGCATGTGGGGACAACATTTCCCTTTGCAAGTAGCAGGCTAACTATGTCGGTTCACCCCCACGCATGTGGGGACAACGGAGGTGAGTTCTTGCTCAGGTGCGGCGTTTAGGGTTCACCCCCACGCATGTGGGGACAACGGGGTAGCCGATGAACGCACAACACACGGCGACGGTTCACCCCCACGCATGTGGGGACAACACAGGCGTTGCCTTCGGGTACTTCGTGCGTGATGGTTCACCCCCACGCATGTGGGGACAACTCCACCCCATCGACGCCTGAGCGATTAAAACATGGTTCACCCCCACGCATGTGGGGACAACGTGTGAGAACATCGGAGGCTCTTTCCGTAGAATGGTTCACCCCCACGCATGTGGGGACAACGCAGAGACGGCAAAGTATGCCGAGAACTATTTTCGGTTCACCCCCACGCATGTGGGGACAACTGTTAGTTGTCGTGTCCAATGACATCGTGCTCAATTTTTTGATTTCGTTAACTGCGCTGAGTCCAGAGACATCGTGCACACTTTGCGGCGTCGATGAGAGCGACGAAACTCGGGGCGTACCGGACGTACTGGTTCTGCAGTTTCATAGATAGCGAAAGGTCTTGCGCCAGCGCATCGGATGTTGGGCGGATCGCTGATGGTAGATTTCTAAACGTTGTTCATGCGTCACGATAGTCGCTCACACATACTGACCGGCTAAACGCTGATCAATATGCCAGGTGTCATTGAGAAGCGCAATGTTCCCCTGGGCATCCACGAGACGCTCGAAATGGATGCGTCCCGCCGTAATGGGCAGTGCGTTCGGCAAGGCGTGCCGTTGCCGTTTCGTCAAACGACGTGTTTTCGTTGGCGTAGTCATGGATGGTTGCAGATACTCTGCGGTATACCAGTCCACAAACACTGGACTGGCGCGTTGCACATGCGCGACCGAACGAAAATGCCGGCGCTTCCAGAACCCTTGACTCCACACTCCATTGAGTCGTTCGACGACTCCATTGCGCTCGGCTTCACCGAACGGAATGAAAATGAGTTCGATGCCGAGATAGAGCGCCAACCGTACAAACGGACTAAACACGCGCGCGACCTTCCGCGTCCCATTGAAGGCAGCGTCATTGTCGAGTTGCAAACCGTCGGGTAAGCCCAACTGCTGGCACGCCTCCAACAGGTGACCACAAGCGGTGGCACGCCTCTTATTGGGACTAATGGTTTGATGAATCGCACGGTCTGGAATGGTCACGGTGTGAAAGGCATAGACCTTGGGACCACCGTCGAGATAGCGTTGCGTCCAATCCATCGCGTGTAACACGAACTGGGGTGTCGCGGTAGGGCGCGGACAGTAGGCGACCTGCTTGCGTGCGGGACGTAACACACCGGTCCGATGCAACATAGCGTAGATCAAGGATTTGCTCGGACAAGGTTGACCAGGATATCTTCGTTCCCAGGCACGTTGAATGGCTTTGGCGCCCAGCCAACCCAGCTTGGCGTGTTCGAGTTGATGACGAATGCAAACGATGCGTCGGCAGGTGGTGTTCGAGTAACGATGGGCACACCGATGGGGATGGCGCGATTCACTTTGCAATCCGCGCCAGCCCAACACCTGGTAACGTGCTTGCCACTTGCACAGCCAACGACGGCTACGCGGAATTTGTTTCCGAATGTCTTTGGAACGCAACCCACGCAGGGTCAATCGAATCGCTTTACGACGCCAGATCCGTTCGTGTTTCTCGTCCATAGTGCCTCCTTACGGAAACAGTATGAACGAAAAGGTTCGCTTATGCGATTGTTAATCACGCGCTCTGATCTGAGTGGCTCAGCAACAATGTGCACGATGTCACTGGACTTTTTTGTGCACGATGTCATTGGACATGACACCTAAGAGGAGACCATGCATATTCTTCGTGTGTTAACTGCGCTCTTCAAAATCAACATCCAACAAGAGCTAGCTTATCGGGTCGATACCGTGGTCAATATCTTGACGAGTATCATGTGGCTGGCTTGGGAACTAGTCAGCTTGGGCATCATCTTTTCGAATACGAACACCATCGCCGGTTGGTGCTTTGGCGACATCCTAGCGTTGCTGGGCGTGTTCAAGTTAATCAATACCTATATGCAGGCGATTGTGTGGCCCAACACCGAGAAATTCAACCAGGGGATTCGCGAGGGAACGCTCGACTATACCTTCTTGCTTCCAGTGAATAGCCAATTCCTCGTGAGCTTTTCACGTATCGTGATTTGGAATGCCTGGAACCTTTTTCTGGGCTTTGCCTTGATCGTGATTGGTTTGTTCGCCGTTGGGAGTGAAGCGCCCTCATGGATCAGCACGATTACGTTTTTGCTGTTAACGGCGTCGGGTGCGCTCATTATTTACAGCTTGTGGATCGCATTGATTGCGCTCACCTTCTGGTTTACCAAATTCGACAATAACGTTACGCTGATGCAGGCGCTTATGGATACCGGGCGTTTTCCGAGTGTTGTTTATCCAATTTGGTTGCGCATGATCATCACGTTCGTTATTCCGATTGCCGTCGCGACGACAGTGCCACTCCAGGCACTTCGCGGTGAACTAACTTGGTGGGAAATTGTCATTGCGTTAGTCGCTGGTCTTGCCGCCGCTTTCTTGTCCGCCCAGTTTTGGCAAGCCGGAGTTAGACGATACAGCGGAGCTTCCGCCTAGTTCGATTGATTTGTCTGATCGCTACATCAAAAAGTCGAGACGGTTCTGTCTCGGCTTTTTATTTTGGTCTTTAAGCAATCTCGACTAGGAAATGGTCAAGCTGTTCCATTGTTCTAGTGACCTGGAAAGCGGTTGGAAATATTTCCAAATACTCCACCATATCACCGCGGCAAGATGATTCGTTGAGATCCGCTGGGAGGAGGTACGGGTTCAGCAACGTTAGGACCTAACGTGCTCGTACGGCTCGCAAATGGCCAAGGCGTGCTGCTTTGCCAAGTTGCGGTAAAATTCCAAGGACCCCCACTCCCCGTTACACAACCTGGAATCGTGTAATTGTTTAGCCCGTCAAAGCCATGGGCAGTTGTTGGCGAGTCGAAAGTGACATCGGCGTAAAACGCACCGGAAAAAGAAGCGTGGTTGTTCACAATTGGTTCAGGCGTTGTGTGCGTTATTTTGTAATTGGTAAGGTTACAGGAAGGGACATTGATATAAATCGTAAATCCCTGGATGAAATCGCCATACTGACTGACATTGAACGCGTCATTCGTGGGTCCTTTCCATGCACCTGCTTTTGGAAGCCAAGAATAAAGGACCATTGGAAGAAAAGTGTACGGACTCCAGAATGAATGATCGACAGCAGGAGATGTACTGGAATTAAAGTTGTTGTCGCCGCCATAAGTCGCGGTCAGCGTTTTGCCGCCTCCGGAGGCAAATGAGATTTGGCAATTGCCAGTCGTGACGGTTGCCGTGCAGTTTGTGGTTCCATTCGTAACGGTGACGACGCCGGTTGGAACACCACTTCCGGGCGAATTTGGAGTAACGCCAAAGTGCACCGTAACTGTTTGCGTGATTAAAGAGGGGTTCGGAGTGTGCGCTGTGATAATTGTCGTCGTATTGGCTTTGTTCACCATCTGACTTGGCGAAAGATTACCGGAGCTGGAATTGAAACTATTATCGCCGCTATACATAGCAGTGATGGCATGTGCCCCAATCAATAACGTCGTCGTGCTGATGCTTGCCCTTGCATTCGATAGAGGAATGGCACTACCCCGATTAATTCCATCGACTTGAAATTGGACTGTTCCGGTTGGCGGACCAAAACCAGGTGGCACTGTCGATACGGTTGCGGTGAAAATCGTATTTTGTCCATAGACGGATGGATTAATTGACGAAGTAACCGACGTCGATGTATCGCGCTTGTTCACGGTCTGCGTTATGCCAGCAGAGGGCGCGCTGGAATTGTAGTTGGTATCACCTTGATAGGTTGCATACAGTGTTTTGTTCCCAGCAAGGGTGAACGCAATCTGGCACTTGCCGGCAGCTACGCTTCCCGTGCAAGATTGTGTTCCATCACTTACGGTAACATTGCCTGTCGGCATGCCACTCCCTGGGCTAGTCACTCCGACACTGTACGTAATCGTCACAGGTTGTCCGACAAAAGAGATGCTGGGAGTATTCGCTGTGATGGTCGTGAGCGTGTTCGCTTTGTTCACCGTTTGGGCAACACCAACCGTCGGAGGACTCGAGTTAAAGTTGCTGTCTCCTTGGTAGGTTGCGGTCAGAGTTTGTGTGCCAGCGGTCATCAAGCTGAGTTGACAATTGCCATCTGTAATTGTTCCTGTGCAACTGGATACACCGTCCGTTACAATCACGTTTCCCGTGGGTGTGCCACCATAGGGGCTGTTGGCGAGTACCGTAAATGTAACAGTTACAGACTGACCGACCACGGATGGATTAGGAGTGTATCCGGTTATAGCAGCAAGTGTGGCAGCTTTGTTCACCGTCTGATTCGGCGCAAGTGTTCCTGTGCCGAGATTGTAATTCCCGTCGCCGCTGTAATCGGCTGTAACAGTGTGTGATCCTGCTGGCATAGTCGAGGTGCTAATGCTGATGCTGCCATTAGTCAAAGGAACTGCGCTACCGATAGCCGCCCCATCAGACTTGAAAAGCACCGTCCCGGTTGGGGTGCTCCCACCGGGGAAAATGGAGGCGACTGTGGCGGTAATATTCACAAATTGTCGATACGTAGAAGGATTGGGTGACGCACTCAATAGAATGGTTGTATTCGCTTTGCTGACACTCATGTTGGGCGATAGCGTGCCCGTGCTGGTGATGAAATTGCCATCCCCGCTGTAAACGGCTGCGATCGTGTGAGAACCAACTGACAATAGAGTCGTGCTGATGCTGGCGCTCCCGCCGGATAAGCTGACAGCACCACCAAGATTACTCCCATCGACTTTGAATTGCATCGTCCCCGTTGGTGCACCTGACCCCGGTGGCGTCACATTTAGCGTCGCCGTAAACCACACCGACTCGCCAAAGCTGGATAAAGTTTTGGATGCCGCAAGCGCAGTCGTCGTATTCGCCTGACTGACGCTCTGATAAGGCGAAAGCGTGCCTGTGCTGGTGATGAAATTTCCATCGCCATTGTAAACGGCTGTGATCGTATGATTCCCAACCGACAGATTCGTTGTGTTTACGCTGGCTTGGCCTCCGACCAACAAGACACTATTGCCCAGGTTTACACCATTGTCTTTGAATTGTACCGAACCTGTTGGTGTTCCATTCCCAGGCGGTGTCGCACCGACCGTGGCGGTGAAGGTCACGCTCTGTCCAAACACCGAGGGATTCACCGAAGACGTTAATGCCGTCGTCGTATTCGCCTTAGTGACAACCTGGGTCAAGGGACTAGAAGTGCTGCCGTTGAAATTCGCATCACTCGAATACGTCGCCGTGATCGGGTGCGAGGCGACCGCGAGCGTGGAAGTAATCAGTGTGGCCTTTCCTCCAGAGAGCGATTGCGTTTCTCCGAGTAGTGAGCCATTATCGTAGAACTGGACATTACCGCTCGGGGTTCCATTCCCAGGCGGTGTCGCAGTCACTGTGGCGGTGAAGGTCACATTCTGTCCAAACACCGACGGATTCACCGACGAGGTTAACGCCGTAGTTGTCGCTGCCTTGTTGACTTGATGCGATGTGGTTCTGACACTGCCGAAGAAATTCGTGTCGCCAGTATAGGTGACCGTTAGGGTCTTGGTGCCAGCGAGAGAGAACGACAGGGTACAACTTCCGGCGGCGACTGTTCCCGTGCAAGAATTCCCACTGGCATCATTCACAGTGATGGTCACGTTGCCACTCGGCGAGCCACTCCCCGGACTGTTGGGCGTGACCGTGTAACTGACAGTCACGGCTTGTCCGACCACTGAAGGATCGGGCAGGTCGGCGGTGATGTTGGTGGTGGTATTCGCCTTAGTGACAACCTGGGTCAAGGGACTGGAGGTGCTGCTGCTGAAATTGGCATCGCTCAAATACGTTGCCGTGATCGGATGCGACGCAACGGAAAGCGTGGAAGTAATCAGTGTGGCTTTTCCACCAGAGAGCGATTGCGTTCCCCCGAGTGGTGAGCCATTGTCGTAGAATTGCACCGAACCTGTCGGGGTACCTGCCCCTGGGAGTGTGGCATTGACCGTGGCGGTGAAGGTCACGCTCTGCCCAAACACCGATGGATTCACCGAAGAACTTAAAAAGTCGCGGTGCTACTCGTCAATGGCCGAGCGAGACCCAGCGGTGAGCCATTATCGTAGAATTGCACCGAACCTGTCGGGGTACCTGCCCCTGGGAGTGTGGCATTGACCGTGGCGGTGAAGGTCACGCTCTGCCCAAACACCGATGGATTCACCGAAGAACTTAATGCGGTGGTCGTATTCGCCTTAGTGACGACCTGCGTCAAGGGACTGGAGGTGCTACCGTTGAAATTGGCATCGCTCAAATAGGTGGCCGTGATCGGATGCGACGCGACCGAAAGCGTCGTTGTCACCAAAGTCGCAGTGCTACTGGTCAGCGGCTGAGCGAGACCCAGCGGCGAGCCGTTATCGTAGAATTGGATATTGCCGCTCGGTGTGCCATTCCCAGGTGGTGTCGCACTGACCGTGGCGGTGATGGTCACGCTCTGTCCAAACACCGCTGGATTCACCGAAGAACTTAATGCGGTGGTCGTATTCGCCTTAGTGACAACCTGGGTCAAGGGACTAGACGTGCTGCCGTTGAAATTCGCATCACTCGAATACGTCGTCGTGATCGGATGCGACGCAACGGAAAGCGTGGAAGTAATCAGTGTGGCTTTTCCACCAGAGAGCGATTGCGTTCCACCGAGTGGTGAGCCATTGTCGTAGAATTGCACCGAACCTGTCGGGGTACCTGCCCCTGGGGATGTGACGCTGACGGTAGCGGTAAACCACACTGTTTCGCCAAATACCGAATTGGGGTTGGAAGAAGCCAGCGCCGTCGTCGTATTCGCCTTAGTGACAACCTGGGTCAAGGGACTGGACGTGCTGCCGCTGAAATTGGCATCGCTCAAATAGGTGGCGGTGATCGGATGCGACGCGACCGAAAGCGTGGAAGTAATCAGTGTGGCTTTTCCACCAGAGAGCGATTGCGTTCCACCGAGTGGTAAGCCATTGTCGTAGAATTGGACATTGCCGCTCGGTGTGCCATTCCCAGGTGGTGTCGCACTGACCGTGGCGGTGAAGGTCACGCTCTGTCCAAACACCGCTGGATTCACAGAGGAGGTTAACTCGGTGGTAGTATTCGCCTGGGTGACGACCTGGGTCAAGGGACTAGAAGTGCTACCGCTGAAATTAGCATCGCTCAAATACGTTGCCGTGATCGGATGCGACGCGACCGAAAGCGTGGAAGTAATCAGTGTGGCCTTTCCTCCAGAGAGCGATTGCGTTCCCCCGAGTGGTGAGCTATTACCGTAGAATTGCACCGAACCTGTCGGGGTGCCTGCCCCTGGGGATGTGGCATTGACCGTGGCGGTGAAGGTCACGCTCTGTCCAAACACCGCTGGATTCACAGAGGAGGTTAACTCGGTGGTAGTATTCGCCTGAGTGACGACCTGGGTCAAGGGACTGGAGGTGCTGCCACTGAAATTGGCATCGCTCAAATAGGTGGCGGTGATCGGATGCGAGGCGACCGAAAGCGTCGTTGTCACCAAAGTCGCGGCGCTACTCGTCAATGGCTGAGCGAGACCCAGCGGCGAGCCGTTATCGTAGAACTGCACCGAACCTGTCGGGGTGCCTGCCCCTGGGGATGTGACGCTGACGGTAGCGGTAAACCACACTGTTTCGCCAAATACCGAATTGGGGTTGGAAGAAGCCAGCGTCGTCGTCGTATCGGCCTTGTTCACCGTTTGACCAGATTCGAGATTATCTGAGCTGGAATTAAAGTTTCCAGTTTCGTCATAGTACTGAGCTTGAACGGTATGCAAGCCGACTCCAAGCGAAGATGTAACGTATGATGCAGTCGCAGGCGCTCCGGGTACCACTGTGGTTGTAACCACGGTAGAGTCAATCGTAAAAGTAACCACACCACTGGTAACTGTTACCAGGACACCCGCGTCAACTGTCGCCGTAAACGTCACTGTCTCCCCGAACTGGGAAGGATTCCGAAAAGATGTTACCGTAGTTGTCGTGTTGACTCCATTGGGATTATTGAAAACAAGATTATAGGCAGAATTTGCTGTATCGGATGCCAGCGCTATACCAGTGAGCGATAGCAACAACACAATATCGATTGTGCTTACAACAATCAACAAGACAAGTAGTTTTCCTACCGTTGCACGAAAACGATGATCGGAGCGCATTGTTACCTCCGCGTTCACTTGGTTGTTCGATTGGCTCACTCGTACATGGCATCATTCATGGTTTGATGAAAGGTGATGATGATGACGGCGATGAATCTTGTTGAGTGGGTGCGTCTCGGGGTCGCCATATAAGTTTTCTTTCCTCGCCTATTGGACTCACCACTTGTCCCAATGTGTCCAAGATCAATACACTCCACACATAATCTCCATAGTCCATAGCGTCTCTATAAGACAGGACGAATTTTCCTCCTCCTATTGAGTAGCGCTTTTCCCAAGTTGAACTACCTAGACGCTTGAGCCATAGTTCATAGTGATCGCCGGTCTCGGGTCTTGTGTCTTGCCATTCAAAGGTTGCAGTTTCACTGTTCACTTGTTGCCCATACCGAGGCTCCAGCAGAGTCACAGCGGGATAGCGCAATGCTATTGCTGGCGGTTTGGTCGGAGACGCGGCTACAGTTGCTGTCGGTATAACCGGTGTCGCTGTATTGGATATCAGAGTAGCTGTCGAGCTGGGGCTAGGCACGGCAATGGTTGCGGAAGGTGTCGGCACGTTCGTCGCCGTACTCGGAATGGTTATGGCAGTTGGACTGGATGTCGGCAGAGCGACAGCCACCATGGATGCCAGAGTGGAAGTAATCGCCATAGCATTAGGCGTCAGAGTTGCTGAGGACAAGAGAGGCGCTGCACTTGAAAAGAACAGATTATTCCCCATCAGAAATGTGATCCCTAGTGCCAGAAAAGCAATCACAAATAGCGTGAGACTCAAAAACAAAAATATCTTGACTCGGGATTTCTTTCTACGGGAATCTTGGGATTCTGTCTCAGGCTGGGGAAAATAAACGCAGGTGTCGAATTGAATTTCCAAGCAATACTGTGCTTGATGAGAGAACGATAGGTGCCTGGGACGCTTGGAAGCAAAACAGGTATTGCCTTGAGAAGGATAACCATGTTTTGTGTGCGGATCCCATTTCAAGCCGAGCCAAGGGCAAATGTGGGAGGCAAGAGAATCCGGGGGCATTGATTCCAGACTCCTACTCTGTTTAAGAAAGATGACAAATGGTCAGAACGTATTTTGCTCCAGGTAATGTCAACGAACACCGGCCAAGTCGCAATGGGTCAAACATTTATCGGAAAACGCCCAAGCAAAACTTGCTCTTGGTCAAGTGTCAAGACGTATGCTGGTAAACCCTGTACTAATTCTAGCATATTCGGCGCGAGACGACAAGAACGATCGAACGCATCTAGTCTGTTTTAGAGCCAAGTCCGGTTGCTTGCACTATCTCACTCAACAGCTCCATCCCAATATTTCCTCCGCTCACAATCACTCCCACGCGTTTTAAATTCGCTGGAATGCGATTCTGCATCACAGCGGCAATCGGCACCGCGCCCGTCGGCTCCACGACGATCTTCATGCGCGGGATGACGAAGCGCAAGGCTGCAATGATTTCGTCGTCGCTCACGATGACAATGTCGCGGAGCAGTTTGCGCATGATCGTAAACGTCAACGTGCCAATTGCTTGCGTGCGAATACCGTCCGCAATCGTGTTTGGCGGATCGATGTGGACGATTTCGCCGCGCTGAAGCGATTGCTTGCCATCGTCCGCGCCGACGGCTTCGACGCCGTAAATCTGAATCGATGGTTTCATCGCTTTTGCGGCGATGGAGCAGCCGCTGATGAGTCCACCGCCGCCGACAGGTGACACAATCGCGTCGAGGTCAGGCACTTGCTCAAGCAATTCCATCGCCGCGGTACCTTGCCCGGCGATGATGCGCGTATCGTTGAATGGCGGCACGAGCGTCATACCGCGTTCCTGCGATAACTGGCTCGCAATTGCTTCGCGATTCCCAGTCAATCGATCATACACGATTACTTCTGCGCCGTAACCGCGTGTCGCTTCCAGTTTCACCGGAGGTGCATCGTCCGGCATGACGATTGCCGCGGGTATGCCGAGCAATTTCGCAGCGAGCGCAACGCCTTGCGCGTGATTGCCCGACGAGAACGCCACGACGCCGCGGCTCTTTTCATCAGCGCTGAGTTGACTCAATCGATTATACGCGCCGCGAAATTTGAATGCGCCGCCGCGTTGGAAATTTTCGCATTTGAAAAACACCTCGCGACCGGTCATTTCGTCGAACGTGCGCGAGGTCATCACCGGCGTGCGATTGGCTACGCCGCATAATCGCTCTGCCGCCCCGCGAATATCGGAGAATGTAACGGGTAAATCGATAGACATGAAATTCCTTTCAAAGCTAAAGAAACCAGGTTTCCCGGAGGGACCTGGTTTCTGGAAATTTTTGGAGAACAGAGGGGTTAGAAACTGCCTACGGCGTCGATGCTGTTGTCGAAAACCTGGAACAAATCGAGCAAGCCCGCTAGTTCAAACGCCTTGCGAACTTTGGTGGGGATTGCGGCCAGGCGCAGGTCGCCCCGATTGAAGCGGCGAACTTGCTTGAGGGCGGCAATCAGCGCGCGCAGACCGGCACTGCTCATGAAATCGGTGTCCGTGAGATCGACGACGATGCGATAACGGCCTTCGTCGATGATTTTGTTCAGGGCTTGCTCTAGTTGCGGCGCGGTGCTCGAATCGATTCTGCCATCAACTTGGATAAGATCGACGCGCTTGTATTCCTTGGTCGTAATCTTGACTGCCATACGTCCTCCTTGATTTGGCTCGTTGCTTGAGATTATAACATACGAATGAATTCACGACAACCATGTTGCGCGAGCCGCTTCGGCAGCATGGGTGCCCCGCGCAGGGAAACTGCCCGCGCTACCGCGCTCCACTACGTTTTATATTTCCCTTGCAAATCGTTCCAGCGCACCATGACCACATCGCGAAAATTGCGTAACGAATCTTTGAACGGATTCACTTTTGATTCGGTCCCGTAACGCCAAATGACGGGCACTTCTTTGATCTTGTATCCCAACTTTTGTCCGAGATATAAAATTTCTACATCGTACGCAGTGACCATTGCACCTTTGACCGACTTGGAATCTTCGCCGTACAAATGCGCGCGGGCGAAAATTTCTTTGGCAACATCATTGCTCAGCGATTTGAACCCGCATTGCGTGTCGTCGATACCGCGCACGGTCAACATTCGCACGACCATATTAAAGACGCGCCCCATCAAATGGCGATAGAAAGGTTCCTTGATCCGTTTAGCCCCCACTCCTTCGCGTGAGCCAATCACGATCGAGTAACCGCGGTCAAACCAAGGCAAGAGTTTTTCTATATCTTCAATGGGCGTCGATGAATCGGCATCGAAAAATAAAACGATGTGCCCTCGCGCAGAAAGAACTCCGGTACGAATGGCGTAGCCCTTACCACGATGGTCATTGCGGATCAATCTTACGATAGAATTCGTCGCACAACACGCTTCGACTACGCGGGCGGTCTGGTCGTTGCTGCCGTCATCGACGACGATCACTTCGCTGTTGTATGACTGCTTTCTTAAATAATCGGTTACAGTTTGCAGTGTTTGCGGAAGTCGCCGTTCTTCATTGTAAGCGGGGATGACCACCGAGAGAAACGGGCGTGCGCTGCCGGTGCTAATAAGTCCTCCAAGTGCCGTCAGTCTCAGGTTGCAGGTTGCCAAGCGCCGTCAGCTTGCAACTTGCAACTTGTGACATGCGCCCTGTATTCTATCCGAAACAACGAAAAACACAAACATTATGGCGCAACAATTTTGAAATCGGCGAGCGGCACCGCATCCAATTTCGTTTCGTCGACGACGAGTCGCTTGCCTTGCGTTGGCGAATACATTCCAACGATCAAGCGATAATCGCCAGGCGCAACAGCGCGCGGCAAATCGATTTGATATGGGTCGGCGATGACTTCGTTGGCAAGCCAACTTGTCGTCGGAGCGGTCCCGCCGACGGGTTCGCTATCGCGTTGCGCCACGAGTTTGCCCGACGAATCTAATACGTGAATGAAAACGGCATAGCGTTCATTCGTCGATTCAAGTGCCTGCCAGTACAACGTGAGTGAAATCGGCGCACCGGATTTGATCGAATCTAGATCAGCGCCGATCAATTTGATTTTGCCGCCGAACGTCGCCTTAATCGATTGCTTGGGCGTGGGTAACGCAAAGCGATGTTCGCGCGCGTTGATCTTGATCGTGCCGATTTGAATGCCGCGCTCATTCGATTTCTCATCGCCGAGAAATATAAAGACTGGGGCTGGACCAGGCGCAGAGCCAGCGTCAATCGTGAGATTGAATTTATCGACCCAGGTCTTGCCATTGCTCCATGCGCTGGTTGGAAAATTTGGGCTGGCCGGCCGATGCGTATCAGATGCGCGTAATGTTCCAGTCGAATCAAATACGCGCGCGTGGACGAAATAATCGCGCATCGGTTTTTGATGCGCTTGCCAATAAAGTGTCAACGGTAGGGTGTCGCCTGCAATAATTTCTTCCGGCGTAGCATCCGAACCGACCAGCATGATTTCGTTCCACTTGGCGGTTAGTGGCACAGTGGGCGTGATGGGCATCGTCGTTTCGACAGCTCGGCTTACAGAAATATTCCCAGTTGCAATCGATTGTCCGCGTCGGTCTTGAGGCGCAACGATATTTGCCACACGTCTGCTGCCTGGTTCGTATACGACGATGCGAACGCGATATGCATCGGGCGGTGTGCCGGATGGAATCGGAATCGTTTGATAATCTTTAATCCATTGACCCACTTGCCATTTTGAGGTTGGCATCGAACCATTCGTCGGCGGGTTATCGTTTTGCGCCCACACGATGGTGCCCGCATCGTTTGTCACGCGCGCGCTGACGATGTAATCGCGCGTGATATTTTGCGTCGCCTGCCAATCGAGTTGGAGAATAACCGAGCCGCGTCCGGATTCCAACGGCGTATCGCTGTTCACGTGGTAACCGTGCAACGACATTCCATTATCGAACGTGATCGGTGTTGCAAAAGTTTCTCCAACTGCGGGCGTACCGGCGCGATACGACAGGACGCGCATTCGTCCATAATTTTTTTCGCCGAGAAAAGCTGCATTCTGCGCGAACCAATCCTCTGCGCCGTGATGTGACAATGCTTGAATGATTGCCCACACGTTGCGCGGCTTGCTCATGGCGTTATCGAGATCAGGCTGCTTATCGACCAACCCGTACGTGAGCGGCACGCCATGATAATGACTGAGAAAATATCCTTCTTGCCAGTACGCGTGAAAGAGCACAACATCGCCCGGCTGCGCATGTTGTTCGATATCGCGAATCGCGGGCAGATAATCTTCGACGACGGCGCTGTATCGGTCGTATCGAAAATAATAATCGCCGAGGGAGTATGCCGATACACCGACAATTAAGATCGCGAGTGGTATTGCCATCACGCGCGCACGTTCGACGATGAGGAGCGTGCTGCGCGCGAGTAAAAGCATCAACGGCACGAGCGCTAGCGCGAACAATCGACCGCGATACAACGGCGCGAGATAGTAGACCGGATAGTATGAAATCATCGGAAGCGCGACGAATGTTACGAGCAGCCAGTCGTTGATGCTGGCATTGCGCGTGAAGAGTGCAATCGCGAGTCCGATGACTATCACGGCGAGAAATAGCGCGGCAAGCGTGAACGCATTCGAGAGCGGAATCGACGTGCCAACGGAGATCGCCGCGAAACCGCGCGACAGAAATTCAAACACACTCATCGGCGTTGTGTCACCGGCGACGCCCTGCACGTCGGTTAGTGCGCTGCCAGAATGCGCCATGAGCCAAG
Source organism: Chloroflexota bacterium (assembly GCA_016215025.1). GTDB lineage: Bacteria > Chloroflexota > Anaerolineae > UBA4142 > UBA4142 > JACRMI01. The sequence continues at coordinate 15,856 of JACRMI010000070.1, forward strand.
GGATAAACAGAATCACAATGGCAAGCGAGACGGCGAGCCAGCGCATCACAAATCCGAATCGGCGTTTGAGAAATGGCGCGAGAAAAATTCCTTGCGCAACAAAGACAAACGCGGCTTGGTAGAGCGAATATTGGGCAAGAAGCATGGAAAGAAAGAAACCTAGCCACGTGATGCGTGACACCTGCACTTGCGCGCGGTGCAAGTGTGCGTGATGATTTGTAATTTGTAATTTGTAATTGCTAATTGCTAGAAAGAACCATTTCGCCAGCGCGCCGAGGAACATGACGAGTGCGTACATTCGCACTTCTTGCGAATAGTGAACGGCGAATGGACTCAGCGTCAACATTGTAGCTGCGAGCGCGCCAACACGCTTGCCGAACATGCGCTTGCCGATGGCGTAAATCAGTGCGACGGTCGCGGTACCCAACAGCACGGAGAGGAATCGAATCGAGAATTCGGAATAGCCGCCGATGGGAAAATAAAAGTGGAGGAGATAGTAGTACAGCGGGGGATGCGGATCGACATCTTTGCCTTCAAACGTGATGGCGTAGAGATCGCGGTTAGCGGAGTAGACGCTGAAACCTTCGTCCCCCCACATGCGCAGCCCGCCAATGTCCCACACGCGCAATGCGAATGCGATTAAAACAATGACAATAGGCAGAATCGTCCATGTGTCATTGCGAGCGAAGCGTCGTCTCGCTTGCGAGACACGCAATCTCCAACTCGGAGGTGGAGATTGCTTCGTCGCATCCTTCGACTCGCTCCGCTTGCTCAGGATCGCTCCTCGCAATGACCTGTTGTTGAGTTTATCCGCGTTCATCCGCGCTCGTCCGCGTCCAATTGAGGTTTATCGCAAATCAAAAGGATGTGTGGGTAAGGCAAAATATCCCAGAGGTAATGCAAATAAATCGGCGCGAATCCACTCGTCGAGAGTTGGCGCTGCCATTCGCCGGCCGAACGATAATGGAATTCATCGCGCGGCGACATGAGCAAATCCAACACGTACGTGAACCACAGCATCACGCGCGGTAGCGTATCGATGTCTTTGAGCAAAAAGCGTCCACCCGGTTCGATGTGCCTGAACAGGTCGCACAACAATCGATTCCCGTTTTCAATCGGAACGTGATGAAACACGTCGAGCGCGTACGCGGCCGCAATCGTCTGATCGGGTCGCCAATCGCGCAGGTCTTGGTGCTGGAACGAAATATTGCGGATGCCAAGTTTCGTCGCGGCGGTGCGCGCCATATCTAATCGACGTGAATTCACATCCAAACCGATCACGTGCGCGTTGGGTTTGCACAACGCCATGTACATCGCGAACAAACCGAAACCGCAACCCAGGTCGAGAAGCTCGCCCTTGTCCGGAAGATATTGCTCGATCTCTTCAAGAAAGCGCAGGTGGATGATTTTGAAACGGATAAAGGCGTAAATGCGAATGATTCCCGAGTACGCGGAAATAATTCGCGCGGCGACGGCGCGCTTGGCATGGGGACCGTCATGGGCATGCTCGGTGATGGAGAACCTCACCTCTCACCCCCTCGACGGGAAAGTGGGGTGAGAACCGCTTCAATGTCTTGTTCACTCGCACGCCGAATCGTTTCTTTGCGTCGATTGATCCAATGCGACAAACCGACCAGTCCTGCGAGCTGTCCCCGTAAGCGCGCACGGGCGGCTGCACCGCGCCAACTCTTGAGCGCGTCCCACGTGATTTTCAATTGCGCGGCGACAATCGCGCGCCAGTATTTTTTCCACAGACCTCTCGGATAATTTTTGGCGATCACCCAGATAAAATTGCGACCAACAAGAAAACTGCCGTACGCACCGCCGCCGGTCGCGCTGACCATGTGATAGACAATCGCGCGTGGCGCGTACGCAACTGGATAGCCCGCTAATCGCGCGCGCCAATTCAAATCGACATCTTCCAAGTTAGCGATCAGCGCTTCGTCAAATAATCCGATTTCGTCGAGCATCGATTTGCGATACGCTACTGCGCCACCGCATCCACCGAATACTCCGCGTGCATCATCGTACTGCCCGCGATCTTGCTCCCATACACCGCGATTGCCAGGAATACCATCGACACGATAAAAATCTCCGGCGCTGTGAATGCAGTCACGCTTGTCGTACAATTTAAGCTTGCAGACGACCATGCCGGCGGTGGGATGAAGCTCCAGTGCGCGCGCGATTTCTTCGAGCCAGTGCGGATCGGCTTCGGTATCGTTGTTGAGTAAAACGATGATTTCGCCGCGCGCAACGCGAATGCCTGCGTTGACCGCGGACGCAAAACCGCGATTGGTTTCCTGCGCGATGACACGCACTTCAGGAAATTCTTTGGCAATGAATTCGCGCGAGCCGTCAGTGGAGCAATCGTCGACGACGATGGTTTCAAAATTGCGGTAGGTTTGCGTACGGAGTGCGTCTAGATACGTGGGTAGAAAGCGCAGACCATTCCAGTTGGGGATGATTACAGAAAACATTAGAGATTAGAGATTGGAGAATTAAAGTATTCTTGCAAAGCGTCTTGCCATGAGCGGAGTTTAATGCCGAGCGTGGTCGCGGCGACAAAGTTGTGAAGCGCGCCAAACGGTGGCGGCGTGGAAGCGCGTTTGAAATCGGCGAGCTTGGCGCGCGTGATTGGCACATTCAATCCTGCAAGCTGAACGATGCGGGCTGCCCAATCGTACCGCGACGCGATTCCTTCGCCGACGAGGTGATAGATGCCATAGTGTTTCGTTTCGAGGAGTTGCGCAATTGCCCGCGCCAGGTCGGGCGCGTAGGTCGGATTGCCGATTTCGTCGTCGACGTATGCCAGCGCGCCTTTTTCTTTTGCGACGGCGATGACGCGCGTGATGAAATTGTTTCGCCCATTCGCATACATCCATGCAGTCCGTACGATGTAAAATCGATTGAGGAGCATTTGCACATAGCGTTCGCCCGCCAATTTTGATTCGGCGTAAGGATTGATGGTATGAGGTGTATCCCACTCGAAATAGGGCGAACCCTTGGTGCCATCAAAGACTTCGTTGGTGCTGACGTAAAGCATTGCGGCGTTGGCACGTTGACAGGCGAGCGCGACATTGTGTGTGCCCAACGCATTCGATTTGTACGCGGTCAATGGATCGCGCGCACAGCCATCGACATCTGTCAAGGCGGCGGCGTGAATGACAAGGTCGGGATAATAATTGACAAGAGTCTCAATTTCGCTTGGTAGGGTAACATCCGTTTCCGGCAAGTCGAGCAGAATAACCTTATGATAGTCTCCCAGGACACGCTCCAATTCGCGTCCCAATTGTCCACGTCCACCCGTGATGACGATATTCATCAAGACCTCAATCAACGAACTCAAAAGTGCCGGGATTATAACAGGTTTTGACAAAATTGGGTAATTCTTTTTTGACGTGCCTATGCCGGTGGTGTATAATCCGGTTAAGGGTAGAGACGTTACATGTAATGTCTCTACCAGTCAACGAGAGGAATAAAATATGGCAGAACAAAGAAATCAATCTATTGCGTCCCAGTCAATATGGACACGCGTACGGGGAGCATTCCATGGACCGGTCTTGGTCGGCGTGATTGCGGCGTTCGTGGCAATCGCGCTTTCCGTTTTTGGAATGGTCCGCAATCCCGAGGCGACGCCCATTAATTTGCGTTCGCTCTTTCTCGTCGTCGTGCTTGCCGGGGGAAGCTGGGGTTTGATCGCGTGGGCAATTGCGACGGCGGCAGTTGAAGCAGGCAAGGATGATATTCCCGATTAACCACGCATCTCGTTGAAACCAAAGGGGGAAACATGCAAGCCGTAGTTATGGCAGGCGGTGAAGGTTCCCGTCTGCGTCCACTAACGATCAATCGCCCCAAGCCGATGGTGCCCATTGCCAATCGTTATGTGATGGGACACATCGTCGAATTATTGAAGCGTCACAATTTCACCGATGTGGTGGCGACGCTGCAATATCGCTCGGACGACATTCAACATTATTTTCGCGATGGTTCAAACTTTGGCGTGAATATGAACTATTCGGTCGAAATCCAACCGCTCGGCACCGCCGGGTCGGTCAAGTTCGCCGAAAAATATTTTTCACGCGACGAACCCTTTCTCATCATCAGCGGCGATGCGCTCACCGATTTCGATCTCACCAAGGTGATGGATTTTCACAAGCGCATAGGAGCCGCTGTAACGATCACATTGTATCGAGTGCCAAATCCTCTCGAGTACGGTGTCATCATCGTCAATGGTCAGGGCCGCATCGAACGTTTCCTCGAAAAACCCTCCTGGGGCGAAGTGATTTCCGATACAGTCAACACTGGCATTTACGTCATCTCGCCTGAGGTGCTTGATTATATCGATCCGGACAAGCCGTTCGATTTCAGCAAAGATTTATTTCCGATCCTGATGGAAAAAGGCGCGCCGTTGTACGGCTATATCGCCGATGGGTACTGGTGTGACGTGGGTAACATCGCCGAGTACATGCGCGCGACCGGCGATTTGCTTTCCGGCAAAGTGAATCTTGGCGAAACGGGCAGACACATCGGCGGTGGAATCTACGTCGAAGACGATGTCGAGATTGCTCCAGATGCGCAACTGTTTGGTCCTGTTTTTCTTGGGCATGGCGTGCGCATCAAAGGCGGGGTCGTTATTCACGGACCGACTGCGCTGCGCCAACACGTCATCATCGATAATCGGGCGCACGTAGACCGCAGCATCATTTGGCGCAATACCTACATCGGCGAGGGAGCAGAATTGCGCGGCGCAATCATCGGTCGCAATTGTAGTTTGAAATCGCGCGCGGTCGTTTTTGAAGGAGCAGTCCTGGGGGACGATTGCACCGTTGGCGCAGATTCGGTCATTCATCCGAACGTAAAAATATGGCCCCAAAAACAAGTCGAAGCTGGCGCGACGGTCAAATCAAGTTTGGTGTGGGGCGCGCAAGCCCGCCGCAGTTTGTTCGGTCGCTTTGGTGTTACAGGTTTGGTAAATGTCGATCTCACGCCGGAATTCGCAGCACGTCTATCGACCGCTTTCGGCGCAACTCTGCCTAAAGGTTCCGTCGTTACGATCAATCGTGACGTGCACCGTGCATCGCGGATGCTCAAACGTGCGATGGTCAGTGGGTTGCCATCGGCGGGCGTCACGGTGCAAGATTTGGAAAATGTGCCGATTCCTGTCGCGCGCTATTTCACGGCAGTGAGCGGCGCAGCCGGCGGCATGCATGTCCGACTTTCGCCGTACGATCAGCGCACTGTCGACATTCGCTTTTTCGACAAGGATGGTTTGAATCTTGGCAAGTCGAAAGAACGGAGCATCGAGAATATTTTCTTCCGTGAAGATTATCGTCGTGTAGCCTTTGACGAGTTGGGACTGATTGAGGAAATTGAAGGGGAAGCGGAACGACGCTATACCGAAGGTTTTCTCAATGCCTTGAATTGTAACGCGATTCAGAAGGCGCATTTCCATCTCGTAGTCGATTATGCCAATGCTCCATCGTCGCTCATTTTGCCCTCGATTTTTAACAAGTTGGGCTGCACCGTTGTAGCATTGAACGAGCGGACGGATGAGAGCAAAATGTCGGTCGTGCAGGAAGTATTCCAACGTGGGATCGATCAACTCGCGTCAATCACTTCGGCCGTTAAAGCCGATTTTGGTTTGCGCATTGATGTGGGCGGAGAACGCGTGTGGTTTGTCGATCGCTATGGCAATAAACTTTCTGGCACGCTTCTCGCCGCCGCGTTTGCTGAACTCGCGTTGCGCGCGTCGGACAAAAGCAAGCCGCGCACGCTTGCGGTTATGGTCAATCAGCCATCCCTCTTTGACGAGATTGCGGCGCGACATGGCGCTCAAGTTCGCCGAACCAAAATCGAACCGCAAGCCTTGATGGAGGCGATGTCCGATCCTAATGTGATTTTGGCTCTGAGCGGTGCCGGTGAATTTATCGATCCATCCTTCCATCGTTTGGTCGATGGCATGTTCCCTGTGGCAAAGATGCTCGAGTTTTTGGCGACGCAGAATGTCACACTCGCGGATGTGATCAAGACATTGCCGCCCTATTACATGGCAACGCGACAGGTTTCGTGTCCTTGGGAACAAAAGGGCATGGTGATGCGGTTGCTCAACGAACAGTACAAAGACCACATCAAAGACCAAGTCGATGGACTGAAGATCAGCTTGGGTGAGCGTGATTGGGTGTTGATTGTGCCTGAATCCGACGAGCCGGTGTTTTCCGTTTATGCCGAATCGTCAGAGCCAGGCTCAGCTGATTTCTTGATTGATCGTTATACCCGCGTCATTGAAGGTTTGCGTGCTTGATCGTTGACAAGACCATGTGCGACGCACCTCGCGAAGCGGGTGCGTCGCACAATTTTATCAGATATGCATCCGATGCTTGATTTGGACTTTATAGAAATTCCGCTTTACACCGCGCTCGTGATGTTGGGTGCGTTAGTTGGACTTGGTGCCACCTGGCTTTACTTGCGCCTGCGTTTGCACCGCGCAGCTACCTTGCGCGTTTTTCTTGATGGCGCGATAATTGTTTTTGTCGCTGGTTGGATTGGCGCTCGTGCGTATCATGTTGCGACGCATTGGGACTATTACGCCGCCCGTCCCGACGACATTGCACAAATCGGCATCGGCGGCATGGCGATGCGCGGCGCGTTGATTCTCGGATTCATTGCATTAATTTTCTATGCGCGCTGGCGAAGGTTTGCGCCCGCGAAACTGCTAGATGCAACGGCGATTGGACTGGCTATCGGTCAAGCGATTGGCTGGGCAGGGGCGCTGGTACACGGCGCTAATTACGGCATCGTCAGCGATAGTCAGATTGCGATGGACCTGCCGGATTTGTATGGACTCGTAGCGCCGCGCTTTCCATTGCAGCACGCCGAGATCATTTTATTTGCGGTGCTTGGATTAGGACTTGTTTTACGGGCGTTTTACAAACCGCAGCCAGGAATGCTTTTTGTGGTTTATGTGCTCATTGCCTCCGCTGCAAATTTCGCGCTTGCATTTCAGCGTGGCGATGAGACGCTGGGGTGGTCCGGTTTGCGCATTGACCAATGGGTGGATCTAATCGGACTCGGCGTGGTACTTTTGTTCTGGCGGTATGCGCGGCGTGGGGGAAATGTTGGGATAAATTAGCTATGCCAAACTATGTAGACAATCGTCAGATTAAAAAACCTTTGCTGGCAAGTGCGCCGGTGTGGATTGCAACCTCGGCGGAGTTGGAAAGGCTATCTAGGAAGCTGTCGCATGAACCGGCGATTGCGGTCGATACGGAATCGGACAGTTTGTATTCGTATTTTGAAAAAGTGTGTTTGCTGCAATTCTCCGTGCATGAAACGGATTACTTGGTCGATCCGCTGGCGTTGAACGGCGAAGGGAGTGCCATGCAAATGCTCGCGCCGCTCTTTGCCGATCCCAACATCGAAAAGGTTTTTCACGCCGCCGAGTATGATATTCTGTGTCTCAAGCGCGATTATCACTTTGAATTCACTCATCTCTTTGATACGATGATCGCCGCGCGCATCCTGGGATGGAAGAATGTCGGTTTGGGGAATATTTTGCACGAGCGATTTGGAATCACGCTGAACAAAAAAATGCAGCGGGCCGACTGGGGCTTTCGCCCACTGACCGAAGAGCAAATCTCCTATGCGCGCGAAGACACCCATTTCTTATTGCAACTGCGGGATTTGCAACTTGAGGAATTGGAAAAGCTGGGACGCTTGGAGGAAGCGCGCGAACAATTTGTGCGCTTGGCGCTCGTCGAACCGACGTTGCGGCAGTTTGACCCCGAGGCGTATTGGAATATCGATGGGGCACGTGATCTGAATTCGACTGAGCTAGGCATTTTGCGCGAGTTGTATCGTTTTCGCGATGCGCAAGCGCGCAAAGAAGATCGTCCGCCGTTCAAGGTTTTGTCCGATTCCAATCTCGTGACGTTGGCGAAAGCACGTCCGTCATCGCCGCGTGCGTTAGCGCGTACCACGGGTGTCCCCGAAGTTGTCATTCGACGCTATGGCACGTCGATTCTGAGCGCGGTGACGCGTGGAGAGAGTTCGCCGCAAACGACATCGCCACATCCGCGTCCCCGTTCAGAAATGTTTCTCGATAATGCCGCGCGGACTCGTTTGGGCAAGCTGAAGGAATGGCGCAAGGAACGCGCTGCCAAACGCGGCGTCGAGACCGATGTGATTGTGTCGAACGATGCGCTGGTTGCTATTGCGCGAAAGAATCCGCGCACGCTTGAAGCACTGATCGAGACAAGTGGATTGGGACCTTGGAAGTCGCGCGAATATGGCGAGGAATTGTTAGCGGTGTTGCATGGGAAGAAAAAATAGTTACAAGTCCCAAGTTGCAAGTTGCAAAAAGCGCAGAGGAAATTTCCTCTGCGCTTTTTCAATCTCTAAGCTCCAATCTCTATCTTTACTTGACGTGCATCGGCATGATGACGTGTATGAAATCGTCGCGCCCGACCGCTTTGAAAACGCCGGGGCTGGCAGGGCTGCTGGTCTCAATCGCAATCTGCGGCGCGCGCACAGCGTTCAACACATCGGCGAGATAGCGCGCGTTGAAAGCGATTTCCACCGGTGCGCCGTCAATCGTTGCATCGACATCGCCGACATTATCGCCGGACTCGGCGCTGGTAGCCGTGATGGTGATCTTGCCGCCACCCATTTCGTTTGCGGGCGAGACTTGCAAGCGCACATTGTTCATCGACTCACGCGCAAAGACGGAAGACGCCTTGACCGCGTTTTGCAATTCGGAGGTGTTCACTACCGTGCGCGTCGCATGCGATTCGGGAATGATGCGCGTGACATCGGGGAACGTACCGTCAATCAACTGCGAAACGATTTCGATGTTGGTCAGCTTAAATAAAACTTGAGAGCGATTTTCGGTGACGGCGATTTCGATCGGATCTTCTTGATCGCCGCTAACACGTGCGACTTCTTGCAACGCCTTAGATGCGACAATCACATTGATGGGCTGGTCGACTGGATTGCTGAGCGTTGCCGTTCGGACCGATAACCGAAATCCATCGGCTGCGGCAAAGGCAACCTTGTCCTTATCAAATTTCGCCGAGACACCGGTAAGCACAGGGCGCGATTCGTCGGTCGCTGCCGCAAACGTCACTTGCTCAATCATCTCGCGCAGTATATCTGGTTCGACCGAGATGCGCTTGCCGTCGCCAATAGTCGGGATGATCGGAAATTCTTGCGCGTCGATGCCTTTGATATTGGCGTCGTAGCGCGCGCATTTCAAGTGCAATGTCTGCGTCCTGATATTCAATTCCATGTTGATGTGCTCAGGCGGAAGGGAATTGACAAAATCGCCAAGCACACGCGCGGGAACAGTTGTCGAGCCTTCTTCATCGACTTTGGCACCAATCCAACAGGTGACCGCAAGTTCCAGATTCGTCGCCGCAATTTTCAAGCGACCTTGGTCGGTGGCAAGCAAAACATTGCCGAGCACAGGCAGCGTCGAGCGGGACGCAACGGCGCGGCTGACTATCGAAAGACCTTTGGCGAGATTAACTTGTAGGCAAGAGACCTTCATCGGACCCCCAATGCAGAGTGGACAGTGGATAGTGAACAGTGGACAGTATACTACATTTGAGATTTGAAATCAATGATTCCATCCAGAATAGGATATGCGCGCGAACACGCGCAGCACGATAATGCTTCACGCGATTCTTGAATCTGGGTCGAGCCGCACGTCGGACAGCGCCACAGCGATGGATTGAGTGAGGGTGCGCCGGGCTTGTATGATAGATTTCGATAAAAGAGACTGGGCGAAATCTGGAGATTAGACGCGAAGCGTAGAGATTGGAGATTGCCGTCAAGCGCGGCAAGGATGTTTGCCGGGATGGTTCGCTTTAGTAGACCGATGCGAAAGGTCGATACGGCGCGTTTGTCTTGGACGACGAAATTGTTCTTCGCCAATTCATCGACAACATAGCGTGGGTGGAAATCGAAATTGAGCCGGACGAACTCGTACGGTTCGAGCGAGGATGGGTTTGGCGGGCGACGCGTAATCCAGTATCGCAGAATCGCTTTGAGGTGACACTTGTTCGCAAACTCGGTGAGGTACGTGCCTTGCGGTCGCACAACGCGGCTGATTTCCGAAAATGCGCGCGGAATATCGGTGACGTGATGCAGCACGCGCACGGTAACGGCAGTATCGAGGGAGGAATCGGCGAGCGGCAAATTGTAGAGATCGGCGGTGGCAAAGATGAAGCGTGAGTCTTGAGCAAGATGCTCGCGCGCTTGCTCAAGCATTGTGCGTGCGTAATCGATCAAGATGATTTTGTCGTAGCCGAGATAGAATTGCGCGAGTCGACCAAAGCCCGCGCCAATTTCACACAGTCGGGTTCCGCGTGGCGGCAGCATGTGCGATAGCGCGATGCGCTCAGCGCGGTCTTCGTATTCACGACCGTGCCAGAATTCAGTGCGCCATGGAGAATTTTCGTAATCGCAGATTTCGGGCATGTTGGGCTATTCCCATTTTCCTGTGATGAGATTTGGATTCGATCCGGGCGAAAAGTAGACGACGTAGACCTTTTCACTTTTCCAACCGGGATAACCCTTCCAATCGGCAAGTTGAAAAGCGAATCCACGTTCGTACGATTGGAAGGACGCATCGGGATCAACATCTTCGTAAATTTTTGCATTGCCTAGCGCACTACGAATGTCTCCATTGTCGCACCACGCTTTGCCGAATCCGCGCCATGGAATGCCGGATCGCTCTGGTCGCAGACCTGGTTTGCGTTCGCAGGTGTACCAGTCGTCCGGGTTCTTCGACGTTTCGATAAAGGTATCTTTGACACGCCAAGCTCGCCCATCGCTTGCCAACGCAAAAACGAATCCGCCACCGTTTGGCGCAAAGACATTTCCTGACTGGGCGAAGATGAACATGATGCCGCGCTCAAATCGTTCGAGCACAACTTGGCGTTTGGCAGCAAACGCTTCAGTGGGATTTCCCAGTTGAGCGAGTTGCGTTGTCGAGAGGTGATAAGGGTTTGGGAGTGTGGGAGATGGCGATGGTTGGGGAATCAAAGTCACTGTCGATGCAACAGTTGCTGTTGAAGCGATGGTAGGTTGAGTAATTGGCGTAGCGGTCGGTGTTGGGGAATTCTTGGAACAGCCAACCGTCGCTAAAATTACCGCGAGTAGGCAAAAAACCTGAACTTTGTTATGTCTAGGTTGCACGTGAAACAATGACCACAAGTCAAGCATAAAAGGTATATCAGGAACACACAAGTTAAAATTGTGACAGATCAAAGTTCCGCTAACATCTTTTTGGCGTCTTGGTTACCCAATTCAACTGCCTTGGTCATATCGCGACGGGCTGATTCGCGATCGCCTTTCAATCGATATGATTTGGCGCGCTCAAAATAATACTGACTCTTGGAGGGAGCAAGATTTATCGCTTGCGAATAATCAGCAATTGCGCGAACATAGTCGCCGCTGTTGTGGTAATCAACTCCTCGCACTTTATAATTTGAGTCATTTTTTGGCTCAAGTTCTATTGCTCGCGTAAGGTCGGCAATGGCATGAGCATAGTCCTTTTTGTAACCATAGGCTATTCCACGTTGACAATAATACTCTCCTTCCTTGGGTTTGAGCGTGAGCGCCTGAGTGAAATCTGCAATTGATTTGTCGTACTCGCGCTTGGCATTAAACGCCAAGCCGCGCGAAAAATATGCGCCCGCGAGTTTGGGGGCAATTTCAATCGCGCGACTCAAATCGGCAACTGCTTTATCGAATTTCTTCTTCACGTTGTATGCCACGCCGCGAGTATAATACGCGTCTACATCACGTGGATCCAATTCTAGAGCGTGGGTGCAAAAAGCAATGGCTTGATCATATTCGTTCTTACCCAATGCTTCGTCGCCGCGTGTGGAAAATCCCGCAGCATCCGTTGGCAAACCTGACGCACGAGTGGCATCCGCTAACGCTTGCCCCCAGTTTCCTTTTTCGCGGTATACTGCACCGCGTTTCATGTAATACAACTCGCGTGAGGGATCGAGGTGAATTGCTTGATTGTAATCGGCGATGGCGTGATCCCAGTCTTTGATGTTCGCGTACGCTTGTCCTCGGTCAAAATAATAATCGGCTCGGCTCGATTGCAAGTTGATGGCTTGAGTTAAGTCTGCAATAGCTTTACCATAATCGCCGCGGTGTTCATAGAACTCTAAATCGAGGTAACCTCCAGCACGTAGATGATAACCTTCGGCTTGGTGTGGATCAAGCTCAATGGCGCGATTCGCATCTGCCAAGATTTGATCGTACTTTGGCTTTTTTTCTTGCCTGGCAAGCGTAGCGCGCGTAATATACGCTGTTGCTGTCTTGGATCGAACAGTCTGGTCCGATGGCGCAATGACCAAGATTTTTTCACCTGCAATAATTGCTTGATTCCAATCAGATCGAGACTCCGCTTGCGTCAACTCGACTTGAAGCATTTGAATCTGGTCGATCATGGCTCTTTCATGCGCCAGTCGATCCGCCATTGCTTTGAGTTTCTCCGCCTGAGCACGGTTTTCTTTTTTCACGGGTGGGTTAGTTGGTTTGACCGAAGGTTTGGTCTTGGGCGAGCGTTTGTGCGGCTGATCTCTTTGGGCAGGTTTTACATCGACTGATTTGATGGATTTCACAGGGAGGAATTTATCTTCGAGTTGTTTGATTCCAGCCAATAGCTGCTCGAGTGCCGCATCGTAGCGATTATGAAATTGAATGTAGAGCAACGGTTTGAGGAGCGGAGGCAGCGCATTGGCGCAATCTTCGCACAGGATAGGCAGGATGTGCGGACGACCCCTTCGCGTTTCTTCCGCGCTCAACATCAACGCTGCGCTAATTTCTCGCTCGCACCAAGTAGATTCCAACGATGTAGAGGACAGGATTGGAATGTAGACATCGCAGGCTTCTAGCCCGCGATTGATTTCGATAGGGATGTTATCGCCTGGCTTGACCGAGTATATGTCCAGAAATCCTTCAAATCCATGGGCGCGAAGGTCATTCCCCAATTTTTGGGTAAACGCTTTGTCGCTCCATGAATGGGTAATAAAGAATTTGAGTTTCGGTTCCTCCGACATAGAATTCTCCACCAAGGCTATCGTCTAATCGCGCCAGGACTAACGATGATCACGCCTTTCCAATCCCGCGCATTTCTTCCCGCACTCTGGCATACAATTCCTCAGCCCGCAATTGCTTGAGCGTGTAGCAGGTGCCACCCAGATTGTCCGCTAACTCTTGCGCTAAGCCACGATCGAACGCTTCGTGCTCGGTGTTGATGACGACCGTGCGCAAATCCGATTTCTTGATGAGTCCCGCCACACGAATTGCTTCTTCCTGGGGTGGGATATCCGTCATCGACACATTGCCAGCACCATCCGTGACGATAATCATCAACGGCATCACCTCGCGGTCGCGCACGCGCTCGCGCACGAGGACTTGGTGCGCGAGAAGCAAGCCCGCGCTCAAAGGCGTCTTGCCGCCAACGGGAATATCCTTCAACGCTTTTTCAGCCAAATCGACTGACGAAGTTGGCGGCAGAATCACGCGCGCATCTTCTTTTTGAAAAACGACTAAACCAACACGATCGCGCTTTTGGTACGCGTCGACCAGGAGCGACATGATGGCGCCTTTGGTGGCGATCATGCGCTCGGCGGCAGCCATCGACCAGGACGCATCGACTACGAAGAGAATCAAATTGGCGGCGCGACGCACGCGAACCTTTTGGCGCAAGTCGTGCGATTCGATGGCGAAGGCGACATCCTTACGCGCACGCCGAAGTTGAAATGGCGCGGCTTGGCGAATCGTCGCATCGAATGCAACGTCGGACGCTTTGCCTTTCATCGGTCGCGAAGAAATATAACGACCGCGCTTGCGCTCGGTGCGCGTACGCGATCGTTTGCCCGCGACTTTGCGCGGAAGTTTATCGAGGGGAGTTTGAAGTTTTTGAGGACGAAATGTCTTGCCGATTTGGGTGATATGGTCGGCGGGACGCGCGGATGGCTTGCCCGGTTCGTGACCTTGACCTTGCACCGATTGATCGCTCGGCTCAGGCGGGTTTTGATCGGCGGCTTCGTCAGCGCTTAAACTGGCTTTTTTTTTACGTCGCGCTGTTGCTCACCTTTGGGCTGCCCCTGCGCACCCGTGCCTTGCTTGGACGATTCGAGTCGTTTCTCAAGTTGATCGAAACGCAGCTCGACATCCTGAATCGCCTTGCGTTTCATGCGATGCGGCAACGCGAGTTCGGCGGCGAAGATAATATCTTCTTCGGTGATGGCTGGGCGCCCCATCAGCGCGGCGTGCGCGCGTGCGCCTTTGAGAATGACCAAATCGGAGCGATGTCCATCGACTTCCAAGCCAGCCGACAATTCGGCGATGCCGTACAAATCGACTTGGGTATGCGTGACAGTATGCAACACATGCCGCGCGGCGTCGATCTCTTGCGACAGTTTGGCTTCGGCGGTCGACCATTCATTCGCAAAGCCGACCGGGTCCTGCTCAAACGCGAGTCGACGTTCGATAATTTCCACGCGCGCTTCCGCATCGGCGATGCCGCGAATCTCCACTGACAAACCGAAACGATCGAGCAACTGCGGGCGCAGTTCGCCTTCTTCCGGATTCATCGTGCCGACCAAAACGAATTGCGCGGGATGCTGGAACGAGATGCCTTCGCGCTCGACGACGTTCACGCCCATCGCCGCGCTGTCGAGCAACAAATCGACGACGTGATCGTCGAGCAAGTTGACTTCATCGACGTACAAGATTCCACGATTCGCCGCCGCAAGAACGCCTGGCTCAAATTTCTTTTCGCCTTTTTTGATCGCCGCTTCAATGTCGAGCGTACCGACGACACGATCTTCCGTCGCGCTCACCGGTAGATCGACGAGGCGGACTTTGCGCTTGGCGACCGGCAGTTCCTCACCGCGCGCGATGCGCTCGCGACAGTTATCGCAAAGGCGATCCTTTTCGTAAGGATTGCAACTGAACGGGCAATCGGCGACGACGCTGATTTCCGGCAATAGCGCCGCCAGCGCGCGCACTGCAGTTGATTTCGCCGTGCCGCGTTCGCCGCGCACCAGTACGCCGCCGATCAATGGATTGATCGCATTGAGAACGAGCGCGCGTTTCATCTTGTCTTGATTTACAATTGCGGTAAAAGGAAAGATTGGTGAAGCCATTTTTCATCCCAGAGTGGAATCGCACCATCGCGTTTGTTTTATTATATGCTAAATGCAACGCGATGCAAACAGTCGGTTCCGTTTACAATGTGCGCTGTACCTCTGAGGTGCGTTGCACATTCAGCGCGCCGCTTGTCATGCCAATCCTTGCGTGGTAAGATTGTAGTAACATTTTTGAACAAAGAGGTTGAGAATGACGACGCAGACCATCGCTCGAACTCATCCACTGCGCCCGTGGGATTATTTCACGCTGAACGCTTATTGGTTCGCGATTTCATTCATGTGGAATTCGATGGCGCCATTGCTGCTGCCGACACTCGTTCAGCAAGTCGTACCCCAATCGCAGAAAGGCAGCGCGCTGGGGGCGCTGTCTGCCATTGGACTCATTATCGCGACGATTGTGCAGCCGGTTGCCGGCGCGTGGACGGATGCACGTACGACGCGCTGGGGCAAGCGACGACCGTACATTGTCGGTGGGACGTTGTTCGATGTGATCTTTTTGTTGATGATGGTTTTCTCTGGCAACTATATTGTCTTGCTCGTTGCCTATGCGCTGTTGCAGATTTCGTCGAACGTTGCGCATGGTCCCTACCAAGGATACATTCCGGAGTTGGTGCCTGAAGATCGACGTGGCACCGTCACCGGCGTCAAACAGTTTCTTGAAATCCTGGGCATCATCGTCACATCGTTACTTGTCGGACGTATGGTCGATCAGGGACAACTCGTCCTTGCGTTCGGATTGATTATCGCGTTCTTGCTTATCACGATGGCGATTACCGCGTTCTTTGTAAACGAGCAGCCGTTTGATGGCGCAACGCCGTCAACGCAAACGCTCAAGCCGAAAGAGACTTGGTCGTTGCGTACATTTTTCCACAGCCGTGATTTTTTTCTGTGGCTCGTGTCGCGTCTGTTGATTCTCGTCGGCGTGAACTTGGTGCGCAACTATATCCTCTATTTTCTCAACGACGTATTACGCTTGCCGAATGCAGCGACCGAAGCCGGAAATTTGCTTGCCATCCTGGGCGTCGCCGTTGCGATTGTCGTCTATCCGTCCGGTGCATTGAGTGATCGGCTCGGGCGCAAGTTGTTGATTGTCATCTCTGGCATTCTCGGCGTAATCGGTTCGCTCTTGCTGTTGACCGCAACGACGTTGACGATGGTGCTTGTCGCCGGTACGGTCGTGGGTGTGAGTATCGGAATTTTCTTAACGGTCAATTGGGCGTGGGGTGCAGACTTGATTCCTGCCGATGAGGGTGGACGTTTCCTAGGAATCTCAAACATTGCAACGGCAGGCGCAGGTGTGATTGCCGGAGCGGGCGGCGGCATGTTGGATTTCTTCAACCATCAATCGCCGAACCTGGGTTACACGGCGTTGTACTTGACCGCTGCGATTTGCTACGGCATTGGTACGCTCATCGTACTGGGAGTCAAAGATTCGCGGAGAAAGCCAGCGGCGACGAGACCATCGCCGTCGGCAGAATCCGCCTAGAAAAAAACAGCATGGAAAATCTAATTGGACAAAAATGCGTCGCGTGTCGGAGTGATGCGCCGCAAGTCACCGACGCGGAAATACAAATGTATCATCCTCAAGTTCCGAATTGGAAAATCGTGGAACGCAATGGTGAGAAACAATTAGAACGAATGTTCAAATTCAAAGACTTTGACGACGCCATCATATTCACCAATCAAGTGGCAAAGCTTGCGCAAGAGCAAGACCATCACCCAAAGATCACCACCGAGTGGGGTAGCGTCACGATAACTTGGTGGACGCACAAGATCAAAGGTCTTCATCGCAACGATTTCATCATGGCAGCGAAGACGGACCAAGTGAACAGTGTCGGGTGACGAGTGTTGTGAATTTTTCCATTCGCGCAATCACTGACTCGGATCGAACTTGGGTTTCTGAATTCGTCAAACAGCAATGGGGTGCGGAGATTATCGTCGCGCATGGAATCGTTTATCGTCCAGACACCTTGGCGGGATTTATTGCGATGCATGCCGACAAAATAAGCGGGCTGATCACATACTGCACCAACGGCGATTCGTGTGAGATTGTCACACTCGATAGTTTGCAACCTGGGAATGGAATTGGCACAGCGTTGATCGATGCTGCGAAAAAACAGGCGCAACAATCAAATTGTCGACGCCTGTTTTTGATTACGCCGAACGATAATCTCAACGCGTTACGCTTTTATCAAAAGCGCGGATTCGTTCTGGTGGCTGTGCATCGCAATGCGTTGGAACAATCACGAAAAATCAAACCACAGATTCCGTTAATCGGTAATGATGGGATTCCGCTGCGCGATGAAATCGAACTGGAAATGAAAATATGATGTGCGACGCGCATTTTTAATGCGAGCGTTGTTTTCTTATGACACATTGATCCTGGGAGCATTCCGACGTTCGATCCCGCGCACCGCCCAATTCAAAAAACCCGACACGCGATGAAAAAATTCTTGCGGTTCGGTTGCTGCCAGTTCTGCATGAGTGGCATGACGAATGAGATACAATCCTTTGGGGTAATGACATGCCTCGAACAACTTAACGCTGTTCGACACCCGAACGGTCGTGTCTTGTTCGCCGTGAACGAACAACACGGGACATGGCGCAATGCGCGTGACATCGTCGATGGGACGAATCTGATTGATGCGCAAGCCAGTGATGCGTTCGCCGAGCCAGACCATGAACGGCGCAAAGGGAAAAGGCGGCAAGCCTGTCCGGGCAATGATGCCTTGCACGATGTTATCTTCCAAACTGGTAAACACACTCTCGGTGACGATAGCTTTGATTTGCGGCAGACGCGCGGCGGCACGCAAAACGGCTACGCCACCCATCGAATGTCCAACGAGACCTACGCGGTCTGGATTGACATCGGGGCGAGAGAGCAGATAAAGGACCGCGCCGCGAACATCATTCGCCTCGTAAAAACCCAAGGTCGAGATACTGCCACCGCTGGTTCCATGGTTGCGCAAGTCGAACAATAGAGCGCCGTAACCTTGGGAGACCATCATCATCGCTTCCTTCAACAAGTCGGCGCGATTGCTACCCAGACCATGAACGAACACGAGTGTTGCGGCATCGCTGGCAGGGGAAGGTGAAATGAACCAGCCCTTCAAGGGGACACCATCGCTTGAAAGAAAACGAACATCTTCCCAATGTGCGATGCCAAGATCGCTCGGAGTGATTTTTGGAAGGGTGCGGGTGGGATGAAGAATCGTCATTGCCCAATAGTAGGGCACACCCAACGTCAATCCCAAGAGAGCGATCAGGGTGATGGTTAACAATCCGATATTATCTAGTGCCAGCCGGCCTACAACAATGGCCAGGACAAGTATCGATGTGAGAATGATCGTAGCGAGGAACTCTTTGAACAAGTAGAGATACTTGGTTGCCAAAGTTGGAGGTAAGGCGACGTAGTACCTTTTCATGCGCGCACCGAATACCATACGCGTCACGGTTCCCTCCTCCTTGTTAGTTCTATGCGGAACTCGACGTGCACTAACTTACCTTCCGCAAATGGTTACGTTCGTACGTTTATAAGAGTTTCAATGAATCGAAAAAAATACTTGTCACCACATGCCAAAACACTCACAATCATTGATTTGTTAAATACTAATGAACGTTTAACGTCCAAAAATAAAAAGGCTGCAAGAGTCTATTCTTGCAGCCTCGGTTTTCCGAGAGGAGTTGCTCATGCACTCAACAACGCCCCAAAAACGAAATAAAAATGGACAACATGTGGGGTAAGTCTCTGACTTGCCGAGTTAGTGGGAAACTTGCTCTACATTTTCAAGGGAATTAACGGTGACTCGCTCTTGGGCTGGACCGTCGCTCAGTCCCCCGGACTGCCCAATCCAAAAAACCAGTTACGCGGGTCGCAAATTCGTGAGGATCGGCGGAGGACAATTCGGCGTGACGGATATTGGGAAGAATGTACAAGCCACTGGGACCTTGAGCCGCATTGTACAGCTTGATGCTATTCAACACTTGAACCATGTGATCTTTAGCGCCATATACGAAAAGAACCGGACGCGGGGCGATGCGGATGACATCGTCGATGGGGCGGACCTGATGAATTTTTAAACCGGTCAGTTTTTCGCCTAACCACAGCATGAATAGCGCAAACGGAAATGCGGGCAAACCTGTTTGGGCGATTGTTCCGCTCGCGATATTATCTTCCAAACTGGCATAGGTGCTTTCTGCTACGACCGCCTTAACTTGAGGAAGATGTGCCGCCGCGCGTAACGCCGCCGCGCCACCCATCGAATATCCCACAAAGCCAATTCTCTCCGGATTTACTTCGCGCCGTGCGACCAAGTACTCAAATGCGCTTTGCACATCGTCGGCTTCGGCAAAACCCAACGTCGTAATTGCGCCGCCGCTTGTTCCATGATTGCGCAGATCGAACAATAATGCGCCGTAGCCCTTGGCGATCAAAACGGCTGCGTCGTGCAGCAGTTGTCCGCGATTGCCGCCGAGTCCGTGTGCAAACACAAGCGTTGCACCATCACCTTTGGGATCGGGCGGAACAAACCAGCCACGCAATTCGACCTGATCGGATGATGAAAAACTTATTTCTTCCCAATGATCGATGCCAAATGTGTCGGGCGTGTGATGCGGCTGTGAGCGTAACGGATGCAAAACGAACAACGCCATCGTCAGAGGAATAATGAACCCAGCGGCTATGATGGAAAGAAAAATAAGGGTCAAGGCAATAGAGTATAACGCGGTGAAAACCAGCCCGCTCGCAAAAAGGAAAAGTGTTAGAAGAGTTAACAGCGTGCGTTGAAGATTAAAGCGCACCAAAGAAAAATTGCCAGTCGAATGTACTAACGCATCATCCATATTTTCGTCGATAGCGAATCGGGTCATTTTCCTTCTCCTCTGAAGCTTGCTTTGTTTTACCCAATTGTTATCCCGGATTTATTCTCTTGATTATACTTGCAAGTAGATAAACCGACTAGAAAGAATTGATAGTGTCTTGCCTTGATGGTCACACGACTGGTATCAGTTATTTGGACGCGGAGGTTATTGGGAAGTCGTTCTTTGAGGAATTGCAAAGATAATCCGGGGAGAAGAACCAAAAGGGCGCAGGAAAATATCGACTGGCTTGGCAATCGCCGGATCATTACGATTTAAATGGCGATGCCTTCAAACAAATCGCGTTCGAGGTGTGCTGGGGGAGTGGCGGGCACAGCGCGCATAAAGGTCTCTTCATTTGCCAACAAGCGCTGAAACATCCGCGCGAGTGTGCCGCCCATGCTGGGAATTTGGCTCGAATGGCATGCGGTCGCGCGTGTTTTTTGATCGAGCACATCGGTGATGCGAACGCGGGCATGAATCGGAAAATCGACATTGACCAGCGACGTGAGGTCGATGTCTTTATTTTTGCCGAAATGTTTTGGGTCTTGCCCGATCAACTTGAGCAAGCGCACCGCCGTGCGCAAGAATCCGCGTGGAAATGTCGAGAAATAAAGTCTGTCGGGTGCATGGGGCGCGAGTCCTTCAAGATCGATTGAGGCATCGCCGGCGAGTCTGAATGCCGCGACGGTCGCAGTGTGAATTGCAATGTGGTCGGGATGACGATAGCCGCCAATCGGATCGAAGGTTACGACGACGTTGGGCTTTAATCGGCGAATGTATCCTGCGACCTTGCGCGCGACCTCGTCCACCGGCGCCGCGACGAGCGATTCTGGATGATGATTGTCCGGCGAACCAGGCATTCCCGAATCGCGATAACCCAGGAAACTCACCGAATCCAAGCCAAGAATGTTGCACGCGCACTGCAATTCATCCGAGCGCATGTCGGCAATCGATTGGAATCCTTTTAAATCGGCAGGCGCTTCACCGACCTCGCCACGCGTCGCGCAGATGAGATGTGTGCCATAGCCGAGGCGCGCATAATGCGCCAGCGTTCCGCCTGCCGAGAGTTCATCGTCGGGATGCGCGTACACCGCAAGTAGAGTTCTTTTTGTAATTGGTAATTGGGGATTGGTCATTTGGGATTTTGTCATTTGCTCATTTGTAATTTGTAATTTGTCATTGACCATCACGCTAATTCGCGTGTCGCGCATCAAGGGCAAAAATAAATTTGCCAGCCGAATGATGCGCCGAAAGTACGGCGGCATCTCTTCGCGCTCGATCCGCCGAAAGCCAAAGCGCGTATAAAACGGTTCGAGTTGGTTGCGGCAAGTGAGATACACCGCACCGGTTTCTTTTTCCAACAAATGCTCGATGATTTTGCGCGCAATGCCTTGTCCGCGTCGTTCCGAAATCACGGCGATGGATGCCAACTCGCGTGAGCCATCGCCGTGGGGTTTAACTTGGCCAATGCCGACCACTTGACCTTCATCTTCGGCAAGTACAAAGCGATGCCAATCCAACGACAAGGGGTTGATGCCGGCATTCCGAATGATTTGTTTGATGATGGACTGATCGGTTGAGCGCGCTGGGCGTAACTGAATCACTTGACAATCTGAGTATAATTTATTGGGCAGAACATTTGTCCAGAAAGGAGTAGGCACATGACAGAACAGCGTTACGCGTTGTTAATTCGCATCGGCGCGGTTACGGTCGCGATTATATTTTGGATCATCTCCGTTGTTTTCTCAGCAGACGGATTCAATTTTATCATGCCGCATTATCGTTGGATGGGATACCTATTGGCCATGTCGGTCACCGTACTTGAACTCGTTTTCGTCGAAGAGGGCTTTGAACACTCGCCGACGGTCGCTGCGGTTGGCTTCTTGGCTTACATTTACGGTATCATCACCAACGTCATCGGCGTTTGGACGGCACAAGGTTCACCCGATCCTTCGATGAATCCACTCATCTTGGTCTTCCCCGTCATCCTGGGTCTCTTGGTCGAGATTGCGCCTGAACCGCTTGTCTTGTGGGGCTTGATGGGTACGAGCGCCCGCGATGTCCTCGGTCGAATTTTTGCGCCAAACAAAGAAGCTTACTAAGACTAGACCTGGAAGTTTTTAATCGAAAAATTCTTCCAGGTCTTGATTTTATTCCCTTGCCGCAAATGCCATCGTATACAAGTCGAAATACTGTCCTCGCTTTTGCACCAACTCCAGATGCGTTCCTTCTTCGATTATTCGTCCCTTATCGATCACCAGAATCTTGTCCGCGCGCGTAATCGTCGATAAGCGATGTGCGATCACGAACGAGGTCCGGTCCTTCAGCAAGCGTTCCAAGGCCGCTTGAATCACGCGCTCGGTTTGCGTATCGACCGATGAAGTCGCTTCGTCCAGAATCAAAATGCGCGGATCGGCGAGTAACGCGCGCGCGAACGAAATCAACTGCCGTTGACCACCGGACAAAATCGCGCCGCCTTCGCCGACCAAGGTGTCGTACCCTTTTTCGAGTGCCATGATAAAATCGTGCGCGCCCAGCGCTTTTGCTGCTGCGACAATCGATTCTTCTGGCGCATCCAATGCCCCGTAACCAATGTTCTCTTTGACCGTCCCCGAAAACAGAAAGGGGTCTTGCAAGACGATGCCCATCTGCCGCCGCAACGAGTTCTGCGTCACCGTGCGAATATCGACGCCATCGATTCGGACTGCGCCTTCAGTCGGGTCATAGAATCGACTGACCAGTTTGACCAACGTCGATTTGCCCGCGCCGGTCTCGCCGACGAGCGCAATCGTTTGTCCCGCTTGCACGTGCAGATCGATTTGTTCCAGCACCGGTGTCGGATCATCGGAATAATGAAAACCGACATTGTCGAATGTGACCTCGCCGCGAATCAACGATAGTTCTGGCGCATCCGGCGCATCCTGCACTTGTACCGGGGTGTCGAGCAATTCAAAGATGCGTTCGCTGGATGCCATCGCCGCTTGGAAATTGTTGTAGCGTTGAGCCAGGTCGCGAATCGGATGGAAGAATCGTTCAATGTACATCGCAAAGGCGACGAGCGTGCCGGCGGTGAATGGGGCAGACTCGGACGAACCGAAAATGCCCAGCACCGCCAGTCCGCCGATCCACACGACCAGCCCTAGCGCGATGCTGCCGATAAAATCGACGGTTGGAAAGAAAACCGAGATGATGAGCGCGGCGCGATTCGTCGCGCGCAAATGGTTGCCGTTCACTTCTTCCGCAAAAACGCGATAGTTGTAATCTTCGCGCGAGAACGATTGCACGACGCGCACGCCGACGATGTTTTCGTTCAGCACCGCGTTGACCCAGCCCACCGCCGAACGCACCTGGCGATAACTCTCGCGCGCCCGCCGGCGAAAAATTTCCGTCGCAACAAACATCAACGGCAGGACGAGAAAACTAAGCAGCGTCAGTTGCCAATTCAGCAGGAGCATCGCAATGGTCGTGCCAAAAATGTCAAAGAAATCGCGGAAGACGGCGATGACCGCCCATGTGATGAGTTCGCGCAGCACGCCCACATCGTTGATGACGCGCGAGATGAGGCGACCAACGGCATAGCGGCTAAAGAATCCAAGCGATAGCGATTGCAAATGATCAAACAGTTCGCGGCGCATATCGTAGATGATGCTCTGCCCAGTGACCGCCATGATGCGCACGCGCAGAAATGTTCCGATCCAAAATGCAACCGCCGCGAGCAGGTAGAGTGCGACCGCTTGCTGTAAGGCGTAGACATTACCGTTTGCCACGCCGTTGTCGAGCGCGATTTTGATGAGGTACGGTCCGGCGATGTAGGCGCTCATCGCAAAGAACATCCAGAACAGCGCGATAAACACGCGCCACTTGTACGGCGCAAGATAGCGCAACAAGCGCCGCGTGATTTGTGGATCGTACGCCTTGCCGACGATGCTATCTTCGTCGGGTTTGGCGGGAACGGAGATTGGTTTGGGTTTGGCTTGGGTTGTGGTTGATACGGTCATAGTTGGTTAGTTGGATAGTTCGTAAGTGAGATAGTACGATAGTTGTTTTGTTACTTTTCAATCACCCGGTAGCCCAATTGCGACAGGTTCTCTTTGAGCTCGTCGTAATTGAGCGGACTAAAAAGAATGAAAGGTGGATATGCTTTATTTGTATGCTTGATTGCAATTGCATCGTTCAGCAATGCTCGGTATCTTTCGATGGAGGAAATATCCTGAGGGTTAAATTCAAAACTTGCCATTTCAAACCACAGTATTTTGACTCGGAGTTGGATCCGCTCAGAAGATGCATATAGTGTAGCAAAAGGAAATGATGTACCTTCTGAATCGAATATATTATATCCCCAGTTGGCACCGCCAGTTGTAGCGAATTCCTTAGCCACGATGACATCCTTAGCGAGATTGTGTTAGTTGCTCGCTGCATCAGGTGTACACTAATTGCGAATAAACTTCATACTCCAAATTTCCACGGCTTGCTTTCTTTAATTGTATATCCCATTGCCTCAAGAGCTTTCTTGAGGGCTCGGTAATTGAATGTCCAGAAAATAGTAACTTGAGGGCAATCCTTGATCGAATGTTTGATACAGATGCCATCACTAATCAACCCGATTTGCTTTTCAATCGACTTGATTTGTTGACGGCCAAATTCATACTTGCGTCGCCAAATTCCAAGTGCGTTGCCTTCGAGCCGAATTTGTTCAGGAGAGGCGTGCAGAGTAACGAATGGCCAAGTGGCACATCCTCCTGGGAAAAACCATGCCCCACCCCGTTCAATATGCTCGGTCAGCACTATGACCTCCGTCGTTTGATTTGCATCAAGCGCCGTCGCATAGCGGCTGCTATTTGTTTCATCAATTGCTTGTCTCGCTCATAGTCGAAAGGAACGGCATCGGTTTGGTTCTTTGGATAATTCCATGCTGGACCAGCGCGAAATTCATCCGGTTCAGTCATGTAGCGAGGAGTCACATGGGCATGCAAGGCTGGGTCAAGATTGCCTAGAATCGAGTAGTTAATGCGAAAAGCACCAGTTACCTCAAGTAATGCATCGCCCAGAATGGACATATCGCGAAGGAATTCTATTCGCCGTTGTCCCTCTAGCGCATTCAAATCCGGCACAACTGGATCGGGCAAAAGGAGCGAATAGCCTTGCAAAAATTGTGTATCGCCAAGTACCATCCAACCTGACGGCACGCGACAAATAACCATTGGATTAGTACCTGCTCGCGCCATTTCTACTCGACGGTGAACCAGGGTTGACATGCAAGAACCTCCGCGTTTGAGCTACAATCGTTACGATGTTCTGTGGTATAATCACTTCAGAGCCAAAGCATGAAAATTAATCATACTCGCTCAAACGGTCGCCGCCGTATCCCAGTGCGAGTCATTCGTGCGACCGTTAAACAGATCGCGGCGCAATTCAACCCTGAAAAGATTATTCTTTTTGGGTCGTACGCTTACGGTAAACCTAAACCAGAAAGCGATGTGGATTTGCTCGTGGTGATGGACACGCCTTTGCGTCCTAGTGAGCAAGCTGCCCAAATTGTGCGGGCAATTGATTATCACTTTGGGATGGATTTGCTCGTTCGCCGCCCTCGGCAAATCCAAGAGCGCGTTGCTCTCGGTGATTCCTTTTTGCGTGAGATCACCGAAAAAGGCAAAGTGGTCTATGCACGCGCTAGCTGAATAATTCCACTGTCGTCATTTCTGGAGTATCGTTTCCCAATATTCCACCGCGCAATTTTCCTCGTTTGTCATTTGCCATTCGCCATTCGCCATTCGTCATTTATTGTATCTCTGATTTGCCTGCTCCAAATCACAATACAGCGTCATCGGATCGCAATCGACGCATTCAAATTGCAAGGTGGCATGTGCAATAGCATATTTGTGGTACAGCATATTGTAGACCTTGTCGCGAATTGGAATGCTCTCGCTGATGGAGATGTCGTCGATGGCGAGATGCGCGGAGAGCGACCGCATAGTTTGCGTGATGCTCCACACGTGCAAGTCATGCACGCCCAAAACGCCATCGATCAACAGCATATCGCCGATGATCTCGTTCAGATCGACGCCACGAGGTGTGGCTTCCATCAGAATGTTCACGGTCTCGCGAATAATGCCCCAGCCATTCCACAAAATCAATACCCCGATAAAGACGCTTACCAAGGGATCAAGCCAGTTCCAATGCGTCAACACAATGCCGATACCAGCAACAATCGCTGCCCCGGTCGATATGGCATCGCCTGCCAGGTGAACGAATACGCTCCGTAAATTCAGATCGTTTTCGCTGCCATGGCGGACGATCCACGCCGTCCCGGCATTGACCAAGAACGCAATCGTTGCGACAAGCGTGAGCGTCTCCGCTTGCACTTGCTCCGGCGCAAGCAATCGATGATACGCTTCGTAGAAAATGCCGAGCGCGATAACGACCAAGGTGGTTGAGTTGAATAACGCGACGAGAATGCCTGCGCGATGATAACCGTAGGTGCGATCCGGATTCGCGGGACGCGCGGCAAGACGGATGGCGTGCCAGCTCAGAGCCAGCGCAAAAACATCGGTGAGATTGTGTACGGCATCCGTCAAAAGTGCCAGACTGTTTGCCCAGTAACCGGCAATTCCTTCAATTAAGACAAAGCCAAGCGTTATTACGAGCGAAATAACAATCCGAGTTCCGGTTTGTCCTGATATGTCTGCTAAATGCGAATGAGTATGCGTCGTCTCCATTCCTTTACTTCCATCATGTACTTTCCATAGTCCGTTCCCGTTGGCGAGGTTTTTGCCCATCGCCATCTGCTGGTTCGATGTTGGTCTCATCCAAGAACAACATCTCGTGCGCGAATTTTTCTTGGTCCTTTAACTGCAAATCGTAAATCTGTTTGTACAATCCACCCTGTTCGAGCAAGTCCTCGTGCGTGCCGTGTTGAACGATGCGCCCCGCATCCAGTACGATAATTTGATCCGCACGTTTGACGGTGGACAAGCGCTGCGCGATAACGAACGTCGTGCGATTCTTCATCAGCTCCGCGAGCGCTTGCTGAATCAAGTATTCTGTTTGCGTATCGACCGACGATGTTGAATCGTCGAGAATCAGAATGCGCGGATTCATCAACAGCGCGCGCGCAATCGCAATGCGTTGACGCTGTCCGCCGGACAACGTGATGCCGCGCTCGCCGACAATCGTTTCAAAACCCTTGGCAAACGATTTGATGAAATCGTGCGCACGTGCAGCTTGGGCCGCTGCGATCACTTCTGCTTCGCTCGCATCGAGTCGTCCATATGCAATGTTATCGCGAATCGACGACGAAAACAAGAGGGAGGTCTGCAGCACAATGCCAATTTGTGACCGCAGCGATTTTATTTCGAGCGACTTGACATCCATACCATCGACGCAAATGCTTCCGTTGGTCACATCATAAAAGCGTGGAATGAGATTGATGAGCGAGGTCTTACCGCTGCCGGTCGGACCGATGAGCGCGATGACTTGATTCGGCAATGCTTCGAACGATACGTTGCTGAGTTGATCGCGGTCACGGCGATACGAAAATGACACATCGTCAAACGTCACGCGACCGGATAATGGCGGCGCGCTAATTGCCTGGGGCGGTGACTTGATTTCTTCTTCGAGATCGAGAATCTCAAAAATGCGCTGACCACCCGCGATAGCTTCGCCTGCGGCATTGATGACGAATCCAAAATCTTGCACGGGTCCGGCGAGCAAGAGGAGATAGGCATTGAACGCGACGAGTTCGCCTATCGTCATTGTTCCTGCAATCACCATTTGTCCGCCGAACCACAAGATGAGTGCGGTCGAGAGCATCACGAAAATGTTCATCGTGGGCATGTAGAATCCCCAGTTGCTCACGACCTTGACCGTCGCGTTGTAATAGTCCTGATTTTTTTCCCCGAACTTGACTTTTTCGTGTTCCTCGCGCGCAAACGCTCGCACAACCTGTGCGCCGCTCAAGTTTTCTTGCAGACGCGAGGACAGATCGCCAATCGCCTGATCGACTTTGTACCATAACGGCGGTTGAATTCGACCCAGGTTAAAAGCGACCAATGCTAGCACAATCATCGGTCCCAATCCGATGAGCATCAGGGTTGCGCTTACTTGGAACAAGAGAACGATGATGCCGATGAAAAGCAAAAAGAGGTTCGCCATATCGACAGCGCCTTGACCAATAAAGCGTGACAGTGCGCTGATGTCTTCAGTGCAGCGGCTCATCAAGTTGCCCGTTTGCACTTGATCGTGATAGGAGAACGACAGGCGCTGGATTTTGTCGTACATTTTGTTGCGGAAATCATAGCCCGTTCGATTGGTGAGCCATTCGGACAGGTAGCGGCGGGCAAAGGCAAACATCGCGCGGAAAAAGCCGACGCCGACGATAATGACGGCAACGCGGAAGAGTGCGTCGGGGCTGCGTTTGTCCAATCCATCGTCGATGGCAGCCCGAATGAGCGATGGCGTGACGAGCGAGGTCGCCGTAACGGCGAGAACGAGGGATACAAGTGCGATGAGCTGCCACCGATAAGGACTGAGCGATTTGACTAGTCGAAGCAAGATTCGCATGTGTGACCCTATGATCGGATAAATGAGCAAAGAACAGTTCACCATTTTAGCACAATTGGCGGTCAAATGGAAATTTTGTTTTATCAATTGTTTCTTGACAAAACTAGTAACTTGTCGTATAGTTTTCGCGTTACTATGAAAACGGAGTTTAAGGATGTCAGTCCGCCACGCTGTCCTCGGATTGCTCGCTCAACGCCCGCGCCACGGGTATGATTTGCGCGCAGCATTCCAAGCCATGGTCGGCGGCGAAGAAAATTGGGACGTCAAGCCCGCGCAAATCTACACGACGCTGGCGCGCTTGGAAAAAAGCGGCTTGGTCAAAGAAGATTCGGTGGAGCAAGATGCCGGACCCGAAAAACGCATCTATGCTCTAACTCGCGCTGGGCAAAATACGCTAACCGAATGGTTCAACAGCGGTACTGAGCCAGACCATCAACGCGACGAATTTTTCATCAAGCTCATGATTGGACTCGTGTCGGGTGTCGCCGATCCGTACCAATTGATCCATACCCAACGCGGTCATCTTTACCAAGAATTACACAAGCTCACCACGCAACGGGGTCTCTCTGATCCGAAAAAAGAACTCGCGAACATTCTGATGCTCGACAAAGTGGTGATGCATTTGGAAGCCGACTTGCGTTGGCTCGACATCGTCGAAGCGCGGTTAGATGAGATTCAGCGTCAACCTTTGCCGGAGCCAGAAAGCAAACCCAGAGGCAGACCCAGGAAAAATTGAAATCTCATATTGCAGATTTCAAATTTCAGATTTGGAATTTCAATCTGCAATCGAAAATCTGAAATCAGGAGTTACGAATGTCTCTCATCCAAGCGGAGAATCTTACAAAGGTGTACGGTACCGGCGATACGGCGGTCACTGCACTCAATCACATTAAATTAAACGTCAACCCCGGCGAATTTGTCGCCGTGATGGGTCCCAGTGGCTGTGGCAAATCCACGCTCTTGCATTTGCTCGGCGGATTGGATCGCCCGACGGAAGGCAGTGTCAGCATCGACGGACAGCCGCTCGCCAAGATGTCCGATAACGACGTGACAAAATTGCGCCGTCGCAAAATCGGCTTTGTGTTCCAGTTCTTTAACCTCATTCCGATTTTGTCGTCCGTTGAGAACGCTGCCTTGCCGCTCTTGCTCGATGGTATCAGTTCAGCAAAGGCAAAAGACAAGGCGAAGGAATGGCTGACAAAAGTTGGTTTGGGCGAGCGGATGAGTAATCGTCCCGATCAATTATCGGCGGGACAGCAGCAGCGTGTCGCCATTGCGCGCGCATTGATCACCGATCCAGTGCTCGTCCTTGCCGATGAGCCGACGGGTAACTTGGATACCAAATCGGCGGATGAAATCGCTGGACTGCTTCGGCAGGTGGCGAAGAATTGGGGACGCTCGGTGCTGATGGTCACGCACGACCCGCGCATTGCCGCCCATGCGGATCGCATCGTCTTTCTCAAAGATGGTTCAATCGTGAACGAGACTCAGCTTGAATCGAAACTCACGGACAATGCGGAATCGGTCATCCAAATGATGAAAGCGAATGCGTGAGCAAGTAAACAGGTAAATATGTAAACAAGGAAACAAGTTTCTAGTTCCCATGTCTACGTATTTGCTAGTCTACCTGTCTACCAGGAATTTACGATGAATATTCAACTAACCCTCGCCGCCCGCTATTTGTGGGGGCGTAAATTACGGTCCTTTCTCACTACGCTCGCCATCGTCATTGGCGTGATGGTGATTTTCGGAACGGGCATTTACTTGCCGTCGTTTATGGACGCGTTTAACAAAAGTCTGCTCACCGCCTCCGGTCAAACCGATGTCATGATTACGCACAAGACCGGCGAATCGTTTTCAGCTAGCACGGTCAACAAGATCGATGACATCAAAGGCATTGCCGCGATTGCTGGATCGATTGAGCGCGTCGTCAATCTGCCGCCGAATTTCTACGGCAGAGACTCGACCGTCGCCGCGCTATCGCTCGTCGGCATCGATCCTAACGTCGCGCCTAGTCTCCATGAATACAAAATCGTGCAAGGACGTTTTTTAAAGCAAGGCGATGGCAATGTGGCTGTGATTTCGGAACGGTTTGCCGACACGCTGGGGCTGAAACTGAATGATACGCTCAAGCTGCCGACGACCCAAGGCGTGGTCAAGCTGACGATTGTCGGTCTAACGCCGGGGCGCGCGCTCATCGGTAACGAACCTGTGCTCATTACGCTGGCGCAAGCGCAAAAACTGCTTGACATGCCGGGGCGCATTCACATCATCGAAGCGAATCTCGCCACCCAGGACAAGGCAGAAACCGATGCCATCGTCAATGAGATCAAAGCGACATTAGGAAATACATACACGCTCGGCGGGCTAACGAGTGGTTCGGAATTTCTGGGCGCGATGCAAATCGGGCAAGTGATCTTTAACATGTTCGGTTTCCTGACGCTGGCGATGGGCGGCTTTATCATTTTCAACACCTTCCGGACTATCGTCGCCGAGCGTCGTCACGACATTGGCATGTTGCGCGCCATTGGCGCAAATCGCGCGACGATCATCAGTTTGGTGCTTACTGAAGGATTAGTGCAAGGCGTGGTCGGCACGGCGATTGGAATCGCGCTGGGTTATTTGCTCGGCGTTACGATTACGGCGGGAACGAGTGGAATGATCAAACAGATCATGAATGTCGAAATGGCTCCTGTGATCGATCCGTCGCTCATCATCGTTTCGATTGTGTTGGGCGTGGGCGTCACGCTGTTTGCGGGCTTGCTTCCGGCGTTGAGCGCAAGTCGTGTTACGCCGCTGCAAGCGCTGCGCCCCTCGCTCAGCGAAACGATGCAGCGGATCAGTCGGATCGGAACGATTGTCGGGGCGCTAATGATTGCCGTCGCGATTGTGGGATTGTTGAGCGGATTTTTCCCGCTTGTCGCATTGGGCGGTTTCTTTTTCCTCATCGGCTTGGTGCTAGTCGCGCCTGCTTTGGTTAATCCCATTGCGAATCTGTTTGGCATGTTGCTCGCGTTGGTTTTTGCGCGCGAAGGCACCGGCGAACTCGCACAAGGCAATCTCACGCGCCAACCCTCGCGCGCGGCGATCACGGCTAGCGCGACCATGATTGGTTTGGCGATTGTCGTCGGCGCAGGTGGAATGATGTTCAGTATGACCGGCACCGTGATGGGGTTGTTCAGTAAGACCTTAGGCAGCGACTATTTGCTCATTCCGCCGTCGATTGCGGTGTGGAAGGGGGATGTCGGCGCAAGCTCCAGTCTCAAGGGCAAGATTAGTTCCGTGCCTGGGATCGCCGCCGTCAGTTCGCTGCGGTACGCTCAATCGTCGATTCAATCCGTTTCGCTGAAAACCGGAACTGGTGAGACAGCGCTTTCGGTCTTGGGAATCGATCCGATCGATTATCCGAAATTATCGAGCTTGGATTTCCAGAGCGGCAACGCGCAAGATGCGTTTGGTGCGCTCGCTTCCGATAAACGCAATGTGATTGTCAACGGTATTCTCGCGGCGAGCGCCAATCTCAAAGTGGGCGATGTGCTTCCGCTGGCGACGCCGTCGGGGCAACAAGATTACCACATCGTTGCGATTGGCGGCGAGGTGTTGAGCATGAAGATCAACACGGTCTACATTTCGCAATCCAACATGAAATTGGATTTCAACAAGAGCGAGGATATTTTCTACCAAATGAATCTTGCGCCGGGCGCAGATGTTGCCACGGCGGAGCAGTGGTTGAGACAAATCGTGGACGACTATCCTCAATTCCGCTTGGTGGCTGGACGCGAGTACACGTCCGAGTTCGCCGCGCAATACGATGCGATCTTTGTGGGATTCTACGTTCTGCTCGGCGTGCTGGCGTTCCCATCGTTGATTGCCATCCTCAACACGTTGGCGATTGGCGTGATCGAGCGCACGCGCGAAATCGGAATGCTGCGGGCGATTGGCGCAACGCGTGGTCAGGTGTGGCGCACGATTGTCGCCGAAGCGTTGCTGCTGGCGGCACTTGGCACGGCATTCGGAATCCTGGCAGGGTTGTATCTCAGTTATGTGTTTGTTGAGGGATTGAACGCCAGCGGAATTTTCAAAATGGGATATACGTTCCCGCTCGCCGGTGTTCTGGCAGCGACGGCGGCAGGATTGATTTTTGGTGTGCTCGCCGCGCTCATGCCTGCGCGCCAGGCGTCCAAGATGGAGATCATCAAGGCGCTGCGATACGAGTAGGTCAGTGCGACAGTAGAACAGTGGAACAGTAGACTGACAAACCCTTGTGAATATTTCTTTCGCAAGGGTTTTTGTTTGCCAAGCAATTTATTTGATGATATATTTGCGCTCCGAAAAATGGGGGACACTATCTTCAAAATCGATTTGCATGTTCATTCGAGCGAGCGGTCGCCGTGCGGCAAAGCATCCGAAGAAGCACAGATTCGCGCTGCCATCGCCGCCAAGCTTGATGCGATTGTGTTCACAGATCATTGGACATTTGTTTCGGCGGAACGTTTGAAGCAACTCAACGAAAAATATGCGCCGTTCAAAATCTTTGGCGGAATCGAAGTGGTGGCCGACGATGAAGATTTTGTCGTCATCGGCGTGCGCGATAGAATGCTGAATCAATCCGGCTCTTCGTACGCCGATTTGCACGCGCTGGTTCGCCAGCACGATGGATTCATCGCGCTTGTGCATCCGTTTCGGTACCGCAACGAAATCAAAGCCGACATTGAACGGCACAAGCCTGACGCGATTGAAGTTCGCTCGACGAATACGCTGGCGTCGGCGGAACAACGCATTTGTGAGCTTGCCGCGCGCTTGGGCATTCCAACGCTATGCAATTCCGACGCGCACAACACCGACGCATTCGGCAAGTATCATAACACGTTGGAAAAAACTCCCGCCGATGAACGTGAACTAATCGAACTGTTGAAAGGTAGAGCGAGCTGCTAGCTAGCACAAATCAAAAACGCAGAGACATTTTTCTCTCTGCGTTTTTTCTTTCGTGTCTTTCGCGTCATTTCGCGTCGTTTCTCAACGAGCGCAAAAATTTCAAATCGTCTTCCGACAATTCTGCCTTGTCCAACAAGTCTGGCCTTCGCTCGAACGTTCGACGCAGCGATTCACGTCGCCGCCATTTCGTAATTTCTGCATGATTACCAGAGAGCAAAACGTCCGGCGCTTTCCACCCGCGAAAATCGGCGGGACGGGTATAGTGCGGACCTTCGAGCAAGCCTGTCGCATGCGAATCTTTATTCGGTGCCGCCGGATCGCCGAGCACGCCGGGGATCAAGCGCGTGACCGCATCTACGACGACCATCGCGGGAATTTCGCCGCCGGTCAACACGTAATCGCCAATCGAAATTTCGTCGGTGACGAGATGCTGCCGCACGCGTTCATCGACGCCTTCATAGTGTCCACAGATCAACGCGATGCGGGGTTGCTGCGCCAACTCGCGCGCAATCGCTTGCGTGAACACGCGACCTTGGGGCGTCATCAAAATGATTGGAAGTTGGATGTTAGAGGTTGGAGATTGAATGTTGGTGGTTGGTCGTTGAATAGAATCTTTCTCTGCTTCAGCAGCGCTTCCAACCTCTAACTTCCAACTTTCAACTTCCAGAACTGATTCAACGGCCGCAAGAATCGGCTCCGCTTTCATCACCATGCCGCCGCCGCCGGCGTAGGGATAATCGTCGGTGACATGATGCTTGTCGGTGGTGTAATCGCGAATGTCATGCAACGCAATCTCAAGCAATTTATTTTCGCGCGCGCGTTTTAAAATACTTTCGTCGAAAACGCCGCCGAAGATTTCAGGAAAGAGAGTAAAGATGTCGAATCGCATGGCGGCATTATACCAGCAAATCAGTGGAACAGTAAACTCTTGCTGATGTACTGTCTTACTGATTTACTTGTTTCCTATTTGTCTCCGTATCCACTTGTGTTATAATGCCGACGGAGGAAACAAATGCCCTGGCGTAATTGGAGTGTTATCATCGTTTTGGTACTTGCAAACTATGTTGTGTTTAGCATCATTGGAACTCTGCTCTTTCCGGTTGTGCCACCCGCTGCACCGACGCACGTAGCTCGTCCAACGTTTACGCCGGGCGGACAAATTCTTCAGCGCGTCGATCCATTGACGTACGAATTTCTTACGCCGAGTCCGACCCCAACGGCGACGACCACGCCAACAGCTACCGGTACGCCGCCGACGACTACACCGACACCCAAATCGACCGTCATTCCGACCGGTGCTTCGACACTGATTCCCACCAAGAGTCCATAAACCACGAGGGCGCACATTGTGCGCCCTCTCTTTTTGATAAACTATCGGTGTCTCACTGGTATACCAGCGATACATCCTTGGCATCTGGTGTGGACTATTTGCCGGTTGCTCTTCGCAGCACGTCCGGGATGAGTTTGGCCGCGCCTTGCACTTGCGTTGTCGAGCAGGAGAACGCAAAGCGAATGTGCCCCGCGCCGACCGCGCCAAACGCCGAACCCGGCGAAGAACCAATCCCCGCTTGATCGATCAGATAATTCGTCATCGACCAATCATCGCGCTTGCCGTTGTAACCGGGCCAATCCTTGCCCATGCGACACCAGAGATAGAACGAGCCTTCCGGCTTGAACGCGCGCACGTACGGTGCTTCTGCCAATGCGTCCATCAAAATGTCGCGGCGCTTTTGATACTCGACCGCCATTGAGCGCGTGGCGTCTTGGGGTCCGTTGAGCGCGGCAACGGCGCCCCATTGCGTCACCGAGTTAACGCCGTTGATGGTGCAGCGCACTAATTTTTTCAATCGATCCAACATCAGTGGCTGGGTCGCAACGACATAGCCCACGCGCAAGCCACTCATCGCGTACGTCTTGGACATGGAGTAGACGCTGATTGTTCGATCCTGCGCACCCGGTAATGATCCAATGCTAATGTGCGGCTGGTTGTCGAAGATGACATGCTCGTACGCTTCGTCGCTCACGATCATCAAGTTATGCTTGTTAGCTAACTCCACCACGCCTTGAAGAATTTCACGGCTTGCAACCGCGCCTGTTGGATTGTGCGGCGTGTTGATAAAGATCGCACGCGTGCGCGGTGTGATCGCCGCTTCGATAGCTGCCACATCGTACTGATAATTTTTTGCTTCATGCAATTGCACCGGCACCGGTGTCCCACCGCTCAAGCGAATGTTCTCTGCGATTTCAGTCCACATCGGATCCGGCAAAATGACTTGATCGCCCGGATTGAGCAGCGCGCGAAAAATAATATAGAGACCATTCATGCCGCCGTTTGTGACGATGATCTGATCGGCGTTGGCAACCTTCAAACAATTCTGCGTCGCGACCTTGCGCAAAATCGCTTCGCGCAGTTGCGGAATCCCGGTCGATGCAGTGTAATGGGTCAATCCATCGCGCAACGCTTTCTCCATTGCCTCACGCACATGCGGGGGAATGTCAAACGATGGATCACCCGATTCGAGTCGCCACACTTGACGACCGCGCGCTTGTTGTTCCAACAAGCGATCGCGCACCTGAACAATCGCGCCCAATGAAACCTGATCGACGATGTGTTCCACAAGTCCTCCTGCAAATGATAAAAAAATTGGCGGCTCCTCTATCTCGACGTTGAGACAAAGGGGTCGCCTTTGATGGCGCGTATAATAACATAGTCACGCCAGAACTCAAAATCAGAAGGTGCGTCGCACGTCGTACCCTACTGCATGCTCACTTGATCGCCTTCATTCAAGCCACTGAGGATTTCGGTATTGGCTCCATCCGTGACACCGGTCTCAACGGTCACATCGCGCGCTTGACCCGGCGCAACGATATGGACCGCTTTGCGCGTACCCGTGTTTTTCAGCGCGCGATTCGGTACGATCAACACGCCGTTTTTTTCAATGGTTTTGATCTTCAAGTTTGCGCCCATTCCCAAGCGCACGTTGAACTTACCCGGACTAAAATCGATGATTGCCGAATAGACCGTACTGCCGCGCTGTGTCGATGCGGCTGGATACAAGCGTGTCACCTTGCCGTCGAACTTTTCGCCGGGAAAAGCATCCAGTCGAACTTCGACACTTTGACCTACAGCAACATTCGCGACGTCGATCTCGTCAATGTCGGCGGCGATCTCAAGCGTACTCAAATCGGCGACGGTTGCCAGTGGATTGAATCCACCGACGAGTTCGCCCGGACGCACCGTGATGTCCGTCACCGTCGAAGTGAACGGCGCGGTCAATTGTGTCATCGTGAGCGCGGTGCGCGCGCTGTCCAAATCGAGCTGCGCATTCGTCACCGAATTTTGCAGCGCATCTAATTCTTCTTTGGTTGGTCCATTGGTTAGTCGATTGAAATTGGCGCGCGCAATATCGAGGTCGGCATTGGCGGCTTGACGCGCCGCATCGTTCTGCGAGGTGGGCGCTGAGTTGTAATTGGATTCAGCCATGGCGGCGAAGAGGGTCGCTTTGCGCAAATTCGCTTGCGCCACTTGCAACTCTTCCGGGCGCGGTGCTGCTTTCGCACGGGTGAGATCGAGTTGGCGCGATTGCAAAACGAGTTCCGCTTGGCGCACGCGTCGCTGGGTGTCGTCGGCGCGCAGCGTTAAAATCACCTCGCCTGGGTTCACCGGATCGCCGGGGATTTTGTTGACGCTTTGGACCATGCCCGACACGGGCAATGACAAGCGCGCGGATTTTTTCGCTTGCACCTTGCCTGTTGCATTGATGGACGCACTAATGTCGCCGCGTTGCACGGTGACAACCTGGGTTGCGGTTGATTTGGGCGAAAGAATACCCGATGCGTAAATTCCAACGGCAACAATTGCAGTAATAATCACGACAAGAATAAAAATTAGACGGCGCGTAATCTTCATTATGAATGCTCCGGTAGGGGATGGACGCGGTTCTGTTCCTCTCGAACTACGGCGAGCGTTCGCTACTGTGAAAAATCATTTGCGCGATACGCGTCGGTGGTGAATGCTTTGGTGCGTTCGTCTACTTGAACAGCGGCGAACGACGCATCCATCAAAATTAGATCAACGACGTAGGGTCCATCGATTCCCCGCGCGCGAATTTGGTATCCTGGGATTTTTACCGACACCGATTGTGTGCCAGCTTGTAATGTCACCGGCGCGGTCAATGATGCAACCAACTGTCCGCGCGTGTCACGCAGTGTCACTCCTAGCGCAAAATCTCCGGCGCGCGTTGCGTTCACGCTCGCGTTGACGGTTATGCCTGATGCATCAGCGCGTGCGCTCACGTTGGTGCCTAGCGATGCGGTCTGCGGTGAGACGGCGAAAATGGTTTCGCGTTCGCGCGCCAAATTTGTGCCACGTGCGGTGATACGCGCCAGGTAATATCCGCCGCGCGTCAACCCCGTGATTGCTTGAGTGTACGTCCCAGTGTTGGCTTGTTCTGACAATCTGTATTCGGTCGCATCGCCGCGCGGCGATTTTCCTTCGCCTAGCCATTCGATTCTCACGCGCACATCTGTCCCGCTTGCCTTGTTCGACAACGACGCTTCGATGTTGATCGGTTGTCCTGGTATGTACCACGCACGATCCGTTTTCGCGTTCAATTTCAAATCGGCGTCAAGATCGGCGTAGCTCGTTAACAGCATGAGCTTGTCGCCTTTGTCGAGTCGCGTTGCGATCAGCGACCAAGTGCCGCTCTGCGCGTGCGGAATCGAATAGAAGATGATGTTGCCGATGTCGGCTTTGAGGTATGCGCCGTCAAGCGAACCTTTCTTCGTCGCACCTGGGACGATCACGGCATTTTGCGAAAAGCTGTCGCGCACGGTCGTCGGCGTGTAGAGCGTGCCATCGGGTGCGCGCAATTTTACATCGGCGTCGCCAGTATTCCATCGTGAGATAAATCGCGTCGCTCGGTTTGTATCAATGACAATGCTGCGGGTGATCGTGTCACTAGCGCGAAGTGTGTCGATATTCATCGGTGTGATGTTGCGCGGCTGGATCGGATCGACCGGCGCGGCGGCAGAGTCAATCGGACGCGTGTCCGGATCGCGCAGCGCGTTGCGAATGAAGCGCTGATAGGTTTGTTCGGGATAGAGATAAGCGGTGACGTTTATGATCGATGGCGAGGGTGACCAATCGTGCGCATCGGCATTGGTCACGCGTCGAACCTGGGGACCGTTGAGCGCATGGGCGCTCCAAACGTCGATGAGACCATCGTTGGGCGGAAAGTCTTTGAGAAGCTCAAGCCCGCTTTGCCCACGCACATCGCCGATGAGCAAATCGTACGGCACGGTTACGGGCGGCGCATGCGTTCGATTGAATAGGTCGGCGTACTCCGGCGTCAATTCGATCACCGATGGCTCGGTCGGGCGGTCTTGAATCTCGCGCGTCAGAAGCGAGTACCACATCTGCACACCCGCCATCGGCGTGCCGAGAATGATCGCGCGGCGGACACTGAAAGTGCCGTTGGCATCGTTTTGATAATACGACGATTCGAGGTACGACCGGGTGTTTAGTCCGCCCATCGAAAAGGCAATGATGTCTACTTGCTTCGCGCCAGTCTTGGCTTTGACGTCGGCGATGACATCACGCAGGGTTGCCGCGTTCTGGAAAAGCGTTTTGTACGGCGAAATGCCCTGGGCGTAGAAAACCTGGATGCCGTCTTGCTGAAGATACCGACGGATGAAGCGAAACTCGGTGTCGTCGAGTTGGTCGGAATCGGCAGTATGCCAGCCATGAACGAGGACCACCGGCAGCGTCGTCGCTGGCACAAGCGATGCACCACCGAAAATGCTCAGCCCATGCGGCGTGCCTACCCAGACGTTTTTGTTGGCGTCGATGGCAAGCGCGTTGATCGTGTCATCAACAAGACCGTCTGCGCGCGTTAAAGTCTTCCATTTGCCATTTTCCAACACCGATAGTCCGCGAGTCGTGCCAACCCAAACGCGCGACGAGTCCACGGCGATTGCGGTTACGGCGTTGTCTGCCAGCCCATCCGACTTTTTGTACGAACGATAAGTTTTGCCGTCGTAAGCGGTCACGCCGTTGTCAGTGCCAAACCAAAGTCTGCCGTCCGGTGCGATGGTGAGCGTGTTCACGCGGCTGCTCGCCAGCCCAGTCGATTGGGTCAACTGCACCCAAGTTTTGCCATCGAAAAAAAACGCGCCGTTGCTGGTAGCGACCCACGGATTGCCATTCGCGTCAAGTGCCAGTGCGTTCACGTAATTGTTTGCCAGCGAGTGTTTTGTCCACTGATCGCCGTCAAGTCGGGAGACACCATACCCCAGCGTGCCAATCCACACGCGATTTTGCTTATCGACAGCCATGGCAGTAACATAGTTGCTTGGAATCGCCGAATTTGAGGTGTTGAACGTCTTCCACGTCGTCCCGTCGAGCAGCGATAGCCCGCCGCCGTTAGTCGCAAAGTAGGTTTTGTCGCCGGACACCACGATGTCGTTGACCCATGAATTCCCTAAACCATGCGCCGAAGTGAAAGTTACCCAAGACTTGCCTTGCGCCTTCGTCGCGCCTTTGG
This sequence comes from Chloroflexota bacterium, assembly GCA_016215025.1. GTDB lineage: Bacteria > Chloroflexota > Anaerolineae > UBA4142 > UBA4142 > JACRMI01. Next base: position 55,934 of record JACRMI010000070.1, read on the forward strand.
ATGTGGCAAGCCACGCGGCTCCATCAGGCGCAAACGCTACGCGCGTGACAAAATTACCGGCAAGTCCGTCGCGTTGGACGAAGGATTGGAACAGGGGTAAATCCGCGTGTGCATTCGCGAAAAGAATTAAGTAGAAAAACAAGAGCACAGTGAATAAGTAAGACACAAACTGCACTCTTGTTTTCAAGATTCTGATAATTCGCATTGGACAAAAAATATTTCTAGTCCACGAAGCCATTAAAGGTTATCAACTAGACTCGATTCCGCTAAGCAAATCCTTATAGAGTTTGTTTTCTCCCTCGGCTCCCGGTTTGTAGATTTCAGTAGTGAATTGACCTGACTCCATGGGTATCTTTTTCATGAATTGATAAAATATACTCTGAGGCGGAACCTCTCCCGGCTTACCGATTTGTAAATAGATTCGGGGGAAGACGCGCATCAACGCCTTGAAACCATTTGTTCTTGGCAAAATATTTCCAGTAATATTTAGACCATTCCAAGCACTGGACCATTTGTCACTAACTGCTCCGAAATAATTCCATATAACACTAGCAATTTCTGCATCTTGCTTGTCAAGAAACATATTCCTAAAGACGAGATCTTTCGTTTCAGAGGTGTTGGCTCTTGCTGGTCTCTCATCACGCTTCAGAAGGTCTCTGTCCTCAAGTGCCCTTTTACTGCCTCCCGATATCATTCTTATCATCGCTTCGACGAACGTTGCCTGAGTTATAGTCTGTGTTCGACTTTGGCCGGGCGCTGCTGTTCCTAAGACCTTGATTCTCTTATGGAAGGGACTTCCCTCTTTCACGTTAAGAAGTCTTGCTATGTTATGTGACGTTTTTTGTGGACTGCGAAATTTCGTGTATTCATACAAATCATAAACTAGGGACTTACTAACCTTAGTTTGTGCAAGATTGATGGTAGCAAATACCATTGCTTGATCCTCAATATCCATGTCAACGAAGATTGTTACATTGAGTTGAAAAGCCTCACCTTGGTAACCCCTCAATCCGGCAATTCGATGTTGCCCATCAATGATTTTTGCTACATTTTCGTCATTCCGAATAAGCAATATGCCGGAATCAGAATTAAATTCTGCATCATCGGACGAAATTGCCAAAATGATACTTGTGGGGAATGTCGCATCGACAGCTTTCACATATCTCTGTAATTCATCAACCCTTTTGGGCGATAACTGACGTTGAATTCCCAAATACTCATCCAATTCTCGGTCAGCCAATGCACGAATATCAGCAAAGGAAATATGCACTAGATCGTGTGCGTTCATAACGCCAACATAAAAACCACCGATTGGTTGAGCGACCTCAAGACACTTGATCGGGATGTATTCGTTTGCCATTTGATTAGCTCTTTCGGATTGCATCGAATTTGGTTTCAAGTTCCTGTTCGCCCTGCTTGAATCGATTACTGATTTCATCTGTACCGAAACTGGTAGCAGAATTATCTAGTACAATTACTAAGTAGCTTGACATCACAGTGATGATAAAAATAACGATTGTAATACCTGTTAACCAATCGACATCGAGAGGCAAATTCACACTCGGCAGATGTGCAAAAGTTGCACCTGCAAATAACAGTGCTGAAAAAAGAAGAAGTGTTGTGAAGAGACCAACAAAAATTCGAGTTCCAGGAAAATTGGCTTTCAAAGGCGTTCTGACTTGGTTGCCACTAAATAACGCAGCAACATCTCGAATCAGATTTGCGCTATAGTCTTTGCTGACAACATAGAATGAAGCGGAAACCATAGCCGCACTATACACTCGACTTTTGCGATGTGATTGAGAAACATCGCTCTGTTTCACGCCTTGCTGTTTTGCAAGCGCGAGCAATCGACCTGGTGCAATTCAATGCGTTGACCAGCTAATCTAGAACCTTACCAAACAATCTCAACAAGACAAT
>JACRMI010000071.1 GCA_016215025.1 Chloroflexota bacterium
AAGCGACGTTCCAGTTTTTCATCCATACTCCCTCCTTGGAGAGAGTATGGCGCATGTTCACGAACTCTTGACCCTTGGTTGACCTAAACCGTTCACGAACTCTTGACTCAAAAGTGTTCACGAACTCATGACACCTGACAACTATCAGCAAGCTTTTGCTGTTCTGGCGCGTGAGTGTTATACTGAAACAGATGGTGAATCTTGGAATCGTCTCAACTACAAAACGAGTCAACTCCTCCATCGCCTAATCCCCCCAAGCCCACTCCACCTGCCCTAATCGTTGGCGGTATATGGATGCTCGTGTTGGCGGTTATGTTGCTCTTGTGTGGATTGGTTTCCGCGCTGCTCTACGCCGTGCTGCCACTCAGCCAATCCAGCGCCAGCGATTTGACCTCTAGCGCCATCTTTGGTTCAAGCGCGGGATTGGGCATTTTGTTTGGCATGATTTTGGTTTGGCAGGGAATTAACCTTGTCAGTGGACATGCTTCGCGGACAGCAGCACGCGCATTTCCTCCACTAATCTTTTTCATCATCGTGTTTGCGGTGACCATTCCGCTTGGCTTGGCTACCCAGCAAGCCAAGTCCTTTGCGAATTATTTGTTTCCGCCTTGGTACTTTTTCGCTGCGGTGATACCGGCGCTGACGATTCTCGCTTACGCCGCGCATCGGCTCGGCAAGACGTCCGGGGTTCGCGCGCTGGTCACATCGTTCACGTGGGGCGCGCTCGGCGCAACATCGGTTGCGGTCGTGGTGGAATTGGTTACGGCGTTTGTTTTTGTCTTTGTCGCCATTCTGCTCGTCGCGCTCATTTCGGGCGACCCGAATTTCTTGCAGGAATTACAATCGAACCTCACGAAAATGCGCGGCACGTTTGATCCGAGCACCGCGACGAGTTTATTTGCCAATCCCGTCGCCATCATTGGCGCACTAGCTTATTTTGCTGGCATTATCCCAATCGTCGAAGAAACGCTCAAGACGCTGATTGTTGCCTTTATCGATCCCAAACGGACCCACCGCCAAGATGCCGTTTTGTGGGGCATTGCGGCGGGCGCAGGGTTTGCAATTATCGAGAACATCTTTAATGGCAGTGCGGTGTTATCACTATGGGCAATAACCGTGTTGACACGCGTTGGCGCCACGTCGATGCATATCGCCAATGGCGTAATGATGGGGCGCGGCTGGTATGCTGCCCGTGTCGAAAGGAGGTGGAGCAGGCTTTTCATCGCTTTCTTGACGAGCGTCTTTTTCCATGCGCTGTGGAATGCTTTGGCGATCACGTTAAGCGGGAGCGCGCTGTTTCTTACCGGCAGTTCGACCGCAACCAATTCGCCAGCTACTCTGCTCGTTGTGGCGATTGCGTCGGTGCTGATCATTCTCACACTCATGGCTTGGGTCTGGATCGTGTACTCGGTTCGATCAGTCCGCGAACCATTACCCGCAAAAAATCTAACGGAAGGAGATGTCCTACGTGAACACAACTGACCGTCCCGTAAAGATCGTGACGGATTCATCTGTGCATCTGCCGCAAGCTGAGCGACAGAAGCATGACATCACCGTGGTGCCGCTCAAAGCCATTTTTGGCAGGACGGTTTACCGTGATGAGATCGATCTCACAAACCAACAGTTCTACGACTTGTTGCCGAATGCCGAAGTGCATCCGACAACCTCGCAGCCATCGGCAGGCGAGTTCATGGAAGTGTACAAACCGTTTTTGGATGCCGGTCGAGAAATCGTTTCGATTCATCTGCCGAGCAAACTGAGCGGCACGTACGCGTCGGCATGTGCTGCGAAAACAGAGTTGGAATCTCAACTTAAAAAAGCACTGCCCCTCAGCATCGTGGATACGCCTTGGCTTTCGATGGCGCTGGGCATGCTTGTCCTCGCCGCCGCCGAAGCGGCGGAAGCGGGCAAGTCTCGTGAAGAAGTACTGGCAACCATAAACGCGCTTATCCCAAAGCTCAACCTCATCTTTGTACTCGACACGCTAGAGTATCTCAAGCGCGGTGGACGAATCGGTGGCGCACGCGCCATGTTGGGCACGCTGCTGAACGTCAAACCGATGCTTGAAATCAAGCATGGTCAAGTTGAGCCACTCGAACAACCTCGCTCAAGAGCGAAAGCACTCAAGCGGTTGCTTGAGATCATGGATGAACGCACCGGTCACAAGCCTGTGCACGTCTCGATCCTGCATGCGGTGTCGCCCGTCGATGCTGCCGAAATTGAAAAAGAATTGCGCAAGCAATTCGAACTCAAAGAGTTTTACATGACCGAGATTGGCGCTGTGATCGGAGTTCACACGGGACCGAACGCCCTGGGACTCGCGTTCTACGCGGACTAGACCGCAGGTGGCGATTGGCTGACAGCACAGTCAGCGGTTGTTCGCCAGCCGCGACTTGCTGTCAGCCGTTTTTTATTTTAGCAAGCCTATCATGCTGAGCGAAGCGAAGGGTCTCGCTTCTCTGAGCTGCGAGACACCTGCACTGCACCAAACGCAGTGTGGTGCAAGTGTGCTTCGCTTCGCTCAGCATAACAAGAGTGGGAAATATTCCGCAACGATTTGCGCGCGAGAGTGTTCTGATAATTGCAACGACCGCGCGCTTGTAGTGCGTCCACAAAATCTTGCGGGATGATTAAAACGCATTTCAGACGGAATTACTCCGCCGCATTACACTCGCCCTGGCGGGCAGTACCAGGGTTATGTGTCCGCACTAGGAGCCAAGTTGTCCGAGAGTGAAGAAGCGCTCATCGAGCGTGCCAAGCGCGACGGTGATGCTTTTGGTGAGTTGTACGAACGCTACGTCGACCGCATCTATAATTACATTTATTATCGCACGGGCGACGTTCACGAAGCCGAGGATTTGACCGCGCGCGTTTTTTATCGTGCGTTAAATCATATTGGCAAGTACAATCAACACGGCGCGCCGTTCGCCGCGTGGTTGTATCGCATCGCACATAATCTCGTCGCGAATTGGTACCGCGATCGAAATCGCCGCAAGTACGTCCGGCTCGACGACTTGGTTGCACTTGCCGAAAAAGGACTCGGTCCGCATCATCAAGCGGAGCAAAACGAAGAAGCACAGACGCTCATCAAAACGATGGCGCGCTTGCCCGCCGAACGACAGCAATTATTGATTCTTAAATTTGTCGAGGGCATGAGCAACGCCGACATTGCAAAAATCATGGGACGGAGCGAAGGTGCGATCAAGTCGTTGTATCATCGCACGCTGCTGGCGTTGCGCGATGACTTGTCCAAAGATAGGTTGTAGTGCGTTGAAACGCGCACTATGAACAGAGAGTAATTTCAATGGCAAAAATCAAGGTGCTGGCTGATTCGACGATTGATCTGCCCGCGCATTATTTGCGCGATTACGATATTGGCATCGTCCCGATCAACATTCAATTTGGGACAGACAGTTACCAAGAAGGCATCAACATCGACCAAACGACCTTCTACAAAAAGGTCGATGAGTTGGGAATAATTCCGCAAACGTCGCAGCCGTCGGTGGGACAATTTGCGGAAGCTTATCGCAACTGTGCCCTGCAAGGCTACGACACGATTTTATCGATTCACGTGACAAGCAAATTAAGTGGCACACTCAATTCGGCAATGCTCGCCGCACAAGAAGTCGAAAAAGAGATTCGCGTTTTGCCATACGATAGTTTGGCTGGATCGGCGGGCTTGGGCTATATGTGTGTCGATGCAGTTGAAATGGCGCGATCTGGCATAACCGCTGAAGAAATCGTCACGCGTTTGAGTCAAAAACGCCCAGATACTCGAATCTTTTTGACGCTCGCCTCGACCAAGTATGCGCAGATGAGCGGACGCATTAGTAACTTGCAAGGATTTATTGCTTCGCTGTTGAACGTCAAGCCGATTATCTCGCTCCAAGATGGAATGTTATTGCCGAGTGGTCGCGTTCGTTCACGACAAGCCGCATTGGCGCACGTGCTTGATTTAACGAAGGAATCCGTGGGCAATCGGCGTGTCAAGTTTGCTGTTATTCATGGCGAGGCGCGCGCCGAAGCAGAGCAACTACTCGAACAGGGCAAACAATCGCTCAATTGTGCTGACTCGTTCATCGACGATATTGCAATTTCGTTGGCAGTTCATTTTGGTCCCGGCGTGATCGGGACGGTGATTTATCCGGCATAGTGTCTCACCCCACTACCCTCTCCTGACTCTGAAGTAAGAATTAGGAGGGTGGGAAGTGGTTGGGAACTAGAGTGAGAGTGGAGGATTAATTGGCAGGAGAAACTCATGGGTAACAAGTCTTCTGCGGCGCAAGCAAATGAACAAAGACTAGGCGAGGTTGAGGTCAATGTTCAGCGTATACTGAAACCTGTCACCGCACCATCGGAATTTCGCAAGCGCTTGCGCGGCGGACTGATAGTTGCGGCACAGCATCAACAAAGTCGTGGGTCCGTAATCGAGCAACCACCATCAGCAGAAATGGCATGGCTCTGGTTTATTGGAGCGATGATTCTGGGCGCGGGGTTGGGTTTCATCGTCATGCGCTTGCGCGCGCGCTAGGTTAGTTTTCCCAGGATGACAAAATTGAGACTCAAGTCCTATTGTGACCAGGTGTAAGTTGGCGTATAGTGCGAGCAAGGAGGTGCTACAATGTATCTACCACGTGAAGAAGGTCAAGGTCTTGTTGAGTATGCACTAATTCTTGTTCTGGTTGCTATTGTTGTCATCGCGATTTTGGCCCTCCTCGGTCCGCAGATCGCCAACATTTTCAGCA
>JACRMI010000072.1 GCA_016215025.1 Chloroflexota bacterium
GTGCAGTTCAAAGATGGCAGCACGAATCTCGGCAGCCCAGTCACCTTGTCCGGCGGCAGCGCGAGCCTCATCACCTCGACGTTATCGGTTGGCACACACATCATCACGGCAGTATATAGCGGCGATGCGAATTTCAATCCGAGCACTGGCACTCTGTCCCCCAACCAAAGTGTGAGCAAGGCAGGCACTACCACGACGCTGGCATCCTCTCAGAATCCCTCGACCTTCGGACAGACCGTGTGGTTCACTGCCACGGTGAGCGCCTTGCCACCGGGGTCGGGAACGCCAACGGGTACCGTGCAGTTCAAAGATGGCGGCGCCAATCTCGGGAGTCCCGTCGCCTTGTCCGGCGGCAACGCAAGCCTCATCACCTCGACGTTATCGGTTGGCACGCACATCATCACTGCAGTGTATGGTGGCGATGCGAATTTCAATACGAGCACCGGCACCTTGTCGCCCAACCAAAGTGTGAGCAAGGCAAATTCGACGACCAGTCTCTCCAGTTCGCCCAACCCCTCGACCTTTGGGCAGACTGTGTGGTTCACTGCGACGGTGAGCGCCTTGTCACCGGGGTTGGGAACGCCGACGGGCACGGTGCAATTCAAAGATGGCAGCACGAATCTCGGCAGCCCGGTCACCTTGTCCGGCGGCAGCGCAATTCTCATCACATCGACATTATCGGCTGGCACGCACACCATCACGGCTGTGTATAGCGGCGATGCGAATTTCAATCCGAGTACTGGCACGCTGTCGCCCAACCAAAGTGTGAGCACGGCAGCGACGACGACCTTGGTTGAGACCTCTGGAACCCCTTCGGTCTTTGGACAGACCGTGTGGTTCACCGCGACGGTGAGTGTGTTGCCACCTGGGTCGGGAACGCCGACAGGCACCGTGCAGTTCAAAGATGGCAGCACGAATCTCGGGAGTCCCGTCGCCTTGTCCGGCGGCAACGCAATCCTCATCACATCGACGTTATCGATTGGCACGCATATCATCACGGCGGTGTATAGTGGCAATGCGAATTTCATCACCAGTACTGGCACACTATCACCCAACCAAAGTGTGAACAAGGCAAATTCGACGACCAGTCTCTCCACTTCACCCAACCCCTCGACCTTTGGGCAGACCGTGTGGTTCACCGCTACGGTGAGTGCCTTGCCACCGGGGTCGGGAACGCCAACAGGCACCGTGCGATTCAGGGATGGGAATACGAATATGGGAAGCCCAGTCGCCTTGTCCGGCGGCAGCGCAATCCTCATCACATCGACCTTATCGATCGGCACGCACATTATTACGGCGGTGTATGGTGGCGATGCGAATTTCAAAACGAGCACCGGTACGCTGTCACCCGATCAAATCGTCGACGCGTCTGCGACCACCACGACCCTGGCATCCTCCCAAAACCCCTCGACCTTTGGGCAGACGGTGTGGTTCACCGTCACGGTGAGTGCCCTGCCACCCGGGTCAGGAACGCCGACAGGTATGGTGCAGTTCAAAGATGGCAGCACGAATCTCGGCAGCCCAGTCACCTTGTCCGGCGGCGGCGCGAGCCTCATTACATCGACACTATCGGTTGGCACGCACACCATCACGGCGGTGTATGGCGGCGATGCGAATTTCAATCCGAGTACTGGCACATTGTCGCCTGATCAAACCGTCGACGCGTCTGCGACCACCACGACACTGGCATCCTCTCAGAATCCCTCGAACTTTGGACAGACCGTGTGGTTCACCGCGACGGTGAGTGCTCTGCCACCTGGGTCGGGAACACCCACAGGCACCGTGCAGTTCAAAGATGGCGGTACCAATCTCGGCAGCCCAGTCACCTTGTCCGGCGGCAAAGCGAGCATTAGCACATCCATGTTATCGGTTGGCACACACACCATCACGGCAGTATATAGCGGCGATGCGAATTTCAATCCGAGCACCGGTACGCTATCGCCCAACCAAAGTGTGGGCACGACAGGCACCACCATGACTTTGGTGAGTTCGGACAATCCTTCTGCATATCGACAGCCCATCGATTTTACGGCGACGGTCGTCTCGTCACCTCCCGGGCTAGGCACGCCGACAGGCACAGTGGTATTTTTGGCGAACGGCACGCAGATTGGGAATCCGGTAACCCTGGTGAATGGCAACGCCACGGTGGCTACATTGGCGTTAACGGCGGGCACGTACACGATCACGGCAACGTACAGTGGTGATGCGAATTTCAGCTCAAGCGCGACGACGCTGGCGCCGAATCAACAAGTGAACAAAGCCAATACGGTCACGCTCATCAATTCAAACACGCCCAATCCCTCGACGGTAGGGCAACCGATAACGGTCACCTTCAGTGTGTTCGTCAGCACGCCTTACGGTGGAGTGCCGACCGGGAATGTCGTCGTGACCGATGGCACATTCAGTTGCTCGGGAACAGTAGCGGCTGGCTATTGCCAGATCAGCTTGATGACAGCAGGCAATCGGACGCTGACGGCTACCTATCAAGGAAACGAGAACTTTAATGCAAGCCCTGCGAGCGGAACTGTTACGCAAATCGTAAACAAGGCGATTACCGCGGCGACAATTACCGGGTATACTCCGAATCCCGCTCTGGTTGGCAACTCGGTCACGATTACCTACAGCGTCAGCGTGAATAACCCAGGGTCCGGAATACCTACCGGCAATGTGACTGTGAGCGATGGGATCGAGTCGTGCATCGCGATGGTGGCTGCCGGCGAGTGCCAAATTGCGTTCACCCATGCGGGAGCCAAGACCTTGGCTGCAACCTACGGGGGAGATACGAACTATAATGCAAGCCCTCCATCTGCCGGAGTATCACAAACAATAGCCAAGCGGAACTCGGTAACCGCTCTTGCCAGTTCGGATACTTCCTCTGTGTTTCGTCAAAAGGTTTGGTTCACAGCAACGGTCAGTGCCTCTCCACCAGGATTCGGTCCGCCGACGGGGATAGTGCAATTCAAGTCTGATGGCACGAATCTTGGGAGCCCGGTTGCCTTGTCGAACGGGAGGGCAAGTATCAGCACGACAAACCTGCCCCTTGGCACCCATGTGATTACGGCTGATTACGTCGGGGATGAGAATTTCAACACGAGTACGGGGATACTTTCGTCAAACCAGGTCGTGACCAAAGCAAATACGACGACGACGATTACCGCACACATGCCTTCTCCTTCAATCATAGGCGCTGTGGTGACAGTAAACTTCGCGGTGACCGTTAACGCACCCGGGGGAGGCACGCCAACAGGAAACGTAACCGTAACCGATGGAACTGTGCAGTGTACTGCGTCTGCAGCCAGTGGTGGCTGTCAGATGCTGTTCACATCGACTGGGACCAAAACGCTCACAGCGTCTTACCCAGGTGATGCTAACTTTGTTGCCAGTACTTCGTCTCCGTCCAGCCATATCGTCATTCCAGTGCCCAAAATTTTCTTGCCTCTGCTCATGCGCCTCCCGTCGGGACCCAGACCTGGAGCATGGGCAAGCACAACGAACGACGAGTTCAATGTCAGCCCCAACCGGGATTCTATTCAGGGCTTTGCCATTTACGTTGACGTGCCTAGCTGTGGGCTGACTCACTACAGAATCATGCACACGCAAACCGAGCCGATCGTCAACAACCACTTTTCATTTACCGGCGCATTTTATGCAGATGTTACATTCGACTCGGAGACAACCGCTCACGGCTATGACGGGCTGACTAACTATACGATTCCAGGCTGTGTTACGGGTAGTGGCGGTCCCTGGAATTTCACCGCAACCTGGCAAAGCAGTACGCCATTGCCATTTTTGCTTCTCAGATTAGACGGTCCTGCACCCAACGTAGCTGAACCGGTCTCAATTCCAGGCAAGTATGAACGGATTATCCTACCCTAAGTTCTCTTTAGAGCGTGTTGAACAAATGCAATTCTTTACCACAAAGACACAAAGACTCAAAGGATCAAATAAAAGTTTCGACGACTTGCAGAAAAGTTTTGTGTCTTTGTGCTTTTGTGGTGAATTGCTAAACAAGCTCTTACGCAATTTAGTTCGACTCATGAAGACACAACACGATTTCGATTTCCTAGCCGGTAGGCATAATTCAGAACACGCATCTGGCGCTCCAATGGCGATCGGACTTTTCGGTGATGCCTGCCACTTGACGTCGCAAGTACTTGTGCTCGCTCTTTTTCTGTTGCTTGGCGCTTGTTCCTCCAGTCAAATCTCCTCAGACGCCATTCCCGCAGCGAGCGTTCAGGTCATCCAGAACAAGGGCTCTGACACCATCGTCAATTTGGCATTGGCGTGGGCAGAAGCCTATGTGAAGACGCATCCCGACATCCGCATTTCTGTTACCGGAGGCGGATCGGGCACCGGTCTTGCTGCAATGATCAATGGCACCGTCGATATTGCTAATGCCTCTCGCGAAATGAAGCCAGAGGAGTATGCCGCTGCCAGGGCAAACGGTCAGAATCCAACCGAATTCATCGTCGCCCGCGATGCGATTGCTATTGTGGTCCATCCCACTAACCCTGTGAATGGACTGACGTTGCAACAGGTATCGGAAATCTACACGGGCAAAATTACGAATTGGAGACAGGTGGGTGGAAAAGACAGTCCCATCGTCCTTCTCTCGCGCGAGTCCAACTCTGGAACCTATACCTACATGCTCGAAAATGTCATCCGAATGGGAGAAAGCAAGAGCAAGCTTCTCTTTTCACCGGAAACCCTCTTGATGCCCTCCTCCGAAGGCATCAGCACAGAAGTCCGTCACAACCCACACACGATTGGCTACGATGGTTTGGGATACGTTACTACAGATCAAAAAGTACTGGGTGTGGCACGAGATGCGAACTCGCCGTACGTCCAGCCCTCTGCTGCCACCGTCAACTCCGGCGCGTATCCCATTTCACGTCCTCTCTACATGTATACGGCGCAACCGCCCAGCGGTAAGGTAAAGGAGTTAATGAATTGGATATTGAGCGAAGGACAAATACTAGTGTCGGAGCTGGGATTCGTGCCATTGCACTGAATCGCGGAATCCGCATCGACGGCACTCATTGCTTACGTGAATTCGCGATTGAAACGACGATTCGGGTATTGGGTTTCTCCACCATTGCCTTTGTGCTACTCATCTTTTTCTTTCTACTGCGCGAAGGGATGCCGCTCTTTTTCGAGGTGCCGCTCGATAATTTCCTCGGCTCGGGTTGGTACCCCACGTTCACTCTGTATGGTGTCCTTCCCCTTATCCTCGGCTCAATACTAGTCACAATCATATCCATTCTCATTGCATTGCCGCTTGGTGTGACGACCGCTGTGTTTGTACGTGAAGTCGCGCCTGCTTGGGCGCGCGAAATCCTCAAGCCGGTCATTGAGGTTTTGGCGGGAATCCCCTCAGTCGTCCTCGGCTTTTTTGGAATGACCCTGCTCGCGCCGTTTATGCGCGAGACACTTGATCTACCCACTGGTCTTACGGCTTTTACCGGCGCGCTCGTCCTCGCCTACATGGCACTGCCCACCATCATTAGCGTCGCGGAAGACGCGCTGGATGCAGTTCCCAAGAGTTACCGTGACGCGGCGCTCGCTATGGGCGCGACCCAGTGGCAAATGATCTGGCGCGTGGTGGTGCCCGCGGCGCGGTCCGGTATTCTCATCGCGGTGATGCTCGGAATGGGGCGCGCAATTGGCGAAACCATGGCGGTGATTATGATCACCGGGAATGCCGCTCGGCTGCCTCTCAGTTTGGATTCGCTCTTCCGCCCGGTGCGGACGATGACGGCAACGATTGCCGCCGAGATGGGTGAAGTGGCAAACGGAAGCACCCATTACCATGTGCTCTTTGGCGTTGGGCTAATCCTGTTTGTGTTAACCTTTATCATCAATCTCGCCGCAGCACCGGCGATTCTGCAAAAGCGCCGAGGGGGAGGATTGCGCTGATGAACCGCTTTCTCACACAAAGAATCGGATTCTGGCTGCTGGGCTTGTTCACCCTGATCGTCGTGATTCCAATCCTGCTTGTCATCGGCGCGATCTTTTTGAAAGGGCTCGCTGCGATCAACTGGGAGTTTCTTACCGCGATGCCCCGCAACGGAATGAAAGCCGGTGGTATCTGGCCCGCCATTGTGGGGACGTTGATATTAACCCTGGGCACCGCAATCGTAGCAATTCCGGTGGGAGTCGGCGGAGCAATCTATCTTTCCGAGTACGCGCGCGATAGCTGGGTGACGCGCGCGATTCGACTCGCGATCATTAATCTCGCCGGAATTCCTTCCGTTGTGTATGGACTATTTGGGTTAGGGATGTTCGTGCTCTTTTTGCGCTTGGGCACGTCGATTGTCGCCGGGTCGCTCACACTGGCAATCATGACACTGCCGGTGATCATCAGCGCCTCGGAAGAGGCACTGCGGGCGGTGCCGGTCGAGTTTCGCACGGTAAATGCCAGTTTGGGCGGAACGCGCTGGCAGGGCATCCGCCAAATCGTACTACCGCAAGCTTTGCCCGGTATCATTACAGGCATTATGCTAGGACTATTGCGCGCGGCGGGCGAAACGGCTCCGATCCTGTTTACGGTCGCCGCGTTCTATCTACCCCGTTTGCCGCAATCACCCTTTGATCAGACGATGGCTTTGCCGTACCATTTGTTTGTGATCAGCACCCAAGTACCGGGAATGCCGGCCGAGATTCAATACGGCACGGCGTTGGTGCTCCTTACATTGGTCCTGTCGATGAATCTGGCAGCGACAATTATTCGAAGCTATTTCCGACGCCGAAGGCAGTGGTAAACATGACCGAACTAAAGATTCGGATTGAAAATGTCTCCTATGCCTACGATGGAAAAACGGTGTTGCGAAATGTAAACATCGACATTCCCAGGCACGCAATCACGGTTCTGTTTGGGCCGGCGGGTGGAGGCAAGACAACCTTACTTCGTTTGATCAACCGCCTCAACGATTTGGTGCTGGGAACCAAAATGGCGGGGCGCATCTGGATGGATGATATGGATATTTACGCGCCCGGAGTGGACATTGCGAATCTCCGACGCCGCGTCGGGATGGTTTTTGCGCTCCCGCTCCCGCTCCCTGGCACGATCCGCGAAAACATTGTCTACGGTCCCAAGATGGCTGGCCTGCGCGATAAAACGCGCTTGGAAGAACGCGTTGAGCAGAGTCTCCGCCAAGCCGCCCTTTGGGACGAAGTCAAAGACCGCCTCGATAGTCCGGCGAACGCGTTATCCGGCGGTCAACAACAGCGTCTCTGCATCGCGCGCAGTATGGCATTGGAACCCGAAGTGCTGCTGTTGGATGAACCCACGTCCGGGTTGGATCCCATCTCGACCGGAAAAGTTGAGGCGGCGCTCTTTGCGGCAAAGCCGAAATATACCATTGTCATCGTTCCGCACAGCATCCAACAGGCGGCGCGCGTCGCTGATCATGCGGCGTTCTTCCTGGGTGGGGAATTGATCGAGTATCAACCGGGGCGCGATTTATTTACAAACCCGCGCGCCAAGCAGACGGAAGACTATGTGACTGGGCGCTTTGGCTAGTGGCTATGAACAAGATCAAGGTCGAACAACTCAATTTCTATTATGGTAGTAAGCCAGCTTTACAGGACATCTCGCTTGAAATTGCCGACCGGCAAATCACCGCGTTGATCGGGCCCTCGGGCTGCGGCAAGTCCACCTTTCTCCGCTGTTTGAATCGCATGAATGATACAATACCGAACACACGCGTCGACGGGCGGATATGGCTAGACCGTCGAGACATATACGCGCCGGGCACCGATGTGACGAATCTGCGCGTGCGAGTCGGCATGGTGTTTCAGCGTCCGAATCCTTTTCCGCAGTCGGTCTTTGATAATGTCGTCTTTGGGCGCCGTGTCCTCGGTTGGGGCAAGAACCGCAGCGATCTGCTTGCCACAGTCGAAGCGTGTTTGCGTCGCGTTGCGCTCTGGGACGAAGTGAAAGACAATCTTTATCAAGACGCGCTCAGATTGTCACTCGGACAGCAGCAGCGACTTTGCATCGCGCGAACGATTGCCGTCCAGCCAGAAGTGATTCTGATGGATGAGCCGTGCTCGGCACTTGACCCGATTGCCACGCTAGAAATCGAAGACCTGATGCGAGTTCTCAAAGAGAGCTACTGCATCGTCATTGTGACGCACAACATGCAGCAAGCCGCCCGCGTGTCTCAGCGGACGGGATTTTTCTGGCTGGGTCGGCTCGTCGAGTTTGACCATACTGAGGCGATATTTACGCACCCGCATGAGAAACTAACCGAGGATTACATTACGGGACGCGCCGGGTAGGCAAGCCGGTGCTGAAACGCGTCGCACGTTTAAGTTGAAATGAGGAATCTGATGCCGCGTGAATCCTTGGAACGAGATCTAAAACGTCTTGAAGACGAAATCCTCGACCTGGGTGCCCAGGTCGTAAAGTCCTTGGTAGAGTCCGTTGACATGCTCAAGCAGAGGGATCTGGAAGGTTCGAGGCGAATCATGCTGCAAGACCGCGTCATTAACCAGAAACGTTTTGCAATCGAGACCGAGTGCCTCATTACGGTCGCGACGCAGCAACCGATGGCAAGTGATCTGCGCGTGATTGCTGCCATTCTGCATATCAACGATGAACTCGAACGGATGGGGGACTATGCCAAAGGCATTGGCAAAATCAGCCTCATGATCGGGACCCGACCCTTGATCAAGCCACTCGTCGATATCCCGCGAATGGCCGAGAAAGCCAGCAGCATGCTGCGCCGGTCGCTCCAGGCGTTTGCCCAACGCGATGTAGTTATGGCGCGAATGCTTCCAGCTGAAGATGACGAGGTCGATGCGCTCTTTGACCAGGTGAATCGGGAGCTCCTCACCTATATCATGGGCAATCCGAGCTTGATGGAACAAGCCAACCTCTTGCTGTGGGTAGCTCACAATCTCGAACGCACCGCTGATCGCGTCACCAATATTTGCGAGCGCGTGATCTTTACGGTCACCGGGGAGTTGGTGGAAATAGAAAATGATCACGATACAGCGGCTGTCTGAACGGAGCTCTGGCAATAGGGAATAGTCCCATGTCCGTTCACTTGTTCGCGGATGCGCCACCACAACTCGCCGCAAAGGTTTGAGTTCACTCCCATGCCAAGACCATCTTTTTTATCAAATGAGCGGAGAACTCAGCGAATGATGTTTGGTGCCAGAGAAAATTGCGCCATAGGTCTACAAACCTATGGCGCAATCGTTTGATACGAAACCTATGGGATGTCGTGTTGCTGCTTGGAGTGGAAGCGGAGAAAGTGTCCTGGGTAGCACCACATGTGTGCAGGAAACACTCAGTTGTTTCGGAGAATGACACTCAGGGATGCAAATGTGTCCAATCAGTCCAGTTCACCAACCGTCCCATACCAATTGGAGACGTGGTGACAAAATTCGTCCCGTAATGATGATTCACGACCCAGGGCATCCATTCGGTCGGACTGCTCTCAGAACTTGGCATCGCATTTTGCAGAAAAGTCATCCCTCGCCAAACAGCCCGATTTTCCCAATCATAAGCAGGATAACCTGCCCGCGAAAGCATTTCCGCCTGTGCAACCGCTCCTGAAAATCCGCCCCATGAATAAGCCGTCGAATTAGGTGGCCAACTATAGGATCCACCACGGCGAACGTCGTCAACGGGTGCACCCGACAGGTCATGTCCATCCTTGACACAGCCAACTGGATTGATCGGGCGCAATTCAGATGAATTACAAACCCACGATGCCACGTCGCCGTACTCAAACGCTGCATAAGCCATTCGGTCACCCAGATAGCCCTGGAGGATTGTCGCCGCCCGGTCGAGATCCACAGTGTCGCCAATATAAAGATCCACGGCAATTCTCGACGCTCCACACATCGTCCCCCAGTTGTTTGGGCGCTTTTCGTGACAATCCACAAGACTCGTAGGACCGTCACTCGTCGGGGTATTCCTGAGCTCTCTCACCTTGGCAATGAAGGCAGTTGAGCGGTAGCCGATGAGGTCAGCAGCAATGACATAGGCAGCCAGTTCGCGCCCCAGGGCGAGCGCGCGTCCGTTATAAGTCCCGCCGTTTTCGATCGAATGCAGAGCGGTGAGGACACTGTCGCGGTATTGTGTGTCACCCGTACGGACGTAGACCAGTGCCCTAGCCAAGACGAGGATGTTTGTGGTATCGTCCTGGTTCGCCAAGTTCGGCACGCCGATTGTCTTATCCGCATTAGATTTTAAATTGGTCCATGCCTGCCCCGACATGGGCAACGCTCGAACCTCGGCAGTAGACAGCCAAATCCCGCTTCCTAAAGTTGCTCCACCACTACCTACGACGAGTGGCAAGAAAACTTTCGCCACAACTGAACTTGACTGCGCGACGGAAGAATTGGGCGATGGGATAGACGGCTGAGTCTCCGCAAATGTGATCGCCGACATACTCAACCACAGACCAGCGATCAGAAACAAGATGGTCAACAGTATCCGTTTTCCCATGGGGTTTACAGTCCTTAAAAAAAGCTGCCTCAGACTCAACGTGGGCAGCATTACATTCAGTATAGCAATCTGGAGACGAAGGCGACATGGGAAAAATGTACTACTGTATCTTAACGTAAGTTCAGGATAAGCGGGATTCTTGACCTCTGGTATTCTTGCGACTACCTGTGCTAACCAAAACCTTGTCCGTGTTTGTTCTAGCGACTTTTGATGCTCACGCCGCGCGCCGGTAATCGTGATGTGTAACCCAGTGTACACTGGGAACGCAATAATCCTCCCCTTGGCTTGTACTTTTTCCTTGGATGCGGTGTCCGACGAATTTCATCAAGAGCACTTTCAAGCGATGCTGTTGCAGATTCAACGGCACTGGCGCGGCTGGCGCATCATCTTGTTTCTGGATCGAAATTCGCCGCATACCGCCGATGCCAGCCAGGCACTCGCGCAAGCGTTTGGCATTCAACTCCGTTGGCTACCGAAGGCGTGTTCCGAATTGAACGTGATGGACCAACTGTGGCGACGAGAACACCAATTGCGCCAACGCTCCAAGCATGCTTGCATTGAAGCACTGGAAGTCGTTACGAATGTAAGTCGTTGTCTAACGGTTGCCTCATCACCTCAAGCGAACGTGAATCGAATTCCGGTAGCTCGTCGAGAAACAACACGCCGCGATGCGCCAGCGAAATCTCCCCAGGATGGGGCCAGCGTCCGCCGCCTACCAAGCCCGCATGGGAAATCGTGTGATGCGGCGCGCGAAACGGCCGATGACGAATCAACGGCGAATCGGTCGGTAACATGTCGTTGACCGAATAGATGCGCGTCACTTCGAGCGCTTCATCGAGTGAGAGGTTTGGTAGACTTACCTGCGCCAGGCGGTCCCATCATCAACAGGTTGTGTTGTCCCGCAGCGGCCACTTCGAGCGCGCGTTTCACATGTTCTTGTCCACGCACTTCGGCAAAGTCGGTCGCATACGAGGGCGCGGTCTCGGGTGCAAAGTCGTGATCGGCGCGATACGGCGCAATCGGCTGCATCTGCTGAATGTGCATGACCAGCGCGAAGAGCGTTTCAATCGGATACACCTTGAGATCAGGAACGAGCGCGGCTTCGGGCGCATCGGCAGCGGGAACGAATAGCGTGTCGAATCCTTTTTCGCGCGCGAGGCGTTGAGTTGCTCGGAGGCCATCAAGAGTCCGACCGCAATCGGCAAATCGTAAGCGGGACCTTCTTTGCGTAAATCCGCCGGAGCGAGGTTGACGCAAATGCGTTTGAAGGGATACGAGAACGAGGAATTTTTGATTGCGGCGCGCACCCGTTCGCGGGATTCTTGCACGGCCGCATCGGGCAAACCGACGATGGTGAAACCGGTTTGACCGTTGGAGACATCGACTTCCACATCGACGAGCGCACCGTCCAGACCGACCACCGCGCACGAGGTAACCTTGGCTAGCATTTGTATGTCTCCGTTGAGCGAAAATATATTGCGTACCCGATGCGATCAAGTGAGATTGTACTCGTGTGCAGTTGAATGTCAAAAATGGAACGTTTATATGCTCTCACGAATCCTGGTTTCATGCTCAAATATTTGCTTCGATCATCGCGCTGGCGTGCACGAATCTCAATTAGCAATAACGGTATCTTTACATCCTGTCCATGCTCGCCTCGCTAGTTTTTATGACTGCCTTGAGCTTTATCGCTGGCACCCCGGTAGCGTGGTGCTGGGCACGTTGCCGTTTGCCATGTGGCGCTACTTAGGTTATGGAAAGTTTCGAAAAAGGGACCAAAACTTAACTTTTGATAGATTCACAGATGTATTTCAACTAACTTTCAAATACTCTTATGAGTGTAAACTCCCTTTCCATTTTGGGCGCAAAGAGACGTCGTCTGAAATAACTGGCCACCGAGACGACGAGGAGCAAATGGTGGAACCGACCAGATGATTTAATATGGTCGGTTTTCGTTTTCTTATAGACAACTGTAGTCTGGCGAAAATTTCGACTTGGGATTATAATCATGTTTGAGATCCGACACTGCACAAATCTATCGTTGCGCTCTGACTCCCTTGGCACAGGCGATCCTTGCATCGCTGCGGGTTTGTTGTTCCGCGAACGGGATTGTTTTTGTGCGGATCAAAGGATAGTTTTCGCCAGACTACAGTAGACAAGTCAAGGTAAAAGTCGTAAGATGGAGGCATAGCAGAACGCAATTTTCATCTCACTGACGTAAAAGAACAAGCATTGATTCAAGCGTTTACCGAGTGCTCAAATGGACCAACGGGCACACCTTATCCAGCGGTGCGCTCGTATGCGCACGAACTATCCACTCTCCGAGATTCCAAGTTTAACCTGTTGTAGCACGACCAGTTTGATGGAGTGGTGTCAAGCCTTAAGCCGAGAGGGTGTCTTGTTACGTCTTCGCCTCTCGATCAATATGGATATAACGCCCACCGTCCGATCTTTCATTGATTCGCTAATGAGAGGTTAAAGTGATCTGGCCCTTTGAGTACACATGGTTCATTTGGCCACTCCTTGCATCGGCAACTTTCATGGGGCTGCTGGCGATCTATGCCTGGCGACATTCAACCGTACCGGCGGCGAGATCGGTGACCGTTCTGCTCTTGCTTGCCGCTGGGTGGACGTTATCAGACGCACTCGTGATCGCCAGCACGGATCTGTCGACGGGGATTTTTTGGAACCTGCTGCTTTTTATTTGGACCCTGCCCTTGCCAGCTACCGCACTCGCGTTTGCGTTGCAATATGCAGGTTTCGGCGGTCGGCTAACCCGGCCCCATATCGCCGCGTTAGCTATCATTCCATCCCTCACGCTGCTTCTGATTGTGACCAACGATGCGCATGGTCTAATGTGGGCTCGATTCTGGCTTGAAGATGGAAAACTGCATTCCTCGCCTGGGATGTGGAATTGGGTCTATTCTCTCTATTCGTATTTGCTCCTTACCCTCCAATCGGTTATTCTATTGAGGCTTTTTCTTCGAGCGCGAGGCTTGTTGCGTTGGCAGACCGGTACCATCCTGCTGGCTTGGCTCGTGCCCTTACCGGTGCAGGCGCTTCAAATGTCTAACCTGAACCCTGTAGCGCCTCTCAATCTTGTGGTGATGGCTTACACGTTCACGGGCTTGGCTTATGCTCTGGCTATTTTCAGATTTCGGATGCTCGATTTATTTCCCATTGTGCATGAAACAGTGATGGAAAATTTGCGGGAAGGCACCTTGGTGCTGGACTTTCGCAAGCGCCTTGTAGATATTAACCCGGTGGCGCAAAGAATTCTGGGGATCCGAGCTTCCAGTGTGATTGGTCAAGATGCGATTAAAGTTTTGGACGAGTGGAAAAACTTGATTGCCTTACTTCGTGATCCAAGTATTGGGCTGGCGGAAGTCCGGATTGACACCGGTGCCGAGCCGCTGTACTACAATGCCCGCATTTTGCCCCTGATCGATTTTCGCGGTTTCCAACTTGGACAAGTGATCCTCTTGTTTGACATTACCGGATTAAAACGAATCCAGGAACGGCTGTTTGAACAGGAGCGCACCCGTGCGGCACTGGCAGAACGCGAAAAGCTAGCCTGGGAACTGCATGACGGTCTTGCCCAGATGGTTGGCTTTATTAGTGTGCAAGCTCGTGCTGTGAACGAACTGCTCGAAACAGGTAAAACCCAAGAGGCTAAAGCCTGTGTAAAGCGTCTTGCGACGGTTGCCGGTGACTTGCACTTTAATGTTCGTGAAATGATCGCAGATTTTTCTGCGGTGACTTTACCGAACCAAGATTTCTACTCAATCTTGAGACAACGTCTAGAGCAATTTAGCCAGGAATTTGGGATTGACGCTAAATTAGTGGTCGCCGATGAAGTTAGGCGCATGACATTTGAACCCATGGTTCCAGGTCAGTTGCTGCGTATTATTCAAGAGGCGCTTACCAATGCACGGAAACATGCCAGCGCGCAGCATTTGAGCGTGAGTTTTGCGCCCGATACCAGGTACGTCCAGGTCGTCATCGCCGATGATGGCATAGGATTCGATCCTGTAGAATTTACCGATGACAGTGCGAAATATGGTTTGCGCATCATGCATGCCCGGGCTACCATGATTGGTGGGCACTTGCAAATTAGTTCAGCGCCAAGGTTAGGAACCAAAGTGATTGTGCAGATTCCTTGGAGAGAGGATTTGCGGAGTCATGACTCATTACGCTGAGGCTGACCGAAGAGATGAAAAAAGCGTAATGAGCGAATTTAACTCATTACGCTTTGCCCAATCCTGGTTGTTCTTGTTCTTTAACAGCTTAATCGTTTTCAGAACGACGCGCACGCAAGCGTTGTAGGAATCGTAAATTGTTTTCCTTGACCCAGGCGATAACGTGTTTGGTGTCGAGCGAGACACATTCGATCAGCGGCGCGTTGAGTCGCTGCAATTGCGCATGGATCAATCGCACACTATCGGCGAGCAAAAACTGGAGCACGGCGTTGGGCATGTAGCGCAAGAGATAAGTGAAATGTCGCACGGTCGGGAGACTCGCACGGGGATTGAAACCCAGGTCAGTCTCAGGTGCTGGCGCGAGTGGAAAACCGAGCAGCCCTATGAAACCAGGATGCTCGACCAAGAAGCGATGCAGTCGTTCGGGAGTGGAGAGTGGTTCGTTGAGGCGAATGAGTTCGGCGGCAATGAAAGCCGCATAGGGAATAGTGGGCTGACCCCAGTCGCGTTGCAGATTGCGTTCCGGCAAGTGCGCCCAGTCGAGTGGCGCGAGCAATTCCCAGCAACGCATAATCGTTGGCGAGTCTGTGATCCACCTGGGCAGATTGCCACGGAATTGCCAGAGGGTGTGCAAATCGTGCGGTTGTACCGATTCCATTTTACTCAAGAGCTTCTTGTGACGGACAACGTAATGAGTCAAAAGGGCTCACTACGTTGAAGCAGGCAAACGAAGCCTGAAAACGATCAAGTTGGACAAAAAACGTAATGAGTCCTTTTCACTCCACAAATCCTCCTTGGAGAGGGAGGGAAAGCTAGGATGTCTTTTAGTCTATTGCTCGTAGATGATCATCCATTATTCTTGGAAGGGCTGCAGAATCTGTTGACGGCGCGTGGGATCAAGGTCCTCGGCACAGCCCGCGATGGGATCGAGGCGTTGGAAAAAGCGAGGGCTCTTCATCCCGACATGATCCTGATGGATGTTCGTATGCCGCGTACCAATGGTCTAGCCGCCACGCGCCTGATAAAAACGGAATTGCCAGAGATCAAGATCGTAATGCTAACGACCTCTGAGGCAGAGGCAGATTTGTTTGAAGCCGTCAAAAGTGGCGCTTCTGGCTATTTGCTCAAAACCATCGAAGGTCCCAAGTTCTTTGATTCTCTTGAGGGCTTGCAAGCCGGCGAAGTCTACGTCTCGCCGGAACTAGCTACCAAATTGCTGGAAGAATTCACCCGCCAAGCCGAACATGTTCAAGCTTACGATGAAGGAGAGGAAAACGTAACCTTAACGGCGCGCCAAAAAGAAGTCTTGACCTTAGTTGCGCAAGGGTTGGCTTACAAAGAAGTCGCGGGTGCGCTAGGTCTCTCCGAGCATACGATCAAATATCATATGGGTGACATCTTAGAGCGATTGCATTTGAAGAATCGCAAGGAGGTCGTCGCTTATGCAGTGCGTACGGGATTAGTCAAAGATCGGAGGAAAGATTCACGGTGACCATTGCCGCGTTCAGAAAATGTTAGCTGGGTAGGCGATGCAGGAGCTCAACTGATCAAACGACCCAAACGGCGAGAGCCTATACCTCGGTCTAGTAAGACTATCGGTAGGTCCAATGAAAAATCTAGTTCTGGAGATTCCAGAACTAGATTTTTTTTGTCCGTCCATCGGATAGTAAATGCGCTCAGGTTGTCGTATGCTTACGGAAGTTGCTCAGTTTTCAGGCTAGTACTCTGTCACAGATATTATGCGGTAAAGTTTATTTCTTTCTTCTCGACTTGGTGTTCGCAAGTCACCAAAAGAACTGAGGTAACAATGGAAAAACGACACAGGGTAGTGTTGTACGGCAACTCATTATCCATGCTTGGCATCGAAGCAAGTTTGAAAGAATGTCCTAGCCTCGAGGTCCTTCGCGTGGAATCTCGCTTTCCCAATACGCTTCAAGTTCTCGAACCCCTCTGTGCCGATGTAATCACCTTCGATGTCGCTGCCGGACAACCTGAATTCGCTTTTCACCTGCTTCAGAGACAACCGATGCTCCGGTTCATTGGTCTTGATACAACCGAAGACAAGGCGTTTGTCCTCTCAAGTGAACAATGCACGGTCGAGTCTATTGCCGATTTACTGCAGGTGATCACAAAGGTACCTGGTACGCTGGCGCAATCCGCTAAACCCATTGCCGCGAATTCGGACAGTTCACAAGTCCTGGGTCGGCTCTAAACTCGAAATCCATCAATCTCCCGACCGGATGCTCCGACACTTTTCTCATTTTTTTGCCGCCGCACGCACCGTACTTTGGTTGAGCGACTCTGCATATTTCTGAAAGTGAAAGTGCTGTATCAAACCAATGCTAGTTTATTTGGGGGTAAGGAGACATCGACGAGAATGAGCAAATCTAATCTAGCATTTACGCAGACGGCAACGTTAGCCTCCGAAAAACCGGTGTATTGGCAAGAGAGATTTGCAACCTTCCCAACTACGGCTAAAACAACGACTCAGCCTTTTGGCTCGGATCAGACTCTAGTTCAGGCTTGTCTTGAAGGTGACCAAAATGCATGGAAGGAATTGGTGGACAAGTATGGGCGGCTTGTGTATGCAGTAGCTCGCCGTGATGGACTATCCGAGGCAGATGCGGATGATATCGTCCAAATAGTGTTTACGATTGTCTTAAAGCAACTCCGTACTCTGCGCAACCAAGCTTCTCTTTCCGGCTGGCTCGCAGCAATTGCCCATTGGCAGTCCTTGCGGCTAGTCCAGAGAACTCGTCCGTTGGCAGAGCTTGATGAGACCGTTGCAGACGGAAGTACCTCAGTGTTCGATCTAGTGCGGCGCTGGGAGCGCCGGGAAATGGTGCGTCAAGCGATCGACCGGCTTGATTACTTCGAGAGGGAACTCATCTACCAACTGTTCAGTGAAACCCCATCGACTTATGCTCAGATTGCAGCTTACCTCGGCATTCCAGTAGGGAGCATAGGTCCTACCCGAGCGCGCTGTTTCAAGAAACTCTGCAAAATCTTGAGCGACATGAACATTGACATCGATTTCTAACTTTACCGTATGAGACTGCTTAATGGTCGGGATCCAGCTTGAGCGCCCATGCCACATTAGAATAGTACTTGACATCTTGGTTGGATAGTTGCAATGGCATTAGTTCATAATGAATGTATTTCTAGGATGATTTTTAGGAACAATACAATGAGCAAGCCAGAAAGTTTCATGCATGCTCTGTTTCAAAACGTTGAAATGGGCAATGAGGACTCAAAGAAGAGAGGTTTGACACCATGTTGCGGCTTGGTCATTACACGCTTGGATTGGTCTTATGGCTCACATTTTTCTATAACATCGAGCGCCTCGACGTCAACAAGGCAGAGTTCATAAACGTCTCCTCTCAGGTCTATCTATTGACCATGATTCTGCTAGTGTTAGGCATCATTCTGCCCCAAAGATTTCCAACCAATCAGTGGGCTATGTTCTTTGTCGGTCTCGTCGGATTGCTAGCTATTAAGCTATCTCAGAATCGCCCATATTGGGGCGGGCAATATACTTATATCACCCTCTTCGAGTTTGGTTCCGTTTTCCTCACACTAATCTTGGCGTTACGGGTCGGTCGGCTCATTGCTGATTTCACTGAAACTGTTCGTGTCCTAATTTTCCCGGATCTTGAGGGACGCGTTTTCCCATCCAATCGAGCAAATTCAATGATCGAGCGCGAATTGCAATATGCGCGACGCAGGAATACACCTTTGACCATAATGCTCCTGGAAGCGGATACGGAATCCACCCGGCTCACTCTGAGTGTCACAACGCAAGAAATCCAAACGCTCATTGCTAGGCGCTACCGCCTCGCCGCGGTTACCCGGCTACTGACGCGAGATCTCCGACGGAGCGACCTTATTTTGGATCAAACCGGGGATGGTCGATTGATTCTGGTCACACCGGAAACAAGGCCGACTGAGGTTTCCCCGCTGTTGGAACGCCTGACCAACCGGGCACAAAGTCGCCTAGGCATCACGGTTAAATGGGGTGTGGCGACTTTTCCGGAGCAAGGACTAACCTACGAAGAGCTTGTTCATCAGGCAGAGCAAGATCTCCGGAGCCAACAGGGCAAACGAGGCAAAGCCCAGATAGTTGCTGCAACTACCGGTACCACTTCAGATTCTGCCCAAGTTGACAAGCCTCCCCATGAGGTTAGCGAAGAGCGAAAGGTAAGCTCGCTGTCACACATGGAAAGTTAGATGAAATGAAGACCGGAGGTCGCAATGGCAATCCAACAAGCGATATCTGCCGAGCAGTTACTTGATCTCCCATGGTATGCAAAATCCGACCCCGATCAGCGGCTCATCCGCGGCAGGGCTTATTCCATTATCAAGCGAATGTTTGATCTCTTTCTATGCGTGCTTGCTCTTCCGATCTTTCTCTTGGTGTTAGCTATCTGCGGCCTTCTGATCAAACTCGATTCTCCAGGCGGACCCATTTTCTTCAAACAGGCGCGGACCGGTCGCTGCGGCAAAACGTTTTGGATGTATAAACTTCGCACTATGGTGCCGAATGCAGAAGAGCTTAAACTGCAACTGATACATCTGAACGAATTAAAATGGCCGGATTTTAAGATTACGAACGACCCACGCATCACTCGCGTCGGGCGGATTCTACGTAGGACCAGTTTGGACGAAGTCCCACAGATTATCAACGTGTTTAAGGGTGAAATGAGCTTGGTCGGACCGAGACCCACTTCTTTTGGAAGGAATACCTATTTGTTGTGGCAGACAAAGCGTCTGGACGTTGTTCCGGGCATTACGGGTCTATGGCAAATCATTGGTCGAGGTGAGACGGAGTTCGACGAGCGCCTGCGTTTGGATATTGCCTACATCGAACGGCAAAGCCTTTGGCTTGATATCAATATCTTGATCCGAACTGTCTTTGTGGTATTTAACGGCCGGGGCGCGCGATGACCACGCGTCGTGTCAACCTCTCCAGCTCTGATAGGTTAATCTAGCCCCATCGGTTTTTCGGGATCCTGAGGACGCGAATGGAACTAAACCGCTATTTAAGTATCGTTGTTCGTTGGCTCTGGCTTTTAGTACTGGCTGCCGTGATTGCAAGTCTAGCCGCTTTATGGGCAACTCGCCAACAACCGCCTGTTTACATGGCGCAGTCCAAACTCATTGTCGGTCCTGGAGTTGGGAGCCCAGATCCCGACCTCAACGCGCTACGTACAGGTGGGCAGTTGATGCAGACCTATGCCCAACTGGCGACGACTGGACCGGTGCTACAGGCAGTTATCTCAGAGCTAGGGCTAAGCATACCCCCTGAGTCGCTGGCTCAGAGCATTGACCTCAAATCGGATCTGGACACTCAAATCCTTACCATTCGGGTACGCAGTGGAAATGCGATGCGCGCGGCGACTATCGCGAATTCTCTGGCTGAAATACTTGTGCGCGTAGCGTCTGCTAGTAGCAGCGCTCCCCTAGCTCAGCTACTCTCCCAAATACAGGCAGATTCCGACAAGTTTCGACAAATTGTGGACGAGAGTGAAGTCAAGATACAGCAGCTGCAGACTCAGCTGCAGACAGCAGACCCGGCAATCGAGAGTGAGATCCGCACACACAAAACCAGAATTGTGCAACTAGAAGCAGAACTAGCGAAACCGGTAGACTCCACAACTAACCAGGCGATCTTGGATGAACAGCTCAAGATCAAACAGCTTGAGGCAGCTTTCCAGGTGACTGTGGATGTAACTGCCCGTCGATTGATTCTCGATCAACTGACATTGGAGTACAATCGTCTGTCGAACGCGCAAAACGCCGACGCGGCACGCAAGCGCCTACTCCTCGATCAACTAGCCTGGGAACATACCCGCGTTGACGATTTAAACAAGGACGAAACAGAAAGGCGGAGCTTAATCCAGGATCAAATCAAAAGCGAGCAGACTCGCCAATCAGAAGCGCAACGCAACTTGGCACAACTGCCTTCAGCGGTCCAAAAAGCACAGACCAACCAATTGCAGATCATCGAGCGGGCAAGTACCGGGACGCCGGTAACCACACCTTTAGCATTGACTTTACTCCTTGCTGGAAGCGCGGGGTTCGTGTTGGCTTTCATAATTGCATTGGTCTTTGAGTATTTCGACAAGACGGTACGGTCGGTCGAAGAACTGGCCGAGATTCACGGCTTACCTATCCTTGGCGCAATTGCGAAACAAAGGGAAACAAGTGGAATTGCTCCGGGGAGTTTAACTGTTCAGTCTTTACCCCAGTCCAACGCAGCCGAGAATTATCGGATGATCAGCACCAAGCTACTCTCCGGGAATAGTCAAACTCCGTGTCGGTCGATACTGATTAGCGGAATGGAGTCAGGAAGTAAAGAAACGGAAATTGCCGCTAACCTTTGTGTGACCCTCGCAGAAATGGGTAAGCGCGTCGTACTTGCAGATGCGAACCCAAGGCATCCGACTGTGCATCGAATTCTTGGGGTCGCCGTGACCCCCGGACTTGTCGATCTGCTTTCTGGGGATCCAAAACGTAGCGAGCCCGTTGCTCTCGATTGGGTGCCGAATTTATCACTTGTCCCTGCCGGTTTAACTCCCTCAAACCCATTCGAATTGCTTGCTTCACCTCATGTTGTCAGTATTCTGAACGAATTTGAGCGGGACTATGATCTGGTTATTATCACCGCGGGACCCTTGCTGTCATTTGCGGAAAATTTACTTTTAGCTTCTCGGGCTGACGGAGTCATTCTGGTTGTCGAGGCAGGAAAAACATCTCGCGAAGCGATTTCAAAAGCCGTCGTAAGCCTACAATCACTGGGCGCTCACATCGTCGGCAGTATCCTTGATCATAACGCGCCGACACAGAGGCAGTGGATGCTTGGGCTTATAGACAGACTGAAACCGCGCGTAATGAATTGGATCAAACCGAGACAACGGCATTAACTCTATGAACAAATTACTGGCGCGCGTATTTGCTCTTCTGAATCAAGAGTCCATTCCCTATTGCGTCCTGCGCTGGGTGGATGAACTCGAACAGCCTGACGAAGGACATGATGTGGACCTTCTCGTTCAGCGCCGTGAATTTGCGCGGATGCGTCACGCGTTGACTGATCTCGGTTTCGTCCCGTTGCCCGCCTGGGGACATGCGCCGCACCATTTCTTTGTTGCCTATGAAGAGGATTCGGACTGCTGGATCAAGCTCGACATTGTTACGGATATCG
Source organism: Chloroflexota bacterium (assembly GCA_016215025.1). Taxonomy (GTDB): domain Bacteria; phylum Chloroflexota; class Anaerolineae; order UBA4142; family UBA4142; genus JACRMI01. The sequence continues at coordinate 21,866 of JACRMI010000072.1, forward strand.
CGTTTGGACGACCCGCTCATGTGCTCTACACGCCGCTTGCCGACATCTGTCTCCAGAACCGCTGCCGGCACGATCTTACTTTTGTTCTATCGCCGGAAGAGGAACTGGTAACCTTATTGCTGCATTGTGTGGTTGATGAGGGCGGTATCACCCCGCGTGAAGGGAGTCGGCTCAAGTTTCTTTGCGATCAAGTCGTCGATCAGCAATATGTGACCCTTTTGCTGACGACGTACTACTTACCTGATATGTCCTTTTCAAAACTAGCTCCTCTCATTCAAGTTGCTGATTGGGAAACGTTGCTGGCGAGACGCAACGAAACGAAAGGATACTTGACCAGGCTTGACCGGCTTGGCACCTTTTTTCGCCAAGTGGGTTATCCTGCACTGCGCAAGTTGGAAAGAGTGATCTGTTTTTTTCGCCCACAGACGTTCACCGTCGCTCTGCTTGCGCCCGATGGTGCAGGCAAATCTACTTTAGCCACAAACATTGAAAAGTCATTTCTTCTGCCAGTCCGCTCGATCTATATGGGCTTGTATCCGGGACGGCGCAATCGAATCGGCTCGGAAGTACCTGGTATCCACAGGCGAACGGGTGTGCCCGTGCTAGGTCTCCTGGGTCACCTGTGTACGCAATGGAAACGATATTTTCTAGCGCGTTACCACGTGGCTTGTGGACGCTTGGTAATTTTTGACCGATACACCTATGATGCGCTGCTCCCACCGAATCAGTCGATGAGTAGAATCAAACGTTGGCGCCGCTGGTTGCTCGCGCACGCATGCCCCGCGCCTGAATTCATTCTGTTCCTGGACGCACCGGGCAAGTTACTTTATGCTCGAAAAGGTGAGGGTAGCGCGGCAGCCCTGGAACAACAACGCCAACACTACCGAGCCTTGAAGTTGGATTTTCCGCAGATGATTATGGTCGATGCAACCCAATCTGCTGATCAGGTGCGCCGCCAGGCGACATCATTGATTTGGAACCGCTATGTACGCCGTCTCGGACCAGGTGGCAGAAAGCCGCGATTGATGGGGGGACGAGAAGGATGAACACAGCGGAAAGAGAACAGTCTTTGCCGGGAGAGCAAGTGACGCTCTCCGAGTCTTCCCGGGACCCTCGCCGATCAAAAGTTGCGTACATGATGTCGAGCTTTCCCAAGCTTACGGAGACCTTTATTCTTTACGAAATGCTCGCAGTGGAAAAACAGGGAGTACAGGTCGAGATATATCCGCTTTTGCGTACGCACAACTCAAAGATACATGCAGAGGGCGCACCCCTGATTAAAAAAATAGCCCATCGCTTGAGCAGTTCACAAGGCAGCATCGTAATGAATCCCGAAGCCGTGCCGCTGGTCGAACGGGCGCATTTTCAACCGTTTTTCTCGGAACGCATTCTACGCGCTCAATTGCATTTTATCCGGCGAAAACCGCTAACTTATCTAGGCACATTATGGACTGCACTGCGCGCGACCTGGGGCAGTCCTCGATTCTTTGCGGGCGTGCTCGACATTTTTCCCAGGACCGTTTTCTTCGCGCAGCAAATGGAGGCAGATGGCATCACGCATGTTCACGCGCATTTTGCCAGCCATCCTGCGGCGGCGGCATTCATCATCCATCGTCTGACCGGCATTCCCTACAGTTTCACTGCCCATGGCTCTGACTTGCACGTCGATCGCCATATGCTCCGGGAAAAGGTCGCCGAAGCAGCTTTCGTGGTCGCAATTTCAAAGTATAACAAAGAATTGATCATCGCCGAGTGCGGGGATCAGTTCCGCGAAAAAATTCTCGTAATCCACTGCGGGGTTGATGCACAAGCCATTCATCCCGCCCGGGAGAGCGGATTGTATAGCCGGGATGCGAACAGCGAAATGCCCCGTTTGATATCCTTCAGCCGATCCGTCAATCCTTTCACGATCTTTTGCATTGGTCTACTTCAGCAAGTCAAGGGTCAGACTTTTCTGATCGAGGCATGCCGCTTGTTGCGCGAGCGTCGCATTGACTTTACCTGTCATTTCGTGGGAGATGGCGCTGATCGAGCTGCATTGATGAAGCAAGTCGTAGAATCCGGTTTGGCAGATTGCGTGTATTTCCGCGGTTGGCGAACGCATGAGGAAACCATCAAACTGTTACGCGATGCTCACGTCCTTGCCCTTCCGAGCGTGCCCACGCGCAGTGGCAAGCGTGAGGGTATTCCAATCGTGCTGATGGAGGCAATGGCGAGTGGAGTGCCGGTGGTAGCGAGCGGCGTGTCTGGGATCCCAGAACTCGTGGAGCATGAGTGTAATGGGTTATTGGTGCCGCCGGGCGACCCTCCCGCCCTAGCCGATGCGCTTCAGCGCCTACATGACAGTCCGGCTTTGCGTCAGCGTTTGGCGCAAGCAGGCAGAGACCGCGTAGTGCAGGATTTTGATCTTCACACCAACGCAGCGATACTCGCGCAACACTTTTCCTGAGAGTCAATTATGAGCCTGGTCCTATTTTGGGTTGCTGTTTTGCTGATTGCCTATACCTATATTGTTTTCCCAGGGATCGTATGGCTGCGGAAAATCTTTTTGACGCGCCCTTATAAAAGCGCCGAAATTTTTCCTGCTGTGAGCCTGATTATCGCCGCACACAACGAGGCTCGCAGGATTGGGGCGAAAGTGCAAAATATCTTGTCGCTCGATTACCCCTGCGCCCAACTGGAAGTGATCATTGCTTCAGATGGGTCCAATGACGACACAGATGCGATTGTGCGCAGTTATTCCAAACAGGGTGTCAGATTGCTCTCGCTACCGCGTGTGGGCAAGGCTGGGGCATTGAATGCCGCCGTTGAAGCTTCAAATGGTACAATCCTGGTCTTTTCCGATGCGAACAGCATGTTAGAGCCAGGAGCCATCCGTGCCCTGGTTCGACCATTTGCAGATCCGCAAGTAGGGGGAGTTGCAGGCAACCAATGCTACGTAGATACGAACAAGTCTGGTACGAGCGCTGAGGGTGAACGAAGCTATTGGAATCTGGACCGGCAGCTGAAACAGTCTCAAAGTCAGGCCGGCAGCGCTATCTCCGCAACCGGTGCCATTTACGCCATCCGCCGCTCCTTGTTTCGCCCTGTTCCTCCGGGTGTCACCGATGATTTCGTTACATCGACCAGCGTCATCGCCCAAGGCTATCGCTTGGTCTTCGCGCCGGAGGCTATCGCCCGCGAGCCAGTTGCCAACACAAGTCAGGCAGAATTCCACCGCAAAGTCCGTGTGATCACCCGTGGACTGCGCGCCGTCTGGGTGATGCGCGAGTTACTGAATCCATTCAAGCATGGGTTTTACGCTATCCAGCTATTTTCACACAAGGTCATGCGACGTTTGGTCGTTTTCCCGCTCTTGCTCTTGGTGTTGGCAAGCCCACTTCTTTGGGAAGAGGGATTGCTTTACCAAGCTGCCATGCTTGCTCAAGTCGCGTTCTACGGTTGCGCCGTGCTTGGAATAATATTTGCCCAAAAACGACTAGGGCGGCTAAAGCTTTTCGCTATTCCATACTTTTTTTGCATGGTTAATGCTGCTTCCCTGATAGCGACCTGGAATGTCCTGAGAGGACACCGGATCGATCGGTGGGAGCCACAACGTGCGGAGGTAATGTGATGAACAAGACAGTGCTTGTTACCGGTGCGGCGGGGTTTATTGGCAGTTCTGTTACGCAGGCATTGCTGGCACGTGGCGATTCGGTCGTCGGTATGGACGACCTGAACCCGTACTATAGTCCGAAGCGCAAACTTGCTAATCTCACCGAGGTTCAAAGTTCGGCACCTGACAATCAAGCATTTCGTTTCATTCAAGGCGATATCCGCGATCGCTCGCTAATAGGGCGTCTCTTTGCCGAGCACCGTTTCGACTCGGTGGTGCATATAGCAGGAATGCCCGGAATTCGTGATTCAATTACGAATCCGGCATTGTATTATGACATCAATCTTAATGGAACTTTGACCCTGCTTGATGGTGCCGTGCGGCGTCTTACACCCAAGGGGCAGACCACTGATCTGCCCAGATTTATTTTCGCTAGCACGTCTTCCGTTTATGGTGCTACCCGACGAATACCTTTTGTTGAAAGCGATCCATGCGATATGCCTTTAGCGCCCTATCCAGCCAGTAAACGCGCCGCGGAATTGCTGGGCTTTACCTATCACCACTTGTACCATTTGCCTTTTACGGCACTGCGGTTGTTCACCGTTTATGGTCCGCGCGGTCGTCCTGACATGATGGCATACAAGCTAGCCGACAGCATCTTTTTGGGGCGGAACGTCCCCATTTACGCTAACGGTCAAATGAAGCGTGATTGGACCTATGTCGACGATATTGTCCGAGGCATTATCGCTGCCGTAGACTTGCCCATGGAATATGAGATCATAAACCTAGGTCGCGGCGAGTCTGTCCTCTTGGCTGATTTCGTCGGCTTGATCGAAGAGCTAACGAGGCGTAAGGCAAACCTGACCACAGCTCCAATGCCCGATACGGATATGCCCTGCACGTTCGCGGACATTAGCAAGGCGCGTCGTTTGCTCGGATATGATCCATCTGTTTCTGTCCAGCAAGGCATCGCTCGGTTTTTGGCTTGGTATGAAGAGTATGTGCGGAACGGCAATGAATAGAAATCTGAAGAGAACATCAAAGATCCGCTTTCTCATAGCTGTGTGCACCATCGTATTTTCTGCGGTCTATTTTACTGGCTGTTCCCAGGAAACATCAACGCCAACCGAATCGCCAATTCAAATATTAGCAACGGTAGAACGCCCTACCACTACGGTAACAGTAGCAATCTCAATGGCACCATCTACAAGAGCTGCCTCAGCCACTGTTCAGGCAGCCACTACTGTACCATTACCTTCACACACGCCCATCTTAACTCCGGCCAGAGTTTCCACAGTCGACGGCGTTTCAGTCCCAACCCAGACGTTGACAGTTACTCCACCTGCGCTCGTTAGCAAATCAAGAGGCTATCTGACTACGCCAGGGGAATTATCTATCATCAAGGCAAAAGCCGACCAAGGAATAGAGCCGTACAAGAGTTCCGTCGAACGTGTTCTCGTGCGGGCGAACAAGAGTTGGAACTATAGCCTGCAACCAGTGCCCAGCTGTCCGAGCGCCGACGAGCCTGCCTGGAACGATAATGATGAAGGCACGCCGATTATTTACGCCAAGGCTCTGGCTTTTCACTTGACTAACAATGCTCAGTATGCGGACGAGGTACGACAGATCCTCCAGCGAATCATGACGGAAGTCGGATCCATTACAACCGGAGACCAACAGTGTCGACTGAACTTTAGTTGGGGAACTCCGGAACTAGTCGCCTCTGCCGATCTCATCGAAGACTATTGGAGTGGTCAGACCTGTACCGGTCCCATCAGCACACTTTATACGGAAACGACCATAGGCTTGGGCAAGTGCAAAAGTCTTTTCCAGAACTGGCTGGTCAAAAATCCCTACTATATCGTATCCTATAGTGCTGCGAACGCTACTAGCAACTGGGGCGCTTCGGCGACCAACACGACCGCCTACATTGCTGATTATCTCTGGGACAGACCGGAAGTTCGGCTGATCCATCGTAATCCCCCGCAAATAAATGGCGGGAAGGATCTCACCCTGACGCCCGCCGAAGCGTATCGCTATGCTAATAAGCTAGCCATTGACCGCATGAACGGATACCGGGTTGACTATCATAGTAGCACGTCCTGTGATGTGTTGGGTGGCTCACAACAGAGTAAGGATTGGGCACCAATCAAATCACAGATTAACGAGAACGGTATTATCCCTGAGGACGCTCGGCGGGAGGAATTCTGTAACATTCCTCGCTACAATGGTCAATACGAAAACTATCCGCAGCTTCATATCGGCAACAATGTCCAACAATGTGAACTCATGCTCCGGCGCGGCGATCGTTCCTGCTTCGATAACCTTGACAATACAGATGTCCCCAATTTTGCGTATGTCGATCGCTATGGAGCATCGCGAGTGACTCACCTCTATCCGGGCAGGGGCTCTATCGAACGAGCGATTAAAGCCATTATCGTCGATTCGCAGACCCAATGGAAACATGATTCAGGATTGGCAGTAGCCTATCGATACTATTTCAACTCTCACACTTTGCCAGGATTTGAAAGTTGGATTGGGCAACTCAACAGCGCGGCTTCTTGCGAACAAGATATCTGTTTCGGCATGCTAACTCACGGCTTTGCGTCTGGCGAACAGCCCGGCTTGCCTCCCATGGTTGCCGCGCCGGGCGAGCGATGATGTCATGACCAACAACTCGCGATCCGTATTTCCAAAAGACAGCTCTGCCTTGGTACTCACCGTTGCAATCAGAAATTCATTACACACGAGACAATTCAGAGATTTACTGCTGGTGGTTACCACGATGCTCAGCGCAGGGATTGTCGGTTTGGTGGCAGAACGACAGCCCTTCGCTGCCCTTGCCGCGGTACTCGTTGCGCCTTTGTTATTCGCCGTTATCCTTCACTCCGCGGAACTCGCCACTTTGGCAGTCGTAGGCATACTTTACTCCAACGCCGCTGTCGTTGCTGTCCAATTTCACAATGTCCCATATGTGCTGGGGACTTCGGTTCCGGTTCTGCTTGTCATCCCTCTCGCCAGCTATCTTGTTTTGCGGCGAGAGAAAATAATTATCAATGATGTTCTACGTTTGCTTGTGCTTTTTCTTGTCGTTCAGCTAGCCGGGGTCCTTTTTTCAGGCAATATCAATGTGTCTGCCAATACCTTGTTCAATTTTGTGATCGAGGGACTGGGAATCTATTTCCTGATCACGAACGTGGTTCGAACACCACAAATGTTGCGTCGGGTCGTGTGGATTTTGGTCATTACTGGCGCCCTGTTGGGCGGGCTGTCGCTCTACCAGCAGATCACTCACACCTACGGCAATAACTACTGGGGTTTTGCGCAGATGAGCAGCGGCATGTTTGGCACGGGCGTTGAGAACCTCCAAGGTGAGGTGTTGCAGCGGCGCTTGGCGGGTCCAATTGGCGAGCAGAACCGTTATGCCCAGATGATGCTAATGCTCGTGCCGCTTGGGCTATTCCGGTTGTTCGGGGAGCGCAACCATTTATGGCGTGGGGTTGCCTTGCTCGCCACGATCCTCATTTCCACTGGCGTCGCACTCACATTTTCCCGCGGTGCTGCGATCGGATTAATTCTCATGCTCGCGATCATGGCTTTTATGCGGTACATTAAACCCTTTCAGATTGTGCTTTTGCTGTTGGCGGTGGCAATCGTTCTCGCGTTGGTGCCCCAGTATGCCACGCGTCTCTCTTCGCTGGAGACGCTCGCAGGTTTTGCGGATCAAGATTCAGGCGGGCTGGCAAGTTCGGATGGCTCGACGCAGAGTCGCGTTACAGAGATGCTGGCGGCGGGATTAGTGTTCGTCGATTATCCGCTGATCGGCGTCGGTCCTGGTATGTTCAGGTATTACTACCAGGACTATGCCCGAATCGTGGGCTTGCGCGTGCTCGCGTCAGACCGGCAGGCGCACTCGCTTTACTTTGGATTGGCAGCGGAGAACGGCATACTCGGGTTGACAACATTCTTGGCGATCGTGTTTGTGACCTTGCTAAATTTAGCGCGCACACGCAAAACTTGGATGAAGAGTCGTCCCGATCTTGCGCTTATGGCAACGGGATTCATGCTGGCGCTGGTCTCCTATATGATAACCGGTATCTTCCTCCACTTTGCGTATATCCGCTTCTTTTTTCTTGTCCTGGCGCTTGCCGGCGCGGCGACCCATGTAGCCGACACGCAGCTTTCGACACAGGCATCCGCTTCCAGCGGTTCGTCAATCGCGCACGCGGATATGGAAAGGAGCACCCAAAATGCCAGGAGAGTTTCCGTTTGACCCAATGAACGGTTTGTTGGAAGCCTTCTTCACGTTTGTCTTCCAGTTTGTGGCAGGTTGGCTGATCATTGCCGTGATGGCATTTGCGATTCAAGCGGCAAGAGACTTGATCCATGTCGCTCACGGCAACCGACGATAGGCAGTGACTCGATGGACATCACACCGGCGGCGTTAGTTGATACGGTACCTCGTACCAAACACGCCGGAACCAGAAAACAAATTCGCGGCTCCAGCCTTTTGCTCGTAGGGCGGGTTCTCTCCATGGCGGTGAACTTGGGCGTTCAGGTCTTGATCGTCAACCACCTGTCCAAGACCGATTATGGTGCCTTTGCCTACGCACTCTCGATGGTTGCGCTGGGCGAGACCATCGTGACCTTTGGTTTAGATCGTGCCATCACACGCTTTGTACCGATCTTCGACGAGCAGCGCGACTATGACAAGTTGTTCGGCACACTCCTTATGGTGTTAAGCATTGTATTGTCACTGGGGATCGCCACCATTTTGCTGGTCTATGTCTTCCAGGGATTGATCGTCGAGAGAGTGATTGACGATCAACTCGCGGCGACATTGCTATTGATCTTGATTGCCCTTGCGCCAGTTCAGGCACTGGACACCTTGCTCACCGGTATGTTCGCCGTCTTTGCCAGTCCATTCGCGATCTTTTTCCGCAGGTATCTGTTGGCGCCCGGGCTCAAACTAGGCATTGTCGTCTTGCTCATCCTGGGACATAAAGACGTATTCTTTCTCGCAGCGGGCTATCTAGTCGCCAGCATCCTGGGCGTAGCGACTTATCTAGTGATCCTGTTTCGTGTCCTGCGCGATCAAGGTTTGTTCCGGCGCTTTGATCCGCGGACGATCAGGGTGCCCGCGCGGGACATCCTGGCTTTCACTGTCCCATTGCTCAGTTCGGATCTGATGTACGCCGTGATGAACGCGGTCGCCGTTCTGATGCTGGGCTATTTCCAGAGCGCCAGCGACGTGGCTGCCTTGCGAGCCGTCCAGCCGGCTGCCAAGTTAAACGAGTTCGTGCTTGCAAGTTTCGGACTGCTCTTTACTACTTCTGCGGCGCGTCTGTTCGCGCGCAACGATCGGGAGGAAATTAATAACCTCTACTGGCAGAACGCGATCTGGATTGCGGTTGTGTCTTTCCCGATCTTTGCGCTGAGCTTTTCGCTCGCGCAGCCTCTCACGCTCGCGGTTTACGGCGAGCGTTACGCGGATTCGGCGACGATTTTAGCATTGCTGTCTATCGGGTACTACTTTAGTGCCGCGCTCGGTCAGAACGGGCTAACGCTCAAGGTCTATGGCAAGGTGCGCTATGTTGTTGCCGTCAACATTCTCGCGGTGTTGGTCAACCTTGGCATTAACTTGTTGCTCATTCCGCGTTACGGTGCGCTGGGCGCGGCGATTGGCACGAGCGGCACGCTGATCGCCCACAATATTTTCAAACAAGTGGGACTGCGGCTCGGCACTGGCATCAGTCTTTTCGAGTCGCGCTATCTCAAGGTCTACCTCATCATCGCACTGAGCGCGCTGGGACTGCTGCTGGTTCAGCTCATGACGTCCTTACCATTCTTTGTCAGTTTCGTCCTCGCGGCGATAGCCTCTGTGTTAGTGCTCTGGCTCAGCCGCAAATCGCTTAATGTTGGGCAAGTATTTCCAGAGTTACTGCGTTTCCCAATGCTGCGACGTGTCTTTGGGGAATAAAGGATAGGAATTCGATGCTCGAGACCACAATGGCAACCAACTTCGTGGCTGGCAGTAATCTCAAAGGGTGCGCCGCGGGAGCCAACTGGACCTTCCTATTGCCCCGCCTCGAGCTTGAGCAGATTGTTTGTATCGGTGCGCTCCCACTGACATCCTTGCCCACGCTGTCACGCCTCGGTCAGCAGGTGTGGATCGTTTCTAGCAGCGCGCAGCAGGTGCGTCACATCGCCGAGGCTTCAAGTCGAATTCGACTGAGGAACTTGCAATTGATTTTTGCAGACAACCCCGCCGAATTACCTTTTGCAAGCCAGACCAGTGATGTGGTCGTTATCGGTGGAAGGAGCGGGCTGCGGCGACTCCAGCGCGATCACGCGCTGCTAACCGAAATTCGGCGCGTCCTTAAACCGGAGGGCTGGGTGTATCTGGAATTCGGTGGACTGCTTGAAGCGTTGTTCGATCGGAGGGACATGGAAAATCTCAGCGAAGAGTTCGGCGGAGCACAACTCTTCTGGCTGACACCTTCTCAGGGTGAGATGCAGACCGCAGTACCTCTCCGTGATCGGGCGATGAGAGATTATTTTCTCAACCATCGGCTCTATGGCCCCTCTATCGAATTGCGCGGTTGGGGACACGCCGAACATCTGCTTAACAAGAATCGTTTCGTCGCTCGGCTCACGCATCGCCGTGGGGCACTCGCCGGTTGTGGCGCATCGAATGGCGGCGATCAACTGCCCGCGTACCTGCAATCCATCCTGCGCGAGGCGGGATTCGAAAGCAGCAACTATCGGTGGGGGCTGTCCGCGCCCGGCGATTATAACTCGCGTAAAGTTTTGTTTTTTCTCTTCGACCGCGCGAGCGGCACACCGGAATTCATCGTCAAGATGACCCGTGATCCGGCGCTCAACTATCGTCTTGAAAACGAATGTCATGCGCTCATAGAGCTGCGCCAGAAAGAGATCGGGTGTCGGGAAACAATGCCGCAGATAGCATTTCATGGCAACCATGCGAGTCTGGCAATTGTTGGCGAAACCTTCATCGAGGGCGTCCCATTCAGAGCGCGCACACGGGCGACCTCGGATGGCCCCTATGTTCGCGCGGCAATCACTTGTCTCACCGATCTTGGCGCACAAACAGCCGATCATTCTGCTGCAACGCCGTTGCAGGCGGCGGCGTGTCTGAAAATTCTATTTGACCGGTTTAGAGAATTCTACAGCCTGACACCGGAGCACGATCAATTCTTGACGGACCAGATTGCGGCTATCGCCTCTAGTTCTGATCCCTTTCCGGTCGTGTTCCAGCACGGCGATCCCGGAACTTGGAATGTTTTGGTTACGCCAGCCGGAGGCATTGCCTTTCTCGATTGGGAGGCTGCCGAAAGCAAGGGCATGCCGCTCTGGGACCTTTTTTACTTTTTGCGCTCCTACAGCGTTTGGGTTGCGCGTGCGCATGGCACACGCGATCGGTTGAAGGGTTTGGCGCAACAGTTCCTGGCAGAGTCTTCACTCAGCGCGCTCGTGGTCGAATCCGTCGAACGCTACTGTGTAGAAGTCGGCGTGCCCAGACACTTGGTCGAACCCCTCTTTTACACTTGCTGGATGCACCGGGCGCTCAAGGAGTCTACCAGGCTCCCGCCCGCCGAGTTAGAGAATGGGAGCTACGTGAGGTTCCTGCGGTTGTGCATTGCGCAGCGGGATGCCCCGACGCTCAAACAAATCTTTCAGAGGTCAAGCGATGTCAGTTGAAGATCGATATCGGATCGAGCGCGCCAAGTGGGATGCGCTGGCGTCAAAGGAATTGCCTGGGGTCAGTGTCCTCCCACCCACTGCCACCTTTTATACCTATGCGCGCAAGGTCAGCGTGATGGCTGGGGTTAACGAGTTTCTCGGCGACCTGCAGGGCAAGCAGGTGCTGGAATGCGGCTGCGGGCTAGGCGAAATCTCCATCCTGCTGGCAAAGAGCGGCGCATACGTTACCGCCTTCGATCTTTCGCCTGTCAGCGTCGCGGTCGCGCGCCGGCGCGCAGTAATGAACATTGCGGATACCAAAATCAACTTGGCAGTGGCGGCTGGGGAGAGTATGCCATTCGCCGATGAGCGCTTCGACGTGATCTTCGGCAAGGGGATCCTGCACCATCTCGACGCCAACCTGGGCTGTAATGATCTTTGCCGCGTGCTCAAGTCTGGGGGCAAAGCCGTGTTCGTCGAGCCGATGGGGATGAATCCGATTCTAAACTTTGTGCGCGCATACATTCCCTACCGCCACAAGCACCCACGCGGCGCAGATCGACCCTTAAAGTATGATGACATTCATCGTTGGGGCAAGCCGTTCAAAGAGTTTCGTTACCAGGAGATCCAGTTGCTGAGCATGTTTGAGCGCGGCTTTGGCTTTAACAAGCGCTTTACAATCCTTCGCCGAGCCGACGCTGTTCTCCTCAAGCGCCTGCCGTTTCTCCGTCGCTACTGCCGATATGTAGTCATGTTCATGGTCAAGTAGGAATGTCGTCCTGTCGCAACAGGGCTGCATGCACAGAAAGGAAATCCATTGAAAAGTATAAAGTTTATTACGCGCTGGGGACTCAAGGCTGCCGCGTTGGGCGTTTTGGTGACGATAATGCTGTTCGCACCCGGCTTGATCCAGCCGCTGTTAGCAGTTCCGGTGGATGTGGGTTATCGCGATTTCTCCTACCCGAGCGGCACTGGCGGGAATTCGGAGGTAACCGGCGAGAAACCGGAGAGCAAGCTGTGGTGGAACGACGGTTTGTGGTGGGGCAGTTTGTGGAGCACGGCGGGAAATGCCTATCGCATCCACCGGCTAGACCTAGCAAGTCAGAGCTGGGTGGACACGGGAATGGCTCTGGATGATCGGAAAAATAGCCGGGCAGATACACTGTGGGATGGGCAACATCTGTACGTGGTGTCGCACATCTTCTCGGGTACCGCGCTGCCTGCACCTGCCGGTCAGCGAGGACAGTTGTATCGCTACAGCTACAACGCCGCGACCAAGACATACAGCTTGGATGCAGGTTTTCCCATCGAAGTGACCGGAGGCAAGTCCGAGACGCTGGTCCTGGAAAAGGACTCGACTGGAACGCTATGGGTCACGTATGTCGAGAACCAACAAGTGATGGTCAATCATAGTCTCAATGGCAATGATCTGACCTGGGGCACTCCCTTTGTGCCGCCCGTCGCCGAGGCAACCGGACTGACGACCGACGACATTTCCTCGATCATTACCTATAACCAACACATCGGAGTGATGTGGAGCAATCAAAGCACGAAGAAAATGTACTTCGCAGTGCATCCGAGCGGCGCGCCCCACGATGTTTGGACGCGCGTCATTGCCTACTCCGTCTCCGCCGACGATCACATCAACCTCAAGTCGCTGGATACGGATTCTTCCGGGAATGTCTTCGCCGTCGTCAAGACCTCAAAATCAGCCGCGCTCATTGTGCTGCTGGTGTGCAAAAACAATCTGAACCGGTGCAAGTCTGATTCGGATTGGACTCCCTACACGGTGTACGCGGGTAGCACTTTCAACCCAACCCGTCCTATTTTGTTGATTGATACCAGCAATCGCAATCTCTACGTGTTCACCAGGAATGTTGATGCGAGCGCTAACTCGGCAATTTACTACAAGACCACACCCATGGACAACATCCAGTTTCCGACAGGGATCGGGATCCCATTCATCAAGAGTGCGACGGATGTGAAAATTAATGACCCGACTTCGACCAAGCAGAACCTGAACAGCGCAACTGGCTTGGTAGTTCTCGCCAGCGACCATAGCTCACGCTATTACCTCCACAACTTTATGAGTCTCGGTGCTGTACCGACCACTCCAACCAATACACCCACCCCGACGGGTACTCCAACTAATACACGGACGCCGACAGCAACGCCGACGGCGACCGCTACGGCGACGCTTGGACCTAGCCCGACGCGAACCAATACACCCACTCCAACCAATACGACGGTGCCGCCGACCGCCACCAACACACCCACGGCAACACCTGTGGGAACGACGCGGATCAAAAACATCACTTTAGAAAATGGGAGTCTGACCGACCCGACCAGTGGCGTAGACAATATTTCCGGTGGTGTCGTGCTCGACAGTGCATCCTTGATCAAGGGTGTCTATTCGGCAGACATCCCCAGCATGGGTTCGGCGTACCTGAATGAAAACTTTACCGGGGTGGATGACATCTATGTCTCATTCTATCTGAAAGTCAATTCGCTGCCGACGGCGGATGCGCGCATCGTACTGATCTCGAATGCGGGCACGACGGTCGGCAACCTATTGCTGCGGACGACCGGTGCGCTGCGACTGCGGAACGGCTCGACGACGATTGGGGTGGACACGGTACCGCTGACCGTAGGGACGCTCTACCGCGTGGGGATTCATCAGCGACGAGGCACGGGCGGGAACGCAATGCTCGAAGCCTATCTCGCCGTGGGCGATAATCCGTATGGCGCGCCCTTTGCGTCTACTACGGTTGGAACGTGGACGACGCCAGCCGATCGGTTCCGGTTTGGGGCGACAACCTCAACTGTTCTCGACGCTACGTTTGATGATATTCGACTCGACTCTGGCTCTATGCCCGGACCGAGCCAATAAATCCAATGACGAAAGGATTCTACTTTTGGAAATATCAGGTTTCTCCCCTTCGGAGAAACTTTGTATTTACCGAGCGTATTTGGCGAACATATTGATGAGAAAGGAGATTTTTGCCATGCAAACTGTCCGCAATGCTTTGATTGTTGTCGCAGTCGTCGTCGGAGCGCTGATGCTCACCGCGTGCGCACTGAGCCAGGCGCTGATGCCGTCAAGCGATGAGTGGAACGCGGATTTCCCGATTGAGAAGGACGAACTCGTCTCCACCGGTCGCAATCCCTACTTTATTTTAGAACCCGGCTTCGTCCTGGTTCTCGAAGGAGGCGGCGAACACTTGACCATCACCGTCCTGAACGAGACCAAGAAAGTAGACGGCGTCGAGACGCGGGTCATCGAGGAGCGAGAAACCAAGAGCGGCAAATTGGTCGAGGTTTCCAGGAACTATTTCGCGATCAGCAAACGCACTAACGATGTGTTCTACTTTGGAGAAGACGTGGACATGTACCAAAACGACAAGGTCGCGAGTAACTCGGGGACGTGGCTCTCAGGCGTCAACGACGCCAAGTTCGGTCTCATCATGCCGGGCAAGGTGACGTTGAATGCCAGATACTACCAGGAGGTTGCCCCCCGCATCGCGATGGATCGCGCCAAGATCGTCAGCACGAGCGAGACGGTCAAGACTCCCGCCGGAGAGTTCGCCAACTCTCTGAAAGTGGAAGAGACCACGCCCTTGGAGCCTTCGATCACAGAGTACAAGTACTATGCTCCCGGCATCGGGTTGGTGCAGGAAGGGTCACTGAAACTGGTCAAGTACGGGAAAGCAAACTAAGCACAATACGGCTGCCCAATACGGCGGTCGATCTAATTTCCCTGCCCTAAAGCAAGAGCCGCGCCAAGCCGTATTGAATTTGATGACGCGCGGCAAAATCGGAGCTAGACGGAAGGAGATAATCAAATGCGTTCGATCATTACAATCTGTCTTCAGTTTCGATTCCTGGTGGTGATTCTTGCCGCCGTGGTCATGTTCTTGGGCATCACCCAAATGCGCACCATGCCAGTAGACGTGTTGCCCGAATTCTCGCCACCCTACGTGGAGATCCAGACCGAAGCCCTCGGTCTCTCCGCAGAAGAAGTGGAGGAATTGATTGCCGTGCCGCTTGAGCAGGACTTGCTCAACGGCGTGGCGTGGCTCGACACCATTCGTTCCGAGTCGGTGCCGGGGCTGTCCTCGGTCACGCTTATCTTTGAGCCAGGCACCGACCTCTACCGCGCACGGCAGATGGTCAACGAGCGCCTGTCCCAGGCGGCGGTCGGACTGCCCCACGTCTCCAAATCGCCAGTCATGCTCCAGCCCACCTCGGCGACCAGCCGCGTCCTGATCGTCGGACTCTCGTCCAAGAGCTTGTCCATGATCCAGATGTCGGTGCTGGCACGCTGGACGATTGCGCCGCGCTTGATGGGCGTCCCCGATGTCGCCAATGTGGCGATCTGGGGTTTGCGCGACCGGCAACTGCAAGTGCAAGTGGATCCCGAGCGATTGCGCGCACACGACATTCCGCTCTTGCAAGTCCTCGAAACCACCGGCAACGCCCTGTGGGTGTCGTCCCTCAGTTTCGTCGAGGCATCTACCCCCGGCAATGCCGGGTTCATTGACACGCCCCAACAACGCCTGGGCATCCAGCACATCCTGCCCATCCTCTCGCCCGAGGGGCTGGCTCAAGTACCAATCACGCGCACCGTGCGCCTGATTGATGTGGCGAACGTGGTCGAAGACCATCAGCCGCTCATCGGGGATGCCTTGACCAACAACGGGACGAGTCTCTTGCTCGTCATCGAGAAATTCCCCGGCAGCAACACCGTGAAGGTCACGCGCGGCGTGGAAGATGCGCTGGAGGCGTTGCGCCCCGGTCTGGGTGGCGTGAACATTGACTCGACTATATTTCGACCGGCATCCTTTATCGAGATGGCAATGGACAATCTCGCCCGGACGTTCATCATCGGGATTGTGCTCGTCGTGCTTGCGCTCGGCGTCTTGTTCTTCAACTGGCGCACGGCGCTCATCAGTTTCGTCACGATCCCGCTGTCGCTGACAGCCGCCGGCTTGGTCCTCTACCTGCGCAACGCCACACTCAATGTCATGGTCTTGGCGGGCTTGGTCATCGCCCTCGGCATCGTCGTGGACGATGCCATCGTCGGCGTCGAGAGCATCGCGCGGCGGCTGCGGCAGCCGCGGAAAGAGGACAGCGGCAAGTCGCCAGTGCGCGTGATTCTGGAGGCATCGGTCGAGACGCGCAGCACCCTGTTCTTTGCGACGCTGATCTGCCTGCTGGCGGTGCTGCCGGTCTTGGCGCTGGATGGACTGGCGGGTGCCTTTTTCTACCCGTTGGCTCTATCCTACGTGCTGGCGGTGCTCGCCGCCATGGTCGTCGCCTTGACGGTCACGCCCGTGCTGTCCGCGATCCTGTTGCCAGGTATGTCCAAGCTGCCTAGCCTGACAGAACGATGGGGAGAGGAGTACGCCGGTTGGGTGAAGCGCGTCCTCCAAGGACCGCGCTGGGTATTCCTGTCAGCGGTCGTCTTGACGGCAATCGCTATTGCCGTACTGCCCTTCCTCGGACAATCACTCCTCCCAATGTTCAAAGAATCTGACCTGCGGATCCATCTGGAGGCGGCGCCCGGCACGTCGCTTCCCGCAATGACCCGCATGGTGAATCAGATGACCGGCGAATTGCGCGCCATTCCAGGGATCCGCAACATGGGCACCACGGTGGGGCGCGCCATCTTCGGAGATCAAGTGGTCGGCATCAATTCCGCCGAGATCTGGCTTAGCATTGATTCCAAAGTAGATTATGCCGGAACCATTGACGCCATTAACCAGACTATCGCCCGCTACGGTGGGTTCCAGAGCGATGTCCAAACCTACCTGGGGCAGACCAGCAGCGCGATTGTGGCGGGACCCAGCGATCCCATCGCGGTGCGCCTCTATGGTCAAGACTGGGCGGTGCTTCGCCGCGAGGCGGAGCAAGTGAAGCAGAGTCTGGCAGGCATTGCCGGGATCGTGGAGGAGCAACTCAAACTCCCCATCGAGGAAGCCATCTTGGAAGTCGAAGTAGACCTCGCCGCCGCCCAACGCTATGGCATCAAACCCGGCGATGTACGGCGCACTGCGGCGACGTTGTTGAATGGCTTGCAAGTGGGCAGCTTATTTGAGGAACAAAAAGTGTTCGACGTGGTAGTGTGGAGCACGCCCGAAACGCGGCGCAGTGTGAACAGCGTGGGCGAACTGCTGATTGACATGCCCGACGGCGGGCGGGTGCGGTTGGCGGATGTCGCCCATGTGCGCATCAAGTCCGCGCCGACGGTGGTCAAACATGACAACGTCTCGCGTTATCTGGACATTGGACTGACGGTGCGGGGGCGGGATTTCGGCGCAGTCATGGGCGACGTGCAAGCTCGCCTCCGGCAAAGCCGCTTCCCGCTGGAATACCACGCCGAGGTGCTTGGCAATTACGCGCAGCAGCAAGATACCCAGAACCGTCTGCTCAGTTTTGCGGCGGTTGCTCTGATCGGGATGTTCCTCCTGCTGCACGCCTCCTTCACGTCCTGGCGTCTGGCGCTCGCCTCGGTGTTGAGTCTGGCGGTGGCGCTGGCGGGTGGCGTGCTGGCGGTAGGCGCGACTGGTGTGATGCTCACCCTGGGTTCGCTCGTGGGCTTGCTGGCGGTGTTCGGGATCGCGGCGCGCAATCAGATCATGCTGCTCAAGCACTATGAGCATCTCGCGTGGGAAGGAGGTGAGGCGTTTGGTCCGGAACTGATCCTGCGTGGAGCGCGGGAGCGGCTGGCACCGATCCTGATGACGGCGCTCACCATGTCGTTGGCGCTTTTGCCCGTGCTGTTCTTGGGAGACATTCCTGGACTAGAGGTGCTGCGCCCGATGGCGGTAGTGATTCTAGGTGGGTTGGTGACGACGACGCTGGTGAATCTGTTCGTCGTGCCTGCGGTGTACTGGACGTTCGGGGCAAATCTCAAACCGGACACGGAGATGGTGGGGCTAATGGCAATGCCATCCACCGAACCTCAGATAATGTGAGAGAGGAGAAGGAGATGAACCACAAGAGTCTATGGATGCTTGCGCTGCTGATGTTTGCCAGTGTGATGCTCTCAGCATGCATGCAGAAGCCAGTATCGGCAAGCAAGATCGTACCAGCCAAGGTCGAGACAATTGCAGGCACGAATCTCAAGCGCCTCATCTTGACCCAAGATGCAGCAAAACGGCTCGCCATCCAGACGACACCCGCTCGTGAGGAGCAGGTCTCGCGCAAGTGGATAGTTGGGGGTGAAGTCGTGGCGTTGCCAACAGCGGCAGCTACGATCTCTGATCTCAACAAAATTTTGGTGCGCTTAGACCTGGGTGAGAGTGGAATTAAGAGGGTGCGCCGGGTCGAATCCGCTCTCGTCATGCCGCTCACCAGTGCTAGCACGAGCGCATTGGCTTCCACGCTTCCCTTGACCACACAACCCATTGGTATACCGCTCACCAATCCCAGTGGGAGTGCAACCGGACCTGTGCCCGCTTCCGCGCTCCCCTTGACGGCGCAACCCATCGATGCGCCGAAGAATGTGCCCGACGTGGACCCGACGACGGAACTGTATTATCTGGTGGACAGCGCCAATCACGGCTTGGTTCCGGGGCAGCGCGTGTTTGTGCAACTTGTCCTGGTAGGTAGCGGGGCACTGCGAAAGATCATCCCTTACTCCGCGGTCCTGTACGACAAAGAGGGAAAAACCTGGACATACACCAATCCCGAACCCCTGGTCTTTGTCCGACAAGTCATCACGGTTGACTATATCGAAGGAGACCAGGCAATCCTGACAGAAGGTCCAGCCGCCGGCACTCTGGTGGTGACAGTCGGAGAGGCGGAATTGTTTGGCGCTGAGGTCGGAGTAGGGAAATAGCTTCTCCCACACTCCCACACTCACACACGCATTTCAATCTAAAGTATGGGAGTGGGGGAGTGGGGGAGTGAGGTAGATGGAAGGAGGATCGCACCCATGATGCGTTGGATAGTTGCGACGAGTCTGCGTTTTCGATTTCTCGTCGTTGCGCTTGCCTTTGCGCTGCTGTCCTATGGGCTAACGGCGATCGGCGGCATGCCCGTGGACGTGTTTCCCGAGTTTGCACCGCCCAAAGTGGAGATTCAGACGCTTAGTCTCGGACTCTCCGCCGTCGAAGTGGAACAACTGGTCACCGTGCCGCTGGAGCAGGCGCTCAACGGGGTGCCGGGGCTGGACGTCATGCGCTCCCGGTCAGTGCCCGACTTGTCCGATATCACCCTCCTCTTCAAGCCCAGGACTGACGAAATCCATGCCCGACAGTTGGTGCAAGAGCGACTCATTACCGTTCAAAACCAACTGCCCACCTGGGCTGCCCCGCCGATCATGATCCAGCCGCTGTCTTCGACCAGCCGAATCATGAAGATCGGACTGTCCTCGAAACAATATGATATGCTGGATCTCTCGATGACCTCCTACTGGAAGATCCGCGCCCGCTTGCTGCGCGTGCCCGGCGTTGCGAACGTGCCGATCTGGGGCGAGCGCGTCAAGATTCCAACGGTGCAGGTGGATCCGGAAAAGATGCGTGCGTACAATGTCTCGCTACAAGAAGCCATGGAGGTCACCTCGAACGCCTTGGATGTGGGGTTACTCCGATTTACCAACGGGTCGGTGATCGGAACCGGTGGGTTCATTGAGACCCCTAATCAAAGACTCTCGATCCAGCACAAGTCGCCCATCCTGACACCGGAATCGCTGACGAAGGTGGCTATCCACGATAGAGTGAAGATCGACGGCACACCGCTGACGATCGGCGACGTGGCGACGGTCGTGTGGGACACCTGGCCGCTCGCCGGGGACGCGGTCATCAACGACGGCGAAGGACTCATGATGGTCGTGCAAAAGTTGCCGTGGGCGAACACGCTGGACGTGACGCGGGGAGTGGAACAAGCCATGAACGAGATGCGCCCCGGTCTTCAGGGGATTGACATTGACACGACCATCTTTCGCCCGGCGACCTTTATCGAGATCGCGATCGAGAATCTCACCCAGTCCCTGCTCGTCGGTGGTCTGCTCGTGGTCGTGGTGCTATTGATCTTTCTATTCGAATGGCGAGTCGCGTTCATCAGCGCGACGATCATCCCGCTGTCCCTGATGTCCTCCTTGCTCGTGTTAAGTGCGCGCGGAGCGACCATCAACGTGATGACGTTGGCGGGGCTGGCGATCGCCATCGGCGCGGTGGTGGACGATGCGATCGTGGGTGTAGAAAATATCGTGCGGCGACTCCGTCAACTGCGGAAAGATGGGAGCACGAAATCAACGGCGCGAATTGTGATGGAAGCTTCGATCGAAGTGCGCGGGCCCATCGTCTACGCGTCGCTGATCGAGATTTCGGCGTTGGTGCCGGTCTTTTTCCTGGAAGGGTTATCCGGCTCATTCTTCAAGCCCCTTGCCGAAGCCTACATCGTGGCGGGGCTGGTCTCCCCGTTGATCGCGCTAACCGTCACGCCGGCGATGGTTCTGATTCTCGTGGGCGGCACATCCGTCGAGCATCGGCAGTCGCCGCTCATACCGTTCCTGCACCGTATCTATGCCATGGCGCTCAAGCCCATCATCGCTAACCCGCGCCGCGCGTACTTGACCGTCACCCTCCTCGTCATCGTCGGCTTCGGGGTGTGGCCGTTCCTCGGACAGGAATTGATTCCGTCGTTCAAGGAACGGGACTTTTTGATGCACTGGATCACGAACGCCGGCACATCTCATCCGGAAATGTTTCGGATCACGCAGCAGGCGTGTCGTGAACTCTTGACCATTCCAGGTGTCCGCAACTGCGGCTCGCACATCGGGCAAGCCATGGCAGCGGATGAACCGTATGGGGTCAATTTCACCGAGAATTGGATTAGCGTGGATCCGTCGGTAGACTATGACCTGACGCTGGCGAAAATCCAGGAAACGGTGGATGGCTACCCTGGGCTGATTCGCGATGTGCAGACCTATCTGAAAGAGAGAATCAAAGAGGTGCTGACCGGGTCCAGTGATGCCATCGTCCTGCGCATCTATGGTCAGGATTTGCACGAACTGCAAGCCAAAGCCGAAGAAGTGAAAAAAGCCCTGACTGGGATCGAGGGCATTGTGGACTTGAAAATCGAGGTGCACTCGGACATTCCCCAGGTGCAAGTTGAGGTGGACCTCGCCGCCGCCAAGCTCTATGGCGTCAAGCCCGGCGATGTACGACGGCAGACGGCGATCATGGTGTCTGGCGAGGAAGTCGGCGACATCTTCATTGACGGCAGGACCTATGACGTGAACCTTCATAGCACGCCGGCTGTGCGCGCCAGCCTGACCAGTCTACGCGAGATGCTGATTGACACACCCAGCCGCCAACGCATCCGCCTGGAGGATGTCGCCGACATCCGCCTGCGCCCGACGCCGAACGTCATCGAACGGGTGAACCAGTCGCGCAAGATTGACGTATCGGCAAACGTCAAGGGACGGGACCTTGGCTCAGTGGCGCAGGACGCCGAACGCGCGCTGGAAAAAGTCCAGTTCCCCCTGGGATACCATGTCGAGATCGGCGGCGAGTATGCGGAAAGGCAAGCCGCGCAACAGCGCCTGTTCGTCGCCGGGGCAGTCGCCATGCTCGCGATCTTCTTCCTCCTGCGGACGTCCTTTGGGAATTGGCGCCTGGCGACGCTCACCTTCGTGACCTTGCCCTGGGCGCTGGTCGGCGGACTACTGACAGCATACTTCTTTGGTGGTGTCCTGTCGCTCGGTTCGCTGGTCGGCTTTCTCACTGTCTTAGGGATTGCGACGCGCAACGGCATCATGCTGATCAGTCACTTTGATTATCTCGAGTACGAGGAAGAAGTCCCGTTCGGTCCTGGGCTGGTCCTGCGCGGGGCGCAAGAACGGATTGCGCCGATCTTGATGACGGCGCTCACCACCGGCCTCGCGCTCGTGCCGCTGGTAATTCGGGGCAATATCCCCGGTCAGGAGATCGAGTATCCGATGGCGCTCGTGATTCTGGGCGGTCTGTTCACCTCGACAGTGCTCAATCTGTTCGTGGTACCCTCACTGTACTTGCGTTTCGGCAAGGGTAAAAATTCACTTTCGCCCATAGCACAGAACTAGCGCTGTAGGCGAGTGCGTCATCACAAGCAAAGGAGTTGCTCATTCGCCTTCGGCGCACCAGCGGTCGAATGAAAATGGGCAATGCATAGGACACGCTTCGCGTGCAAATTTGTCCAACATTTTCAAGGGAGATTGAAATGCGACATCTTCATCTAGTCACTGTAGTAATTGCATTGCTTCTAGTGATTTCGATTTGGGCATCCAGTGGTACACCCACCGCAGTGGCGACTACCGGAAATGCGCTCGCTGCGGTTACTCCGACTCCGGCAGCGACCGCTACGATTGAGGCCGGAGCGAAAGAGTTCGAAGATTTTAACCCCAACAACTTTAACCGTTCGACCGTCATTGACAACGAGTGGTTACCCCTGAAACCTGGGACACAGTTCGTCTATGACGGGTACACCGAGACAGAAGGTAAGCGCGTTCCTCATCGCGTGGTGTTTAACGTCACCGACCTGACCAAAGTGATCAACGGCGTGCGTGCCGTCGTCATCTACGATCTTGACTATAGCGATGGGGAGCCGGTGGAGAAGGAACTCACCTTCTTCGCACAGGACAATGATGGGAACGTCTGGCACCTGGGTCAGTACGTCGAGAGGTACGATGGGGTGGACTTGCTCGGGGGCAGTGTCTGGCTTGCTGGCTACGTGGAAGGTGCGAGAGCCGGGATTATGATGAAAGCCAAGCCACAACTGGGGACACCCAGTTACTCCGAGGGGTACGCGCCTCCCCCATTCAACTGGACGGACCGCGGGCGGGTGTACCAAATGGGGCAAAAGATCAGTGTTCCTTTTAACAACTTTGATAACGTTCTGGTGATCGAAGAGTTCAGCCGGGCAGAGCCGGATTTCTTCCAACTCAAGTATTATGCGCGCGGCGTGGGCGTTGTTGGAGTCGGCTGGAGAGGTCCAGATCCAAATCGAGAGATCCTACAGTTGGTTGACCACTTTCAGCTCAGCTCAGATGCCCTGGCGCGGATCCGCGCGGAGGCGCTGGAACTGGAAAAACGCGCCTACGTGTACGGTCGCACACAACCCGCCGAGCCGCCAGGGAGCGTGGTAATGGTATCCGTTCAACAACCGACGGTCACTCCAACAGTCAGTCCTACTCCAAGGGCGACTCAGCCAGTAGCCAGTCCCACTCCGGGCGCGCCTCAGCCAACCGTTAGTCCTACTCTGAGTGCGCCGCAGTCAGTAGCCAGTCCCACTCCAGGGACGAACCAGCCGGTGGCTAGTCTGATCCAGGTCAAGCCACTTCCCGTGGTCACCACCGGCAGCGTTAGGGATGATCCTGCCTTGGCTGCAACCTTTGGAACCACGGTACTGAGCATCCCCGCCAATACAACTATGTGGTTTCGTTTCGATTATCAAACAGCAGGCAACCTACTCCCGCGACCGACCGTGTTCGTCCGTCTTTTGAATGGAGTTTCCCGCGGTCTTGGCTTTGAGATCTGGTCGCCTGAAAGGATGCAGGGTAACTGGCGGGAAAACAAACCAGTTGGTCGTGGCACTCAAGAGGTTCTGCCTCGCTGCGAGATACTTGTCGGGGACGAGGAGAGCGAAGAAGGTGAAGAGGGTGAAGAGACGCCAAGCCCCTCCATCACTATGACCTGCGTCATGGGCGAGACGAATGATCTGACCTGGACTGGCGGGTTTGGCGCGAGCGGCGCTTACTATGTGCGACTCATCAATCCTACCAATGCTCCGATCATTCCGCAGATGTTAATCGGCGGAGCGGGATTGTCAGAGTGCGCGGATGCGAATCTGGGTCTGCCTGGGACGGGCATAGTTCCAAGCCCAGATGAGGCATTCGTTCGAGTCCAGTGTCAAGACGTAGGTGCGGGCTTGATCGCCGGCGAGGCAGAAATTGGCGAGGAACCGGAAGAGGATTAGAGCATAGCTTGCCCATGGCTAGAGTAGGAGCATCCGAACACACAACTCACAGGAGATTAATAATGAGCACCAAGAAAGCCTTTGCTTTACTTGCGCGAATCGTTGTTGTCCTGGTCGTTTGGTTGCCAGTGAGTGGGGGACTGATGCAGACAACGCAAGCGGCATTCCCAGGGATGAACGGCAAGATCGCCTTTCAGACCTTCCGAGATGGAAATGCCGAGATCTATGGAATGAACCCTGATGGGACCAGCCAGACAAACTTATCCAACAACTCAGCAAATGATTATGTCCCCAATTGGTCGCCGAATGGAACCAGGATCGTGTTTTCGTCAGACCGGGATGGTCATATCCAGGTCTATGTGATGAATGCCGACGGCTCCGGTCAGACTAATCTCAGCAATAGCGCGGCAAATGACAATAAACCAGCCTGGTCGCCGAATGGCACAAAGATCGCATTTACCAGCGACCGTGATGGCGATCAAGAGATCTACGTGATGAATGCCAACGGCTCTAGCCAGACCAACCTCACCAACAACACTGCCTATGACAACGCAGCAGCTTGGTCTCCAGACGGAACCAAGATCGCTTTTACGTCCGACCGGGCGGGTCCAAGTCTCGTCAACGATATCTACGTGATGAATGCTGACGGCACTGGTGTGACCAACCTCACCAACACTTGGGCTAATGAAGGCAGCCCTTCCTGGTCACCCGATGGCACCAAGCTTGCGTTTTATACGAACTGGGATGGCAATTGGGAGGTGTACGTGATGAATGCCGACGGGACCGGGCAGACGAATCTTTCTAACAACGCAGCGATGGATATCAGCGCTGACTGGTCACCCGATGGCACCAAGATCGTCTTCCATACTAACCGGGATGGCAATGACGAGATTTATGTGATGAACGCCAATGGATCCGGTCAGACCAATCTTACCAATAACGTAGGAGTGGATGGCTTGCCCAGTTGGCAACCATTGCTTTACAACTTCAGCGGTTTTTTCCAGCCAGTCGATAATCTCCCAACACTCAATAAGCTCAAGGCTGGGAGCGCCGTGCCTGTGAAGTTCAGTCTGGGCGGCGATCAAGGTCTGAACATCTTCGAGGCTGGCTATCCCAGATCACAGCAAATTGTTTGTAATGCGTTTACTGCGACTGACGGCGTTGAAGAGACTGTCACCGCCGGTTCGAGTAGCCTCTCCTACGACTCGGTCACTAATCAGTACACTTACGTGTGGAAGACGGATAAGTCGTGGACCAACACTTGTCGTCAGTTAGTGGTGAAGTTGAATGATGGCACTTTTCATCGGGCGAATTTCAATTTCACAAAGTAGGTGGTAACACCAAGCATTAAATGTAGGCGGACTAACACGGGCGTCAGTCGACTGCCCTCCGCCACGCTTCGGGCGGCGGCTGACGCCAATCGATATCACAAGTCTGAAACCCCTTTCGCGAAGGTATTGAAAAGGAGAAGACCTCAATGATTCCACCCAATCTTCTTAGAGTAGACCTGACTCCCGTGCAGGTGATTTTGAGTTTTTTGCTCGCGTTTGCGCTCGCTTTCCTTTGGGCGACGGTTTATCGCAAGACCCACAGCGGCATTGCCTACACCCGCTCGTTCTATCTCTCCTTGATGCTGATCTCGCCCACGGTCGCCATGATCATGATGGCAATCGGCAGTAACGTCGCGCTGTCGCTCGGTCTCGTCGGCTCGCTGTCCATCATTCGTTTCCGCACCGTCATCAAGGATGCCAAGGACATGGCATTCCTGTTCGTGGCGATCGCCATTGGCTTGAGCGCGGGCGCGAATGTATGGTTGGTTGGGGTGATTGGCACCATTGTCGTGGCGCTGATCGTGATTGTCATGTCGAGAATCGGTCACGATGGGGTTGGCTCATCGGACTATATTCTCATCTTCCGCTCGAATCACAAGGATCCCTGGAACGATCTTGCGCCAGAGGCACAAAAATTGATTTCCTGGAAGCAGTTGCGCAGCGCCACCGACGTAGATTCCGGTACAGATTTCGAGTACACCTACAGTGTGCGGCTGGCGTCCAAGTCATCCCCGGAGCGCATCGTCGGCGAATTGAGCAATGGCGTCATGCGGCAAGTAACCATGATTGCGCCGGAGAATCACCTTGAACTCTGAAACGACACTCGTCGCATCGCCAACTACAGTCGCCGCGCCGCTCGCCTCGCCCATGCCCACCGCTGTCGCGCCGATGACGAGCAGCCGCGCGATCATGTTGCGCCGTCTGGAACTCAAATATGTGGTGGACCGCACGACACGCACGGCGCTCGCCCGGGACCTGGCGGCGCTCATGTGCCCCGACACGCATGCCGGATCGGATGGCGTATACCTGGTGCGGAGTCTCTATTTCGACACGCCGGATTATATGGCGTATCAGGAGAAACTCTCCGGCGCAGCCATACGGCACAAATTGCGGGTGCGTGTCTATGGTCAAGACCTGAGCCAAATACCTCTCATTCGGCTGGAGGTCAAGTCACGTTATTTGAACTTTGTCCACAAGATCACCGCGGACGTTCCGCGGGAAGATTACCGCGAGATCGAATGCGCTTTCAAGCAGCGGACACTGCCACCCGCGCGTTTGCTTGACAACGACGGCTTGAAAGAGTTTTTCCGTTTGCAACGACTTTATAACATGGAGCCAAAGATCATCGTCCAATATCGCCGCCAAGCCTTTGAACGAAAGGAAGCCAGCCGCGTCCGCGTTTCCTTGGATGATGAGTTGCTAGCTACCCGCCATCTCGATCTGTTCGGTCCTTTGTGCGGCGCACGCTGTTTGCTACAGCCCGGTCATGCGGTCTTTGAAATCAAAGTGGATGGAACGCTACCGTACTGGCTACATCTCCTCATCTCCAAGTACAACCTCCAGAACGAGGCAGTGAGCAAGTATTGCTACGCCGTGCGCGGCGAAGGCAGGTTCTCCGCTACTGGACGAGAAGAGGAATATTTCTTGCGAGATTCGTCCTAAGCCGGGAGAGTAAGATGACTGTTAGGAGCATGGTCTTGAATTCCGGCAAGAAACTGGCTACGCCTCTAAAGCGGTTGAGCCGCCCGTTTCGGGGCGTCTGGCCGCGCTTTTCGGATGCGCTCATCGGCATGGTTGCCCTCGCCGTTGTGGTCATTGCCCTTTTGACGAATTACACGCCTCTGGCGCGATATGCCAGCGGACTTGTCACCGGAAATCAGTATGTGGCGCTGTTGGATGGATTTCTGAACCCATTCCGCACGCCGAATCTTTTGCTGAATTCAGGACTGCCCATCTATGACGTGAAGGTATCGCACCAGCAATACGCGATCCTGGAGAGCGTCGCCGAACAGGCGCGCAAACAAGGTTGGATGAGCGAGGACCTCCAAACCTGGGTGAATGGGAAATTCTTCTATGGCGGCGAGGAATACGACATCAAGTTACGGATTCACGGCGATCTCCCGCCGCATTGGGAAGGACCCAAGAAATCGTGGTCGATCAAATTCGGCGACGAAAAGATCAACGACAACGGCACGGTCGTCAAAGAGCCAAAATACTTGGCGGGCAAGCGGCGCATCAATCTCATCATCCCTCAGGATCGGGACTATATCCTCGCCTACTTTACCAACGCGTTGATGCGCGAGCAGGGCTTGGTCGTGCCGCGCGATCAGTTCGTCATTCTCCGAATAAACGGCACGATGCAGGGCTTGTATTACGAGGTCGAGGGCTTTGACAAGCCGCTGCTTGCGGCGCAACAGCGACCAGAGACGACCGTCTTTGGTGAGAACGATCGCGCCATGCACTTTGATCAATACACCAAGTACGGCATGCCTGGCACATCGGATGCTCAGTACGATATGGGTTCGCTAGGACGCCAGGTAGATACAGAAAGTGAGTTGGGTATCCAGGCGATGCAGGTTTTGATTGACCACTCTTTGAATCCAACGTCGCAAAATTTCCGCCGCGTCCGCGCGGTGCTGGATTGGAACAAGTACCTACGCTTTCGCGTTTGGACCACTCTCCTCAATACCAACCATGTCCGTTTTGGTTCAGACAATTTGAAACTCTACTACGATGCGAGTCGGGGACTTTTGGAACCGGTGCCCTGGGATGTGCACGTGACGCGCATGCCTAAAGAGCCGGGGACCATTGACTTTTTCAACAATCATGGTCCTGACGAAATCGAACGCGCGACGCTGATGGATCCGGAGCTTCGCTTGCAGCGCAATAAAGTGCTCTGGGAAATGCTCAGCGACGGCGGTGACAAGTTGATGGCAAAGTATGATGCCATCCACGAACGCATCCGACCCTACGCCTGGGCGGATGTGTTGAGCACACCTATTCATGGCTACAAGATGGACGTTCTCAAGAAGGACTTGGATTACAACATTCGCCGTACCTACCAGGTGCTCAGTCTCGCCAGCGGCAGTCTCACTTTTCGTTTGGAAGCGAATGACCGCGCTGCCCTAGATTTCACCGCCACCAACTTTAGCGGAATCCAACTTCAGAGCATTCAGATCGCCGCCCCGGTGCTCGATGGGCAGTATCGGCTGTATGAAGACGCAAACGGCAATGGTGAACTCGACACGAGCGACCCACTCCTAGGCGAAACAACGGCGACGCGATTGGGAGATACTACGGCGATTACCGGGACCATTCGCTTCGCATGGGGCAAGTACATTCTCCCTCAAGTCAAATATGGGAGCGATACGATAGACGGTCGGTACTGGGAATTTTTCGATACGTTTGCTGGGCGCGCGCGTTTCTTCCTGGTCGGCAAACTCACTCCCGCTAAACGCGACCCACTGCTCTGGCAGCCACCAGAAATTCAGGTCGCCGCCGTCAATGCCGCCACGGGTCTGCCCATTCCTGCGGTTCTCATCAACCCAAACGAATCGCAGCAGGTGAACTCGATTGGCATTATTGCCTACGACGCTTCGCGACCCTTTGATTTGGAAGCGCCGGAGCGTAGTCTTGCCGATTTCCTCCAAGCGTATCCCAAGTTTACAGCTAGCCGAGACCACCCCGGTGCGGCTGAACTGAGCGGCAAGGTTACGATTTCTGGTACGGTCATTGTTCCCAAGTCGGTGCCCCTGATCCTGCGCCCCGGCACCGATATTACGATGATGCCCGACGCTAGTCTTGTCTCCTTTGGGGGATTGACGGCAAGCGGCACGCCTGAAAGTCGCATTCGTATTCACGATAACGGCAGCGGCGACCCGTGGGGTACGTTCGCGGTTGTGCGTCCGCCTCAAGCCGTGACGATGGCATACATTGACGTGGAGGGCGGCGGTCAGGCGCAAGTCAATGGTATTCTCTTCACCGGCGGTTTGGCAGTGTACGACGCCGACCTTCTGATCGAACAATGCCGAATTACGAATATGAAAAGTGAGGATTCGCTCAACCTGAAGAATGGACGTATCCTCATGAAAAATTGTCTGATCGCGAATAGCGCGAGCGATGCTTTCGACAGCGACTTTACGACGGGCGAAATCCGCGACAGCGAATTTATCAATATCAAAGGCGATGGCGTTGATCTTTCCGGCAGCACCGTCACGATTGTCGGCAACCGCTTTGAGAATGTCGGCGACAAAGGTGTTAGCGTCGGCGAAGACTCGCACCCCATCATCATCAACAATCTCTTTCGCAATTGTAATATCGGCATCTCCAGTAAAGACCTCTCGGACGCCAAGGTGGCCTATTCGACATTTGTGGACAACGCCCTGGCAATCGAAGCGAAACGCAAAAAGCCAATGTTTGGCGCTGGCTCAGGAGAGTTCATCAACAACGTGTTTTCGGGGAACAAGACATTGCTGGAGGAGGACTATTTCTCCAGGGGGCTGATCAAGTTGCACCATTCGCTGGTTGACAAGCCGGCGGACTGCCGAACGTGTCAAGGCGCGGACATCCGTTTCCGTTCGCCGGAGACCGGAGATTATCGACTCGTGCCGGCAATCCTCCCCGGCGGCTTTGCACCAGTGCAGACGGAATGGACAAAGTTTGACGGCATGGGCGATTTACCCCAACTGCCCGGAATTTTCACCAATCCGCCAGCGTTATGGTCACGAGGTAACTGAATGCAAGCGTTGATATTGGCGGGGGGCTTGGGCACGCGGCTGAGGTCCATTGTTAGTGACAAGCCCAAACCGCTGGCAAACATCGGCGGCAAACCCTTTCTTGAATATCAGATCGAGTTCTTGAAAAAACACCAGATTGATCATCTCGTTCTGTGTGTCGGCTATCTGTGCGAGCAGGTTGTGGAGTATTTTGGCGATGGGTCGCGCTGGGATGTCCAGATTGATTACTCGATTGAAGAAGAGTTGCTGGGAACTGGGGGCGCGGTGAAGCACGCGGAGAAATATTTGCAGGGAACATTCCTTACCTTGAATGGCGATTCATTTTTTGACCTAGATTTGGCTGCGTTCATTCAATTCCACGCACGCCAAAAATCAGAAGCGAAACAAGAATGCCATTTGGGCACGCTTGCTCTCACCCAGGTTCAAGATGCGCGTGGATATGGTTCGGTGAGACTGGGGCAAGCAAATCGGATCGTGGATTTTTCTGCCAAGTCCACCGCATCGAACGGCTCGCATCTGATTAACGCGGGCATCTACGTTTTGGAACCGGCATTTTTGGATTTCATACCTAGCTCGAAAAGAGTGTCCTTGGAACAGGAAACCTTTCCATTGGTTTTAGAAAAAGGGTTCCACCTGTTGGGCTATCCGGCGAACGGATTTTTTGTAGATATTGGAACTCCTACTGGGTATTCGGTGTTTCGGAACCATGTTTTGTAAGACAAGTTGCCAACTTGTCCTACCTCAAGGAGAAGCACCATGATCATCCGAAGCAAAGCCCCATTGCGAATTAGTTTTTGCGGCGGCGGAACCGACGTTCTGCCTTATCTGGCTGAACGAGGTGGCGTTGTCCTCAATTCCACGATTGACAAATATGCTTACGGCTCATTGAGACTGCGGGATGATCGAAGCATCACCGTCCAGTCCCTGGATTATGACATCATGGCGAAATATCACGTGGACGATGAGATGCAGTATGACGGCAAACTGGATTTGGTTAAAGCCACGCTCAAGCTCACGATGAATGGGAATAAACAGGGACTCGATTTTTTTATCCACAGTGATGCGCCACCAGGTTCTGGTTTAGGTTCGTCCTCGACGATGGTCGTCGCTCTTGTGGGGGTGATTAAACACTGGCTGCGGCTGCCCATGACCGATTATGAAATGGCGGAATTGGCGTACCGCATTGAGCGCGTGGAACTGGCAATCCAAGGCGGGATGCAGGATCAATATGCAGCGGTTTTCGGCGGTTTTAACTTTATGGAGTTTGGTCCCTCGGGGGTCATTGTCAACCCGCTGCGCGTGGAGCCGGAAATCGTCAATGAGCTTCAGTACAACCTCCTACTGTGTTACACGGGACGAACCCGTTTGTCAGGCAATATTATAACGACCCAGGTAGAGGCGTATGCCCGAAAGGAGGAAGAGGTCCTGCACGCGATGGATGAAATGAAAAAGATCACCGTCGAACTGAAGAATGCGCTGCTACAGGGACGAATCAACGATTTCGGCGCGTTATTGCACGAAGCTTGGATCAACAAGAAGAAGATGGCGAAACAGATTACGAATTCGACCATAGACACCCTCTATGACGTTGCCCGAGAGCATGGCGCCCTCGGCGGCAAAATCCTCGGCGCAGGCGGCGGCGGCTATCTGTTGCTTTACTGTCCTTTTGACAAAAAGCACCTCATCGCCGCCGAGTTGGAGCAATTGGGTGGGCAGATTGTGGAATTTACCTTCGAGAACTGTGGGGTACAGACATGGGAGGTGAGGGGATGAACCACGTCTACAACCACCTGAGCCAGAGAATCGCGAGTGAGGTTGAAACCAGTATTCAGGTCAAACAACGAGTTATCGCCGAACAAATATCAATCTTGGATGAAATCGCCCAGTTATTGATCGAGGCGCTGCGCGCCGGAGGGAAGGTCCTCGTTTTTGGCAATGGGGGCAGTGCCGCCGATTCTCAACATATCGCAGCGGAACTGGTCAGCCGGTTTCGACGGGAGCGCGGCGCGCTGCCTTCCATCGCGTTGACGACGGACACTTCGATCTTGACCGCCATCGCCAATGATTACAGTTTCGACCGGGTGTTTGCGCGGCAGGTTGAAGCGTTGGGGCAAAAAGGCGATGTCGCTCTGGGCATCAGCACGAGTGGAAATTCGCCGAACGTGCTGAGCGGCATGATGGCGGCTAGGGAGCAAGGCATGCGGGCTATCGGCTTTACTGGCGAAGACGGCGGTAAGCTCAAGGATTGCGTTGACCTTTGTTTTCGAGTTCCATCCCGAAACACCGCGCGCATCCAGGAGGCGCATATCACTATAGCCCATGCGCTTTGCGAAATCATCGAGCAGGAGTTGTTCCCCAGCCATGCCTAGCCGCGCCGTGTCTCTCGATCGAGATGGAACGAGCAACACCCGTTCCTTGGTGGGCTGGCTGGCTCGACTCAACTTGAAGCTAGCCATTTTGGTCACTTGCGCATTCTTACTCATCTTGGCTGCGGCGCGAGTGGTTTGGAAAGTACCCAATCCCCTGCTCGTACTAGCCGGGGTTATCCTTCTGGTTTGCTCCGCACTCGTCTGGAATTTGAATCGAAATTCCAAAAAGCCGGCGTACGTGCCAATCACTCAGCTCGCGCTCTCGTGGGTTGCAGTTATGGCTCTCGTGCTTGGCTCGGTCTTTAACTTTGACCGAGCAGGTTGGATTTGGTTGACGCTGACGGGTTATGATCTGGTTTGGGCAGAAGACTTGCCTAGTCAGATCAACTTATCCACCGTCCAATTTGCAGAGCGCCACCAGTTCTTTGCCTTGGATCCGCAAGACTCAACCCAGTTGGTTTTGCGAAAGGGGCAATATGCCATTAACGAAACGATCGTCGTTCCCCAAGACGCTGCGTTGACGATCGAGCCAGGCACGGTCCTGCGCTTTGCGGTTGGACGCTCGCTGATCTCGTACAGTCCCATCGTAGCCCGCGGGACTGAAAATGAGCCAATCGTTTTTACGGCTCAAAACGAATGGCTCAAGTGGGGTGTGGTCGGAGTGGTGAGAAGCAGCCAATCCATCTTTCAACACGTGCAGTTCAAAAATGGCCGGCGCGCGTCAGTCAATAACCTAGATTTCACAGGCACCCTCTCGTTGATCGAAACCGCTGTACAGATTACGGACAGTCAGTTTCAAGATTTGTTTGGCAAAGACGGCGTTTACGCCCGCCAAACCCAGGTGTTCATTCGAGACAATATCTTTCGAAATACGTACAACGATTGTTTGGACCTTGATGGCGGTGGCGGTGAGATCAGTCATAACCAGTTCATTGACTGCGGTGATAACGGGATTGATCTGAGCGAGAATCAGCATGTCCAAGTCTTTGACAACACAATCCTAGATGCTCGCGGTGGGCGTAAGGGTATTGCGGCGGACAACAATTTAGATGAAATCAAGGCGTTGAATACATTCGGATATTCACCGACACAAACTTTGGCTCCTTTGCTCACTAAGATAACTGTTGTTGAAGAGGTGGCAGCAACCGTCGAAACCGATCCTGTGCCGCACAGCGGCGACGCCGCGGACGATCCCGCCATTTGGATCCATCCGACGAATCCTACCCAAAGCACCATCATCGGAACCGATAAGAAGGGTGGGCTAGGAGTGTACGACCTTAGCGGTAAGCAATTGCAGTACTTGCCGGACGGGAACATGAATAACGTTGACCTGCGAACGAGCTTTCCCCTGGGCGGCAAATCGGTTGCCCTTGTCACAGCGGGTAATCGAAGCAATGATAGTATCGCGATCTATCAAGTGAACCCCCCGACCCGTCAGCTTGAGAATGTCGCCGCGCGTACGATCACGACCCTGGCGACGTATGGATCATGCATGTATCACAGTCCAAGTTCGGGCAAGTATTATTACTTTGTGAACAGCCAGGCAGGTGAGGTTGAACAGTGGGAGTTGTATGACAATGGCAGCGGCAAGGTGGATGCGCTCAAGGTGCGTTCTTTCTCGGTCGGCTCTCAAACGGAGGGTTGTGTTGCCGATGATCAGGCAGGGTATTTTTACATAGGAGAGGAAGCAATCGGCATTTGGAAGTATGCGGCAGAACCAAATGCGGGAACGGCGCGGACTTTGGTAGATACAACGGGAATTGGAGGACACCTTAAAGCGGACGTGGAGGGACTGACTCTCACTTACGGCGACAATGGGACTGGCTATCTCATCGCGTCCAGTCAGGGCGACAGTACTTTTGCGATCTACCGACGCGAGGGAAACAACCCGTTCGTCAAGACGTTCAAAATTGTGGCAGGCAATGGTATAGACGCCGTGTCGGGCACGGATGGAATTGACGTGACGACGGTGAATCTAGGAGCAGCTTTCCCCTACGGTGTTTTCGTCGCCCAAGACGGCGCGAACGATAATGGCAATCAGAATTTTAAGCTAGTACCGTGGCGGCTCATCATGCCTACCCAAGCCAATCCCACCTACTTGCCTATCGTGGCAAAATGACTAGCCATTCATCCTAGCCTGGTCTTATTCCAAAAGGATAACGCAATGAGAATACTCCATATCACTCCTGCGTTTCAGCATCCAACGGTGCGAGGTCCTAACCGCCATTACCACTTTATCCGGGAATTGTCGCAACGTCATCAGATCACGCTGCTCACATTGACTCGCTCAAAAGTTTCCGACGAAGCGATGCGGGAGATGACCACTTACACCGAACAGATGCTGACCTTCAGTGCTAACGGTGCGTCCAGCCCTCACTCCGATGGGGCGCTGAGAAAGTTACCATGGAGTGGCACAAAGATGGAAAAGGCATTGCAGCTGCGTGAAGGCGTCGCGCAAATGAAGCGGGCTTTTACTCAGTTGACACGGCAAGAACCCTACGATGTGGTTCTTTTCCACGGCAAGTCTGTCTTTCCCGTGATCGAAGATTGGAACGACTTGCCGATCGTCGTCGACTTTTGCGATGCCACTTCGATGAGGATTCGGGCCGAAATGCGCTACGCCGGTACAGTGCGAATTCCTTGGCATGTGTTGCGTTACTTGCAGGTCAGGCAGGTTGAGAAGAAGCTGGTCGCGAAGACGCCTCACCTCGCGTTTATTTCGGCTCGCGATCGGGAAGCTGTTCTGGGTCCCGACGATCGATCAGAGGTTGTTCCAAATGGCGTTGACATCCAATATTGGAAACGACAGGCAAACCGTCCCGAATCGTACTGTCTGATCTTTACCGGAGTGATGAGCTATACGCCGAATGAAGATGCCGCACTCTACTTGATCGAAAAAATCCTGCCTCTCGTCAGGCGGTCGGTTTCTAACCTGCAAGTCTTGATTGTCGGGCGCGATCCTTCACCTGCGTTGTTGAAACAAGCCCAGCCCTATCCGGATATCACAGTCACCGGTTCCGTTGACGACATGCGACCTTATCTAGAGCGCGCTACATTGTGCGTCGCGCCTCTACGCTATGCGTCCGGAATGCAGAACAAGGTTCTAGAAGCAATGGCCATGGAGGTGCCGGTGATCACTACTTCCATCGCCGCAGTTGGATTGCGTCTTAATAATGCAGAACCACCCATCTGCGTTGCTGATGGAGAGGTACAGTTCGCGGAACGGATTGTCCACTTGTTTGGACAGACCAAGGAGCGCTCGCGCCTGGCTACCGAAGGACGACAATTCGTTGAAAATAACTTTGTTTGGTCGCGCAGCGCGGAAAAGTTAGAGCGGCTGTGCGCGGCGGCGCTTGAAACTAAACGGCGCGGCGACAAATAACCGCGGATGATACTGAGGAATGGGACCTAATGCTTGACACAACTCTGAAGACTAGATTTGTTCCGGGAACTCACCTCAAGGGTTATGTGTCGGGTGGCAACTGGGTATTCCTGCTACCGAGTCTTGAATTGGAGCAAATTGTCTGCATTGGGGTGTTATCATTTGCCAGTATAGACATGTTGTCGCGTACTGGGCGGTGTGTGTGGATCGTTTCTAGCAACACCAATCAGCTGAACCGAGCTGTCGCAACATGGAAGCACATTACTCCCAAGAACGTCAATTTTTTTGTCTCAGAGGATGGGATTTCTCTTCCTTTTCCCAGCCAAACGAGCGATCTTGTGGTCATCGCTGGGAGAAAGGGCTTGTCCCAGTTTCAGCGCAATCCCCGGTTGCTTTGGGAGGTCCGCCGCGTTCTCAAATCCAATGGATTACTTTATTTAGAGGTTGGTGGTGTGATTGGAGACCGCTTTGACAAAAAGTCGTCCGAGCACATCATCGACTACTTTGGAGGCGGGCAGCTATTCTGGCTGACGCCATCGAATGGCGAGATGCAGACGGCAGTACCATTGAGCGATTGCGAGACGATCAATTATTTCCTGAACCACAGTCTCTACAGCCCTTCTATCAAATGGCGATACCTAGGTCCCATCGAACATCTCTGGAACAAGAATCCTGTCCTCGCCCGGCTGACCCGACGCTATGGCTTGCTCGGAGGCTCTGGCGCGTTGAATACGATCGATCAGCCACCGGCCTATTTACAAACCATTATGCGCGAAGCGGGCTTGAAGAGCGACCGCTATCGTTGGGGGCTTGTCGCGCGCGGTAATTATAACTCGCGCAAGGTCTTGTTCTACTTGTTTGATCGCGCGACTGGGTCGCCGGAGTACATTGTCAAGATGACCCGTGACCCGCTGCTCAACTTCCGACTAGAAAATGAATACCGTTCGCTCACGCGGATGAAAGAGAAAGGTATAGGCGATCAGGAAAATCTGCCACAGTTGGTTTTTCAGGGACATCATGCTGGGCTTGCCATCATTGGTGAAACATTAATCAACGGCGTCGCATTCAGAACGCGAACACAAGCGACAGCCGATTGCCCCTATGCTTCTGCTGCAATTCATTGGCTCACTCGTCTAGGTCGTGAAACAGCTGACCACTCAACAGCGACATCAGACCAAGTCACCAGGCACCTCAGGACTCTATTTGAGCGATTCAGGGAGCTCTACAGCTTGGCGCCAGATGAGCAAGAGTTTATGGCAGAGCAAATCGCGGAAATCAGCAACAATGTACAGTCATTCCCGCTTGTCTTTCAGCACGGCAACCCAGGAATTTGGAATGTCCTGGTAACTCCGCATGGAGGAATAGTTTTCATCGACTGGGAAGCTGCCGAGACCCAAGGCATGCCCCTCTGGGATCTGCTTTACTTTTTGCGTTCCTATAGCGTGTGGGTGGCTCGGTCCCGTGGGACGCGCAACCCGTTGAAAGGTTTTGAGCGACAGTTCTTATTAGAATCTCCTCTCAGCCGGACGGTAGTCGAAAGTGTCGAGCGCTATTGTCACCAGATCGATCTTCCTGGTTCCTTGGTCCAACCTCTCTTCTATACCTGTTGGATGCACCAGGCACTTACGGAAGCAACGCGGTTGCCGCCAGACGGGTTGGAGAAAGGGGGTTCCATAAAACTATTACGTTTGTGCATCGCAAAACGGGACGCTCCAACGCTGAGGAACCTTTTCTCACTTAACTCAACAAATAATCGACCGGTGGAACATGCCCAAGGAGCATACGCATTGTTAACTGAAACACGAGATGGCGAGTGAAAAGAGGTAGCTCATGGATCAAGAGACTAGAATGATGCCAACTGAGATCACTACAATGAGACATCTGTCCAGCACATGGAATGGACGCATCAAAGGACTTTTATTAGATGCGGCGAGTGCATGGCGTATTTCTTTGCGGATGATCCTCGTCATCTGGGCGGTCCCAGTAGCGGTGGCTCTGGCCGGGGTAGTTGCAGCTCTGATCAGCAAGGACCTGTACAAATTGCTATCCGACGAGGACAGAGTCGCCGAAAACTTGCAAGTACTATTCTATGCCTTCGCTCTGGTGCTGTGTGTTATCATCACACGGCGTCTGTGGAAAGCTGGTCGC
Organism: Chloroflexota bacterium; assembly: GCA_016215025.1. Lineage (GTDB taxonomy): Bacteria > Chloroflexota > Anaerolineae > UBA4142 > UBA4142 > JACRMI01. The sequence continues at coordinate 60,094 of JACRMI010000072.1, forward strand.
AAAGGGATCGCGCTTCTCTATCTAGCAGTAAGCCTGGGTCTGGTCTTTTTGATCGGAGAGGAGCTTAGCTGGGGACAAAGAATCTTTGGGTGGGTAACTCCGGCTACTTTTCAAGCAGTCAATAAGCAAGAAGAAACCAATATCCATAACATCAGAGGGGTTGGCGCTGCATTCAAATGGATCCAACTTTTGGTTGGCGCTTATGGTGCGATTCTTCCATTAGTCGTCCTGAAATCAACGCGTCTGGCGCGTTATCGGGATCTCCTCTCCTGGGTGGTACCCCATTATACGCTTCTACCGTACTTTCTCCCAATGTTCGTATGGAAAGTGTTTCGAAATCTCACAGAGGTGCCCGATCGATTTTATTTTGTGGTCGAGCAGTACAACGAAATCATTGAATTGATTTTGGCAATCGGAATGTTGCTTTTTATGGTTTATCAATGGAGAGCGATTAGCGAGCAAGACCAGACCGGAGCATTACGGATGAGCAAACGATAATTTGTGGGTGAGCACATGGTCGGCTGTCTCGGTCAATCGCAAGATGCAGCCTGGGTAGCCTTGGAGTTGAATATGGTTGAGAAAAAATCGCGGGGTCTTGTTTCCGTTTTACTGGCATCGTTATGTTTCATCACCGTCGTTTTCGATTTTGCGACTGCCAGTGAGCCCAATGGCATCACGGAACCCCCGCGTGGAGCTACGCTTGCTGGCAGCGTCCAGATAAAGGGTGTTGCGGATGATCTTAACTTTGCCGCGTGGCAACTAGACCTACTTCCGAGCGGCGACGAGAAACTCGCTTTCTTTGTAGCGCGAGATACCAGTCCCAAACCGGCAACAGGCAGCTTCAAGAGAGTAGATACGTATCTTTATCCAAATGGTCCCTATCTGCTCCGTCTGCGCGTCATTAGAAAAGATGGTAACTATGATGAATACTCGGTTCCGCTCACGATCAATAACACCGTACCTGTTCCCACGAGTGGCATTACTAACCCGCCAAATAGTGCTCGAGTCAAATGCTTGATTACGATAAAAGGATTTGCAAATGATCCCATTTTCCGCAAATGGCAACTCGACTTACTTGCGGGCGGCGACGAAAACCAAGCGAGTTTTCTTGAACGTGGCGCTAGTCTGGATGAAGCGGAGAGGACATTTACCCAATTGAATACAACCACCTTCCCCGATGGTACCTATCTTCTCCGCTTGCGCGTGGTCGGGCAAGATGGTCAATACGATTCGTACTATTCCTGGATTACCATCGATAACAGTATGCTGAGCAAAGCTTGCAATTGCTCGTCCACACAGGACACTGTCCCGGCAGGTCCAAATGGAATTACCACCCCAGCGGACGGAGCTGTTGTTACCGGTTCATTCCTGGTATGCGGGATTGCAGACGATCCTAATTTCTTAGCATGGCAACTTGATCTGCTATTCCTCGGGGATATAAAGCAAGCGGTCTTGGTGGCGCGAGGAGGCAGTCCCGACAGGAACAATGCTCCGTTGACGCAACTGGATGCAACCGCTCTGCCGGATGGCAAATACGGCTTACGGCTAAGTGTTAGCCGAATTGATAACACGCATGAAGAGTACACAACTTACTTTTACGTTGCTCACAGCCCGCCCACCGCGGCAGAATCACCGTGAAATCTGGTCGAGTGGACTGAAAATTCTAAAAGGACACGCTGGTTACTTACATGAGCAATAACGGTCATTCACCACAAATTGATTATCATCTTCACGGTCTGGTTGGCATTCGGCTGATTGACCCGTCGCCCAGCGATGTTCAAGCGGTCACTCGCCAACTGGGTCCCATTCAGTCGCCACTTTCGTCAAAGCCTGATATTACCATTCGTTTTGTGGATCGGTTATCCGCCTCTTCGCGGGTTCGATTTCTAGGGGTGGACGAAGCTGGTTTTACAGATGATGCGTTTCTGGTGTTGCGCAGTCGCCACAAGGCGCGTGCCCGAGTTCAGATTCCGATGGATCGGATCGGCAAGGATTGTGAGATCATCTGTGAGACCGGGCTGCCCGCAGTGCCATTACTCATCCCCATTATCAATCTCACTGCGCTTGGCAAAGGTGGGGTGCCACTCCACGCGTCGGCATTCATCTACAATGACAAGGGTGTTATCACGACCGGTTGGTCAAGGGGCGGCAAGACCGAGATGCTGCTCGCCTTTACCTCGCACGGAGCCGAATATATCGGCGACGAATGGGTTTATATCAGCCCTGACGGGCAACGTATGCACGGGATACCTGAACCTATCCGGGTATGGGATTGGCATCTGGAAGATTTGCCGCAATACCGCGTATATGTAAGCCGGGGTGACCGCGCGCGCTGGCAAGCAATCAAAATGCTCCAGGCAATGGATCGGATGACTTCACCGCGAGCGCGCCAGGAATTCCCTCCGGCAAAGGCACTGAACCGATTGATGCCGCTGCTCAAAAGCCAACTGTCGGCTGACATTCATCCCGAACGATTGTTTGGTAATCGCTTCGGCTCGCTCACCGGCAACTTTGATCTTTTGTTGTTCGCGGCGAGTCACGACATGCCTGGCACACACGTCGAGCCGATTACTCCAAGCCAGGTCGCGCGTCGCATGGTGTTTTCACTACAGTATGAACGGCTTGCCTTCATGGGCTATTACAATATGTTTCGCTTTGCGTTTCCGGATAGAGTCAATTCTCTGGTCGAGCGTGCTGAGGAGATCCAACGGGAATTGTTGATGCAGGTCATGGCGAACAAGCCAGCATACGCCGTCTATCACCCGTATCCGGCAGTGATTCCAGACTTGTTCGACGCGGTTAGCCCATTGATCGACAGTTTCTCCACTACAGGAGAGCATGGAATTAGAAAGGTATAGCGAAGCATGAAACATTTTACAAGTTGGGTGCTAGCGCTAGTTGCTCTTTTAATCATGCTCGTAATATCGCGGACACCGCCTGGCGAAGCTGCTCCTCCCGGCGCAGTTGCAACCCAAACCCCGATTCCACCGGTCAGAACTGTGCCGCCAGATGCTGGCGACATTCCCGCTTTGACCGACGGGCAGCCAATCCACATGCCCGACCTGCTGGGTCAATCTCTTGAGTACGCTATGAGCATCTGGGATGAAGACGATGGGCTTGCTCAGATCACGGTCAGGCGATTAAACAATGATCCCAACCTCATTATCGTTCGCCAAGAGCCAGCGCCCGGCACGTTGATCGTACCCGAACGCACCCGCGTTGTGCTTGACCTCGGTCGAGGACCCATAGTGCGACCGCGTCCCAGCCCCACTCCATTGCCGCGGATTGGTGCGATGACCGCGCTTGCCGGTCAGGCGACACTGCTGCGCCAGCCGTACGTGCAGAACGTGACAACGGTCTCTCTGACGATTGTCTGGACAACTGTGGAAGATGGTGCTAGCCAAGTCCAGTATGGGATAAGCGACTATAGTCTGACCGCGCCGGCAACCTCCACGTTTTTTACCACACCCACCGCTGCGCCCTATGATCAATATTTCGTGCATGAGGCAACCCTCACGGGTCTGACGCCCGACACGGTCTATCAGTACAAGATTTTTACGAATGGCGTTGATCTCACACCCGGCGGCTCTGTCACTGTCCGCAGCGGCAAGCCAGCGACGACAGCCCACTTTCGTTTCGCGGCGTTTGGCGACAGCGGCGATGGCAGCCAGAATCAAAAAGATGTCGCGACGCGCTTGCTCCAAGTTCAGCCCGACTTGGCTGTGCACACCGGTGACGTCATTTACCCGGAGGCGACCTACGATGGTTTCGAGACCAAGTACTTTCAGATCTACAAAGACTTGCTCAAGAGCATCTGGCTCGCACCATCGGCGGGCAATCACGATATGTCGTACAACAATGGCAAGTCGTTCGCGGATGTATTCGTCAACCCGCCCAACCCATCAAGCGACCCGGTGCAGCGTGAGCTGTACTACTCGTTCGACTATGGTAACGCGCACTTTGTCATTCTCGACAACTTCCTGTCGTACACACCAAGCAGCAGCCAGTATAACTGGTTGCAAAATGATCTAGCGGCGAGCAATCAGTTTTGGAAATTCGTGATCTTTCACGTGCCACCGTATGCCAGCGATAGCAACCAACTGCCGCGCGACAATACGAATGAAGTGAGATATTTGGTCCCACTGTTCGAGCAGTACGGTGTAGACATTGTGCTCAACGGCCACTGGCATCTCTACGAGCGAATGTACCCTCTCCTGGGCGGACAGGTTTCGACGATTGAAGCCGGCGGCGTCGTATACGTGGTGACAGGTGGCGGCGGAGCGGGGCTGGCGGGCGCTGGCACCGGCACGTTGAACCCGCGCACCGCGTACAAGGTTAGCAAGTTTCACCTGACCCTGTTCGACGTAAACGGTTGCAGTCTTCAACTTGCGGCAGTTCATAAAGTCAGTGGCGCAAATGATACATTCGATCCCAGTGATGTCTTCGACTCGTACACGATTGATCGCTGCGGAGGCACTCCGTCGCCGACGAATACGCCAACGGCGACAGCCACGGCGACTTTCGGTCCAAGCCCTACGCCAACCAACACGCCCACATCAACACCGACTCCAACCGCGACCGTCCCAGGGACAAGCGCACGCATCAAAGACATTACCTTTGAAGACGGCTTGCTCACCCACCCCACCAGCGGCGTGGATAGCGATACGGGCGCGGTTGCCCTGGACGGATCTTCGTTGATCAAAGGCGTCTACTCGGCGGATATTCCCAGTATGGGGTCGGCATACCTGAATGAAACCTTTTCCGGGGTAGATGACCTCTATGTTTCGTTCTACCTGAAAGTCAATTCGCTGCCAACGGCAGATGTGCGCCTTGCGCTGATCTCCAACTCAGGCACGACGGTCGGCAACGTGTTGCTGCGCACGACGGGAGCGCTTCGGCTGC
>JACRMI010000059.1:0-37807 GCA_016215025.1 Chloroflexota bacterium
AGCGGGTACAAACTCATCGGCAGCGTTTTCGTATGCACACGCGTTCCGTCAAGCGTTCCAAGGCGCAACTCAAAGATATCGTGCGGCGCTGGAAATCACTCCCCGTGGATGATGTGCCCAAGTGACTTTTGCGCTAATGCATAAATTGCTCACTCGGAACCTGGAAGATTTAACGAAATAAGCGTTAGTTCATCTGAGCCAGTATTTCCGTATTCGTGTTCCTCGCCGGGCATGATACGCACAACTACTCCGGGGTGCGCGACGATTTGTCTATCGCCGACGCGCACGTAACCCTCACCACCGGTAAAGTAAAGCAAATGTCCGTACTTGTCGCGATGCAGAACAAATTTCGCGCCAGGGATGAGCCGCGTCACGACGACTTTGACGTGTTCGTCGAGAATCGTTTTGCCAAAGACACCTTGCGCCACATCAGGACGTACCGGCTTCCACTCGACGGATTCGATCTCAAAATCTTTCACCGAAGATCCTCCAGTGGAGCAAATTGCCAATTTGCTCTACGCCATCGCCTCTTTCGCGCGTCGCGCCGCCGTTGCCGCATCGGGCGAGAAAATATCCGCGCCGATTTCAGTCGCATATCGTTGCGTGACTGGCGCGCCGCCAATCATCACTTTGACGTTGGGGCGGATACCGGCTGCATTCAATGCGTCGATAGTCGATTTCATTTTGGGCATCGTCGTCGTCAACAGCGCCGACAAACCGACAAAGTTGGGCTGATGTTCTTTGATCGCATCGACAAATTTTTGCGGCGACACATCTACGCCCAAATCGACCACCTCGAATCCAGCGCCTTCGAGCATCATCGCAACGAGGTTCTTGCCGATGTCGTGCAAATCGCCTTGCACCGTGCCCACGACGACTTTGCCAGCCGACTTGACGTTCGCGGCGATCAACGCGGGGCGAAGCAACGCCAAACCACTCTTCATCGCGCGCGCCGAGATGAGCATTTCGGGCACAAAGTATTCGCCGCACTCGAATTGATTGCCCACATACCCCATCGCGGCGATCATCGCATCGTTTAAGATTGTCGCCGCGTCAATGCCGGCGTCGAGCGCCGCTTGCACGCCATCGGTCACCACTTTTTGTTCGCCATTGGCGACGCCATCATAAATCACTTGCAGTCTTGCGTCCATTCAACTATCTCCTTGATAAAATGTGTCAGTCATTCTGTCTTTGCGTGGAAGCACGCAGTACGCTCGTGACATGGAGTGATGCAAAACGATTCGCGTGCCGGCGATTATTGACAATGACATTCATTTACGTCGCTCCTCGCAATGCCACCCCAGGAATCATTTCTCCGCCAACAACTCCTGCACGGTGGCTTCCCAATTCAACTGCTTGCCTCTGGCCAACCCAGCTTGCACTTGCGCGTCGTCCAGTTTCCACGCGGCCAAATCCTCATTCATGCCACGCTGATGATCGTTGCTCCACGCCGGATGATGGCTCACCATGCCATACAATTCCAAAGCGCGATCAGCCTGTCCTTGCACGAATGCCAGCGACGCAAAATACATTACCGCGCCAACTGCCCATGGCAGCGCACCCAATCGCAACGCAAGCGCCAACCCTTCACGCAACCCCGTGCGTGCTTGATCGAGATTTCCCAAATCGATATTGGTGCGCGCTTGGTTGATGAGATACAACGCGAGCGACCGCTGCGAACCGATTTCGCGCGCGATGGTCTGCGCCTGTTGAAAATGTTCGCGCGCGATGGCGTAATCCTTGCGCTCATTCGCCACCGAAGCCAGGTTGTTCAGCGTGACCATCGCGCGCTCGCGATTGCCGACGGCGACCGCGCGTTCGTACACCTGATGCCAAATCTGTTCCGCTTGCGCAAATTCGTGCGCGGCGAGCGCGACCGCGCCCAACCCATTGAGCGTCGAAAGTTCGCTCATGACATCGCCCAACTCAACCGCCAGTACCAAGCTTTCGTCAAATGCAACGCGTGCTTCGTCGAGTTTGCCGCGCTGCCAGTTGATGCCGCCCAAAATTTCCAACGCGCGCGCAACGGTCGCTCGACCATTGACCGCGCGCGCGAGCGGCAATGCTTGCGCGAGCAAGGCACTTGCCCCGGCATAATCGCCCGTCATGTTCATCATTTCCGCGAGCGCCGTCAATGCCGCTGATCGATCCAGATCGGTGAGCGCCGTTGCTTGCGCATCCTGTAGCGCTTGTCGCGCCGATGGAAGATCGCCGAGCCGCAAATGCGCCGCGCCCAACTGTCGCGCTAAAGATGAAAACGACGGCGCATCACGTGGTGTCAGCGCAACCGCGTGCGTCAAGTACGACACCGCCACCGTGAACGCGCTGCGCGATCGAGCAACTGCGCCCGCGCGCGCGTACCAATCGACGGCGTGCGCGGAATCGGATGCACGTTCGTAATGTTCGGCGATCAACCCGGCGTACTCGTCCACGCGCTCGCCGCTCTGTTCGATCAACCAATTCGCCGCGCGCGCATGATAACCCCGGCGCAAACGTTTGAGCACCGTTTCGTACGTCACGTCGCGCAGAAGCGTGTGTTGGAAAACGTATTCCTCTGCGCCCGCAAACGTCGATACTTTGCGATGAAAAATCAATTCGCGCCGGCACAACGCACTCAACACATTTCGCAATCCGGATAAATCGGCGGCGGGCGTATCGCTCAATGCGGCGACGGCACTATCCCAAAAAACGCGCCCCGCAACCGAAGCGCGTTGCAACGTTTCGCGTTCATCGCTCGGCAAACTATCGAGACGCGCTTGCAAAACTCCGGTCAACGTCGATGGAACCCGGACAGTCGCCAAGCGCACTGGCTCGACGCGCCACTCGTCATCGCCAGGGATAATCACCTTTTCGTCGATTAACATCTTGACCAGTTCTTCGAGATAGAACGGATTGCCCTCTGCACCGCTAACGATCAACTCGCGCAACGCTTGCGGCACCGCAGGAACTTTTTTCAGAATCTCGTCGACCAGTTGACGACTTTCATCTGGCGACAAAAGCTGTACGTCGATTCGTGTACCACTGTCGCACCAGCGTGGTCGGCGTTCGAGCAAGGTTGGACGCGCGAGACCCAGGATCATCATGGGTAAAATGCGGCACGCCGACATCATCGCGGTCAGCGCATCCAGCGAGCCGTCATCCGCCCACTGCAAATCTTCAAGCAGAATCACGGTGGCTGCATTTTGCGGACGCAGCGTCGCCGCGGTCATGAATTGCGAGAGATAATAAATCGCGCGATCACGAATTTGTTTCGCGTCGTTCAAAATGCCGCGCAGATGCGGACTGGCAGAATAATCGAGACCGATGAGATGACCGATAAAATGCGCCTTCATCATCGCATCGGCATCGTTCCGCATCCAGCCGACTATGCCCTGTTCCAATTTTTCGTGTGCGAGGCTCAATGGATCGCTGTCGGCAATTTCGAAACGAAACGCAAACAGATCGCGCAAGAGCGCATACGGCAATCGACTTGTCTCTTCGCTTGCGCGCCCGCGAAAGAGGCACAACTTTTCGGTCATCAAATCGACGCGATTGCCAAATTCATAGAGCAAGCGCGATTTGCCAACGCCCGCTTCGCCAATGATCGTGACCGCGCGCAGCTCGCGTCGTTCGATCACCGCGCGCAAAATATCGTGCAATTGATTTAACTCGGAGACGCGTCCGATCATACGCGTCTCGACGCCTTCGACGCCGCGCGTGCGCAATCGAAATGCGCGCGGCTTGGCTTGCATCACGATGTAGGTTTGCAGCGGTTCCGTTTTGCCTTTGACGAGCAACGGTTCTTGCGCTGAGAGATCGAACACACCGCGCACCTGGCGAAACGTATCGTGCGAGATCAGCACGCCGCCGATGGGCGCATTGTGCTGCAAACGCGAAGCCAGGTTGACGGTGTCACCCATCGCGGTATATTCGCTCCGCGTGCCGACCGCGCCGAGCAGCACGGGACCGGTATTGATGCCGATTCGCATTTGCAGCGGTCGATGCTGCGTCGATGCAAACGCGCGCAATTCCGCTTGCATCGCCAACGCCGCGCGAATCGCTTGCTCGGGGTCGTCTTCGCGCGCGGCTTGCGTGCCCCACACCGCCATGACCGCATCGCCAATATGCTTGTCAATCGCACCGCGATGCGAAACGATCACCGCGTCGAGCCGCTGCCAGACGACATTCATCAGCGCCGTCACATCTTCCGCGTCGAGCGAGTTCGACATGGCGGTAAAGCCAACGATGTCGGCGAACAAGACGGTGACTTGCTTACGCTGCTCGGCGGGTTGATCGGGCGTTTGCATCGCCGCGAGTTTTTGGCGCAACGCCGCGAGGGCGACATCGACGGCGACATCGCCCAACACGTCGCGCTGCGCTTCCAACGCGACGATAGCTTGTTCAAGTTTGGCACGCTCATCTGCAAGTGTGCTCACGAAGACCCCGTTATTAATTCACCGAAGGATGAAAGATGAAAAAATTCATCATTCCGCCTTCACGCGAAGAGTTCATCCTTGCAAAATCACCCAATCCCCTGCAACTTCAACTCATTGGCGCGATGACACGCCACAAAATGCCCCGGCGTAATTTCCGTAAACGTCGGCGGTTGCGTGCGACAGACATCCATCGCAAATTCGCAGCGCGGATGGAAATAGCAACCACTCGGCGGATTCGCGGGGCTGGGGACTTCGCCTTTCAACTCGACGTTCCCCGTCTTGATGCGCGGATCGGCGACGGGCATGGCGGACATGAGCGCCGCCGTGTAGGGATGCTTGGGATGGCGATAGATTTCATCGGTGGTTGCCATCTCCGCAATCTTGCCCACATACATCACCGCAACGCGGTCGCAAATGTGCTTGACCACACCCAGGTTGTGCGCGACGAAAATGTAGGTGAGGTTCAGACGCTTTTGCAGATCGAGCATCAGATTCAAAATCTGCGCCTGCACCGATACGTCAAGCGCGGACACTGGCTCGTCGGCGACGACGAGGCGTGGATTCACCGACAACGCGCGCGCAATGCCGATGCGCTGACGCTGTCCACCGCTAAACGCGTGCGGAAAGCGCTGCATGTATTCGGGACGAAGACCGACGAGGCGCAAGAGTTCCGCCACGCGTTCGGTGCGCTCTTTGCGATTCTTCAACCCATTGACCAACAACGGCTCGCCGACAATGTCGAATAAAGTCATTCTTGGATTCAGCGAACCGTACGGGTCTTGGAAAATCATTTGCATTTGCGGGCGCAATGGTCGCAACTCGCCCCGATTAAGCTTCGCCAGATCGACGGTGTTTCCCTCTTTCGTGCGAAACAACATCTCGCCGCTGGTTGGAATCATCGCACGCAAGATGCAGCGCGAGGTGGTGGTTTTGCCGCAGCCGCTTTCGCCGACCAAGCCGAGCGTCTCGCCTTCGTTGACAAAGAAACTCACGTCGTCCACCGCGCGCACATTGCCGACGGTCTTGCGCATGAATCCCTTTTTGATTGGGAAATATTTATGCAGATGATTGACTTGCAATAATTTTTCTGTCACCGATTAACTCCAATGAAAGCTGACTGCGGACTGTCATGCTGAGGAACGGTTTTTGTGACGAAGCATCTCGTTCTCAGAAAACGAGATCCTTCGTCGCTTCGGTACATTCCTGTCCGATACACTTTCTCGAATCGCTCCTCAGGATGACAGTGTGGTTGGCGGTCATGATTGATATAGGAAACAGCTCACGAATTGCTTTTCTCCAACAGATTGCAAGATCGGTGTGTTCGCGTCGCATTTGCCCGGCATCGCTTTTTCGCATCGCGGATGGAACGGGCAACCTTTGGGTTTGTTGAACGGATGCGGAATCGATCCGCTGATGGTCGGCAAGTTGACGCGCGGCTCAGATTCGATGCTGGGAATGGAACGGAGGAGTGCCTGGGTGTATGGATGTTTGGGAGAATGAAAAATGTCATCGACTGGACCTTGTTCCATTACAAGACCCAGATACATGACCATCACATAATCCGCCATTTGCGCGATCACACCCAGGTCGTGCGTAATGAAAATGATCGCGGCGTTGCGCTGTTCTTGCAAACGACGAAGCAACCGCAGCACTTGCGCTTGCGTCGTCACATCGACCGCGGTCGTCGGTTCATCGGCGATGAGCAAACGCGGGTTGCACGACAAAGCCATCGCGATAATCGCGCGCTGACGCAAGCCGCCACTTAGTTGCCACGAATATTCGTCGAGGCGTTGTTCGGGCATGGGAATGCCCACGTCCTTAAACATTTGCAGCGCGATTTTGCGCGCCTCGCGTTTATCAACGGCTTGATGCAGCATGATCGCTTCGATGATCTGATCGCCGACCGTATGTACAGGACTGAACGACGACATCGGTTCTTGCGGAATGAGCGCAATCTCCGCGCCGCGAATCGAACGCATTTGCGCGCTGCTCGCGTTGAGCTTGACCAGATCGATCACCTCGGCGTCATTCGCTCCGTTTTGTTTGGCGCGCCGCAGCATAATTTCGCCGCTGACGATTTTGCCGGGCGGTTCGACGATGCGCAGCACGGCTTTCATCGTCACGCTTTTGCCGCAGCCGCTTTCGCCGACGATGCCAAACACTTGACCAGCATTCACATCGAACGTCACGCCGTCAACAGCCTTAACGACGCCTTCATCCATCATGAAATGAACTTTGAGGTCTTTGACTGACAACAAAGAAATATCTGACATAGTTATCACATCCAAATTAAAAGATGAAAGATGAAAGATGAATCATTTTCGTTTGCGTTTTAGGTTTGTTACGATAGTGACGAAGATTGAAATTAGCTCGTTATTTCAAGTCTTGTGGCTTCTTGGATTCGACGGGCGTTTCTTCATCTTTCATCCTTTAGATAAAATCATCGCGTATTGGTGTGAACGCATCGATCAAGACCGTCGGTGCGTAGGTGACGATGTGATGCTGCACGTTCGACGGGACGTAATAGCTACTCCCCGCTTTGAGCCGAACCGTCGCTTGCCCTTCCATCACGAAATCGATTTCGCCTGACACAACATAGCCGATTTGCTCGTGCGGATGACTGTGCGACCACGACGCGACGTTCGCATCGAATGTGAATTGCACGAGCATGAGCTTGTCGCCGTAACTCAGCACACGACGCTCTGCACCATCGGGCGTTTTGACGGGCGAAACCTGGCTTGCATCTGCGATGATTTGCATTTGATTCATTCCAGATTGTGAATATCTTGATACGTTTTTTGTTGTGCAACGGCATCTTGCACGTACGTCACGACGATCAATTTCATACCCGGCGACCACAACCGTTTCGTCACCCCGATCACATGCTCTGGCTCGCCAACGATGCGCGCGTGAACGACGATGCCCGTATCCTTGAAGGCATCGCGAAACACTTCGGGCGTGTTGGGACTCGGATCGGTTTGTGCGCTAAACGCCGCATCGATCATTGTCAGGTTCGGAATTTTTTTCAGCGCAGGCAGCCAGCGCGAATAATCGCCGCACGAGTGAATCGCCACCCCGCCAAACGCCTCGCCGATGCGAATGTTATCGGGCACGCAGAATTTTTCATACATGCGCGGCGAGACCATCACCAAATTATCGGTCGATAATCCAATGCCCGCACCGGCGCGCGAACTGGCAAAGCCATGCCCCGGACGTGCTAGCATCGGACCGATCAAATCACTTTGTTGACGCGTGAAATCGATGATGACCTGCGTGATGGCAGAGAGCATTTCGCTGATGCGTTCCGGCGCTTCAACCATCGCGCGGAAAAATTCACTGATGTCTAAAAGTCCGGTCGCAACGTTGATCGGTGCTTGCAAATCCGTCCACGAAAGTGGAACGCGCGCGTGCGTCTGCTCCAAAAAATATTCGACGGTTTCAAGTGTGTAGCGCATGATCGGCACAGCGGCAAAGTTTCGCGGCACAAGCTTTGGAACTTCGTCCATGGACTTCCACTGTGGACGCATCGCCGGGGCTTGCCCCTCGTGCCACACATAGTCGCCGCCAAACGCGGACGCCGTCGTGCCGATGCCGTACCAAGGTTCGAGATACATTGGCGCATCGGTCGCATAAGTGAGCGATTGGGTGAGCGCGCCCAACTGCAACGGCAGCGACACTTTCATATCGCGGCACGCATCACGGAACACTTCACCTACCCGCACGCGCTGCCAAACAGCGATGCCGTCCTTCTTTTTCAAAAATTCTGCGTAGCGTCGGTCGGCTTGCGCGGCGTGTTCTTCGTAGCGCGCAAAATCAAATTGACCTGGGTCGATGGGTGAAACAGGTATTGCTTGAGCATCTTTGGAATTGTAATCGAAAGTTCTTGAACTCATAGTTTTTTCGTTTCAACGTTTCATCGTTAGTTCGTTGCATCGTTCGTCGTCGAACAGTGCAACGATGCAACGAACTAACGAATTAACGACTGTACGGATCGGCGGCGTCGCGCAGACCATCGCCAACCAGATTGAACGCGAGAACGGCAATGACGACGATGACAACCGGAAAGAGCAGCCAAGGCGCAAGCGCAATCGATTGAAGGTTCTGCGCTTCTTGCAACAACACACCCCAACTGATTGCGGGCGGGCGCATACCCAAGCCAAGAAAACTCAACGACGTTTCATTAATAATCATCACCGGAATTGCCAGGGTGCTCGTCGCGATGATGTGGCTCATGAACGTCGGTACCATATGATGCGTGATGATGCGCAGACGACTGCATCCGGCAAGTTCCGCCGAAAGCACGAAATCTTCTTCGCGCAGAGACAAGAATCGCCCGCGCACTTCACGGGCTAGAGTCGTCCAACCTAAGAGCGACAAAATGATTGTGATCGCGAAAAAGACTTGCTCAGGACGCCAATCCCGCGGCAATGCCGCCGTGAGAGCGAGCCAGACCGGAATCGTCGGCAGCGATTGCAAGAGTTCGATCAAGCGTTGAATCACCAAATCGATCCAACCGCCGAAATAGCCGGAAATGCCTCCGAGCAAAACGCCGAGGATAACGCTAAGGGCGACGGCGATCATGCCGATCGTCATCGAAATGCGCGTGGCGTAGATCAACCGCGACCATTGATCGCGCCCAATGCGATCAGTTCCAAGAATGTTCAGACGTGTGTTCGGGTCATCCGATGCGGCCCCAACGAGATGAACATCTGACGGAATGATGCCAAGGATTTTGTACGGAAAACCCTTTACAAAAAAGCGTACGGGAATTTTCTGGCTCGCGTCCACTTGCCATTCCATCTTCAACGTCACCGGATTCCTTTTACCGACGACGGCGGGCGACCAGGGGCTGAGATTCCAGCCATCAAACAAATTAACGCTCTGCGCGGGGATGAAGGCGAGCCGCGCCTCAGTTTGTTCCGGATCCAGGGTCGCAAAGAAATCCGGGAACAAGACAACAATGTAAAAGACAATCAGCAATCCCGCACAGAACAATGCCAGGCGATGCTTTTTAAAGCGCCACCAAATGAGCATCCAGTTTGATGCGACCGAGACGCGCGCTTCGGCGGCAGCGCTGAATGGAAGCGCAACTCCGTCAGCGGTATCGCTGGGTAATGGTTGTTGGGCGATTTTGATTTGGTCGTCCACGTTTATGCCTCCCCCATGCGAATGCGTGGATCGAGCACCGCAAGCAAAATATCTGAAATCAGCGTGCCGACAATTGCCAGCAAGCAATAGATCAGCAGGATACTGCCGGCGAGGTACATATCTTCACTTACGAGCGCACGCAACAAAAGCGGACCGATATTTTGCAAGCTCATCACTGTGGCGACGATCAAACTACCGGAGAACAATTGCGGCAGATACCAACCGATCGTGCTAATGAGCGGATTCAGCGCGAGGCGAACGGGATATTTCAAGACGAGTTGCCATTCCGATAGACCTTTCGCGCGCGCAGTGACGACATACGGCTTGGTCAGTTCGTCGAGCAAATTTGCGCGCATCACCCGCGTCAAACGGGCGGTTCCAGCGACGCCCAGAATCACCACCGGCAACCAGATGTGCTTTGCCAGATCAACCACCCGTGCCAAACTCCACGGCACGTCCACAAACTCCGCAGAAAACAAGCCCGTGACACTGAAACCGAAATAAGCGTACGTGACCCACATCAATACGAGCGCCAACATAAAGTTGGGTATTGCGACGCCAACATAATTCAGCGCCGTGAAGACATAGTCAATGATCGAATGGGGATGCGTCGCCGTAATGATGCCCGCCGGAATCGCCACAATCCACGTAACAAAAAAAGACAAGAGCGCGAGCGCGAGTGTAAGCACCAACCGTTCGCCAAGCAACTCGACATTCGGCCGCTGGTACTCTAGCGACAACCCCAAGTCGCCGTGGAGGAGATTTTCCATCCAGCGCAAATATTGGATGTGGAACGGCTGATCAAGACCCCATTGGGACTTGAGCGCTTCGACCTGCGAGGCATCCAGCGATGAGCCGGACGAAGCGAGCGTCGCCATGTAGCTGGTCAAGTAATCACCCGGGGGTGCCTGGACCAGGGCAAAGACAACAATCGAAAAAAGAATCAGCAAAACCGGGAGCAACAACAAACGTTGGATGATGAATCGGAGCACGCACACCTCCAAAAGTGACGAGTGACGAGTGAGAGGTCTCAGGTCACCGGTTTCAGGTTGCAAGTTGCAGGACGCCAATCTTTCGACTTGCGACCTGCAACCTGCGAACTTTTCCTACAACTTGGAACTTGTGGCTTTGCTTTCACTCGCCACACGTCACTTATTTTTTATAGAACCATGTTTCTGGACGAGCGTTGCCAGGAGAGCGGGGGGGCCAATCATTGCCAACCAACTTGGGCACGTTCATGAGATTGTTGTTGACGACGACGACACCCTGAACCATCGGTGTGAGACCAACCATACCGATCTCGAACATGTTATCTACCCAGACGCCATACAGTTCCTTGGCAATCGTTACACGATCAGCTTCGCCAGAAACTTTGGCTTTGTCAAGCAGTTCGACGACCTTCTTGAGTTCAGCCGATGGCTCAACTCCTTCCTTGCCGCCAGTCGAATACCACTTGCCGACGAGCGGAGCGAGGGTCAAACCAACACCACCGCCGATGTTGCGCGGATCGTACTTGGTCGTGACCGAGAAGGGGAAGGCGCCCGAGTCTTCCTGCCACAGTTCAGCTTGAAGTTCGTTGGCATCACGCATTTGGAAGTGGAGCGCGCGTTGGCGTTCGACTGCGTTCGTCTTGATGCCGACTTTTTCCCAGTTGCGGCTGACGATCTGCGCCACATCGCCCCAGGGACCAAAGGCATTGACCCAGGAGAGTTCGATCACAACACGCTTGGTTGTGCCAGGATAGAAACGGAAACCTTCCGAGTCTTTCTTGTCGAGACCAATGCCGTCGAGCAACTTGCTAGCTTCGGCAGCATTGAATTCGGTGTACTTTTTCGCGACGGCGTCGCCAGGATAGAACGGCACCCACGGCGGCGCAACGGGTTGGCGAACCTCGCCCAAGCCGAGGAAGGCAGATTCTTGAATCTGCTTGCGATCAATCGCGTACGAAAGCGCGATACGGAAATTCTTGTTCTGGATCAGCTTGGCGATATCCGAGTCCTTCTGATGGGTCTGATTGAACATGATCGCCGCATCGGAGCCGCCCATCGTGGGCCAAGTGAGGATCTTGTACTTACCTTTTTGTTCGTTCTCTTTCAGGATCGGATAGTTCATGATGTTCATATGGCGATCCTGCTGATCGAATTCACCCGCAATGGCCGCAAGGTTCAGCGCTTGCGCGTCGGCGAAGAAGGTAAGGCGAATTTCATCCATGTACGGCAATTGGTTGCCTTCCTTGTCCACGCCGACAAAGTATGGATTGCGTTTCAACAAGAACACCTGATCGCTGACGCGCGAAGATGGAGTCCACGGCGACATCGTCGGGCGATCCGGATTCTCGGGCGGGGCATTCCGCGAGGCGAACAGTTCGCCCCAGGTCTTGAACTTGGCATCGGCGACCATCTTGTCCAGGTCGTCCTTCTTGGCATAGGTGGCGTGGAACTGTTTCAAGTACTTGGAGGGCAGATGAACGGCATACGAGCGGTCTCCGCCATCCTGACCGGCGAGATCGCTCAAGAAGAGCGTATGCGCTTCGGCAAACGTCCACTTGATGGTGATCTCGTCAACTTTTTCGACCTTGCCTGCTGACCCGTCCTTGTTTCGCATCCAGAACGGTACCGCCGGCATCAAGTCTTTGTTCAACATCACGTCGTTGTACCAGAACATGATGTCATCCGCTGTGAACGGATCGCCATTCGACCATTTTGCGCCTTTGCGGAGTTTGACCGTCCAGGTCTTAAAATCCGCTGAGGACTCAACACTCTCGGCGATCTTTGGTTCGATCTTGGAAGCTTCCACGTTGTAGCGAACTAGTCCATCGTTGACCAATCGGTAGTAATGGTTCGCATCCGACGGTCCAGTAAAGCCGCGGCGCAAGGTGCCGCCGTATGCTCCGATAGTCTCACCGGCAATAACGAGTGGGGTTGCGGGCAGGCGCTGATCTACGGCCGGCAGCTTGCCAGCCTTAACCAGATCGGCAGTCTGAGGGGATTCTTTGTACTTGGCAGCCGCTACACTCGATGCGGGGCTAGAAGCCGCACTCGACGCTGCGCTTGACGCGGCTGAGGATGATACGGCCGCTTTGGTTGGCTCAGGCGCTTTAGTCGGTACCGCAGTCGGCGGCATTGTTGGCGGAACCACCGCAGTAGGCGGGGCGGCAGTGGGTGCGACGGTGGGCGCGGGGGCACACGCCGTAATCACTGCCAGCAACGCGACGAGACAAAGCAAGCGCATTGCCCAAACTAATTTCGTACTCATGGGATTCTTCTCCTCTTTGAGAGTGAATTTAACTGACGTTGTTGCAAACGGCGATGATGAATTTAGTCCGTCGCACCTCCTTTCGAACTAGTCAGTACAGACGCAACCGGCGTACACCGGTAAGGTCGTATTGGCTAATCGCAAAGAAATCAACATCGGAGATTATCAAACAAACGTGGAGGTCAAATCGCTGTTTTCCAATTCTATTGCAAAACACTGAGAATGTCCAAACGTGCAGGTGGCGGATGACACATCGCCTATCGTTCGCTGCGGTCAGTCGTCAGCGGTCGATGGTCGCTTTCACCACGGCATCGAGTGCCCACGCCGGAGTTTCCGGACTCACGCCGCCCCCTGCAGACAAGATCAAGTTGCGTCCACCTGTTTTGGTGACGCACTCGCGCGCAAACGCTTCGACTTGCTCTGGCGTGCCACGCACCATCAAATCGAGCGGCGGCACATTGCCCATCAATGCGATATTCGGCATCTTGGATTGCACCAGCGCAATGTCATGCTTGTGCGTAAAGTTGAAAACATCAAAACCAAGCGTTGACATCGGAGCGAGCAAATGCTGGCAGGGTGTGTCGTTGTGATAGACACGCACCATGCCGTTGAATTCTTGAAAGATGCGCGAAAAATACGGACGCACGAATTCCTCGAACATTTGCGGTGAGACCATGCCGACGATGTCGTCCAGCACCATAATGCCCTCTGGTTTTTGCAACACGTCAAGCTGCGCGTGGAGCCAGTTGATAATCGTCGTCGTCATCGTGTTGAGAAAACGATGCGATGTTTCGGGGTCTTCGACCAGCGCCGTCATGAACTCGGTGATGCCGAGCACCCATCCCGCGACCGCAAATGGTCCACGTGCGCAAACCATTTTGATGTTGATCCCGCGCGGCGACAAGTCTTTCTCGGCGTTGATATAGCCTTGCAAGATGAGCGGCATCAAGCCATGTTCTTGCGGATCGGGTGGATCGATGTCGGCAAGCGCGGCGAGTCCACCGCGCACCGCTTCAATCGATGGCGGACGGTCGTGGTGAAAGACAACGCGTGAACCAAACGCCGATGGTTCGGCCGCCATGCCGTACTCGAACCAGAAACCGGGAATCCAGGCGACCTCGGGAAATCGTTCGAGCAGACCCAGGTTGATCTTGAGCCATTCGTCAGTTTTCAAAAAATAATCAAGCGTGTCGATGCCGGCGTAACCCGGCAGCCACGGACTATCGACGATGAACGCGACCGGAACGCGGAGCGTATCGGCGGATTTGCCGCGCGCAACGGCGGCGAAACGTTCCCAAGGTGTCATACATGTACTCCATTGTTATTCGGCGCGAGTGCAGTAGATTCACGCACGATGAGCGAGCTTTCCATCAACGTGAATCCTTCTTCGGGCGGCGGATAGCCCTGTAACATGCGACGCAGTGTCTGCATCGCGAGCCGACCTAATTGATATTTTGGTTGAGCGATGGTGGTCAGAGGCGGATTAGCGTGCGCCGCCATCGCAATATCGTCGACGCCGATTACAGAAATATCTTCGGGCGCACGCAGATGGTGCGTGCGAATCGCGTGCAGCACCCCCATTGCCATCAAATCGTTGTACGCGATCACCGCCGTTGGCCGATTTTCGACCGGCAGCGTCAGCAGCGCGCTCATCGCCTGAAAGCCGCCGTCGAGAGTTGGAAAACTAGCTGGGCACCATTCCGGGTGTAAACTCAACCCAGCTTCCCCTAACGCTTTTTCGACCCCGCGCCGCCGCGCCAACGATTGTTCGGACGAAATGGGACCGGTCAAGAACGCGATGCGGGTATGCTGTAAATCGAGCAGATGACGGGTGGCGCGCCAAGTGCCCGCTTCGAGATTCGTTCGTACACATGCGACTCGGGAATGATTAACTGTGCGATTGAGGATGACCATTGGCGTGGTGAGGCGGCTGATGATCGCAAAAAATTCATCGTTGCCAAGACGCGAGCCGCACAAGATCGTACCATTCATCGGCTGCGTCATCAGCATCCGCAAGTATTGCTCTTCGCGCTGCGGGTCTTCCATCGAATCGAACAGAATCGGCACATAACCGATGGAGCGCGCTTCGTCTTGAACGCCGCGAACGACTTCGGCAAAAAAGGGATTGAGAATGTCGGGGATCAACAATGCAAGCGCGTTTTCGAGCGAGCCTGCAAGCGTTTTGCCACGGGGCGGTTCATAGCCCAGCGACTTCATTGAGGAGAGAACACGCGAACGCACACTCTCGCGCACCGGCGCGGTGTTATTTAGAACACGCGAAACGGTAGCGGGGGAAACACCAGCGTGTCTTGCAACATCGAGTAGATTGATTCGGGGATTTTTGGCATCCACGTTGATGCTCTTTCTGAAAAAAAGTGAAAATTTGTAAATCTTTTCGTAATAGAGTATACTAAGTTTCGTAAACAATGTCAATTTATGTCTGTGCGACGCACCTTGGAGGTGCGTCGCACAGACATCTCTGAGGAACAGTGACGTCCCTGCGCTTTGGCATCATCGGTGTTGGAAACATTTCGGCGAATCACGCGGCGGCGATCAAGAACACGCCCAACGCGAAACTCGTCGCCGTTGCGTCGCGCAATGCCGAGCGCGGACAAACATTTGCCATCGAGCATAACGCGACCTGGTATGCCGATTATCGCGCGCTCCTGGCGCAAGCCGATGTTGACGCCGTCGCGATTTGCACCCCGCACGATTTGCACGCTCCAATTACGATTGACGCTGCTGCCTCGCACAAGCATGTCCTCGTCGAAAAGCCAATGGCGATCACGACCGCCGAATGCGATACCATGATCGATGCCTGTGAGCGCGCAGGCGTAAAGCTCGGCGTCATTTTTCAAATGCGCTTTGAGCCGCTATCGCGCAAACTGAAATCGATGATCGATAGTGGCAAGCTGGGTCGATTGCTTTGGATCAGCGTGAGCCAAATCTGGTATCGCAACGACGATTATTACCGGAGCGGTCCGTGGCGTGGGACGTTAGCGCACGAAGGCGGCGGCGTGCTCATCAATCAAGCGAGTCATACCATCGATTTGATGCTGTGGCTCACCGCGCCAGACATGCCGACCAAAGTTACGGCGCGAATGGGAACGCTCAACCATCAAATTGAAGTCGAAGATGGCGCAATTGCGATTTTGGAATACGCCGACAATCGACTGGGGTTGATTCAAGCGACGACGGTTGCGCATCCTGGCTATCCCGAACGTCTCGAATTCTATGGCACGCGAGGCAGTGCCATCTATCATAAGGGGCAAGGCAAACTCGAATGGCACATCATCGAGCCGCGTGAAGATGGAATGGAAGAAGCATCGACCGACAGCGGTTCATCGGGACCCAAGAGCACAAATGCGGCAGGACACACCGCACAGTACCACGATTTTGTCGAGGCAATCAAAAATAATCGCGCACCTTCCGTCGATGGGCGAGAAGGTCGCAAAAGCATACAAGTGATTGAGAAGATTTATTTTTCTGCGCGTGAAAGAATCCCGGTTTCTGTGGAGAAATCGGGATTCTGAACCGATATTTTTCTTGGAGAAATTATTATGGATTTAGCTCAACTCACCAAGCAGTACGACTTTACGGGCAAGACGGTGGCCATCACCGGCGGCGCGGGAATTCTCGGTGGCGAGATGGCGTGCGCGCTCGTCGGATGCAACGCCAACGTCGCCATCCTCGACCGCGATCCCAAACTCGCCGAGCGATTCATTCATCGAATTCCGACAAGCTGCGGACGTGCCAGCGTCATCTACACCGACGTGCTCAATGTCGAAACGCTCAAGCAAACGGCGGACACAGTGCTCAAGGAATTTGGCAAGCTCGATTGTCTCATCAACGCGGCAGGCGGCAACAAACCGCAAGCAACCACGAGCAAGGAGCTTTCGTTTTTCGATTTGCCCATCGACGCGCTGCGCTTTGTGTTCGACTTGAACATCGTTGGCACGATTTTGCCTTCCCAAGTATTTGGCAAGCTCATGGCAGATCAACGCGAAGGCATCATTTTGAATGTCTCGTCGATGAACGCATTCCGTCCGTTGACACGCGTTCCGGCGTACTCGGCAGCCAAAGCAGGCGTGAGCAATTTCACGCAATGGCTCGCCGTTCACATGGCGCAAGAATATTCACCGAACATTCGCGTCAATGCGATTGCGCCCGGCTTTTTCTTGACCGATCAAAATCGATTCTTGCTTACGCAAAATGAAGCAGGCGAACTGACCGAACGCGGACAAGCGATCATTACTCATACGCCGATGGCGCGCTTTGGCACACCCGAAGATTTGCTCGGCGCGGTGCTGTGGCTCTTGTCACCTGCATCGGGGTTTGTCTCCGGCGCGGTCATTCCCATCGACGGCGGATTCTCGGCGTTTAGTGGTGTATAAATAGCAAATAGCAGATAGCAGATGGCGAATGGTTTTCTATATGCTATGCGCCATCTACCATCAGCGAGGATTGTTAGATGATTGGTAAAGGTTCAACTCAAACAACAATAACTGAAAACGATGCGCGACAATTGCTCGCGCAAGGATTTGATTCAACGCCGATTGACGGCCAGCGCGTGCTCATCATCATTCCCGATAGCACTCGTACCGCGCCGATCCCATTGATGTTTCGCTTGATCAACGAATTGATCGGCAAGCGCGTCGCGCAACTCGATTTTCTCATTGCGCTCGGCACACATCAACCGATGTCGGACGAAGAGATCGCCAGACTCGTCGGCGTGACGATGATGGACCGCGCGGCGAAATATCCGCAAGTGCGCGTCTTTAACCACGCCTGGGATCGCGCCGATGCGCTAGAAACCATCGGCACGATTTCGCGCGCGGAATTGGAAAAACTGACGAACGGTTTGCTCGCACAGGATGTGCCAATTCGTTTGAACAAACTCGTCAACGACTATGATCATATTATAATTTGCGGTCCCGTGTTTCCCCACGAAGTCGTTGGATTTTCAGGCGGCGCGAAATATTTGTTCCCAGGTATCGCGGGCGCGGAGATCATCAACTTTACGCATTGGCTCGCCGCGCTGACGAGCAACCGCAAAACGATCGGCGTCAAAGAAACCGCCGTGCGCCGCGTCATTCATTGCGCCGCAGAATTCGTCAAGAAACCGATCACTTGCATTTCGATGGTCATGCAAGGACAAAACCTTCATGGGCTTTACGTCGGCTCGTACACTGAATCGTGGAGCGCGGCGGCGGATTTGTCGGCGCAGTTGAATATCGTCTGGGTCGATAAACCGTACAAGCGCGTGCTCTCCATGCCCGCGCCAATGTACACCGAATTGTGGACAGCTGGCAAAGCGATGTACAAAACCGAGCCAGCGATTGCCGACGGCGGCGAGGTCATCATCTACGCACCGAATCTCAAAGAGATTTCCATCACGCATGGCACGCTGATCGAGCAAGTTGGCTATCACGTCTTGGAATATTTCACCAAGCAAGAGAAACGCTTCAAGGATATTCCCGGCACGATCAAAGCGCACAGCACGCACGTCAAAGGCGATGGCACGTACGACGCCACGAGCAAGATCGAAACCCCGCGCATTCAGGTGACATTGGCGACGAGCATCCCCGAAGAGGTTTGCAAACGCATCAACCAAGGTTACGCCGATTATCGCACGATCAATCCTCAAGAATGGGAGGGTCGTGAATCGGAAGGAATTCTCGTTGTGCATCACGCCGGCGAAATGCTGTATCGAGTAAAAAACTGACCGCTGATCCTTCGACTCCCTCTTCAACTTGCGTCGTTCGCTCAGAGTCCCATCACACGCAGCATGACATGGCGGTCTGCCGTCTGCGGTCTAACACTGGAGGAATCATGGAAATCACATTGCCCGATGATCGTTACCTTGGACCCGACCCAAAACAAAAAGACATTGCGATGCAGTTGTACGTCGGCGTCAAGAATCTGCCGCTCGTCTGCCCGCACGGTCACGTCGATCCACGCCTATTCTCCGATCCGAATTATTCCTTTGGCTCACCTGCCGATTTGTTCATCATCCCCGATCATTACGTTTTCCGAATGCTCTACTCGCAAGGCATCCCGCTGGAAAGACTGGGGGTGCCGCGCGCCGATGGCGGAGAAGTCGAGCGCGATCATCGAAAAATTTGGCAACTCTTCGCCGATAATTTTTATCTCTTTCGCGGCACACCGACCGGCGTGTGGCTCGCGTACGAGTTGCGCGTGCTGTTCGGCATCACACAAAAACTTACGAGCGAAACCGCGCAATCGATTTACGATCAGGTCGCGGAAAAACTGACCCAGCCCAAATTTCGTCCACGCAAGATGTTTGAAAGTTTCAACATCGAAGTATTGACCACGACGGATGCCGCCACCGATTTGCTGGATCATCACAAAGCAATTCACGCGTCGGGCTGGACAGGAAAAATCTTCCCGACATTCCGTCCCGATGGTGTCGTAAATATCGACGCACCGAATTGGCGCAAGAACATCGATGACCTCAGCGCCGCTAGTGGAATCACAATCTCCAATTACAAATCTCTCATTTCCGCGCTTGAAAATCGGCGAGCGTACTTTAAGAAAATGGGCGCAACGGCGACCGATCATGCCGCACTTGTCCCGCACACCGCAGAATTGTCGGAAGCGGAAGCCGATGCAATCCTCCAGCGCGCCTTGCGCAACCAGTCAAATGCGAATGATGCGGCGCGATTCACCGCTCACATGCTGATGGAAATGGCGCGCATGAGCAGCGACGATGGCTTGGTGATGCAATTGCATCCTGGGTCGTTTCGCAATCACAACGACATCATTTTCCAAAAGTTCGGCGCGGACAAGGGTTGCGATATTCCAACGGCGACCGAATACACGCACAATTTGCGCCCCCTGCTCAACAAGTACGGCAACGATCCGCGCTATACGCTCATCTTGTTCACGCTCGACGAAACCACGTTCGGTCGTGAACTGGCGACGCTGGCGGGACATTATCCTTCCGTGAAACTTGGACCACCTTGGTGGTTCTTCGACAGCTTGAATGGCATGGCGCATTATTTCGATCAAGTGATGGAGACGGCGGGGATCTACAACACGGCTGGCTTTAACGACGACACGCGCGCGTTTCCATCGATTCCGGCGCGGCATGATGTGTGGCGACGCGCGAGCGTCAACTGGCTCGCCAACCTCGTCGTGCGCGGCATCGTCGATCTGAACGATGCGGAGGACATGGCTCACGCGCTGGCGTACGATCTGGTGAAGAAAGCATACAAGCTGTAGACAAAAAGTGCGACGCACCTCCAAAGGTGCGTCGCACTTTTTATATCGGACAGCTATTGCAGAATCATGGCGCGCGTACTTCAAAGTTGGAAAACTCAAACACGCCTTCGTCGCCGGCGTTATAGAGACTGATCAGGACACCCGGTTGTCCGCTGGCTATTTGGTTGTTTGTGGTTTGACTAACTAACCGATTGTTGATAAAGAAAGTGAAGCGAGGACCTTGTGCTAGAACAGTTAGATGATTCACTGCATTCGGGTGAATGGCATTGGTCTGAGTCCAATCAATGAGCGGCGTCCAACGTGAATCAGTCCAGAGACCCACAAAAAATCGTTGTGTGTCACTTTGAACTTGAAAATTGAATGCTTTGGTGTCAGATTCCTCGCGAAATACGAGACCATAGACCGCATCCTTGGGACCACTTACTTTTCGAGCTTGAACGGTCACGTATGAATCCGATATGAAAGGAATTTGAGCGGGATACATTCGGAACCAATCGCGTTTCACTTTTGTTTGGATACGAAACACGCCACCACCGATCCGTTCGTCCCAAGCCCCCCCACTATCGACATGCGGCTGCGTTGTTATGAGATTCCAATTGGCACTTGAATCGAACTTGTCTGAAAGAACTAGACGCCAGTTCGACGGTACGATGGATGTTGGTTGTACGGGTGGCGCTGTTGTTGAAGTCGCCGCTGACACAGATTGAGTGAGTACTGGTGTCGGCGTAGCCGGAGGTGTAAACGTGGCAAGCGCAACTGGGACACGTGTAGGCGTAATTGTGAGGACGCTAGTCGCACCAGAGCGAATTACTTGTGTCGGAGCAATAGGTGCCAGAGTCGGTGCAGTGACAGGAATCGGTTGGAGCGTACCTAGAAAGATTATAACTGAGGTAATACATATGCCACACACCAGTAAGGTTGAGACAACTACAATCAAACCTAAATGTGATTTGGAGTTTCGGGATGGCGCTTGAGTTGTTGCATCGATTTTTGGCACTGAGGTTGGCGCGCCGAAAACTCTTTGCGCTTGCTCCGCTTTCGCTTTTTCGAGGGCCAGGCGTTCTTGCTCCGCCTTTGCAATTCGATCTACCTCAGCTTTTTCTTTTGCGATGCGTTCTTGCTCTTCCTTCTCCTGTGCAATTCGAGCGATTTCAGCTTGTTCTCGCGCGATGCGTTTCTGTTCCATCTTCTCACGCGCCAATTGCTCTGGCGCAATGCTTGCTTGACGCTCACCTGCACTCAATTCTGGCTTTGGTTTTATTCGCGCTTCGTACTCTGCAATGGCTTCACTCGCCGCATTTGCAACACGGCGACTGTCATCTTCCGCGAGTTGCTTCAACGCATCATATGCCGCGAGCACAAGCTCGGACTGACTCCCATGCAAATAACGCACCAGTTCACGGGCTGCGCCTTCGCGCATACCAGAGAGTGGACTGTTAATCGCTTCGCGCAATTCAATTGGCAACTCGACCTTTTTTAGTTTCGGTTTTGGATTCCTCGCAATGATAATATCGCCTTGTTGCTTGTACGACCATTTGCCCGGCGTTTGCTTCGGCGTCATTTTTACAACTTGCCCGTACACATAATCGTACAGATTATCAAGCGAAATCTGGCCATCGGCGTCTGAATCGGCTTCACCCGTTCGCAGCCCTTCGATCAAATAATGCGTGAACAATGAGTTTTCGGCTTTGCCGATGACCTGGTCACCTTCCCAGGCGTATTGCGTTGCATCAGTCGCCGTCAGCACTACACGTCCGTAACCCGTCCCCTCGAAGGAAGTACTCGTGCCGACACTCGCACCGACAACGCCCTTCGAACCGCGCGCAAATGCACCGCTGTGACAACAATCCAAAATCAATATCTGACGCCGCGAACGGCTGCGATCCATTTCGCTAGTAATGTACACCGCAGGAATAGCTGTGCCACTGACTAGGTCACGTTCGGTATCTTTAGCGGCAAGAAATAATTCGCCCCGATCGTCGAGCACGCCATGCCCAGAAAAATACAGGACCAGCAAATCGTCTGACATTCTCTGAGAAAAAAAGTGTGCGATAGCACGACGAATGGTGGCAGACAATTCATTAGCGAGCGTAATGACTTGATCAAATCCACCAATCTGCACGTCGCGTAATAACGCCGAGAGAGCATCCACGTCCGCCGATGGCGCTTTGAGACGCGTGAGATTCGGGTCATGATATTCACTATTGCCGATGATCAGGGCATATTTTCCAGCCATCGTATTTCCAATCTATGGAAAACAAAAACTGCCAGCATCATTCGATGGACGCGAGCAGTTTTCACGATCTTATTTTTTTGTTTCTAACGCACTCGTCAGCGTTTCGACAAGGTCTTTCAATTCGGCTTGTGAGGTTGCTTGGGGCGAATACTCAACCTCAACCGAGCGGTCGCCGACCTGCGTCTTGATCTTGACTTTGCGGCTTTCGCCCCGCAGCGCCCACGATTGAAGGAATTCCATTAACTTGGGCACAAGGGTTGGTAGAATTGTGATTGCCAGTGAGCCAAACGTGATTACTTCAGCCGATTTTGCGCCCGCGACCACCACGTCACTTTTCGCTAGCTCGACCGACCCGACATTCAGGTCTTGAAGTTCATCACGCAATTGGCGCGCCGCGCGGTCAAGCTCATCGGAATCTGCGTTTTGACCCAAGTCGACAACCAATGTCAAATCGGCAGACTCTGTTTTCCCTGTCATAAGGATAACCCCCGTCCTGAGGATGGCACAATTGTATGCGAACCCCAAACGCTGTCAAGGGGTGTGGAAAAAGTCTGGTGATTACCCATAACTGTCATTTCGAGCGAAGCGAGAAATCTCCCTCCATGAAAGCAAGATTTCTCGTCGCAACGCCATCAAAGATGGCGCAAACGCTCCTCGAAATGACATAACCGGCTTTTAGGTAATCACCAGAAAAAGTCGATTGCATAAGCGTTTAAACCGTGCTAGAATGTCGCCAGTTTCGGTGATGAATTGCCGACCTAGTTTCTTGGATGATGGCGAGAAGCTTGGTCGGCATTTTATTTTTGTAAGGCAAGTTTCCAACTTGCCCTACCACAGGAGGAAAACATGGAACACAAGCTACCCGATCTGCCGTACACCAAAGACGCGCTCGCGCCGCACATTTCGGCGGAGACACTCGAGTACCACTATGGCAAGCATCACGCCACGTACGTGACCAACCTCAACAAGTTGATTCCTGGGACGGAGTTTGAGAATCTCTCGCTGGAAGACATTATCAAAAAATCCAGCGGTGGCATTTTCAACAACGCCGCGCAAGTATGGAATCACACCTTCTACTGGAATTGTCTCGCGCCGAAAGCCGGCGGCGAACCCACCGGCGCGCTCGCCGAAGCGATCAACAAAACGTTTGGCTCGTTCGCCGCGTTCAAAGAAAAATTCAGCACGACCGCTGTCGGCACATTTGGCTCGGGCTGGGCATGGCTCGTCAAGAATGCCGACGGTTCCATCGCGATTGAAAGCACGAGCAACGCTGCAAACCCAATGAGCGCTGGCAAAAAGCCACTGCTCACCTGCGACGTTTGGGAACACGCATATTACATCGACTACCGCAACGCGCGCCCCAAATACGTCGAAGCGTTTTGGAATCTGGTGAACTGGAATTTCGTCGCCAAGAATTTCGAGTAGATCGATAAAAAATGCGACGCACCCGCTTCGCGAAGCGGGTGCGTCGCATTTTTTATGCTGTGCGCTGCATCTCTGGAATTTGCAGCACTTTTTTCCGCCACATCTGCCAGCCTATATCGACAATCGGCATGGTCATCAAGACGAACGCAATTCCGAACAAGCGCCAATTGAACACGGTCGGCAATACATTTCTGATCGATTCGACACCGTTGCTCGCCACGGCGATTGCATCCGCCATGAAAACATACAGCGCGAGCAGCGCACCCACCGTTGCGAACGCCATCGCCAATCGACGCGGCGCAAACGGCATATCCACATCGTCGATTTGCGTGATGAGCGTGCCACCGATAATCATCAGTGCGGCAATCGATGCAGGCGCAATGACAGGTCCCCACCATGGCAGCGGCAGCAAAAACAAAATGTCCCAATCGAACAGCGACCGGGGCCAGCCGCTCATCGGCACAAGAAAGATGTAATAGAAAATATCCCACACGCCAAACGTGATGCCGGCGTATGCGATTCGACTGCGCCACGTACGCCCCGCAAGCCAGCCCACCGTTAACAACATCACGAGCGTCGCCGCTTCGCGTCCCAGTTCGATTTCACCCAGCCCGCGAAACATCGGCAATGGATTCGGTTGATATGGCTCGATGCGATCGATCATCGTGCGCAAGTAAACAACCACCGCCGATTCAACCCACGCCATGGCGATAGCATAAATCACGACGATCCCCCACGCTAATTTCTTACTCACAGTTCCCTCCTCATTTGGATAGATACGCGCGATGCGGTTGCGACTGCCTCGATAAACTGACCATCACACAGCAAGGTATTCATCGGCCGCACTTGAATTGGCACGGTGCGATAACACATATCAACGGGCGCATTGCCGCGCAACGCCTTCCATCCGTAAAAGCTATTCATCGCGAGCGAAAGGAACAGTGCGCCAATGCGCAAGCGCAACGCCGAGCGCGCGATTCGCTTGAACACATGCAGCGGCGAAAAGGCGGTGCGCCATAGTTTGCGATGCGCGCTCAGCAATTCATCGGCGCGCATGTTGCGCGGTTGGAATGCGACATTGTAGCCGTTGTAAAATTGCCAGCCGCGATCTTTAAGCAACTTGTCCTCTTGCTCCAACTTGTCGAATAACGGCGTGCCTTTGTACGGCGTCAGCACGCTAAGAAACGGCACATCGACGCCAATCTCGTACAAGTGATCCGCCATTTGCACGATGCTTTCCGTCGTGTCGCCGTCGAACCCCGCAATAAAACCCGCCATGACGGCGATACCGCGCTGATGCATTTTCTCGATGCACTCGCGATAATACTCGACACGGTTCTGCCGTTTGTTCGCCTCTTGCAGCGACTCTTTGCCAAAACTTTCGATGCCGAAAAATACGCCAATGCAGCCCGACGCTTGCATCAGGTCGAGTAGTTCGGGGTCTTGCGCAATGTCCATGCTCGCTTGCGTGAGCCACCACTTTTTGAGCGGAATCATCGCGCGCAACAGTTCTTTGACGTACGCGCGTCGTGCGGTCAAATTGTCGTCCCAAAACCACACAACCTTGCGCTGCCACCAAGACCAATTTCTGATCTTTGATCGCTTCGCGTGATTTATGATTTTCTCTGTGTCCCCTGTGCCCTCTGTGGCTTGAAAATCCCGAATCACATCGGCGACGGGACGCATGCGATACCCAGGATTCACCGATGGCACGGAACAAAACGAGCAACTGAACGGGCAGCCGCGCGTCGCTTGAATCACCCGCCGCACGAAAAAACGCGGCGAAAGCAAATCGTAGCGCGGCGTCGGAAGGTTCTCCAACGAGGTCGGCATGCCAAAATATTTCTCTTGCAACATACCGCGCTCTGCATCGTCAAGCAACTGCGTCCACACGGATTCTGCTTCGCCGATGACGACCGCATCGCAATCGTGCGCGAGAACTTCGTCCGCCCAAAACGTCGCGTGCGGTCCACCAGCCACGACGATTTTGCCGCGTCGTTTGAATTCGCGCGCTAATCGATACGCTTCGGGCGCAAAGCCGCTAAAGAACGACAGCGCAATCAAATCGGCGTCGGTATCGAATCGAATCGGATCAACTTGCTGATGAATCACGCGCACATGATGCTGAGATGGCGTAAGCGCGGCAAGATGTAGCCCCGTGATGGGCGGAACGAAATTGATTTCGTGTCCACGTTCGTAACGTTGCATGTAAACGACGATGATATCGATTCTCATTATCAACTCCCCAGGAAAGATCACGAAAGGCGCGAAAGAAAAACGCCCAAACTTCAATCGCTCAATCTCCAATCTCCAATCCCCAATCTCCAATCTCTAAATCGCTTTCCTTCCGATGCATCGCCGCCCTGGCGCGCACTTCAGTCGTCAGTCCAAACATGTAACCCAGGTTGCGCGGCACGTTCCACCACAACCCCGTGCGACTGATCGACAATCGTTTGACGATTTGGCTCGGCGAGTAGAACTGCATCTTCGCCCACTCATATCCAGCCATCAATTCATCGGGCGTCATCTTCCTGGGTCGATAGACGACGTGCGTTTTGCCGTTGTAATGCCGCCAATCCAAATCGATGATGCGATTCTCGGTGGAGAGTTTTGCGAACGCGGGCGTACCTGGATAAGGAACCATCAAGCTAATCGTTGCATTGTCGAGACCGATGTCGCCCAGCACATCGACTGTGCGCGCGAAAATGTCCTGGCCGTCTTCGTCGAATCCGAACATGACGCCCGCTTGCAACGCGATGCCATGCGCGTGAAAGCGTTGTAACAATTGGCGATAGTCGCCGACGCGATTATGACCTTTGTGCGTGCCGTTCAAACTCGATTGGCTGACGCTTTCCAAGCCGACGAAAAACGCTTTGCAGCCACTCTTGGCAGCGAGTTGCAGAAATTCATCATCCCGAATTGATGCCATTGTGGTCTGACTCGTCCACCATTTTTTCAACGGCGCAAGCGCGCGGAACAAATCTTTGGCGTAATTCAGATTCGCGCCGATGTTATCATCCCAGAAAACGATTCCCTTGTCGGGCGATGCCGCAACATCGGCGACAACTTCACCAATCGGACGATAACGCATTTGCCGCGATTGCGGATAAATCAACGGAATAGTGCAATAATCGCACTGATGAATGCAACCGCGCGTCGCGATCAGCGGACTTTTGGTCGCCCACCATTTGTTCCAGCCGCCATCGCGAACCAAATCGCGACGGGGGCGCGGCAAATGCTCCAACGTTGCGCGTGTCGGACATCGATAGATTCTTGTGCCGTTCGCCAATACTTCAACCGTCGCGCCAGTTTTTTCGTCGATGCTGTGACTGCCCGATGAGTAACGTTTCTCGCATTCGACATCTTGCAACACGCGCGACCAAATTAATTCCGCTTCGCCCATCACCACGATGTCGGCATGTTCCGCAACTTCGTGTGGCATAAGCGTTGCGTGCGGTCCGCCCATGACGACTGGTACGCCATTCGCCCGAAACGCATCGGCGAGTTCGTAGGCGTGCGGCGCAGCTGGCGTTGCCGCCGTGATGCCGACCAAATCGAAATGCTGTTTTGTATCGACTCGCTCGACGATTTCATCAACGTGTTCAACCTGCCAATGCTCTGGCGTGAGCGCAGCAAGCAATGGCATCGTCAATTGCGGAAAGCGAATCAACTCGCGCGTGCGTGCATCGAGCGTTAATGGGTCTTCAGCCGTAATTAGCAACAATTTCATTTTCGTAACTCGGCGAGATGTAAAATATCGCGGCGCACGAACCATAGTGGAATAATTCCAAACACGCCGAACGAGCAATCGACCAGCGTCCAGAAAAATGGAATACCGCGAATCGGATTGACGATGACCGCCAACGGAATCACCAACACGCACGCAATCATGCCCCATTCGATCACCCAAATGTTTTTCACGGGATCACGCAGCGGGCCGATGAACGCCGTGCCGATGACAATGTGCGCGAAGGCGAGCCAATCGGTGCCATATGCCATGAACGGATACTGCCGATACGTCGCTTGCAGTCCACCATTCACCAGCGCGACCCAAGCGATGAGCGGTGGAATTTGAATGGGCGAGGCACGCACAATTTGTTCGAGCAACTCTAGTTCCCAACTTAGCGGGAATGCTGTCAGTCCTGCAGCGACCAAAGCAAAGATGAAAAACACGATCAGGAGTTGGACGCGCGTTTGCAGTGCGATGAGTTTCTGCATCGAAACCTCCATGTGCAGTATAAATTATCGAGCGACGAACCGCTACATCCTAGAGTCATTTTGCGAAACACTCAAGTGCTTGACACAAATTTCCAGTTGGGTTAATCTCTCAAAGCATGAAAATCAAACCCCTCTGGCATCGATTTCTATTTGTTGCGTGCCTCGTCTATTTCATGGGCCTACTTTTATTTTTCGCTCTGCAGAAATATTTGGCAGATTGGCCCTCGTGGTTCACGCTGGTGAGTACTTTTTCAATTTTTCTCTTTGTTCCGTTTCCGCTCATATTGATTATCACCTGGCAAATTCGCTCAAGAATTATATTAACACTATCTTTTGGTATGCTCATCTTATTCAGCATCCTTTTCGGACATCTATTTCTCCCTCGCCCTACTGCGTCACCTCTCGACGACGCAACCCTCATTAGCTTTACAACGTTTAATCTTGGACCAGGAACCGCAAAGCCTGAGCAAGTCGTGACCGAAGTTGAAGCAACCGACTCAGACATTATTGCAGTTCAAGAAATGACCGCAGAAACAGCCCAGCTCTTGAAGACGCGGTTGGCCAAGAAATACCCAAATCAGATTCTGAATGTCACGACTCATTCAACGGGCTTGCTCAGTCGATACCCAATTTCTGCGAGTGAATGGTTTCAACCAGCAAGCGAAGGTCGTGGCACACTCTATACATTAATAATTGTCAAAGGTTCGCCTTTGCATTTATTCGCGCCTCACCTACTACCGCCCGATATAACTTGGTGGAAGGATTACCCGATACCGATTGGACTGGACGATCAGCCACAACAGCGCCAATTGGCTGATATTGCGAATCGTGCCAACGCAATCGGTTCGCAAGTTGTCATCATGGGTGATTTGAATATCAATGATCAAACGCATGCCTATCCCCAATTAGCCAGTAAATTTCGGGATACTTATCGTGAAGTGGGATGGGGCTTGGGTTATACTTTTCCCAGCGGATTACGAATTCACAATCTATTTCCAAACAGCGCTCTTTTAGGAACAATTCCTGTACCCGGGCCGCTCGTGCGTCTCGATTATATATTTCATACAGCGGATATAACGGCTCAAGATGCTCATGTTCATTGCCGTGGTGGTTCTGACCATTGTTATCTGACAGCAAAACTGAGATTGCAATGATAAATCTCCTTCTTGTCGAAGACAACGAAAAACTTCGTGCCGCGCTCAAGACCGGTTTGGAAGCTACGCGCGACGTCCAAATCGTTTGCGATTTCGACAACGGCGAAGCCGCGCTCGCATTCTGTCTTGAATCACCGCCCGAAGCTATCTTGATGGATGTGCAGCTTGCGGGCGCGCTGAACGGCATCGAAGCGGCAATTGCGATTCGGCGTGAGCTGCCGCGTTTGCCCGTCGTCTTTTATTCGATTCAAGACGACGACGCGTACTATCGCGATTTTCGCCGCTCTGGAATCCTCAGCCATTACGCGTACGTTCGCAAATCAAATTACCTCTTGCCGCAGATGATCGTGCCGCTGTTGCGCGATGCAATCTCTGGGCGCGGTTTTATCGATCCCGAAATCGAATCGCGCGTGCAAGAGGTGCGCCACAAGGACGAAAACTCGCCGATGAATTTGCTCGAACCCGCCGAGCAAGGCGTCGCAAAAATGTTGGCGCAAGGATTTACGAACGAGCAGATCGCCGCGCGCATGGGCTTTCGCGACAAGCGGACGATCAGTCGCATCAACGGACAAATCTACGCCGTGTGGGGTCTCGCCGATAGCACCACCGACGAAAAAGTTGCGCGCACTCGCGCCGCCATCATCGCCCGCGAAGGACGTTTGATTCGATGGGATGCAGAGGGGGTTCCGCGCATCATGAACGAAAAAGGCGAATGGGTTGAGCTAGTGCAATAGTTCGATCGTGCGGTAGTTAGGTGGTTGGGTTGTTAAACAATTTTGAGATTCGCGTTGATTCGCTGGATTCGCGGATGAAACAATGACTGGGAATTTTGGGCTCGACTGGGCGACGCTGGCTGTTTCGCTGCACAACACCATCCTTATGCTCTGGCTGGGTCTCACCGTTTTGCTGAATGCCGAAAGGCGCAGATGGGGCATTGGGTTCACTGGCGGCGCGCTCATCCTCGGCAGCATTTTTTTCTTTAGCCACACGGCTATCCTGGGACTCGGTCTCAACCTCGCGAGCGACGGGTTGGATTTTTGGTGGCATATCGGTTGGATTCCCGTTATCCTTTTGCCCTTCGGTTGGTACGGCGTGACGTTGTGGTATAACGGATTCTGGGATCGACCAACGTCCGATTTGCAAACACGTCAGCGACTATGGTTTTATCTTGCGACCTCACTAACGGTTGCCCTCATCGCATTTCTATTATTCGCCAATCCCCTTCCCTCAATCGCCGAAATCTCTAATCTTCGACTCACCTCTGCATTCACGCTAGCTGGCATTCCGATTTTGATTCCGCTCTACGTGATCGACATCATGCTCTGCGTCGTGCTTTCGCTCGACGCGCTCCGTCGTCCCGCGCCATCGCCGCGCATGATGGGTAACGTCGCACGACAGCGCGCGCGCCCCTGGTTCATCACGACCGCCATCGTCTTGTTGATCGTCGGACTGCTCGTCACTTGGGTCATCATCTGGGTCACATCGAACGCCGAACGCGGAATCGCAATTGACAACCAAATGATCTTCACCGTCGGCATCTTTGATCTCGTTATTGCTTCGTTGATCGCCGCGTCGATTTTCTGTGTCGGACAAGCGATTGCGCTCTATCAGGTTTTCACCGGCAAAGTGTTGCCACGGCGCGGTCTGCTGCGCCATTGGTATAATGCCGTCATTCTGGCGATTGGGTACGGCATCGTGACCGGTTGGAGCATCGCCGCGCAGCTTCGCCCGACGTATACGATCCTTTTAACGACCGGACTCTTTACGATTTTTTACGCGCTCCTCGGTTGGCGCACCTACGTCGAGCGGGATCGTTTCGTGCGCGACCTGCGCCCCTTTATCGCGAGCCAGGGTCTCTACGATCAACTCCTCACCGCAACACCGTCCGAAGTCGATGTCGCAACTCCGTTTCGCGCGTTGTGCCGCGACTTACTCAATGCGCGCTCGGCATTTCTTTCGGCTCTTGGTCCGCTTGCGCCACTCGTTCCACCGCTCGCTTATCCAGAAAACACAACTCCATCTATTCCAATCGATCTAAAAAAATTCGATTCGCCGCAAACGATGTGCGTTCAAATCGATGCAACGCATTGGGCGGTACCGTTGTGGAGCGAACGGGGATTGATCGGCGTGTTAACGCTCGAAGAAAAAATCGGCGGAGAAATGTACGCGCAGGAGGAAATCGAAATTGCGCGCGCGAGCGGCGAGCGCTTGATCGATACGTGCGCCAGCGCGGAACTCGCGCGCCGCATGATCGCTTTGCAGCGCCAGCGCCTCGTCGAAACGCAACTGTTGGATCGCCAGGCACGCCGCGTGCTGCACGATGAGGTCTTGCCACAACTGCATACGGCGATGCTCACGCTCGGCGACGCGAATCCGCAAGCGATTGAATTGCTCACGGCGACCCATCGCCAGCTTTCGGATTTGCTGCGGAATATGCCGGTCGTCGCTCCGGAGATCACGCGCCTGGGTTTGATCGGCGCATTGCAAAAAACCGTCGACGAGGAATGGAAAGCGGCGTTCGATAGCGTGACGTGGCAGATCGATCCTGAGGCGAAGCTTCAAGCGCAAGCGCTTCCGCCACTTACGGCGGAGACGTTATTCTACGCGACGCGCGAGGCAATTCGAAATGCGGCGCAGCACGCGCGCGCTGAAAAATCGGACCGCGCTCTAGATTTACGAATCGAAATTACGCGCGGATTGTGCATTGTCGTCGAAGATGATGGAATTGGCGTTCAAGAAAATCCTTTGGCGCAGAAGGATGGGCACGGTCTCGCGTTGCACAGCACGATGCTCGCCGTCGTCGGCGGCACGCTGTCTTTCGAGCCGCGCGTAAATGGCGGAACACGCGTCACGATTTCTATTTTGCCTGGTTAATCGAAATCACATCGCGTCTTCATACCAATTTCACAATTCCGTTATAAAATCTAGATTGCCATAGGAGGCAAATTATGAAAAACGTTTGGACGGTTGTCGGTATAGTGTTGATCGTCGTGTTCGTGCTGTTACTCATCGGCAGCATCGGAATGATGGGATTCGGTGGGCTAGGTATGCGCGGCATGATGAACGGCGGCATGATGGATCGCTTCGGTGGATTTGGCATGATGGGTGCCTTTAGTCCGATTCGATGGATCCTCTCGCTCGTTTTCTGGGCATTCATAATCGGTGGCATTGTCGCGTTGGTCGCATGGTTTGTGCGTGGCGGCGGACAAACGTTTATAGCGACGACTACGACATCCGCGACTCCCACGTTGGAAGACCCCATCGGAATTTTGAAAATGCGTTACGCCAAAGGTGAAATCACTAAAGAACAATACGAATCGATGAAACAAGATTTGGCGTAAAAAGGACAACGAATTGGGAATCAAGCGAATCCGTTTCAATTCGTTTCTTTCCCAATTCGTTGTCCTTTTTCCATGCCACAACGACGAATTAAGGAATAGTCAAATTCGCTTTTTCCTCAATTCGTTGTTGTTTCTTTTTAAATCGCAAAGTCATCTATCGTCCACAACGAGTCACGCACCTGCATCGGCTCGTGTTTGTGATCCATCGCGAGAATTTTTTCCAACGCATCGACGCGCGACATGAGCGAAATCACCGACGCGCCAATCATGTCGGGCATCACGCCGTGATTCAAGTCAGGCGTGGTAGCATAACGATGCTCCTTACGTTTGACGATCTGACCTGGCACGCCAACCACCACCGAGTCGGGCGGAACCGGTTTGTTCACGACAGCATTCGCCCCGATGCGGCTGTCCGCGCCGACGGTGATGGCTCCCAAAATTTTCGCGCCTGCGCCGACGACGACGTTATCTTCAATCGTCGGATGCCGCTTGCCTTTGTTGAGACTCGTGCCGCCGAGTGTTACGCCGTGATACAGCGTCACGTTCTTCCCCACTTCCGCCGTCTCGCCGATCACCACCCCCATGCCATGATCGATAAAAAAGCCATGACCAATCGTTGCGCCCGGATGAATTTCAATTCCCGTTATTCCGCGAGCGATTTGGGATACCCATCGACCGAGCAATTTGAAATCGTGGATCCATAACCAATGCGAAATGCGATGCCCCCAGACCGCGTGCAAGCCAGGATATAATAACACAACCTCCAGCCAACTTCGCGCAGCGGGGTCACGTTCAAAAACAGATTGAATATCTTGACGCAAAGTATTGAACATGTTGACACTCCAATTTACGTATTATTCTTTAATCTGCTAAATCCGCGAACAATGCGGTACTCAGATAGCGCTCGCCGAACGACGGAATAATCACGACGATCAGTTTGCCCTTGTTCTCCGATCGCTTGGCAACTTGGAGCGCCGCCCACGTCGCCGCGCCCGACGAGATGCCGACGAGCAGTCCTTCTTCTTTGGCCATGCGCCGCGCCATTTCAAACGCATCGTCGTTTTTCACGCGAATGATTTCATCGTAGATTTTTGTATTCAACACATCCGGCACAAAGCCCGCGCCGATACCTTGAATCGGATGTGATCCTTTTTTCCCGCCCGATAATACCGGCGACGCATCGGGTTCGACTGCAATCGTTTTGAATGAGGGTCTGCGTTCCTTGATAATTTCGCCCACACCCGTAATCGTTCCGCCGGTGCCAATCCCTGAAATCAAGATGTCAACCTTACCATCGGTGTCGCGCCAGATTTCTTCTGCCGTCGTCTTGCGATGAATCTCAGGATTCGCTGGATTTTTGAATTGCTGCGGAATGAAAAAACGCGAATCCGCGGCTGCTAGTTCTTCCGCTTTTTTGATCGCACCGCTCATTCCTTCTGGACCCGGCGTCAGAATCACCGCGGCTCCGTACGCGCGCAAAATCATCTTGCGTTCCTGGCTCACCGTTTCGGGCATAATCATCGCGCAATTGTATCCGCGCGCCGCGCATACCATCGCCAGACCGATGCCGGTGTTGCCGCTGGTCGGCTCTAGAATGATCGTATCCTTTTTGATCTTGCCCGCTTTTTCCGCCGCATCGATCATCGATAATCCAATGCGATCCTTGACACTGTGCGCAGGATTATAGAATTCGAGTTTGGCAACAATATCTGCGCCCGCGCCGTCGTTCACTCGATTCAATCGAACGAGCGGTGTATTCCCGATCAACTCGGTTACATCCTTTGCAATTTTCATAGCATCTCCTTGACCGTAGGGCAAGTTGGCAACTTGCCATTTATGGGCGATCACATCGGGCAAGTTGGAAACTTGCCCAACAAAAAATAAAAATGCCTAGGGATGACCCTAGGCTCAACGCATCGAGTCTAGCTCCCCACAAATAAATACTCGCGGGGGCTAGTGTCCGCATCAATCGGCGTGCAATGTCCATCCGTCTGATGCGGCGGCGTGCCCCCGCCCAGGACAGATGCAGCAAATAATCAATGCAAACGAAAACAAATTCGACAACATTGAAATCATTTTACCCGCAGGTCGGCAAAATTGTCAAGCGCCGCGATTCGCATTTTATCAGCTTGATGATTGACACTTCAGCGCGATAACGTATAATCGACTTGAGGAGTCAAGGATGACACCAATCATTCCACGCCGCATCAAAACTATTCGCACCCACAAAGAAAACGGCGGACGCATCGCCGCCGTTTTGCCGATTCATTATCCCCGCGCGCTCTTCCGCGCATTCGACATTCTGCCCGTCGAAGTTTGGGGACCGCCGCACGTCGATGCGACCCTGGGTTCGGCCCATCTCCAGCCGTACGTCTGCTCCATCGTTCGCAATGCGCTCGCGTATCTTCTTTCTGGTAACCTCGACCTGACCGATTTGATCGTCGTCCCGCACGCGTGCGATTCGCTCCAAGGCTTTGCCAGCATCCTGATCGATTTTGTTAAACCCACGCTGCATCCTGAGCGAAGTCACTCTGAGCGAAACGAAGTGGAGTCGAAGACTCTCCTCCTTGCTGAAAGAAAACCCATCCTGCCGATTTATCTCCCACGCGGTACTCGCGACAGCGATCTGCAATTCCTCGCCGCCGAATTTCGATCCATCTATCGCACGCTCACCCAAATCACCCAGCGCAATCCATCCGACGCCGAACTCATGGTGTGCATCGCGCGCGAAGAACACGCCGACGATTTGCTCGCCGAGCTGCACCGCAATCGATCAAACCTCCCGCTCTCGCAATCCGATTTGTATCGTCTCATCCGCTCGCGCGAGTACTTGCCCGCAGAAAAATTTATTGAAATTGTGGAATCTGTAGCGCGACTGGTAGCGCGACCTGCTAGGTCGCCGCAACTTCCGATCATCCTCTCCGGCATCGTTCCCGAACCCATGACACTTTTCGATGCGCTCGACGCGATGAACGCCTATGTCGTCGCCGACGATTTCGCTTGCTGCGGTCGGCGACTCTATCCGCGCGGCGTGAGCCATGATCCATTCACGCGCATGGCGGAACGCATCCTCGCCGCTCCACCTGACTCAACACGCGGCAGTGCAATCGAAGAGCGCGCAAAACATCTCGAATCGTTGGCAAAAACTTTTGGCGCAAAAGGCATCGTCTTCTACGATGTGAAATTCTGCGAACCAGAATTATTTTATCATCCCACACTTCGCAAAGCATTATCGGACTGTGGAATCCCATCCGTCGTGATAGAATTTGATCTCAATGATCCACTCTCCCAGCAAACGCAAACACGCTTGGAAGCGTTTATGGAAATGATCGCCTCTGTCCCTTCTCCCTTGTAGGGAGAAGGTTAGGATGAGGGTCAACGTTCCCTCTCTCTAAAAGGGAGAAAGTTAGGGTCAGGGCCGAGCTGTTCCCTCTCCCTCGTAGGGAGAGGGTTAGGGTGAGGGTAACTCCATGAACTCACATCGCATCAATCCTCGCATTCTCAAACACGCGCGCGATTTGCGAAAGCCATTGACGCCACCCGAAACCTTGCTCTGGTCGCGCCTGCGCAATCGACAACTGGGCAGATTCAAATTCCGCCGTCAGCATCCAATCGGCAGATACATCGTTGATTTTTGTTGCACTGAGACAAGACTGGTTATCGAACTCGATGGCGATTCTCACGCCGAGCAAGAAGAGTATGATCGCAAAAGAACCCAGGAAATTGTTGAACAAGGTTATCACGAAATGCGGTTTAACAATAGAGACGTTTTCAAAAATCTTGATGGGATTTTAGAAATGATCTTGTTGGATTGTGA
This sequence comes from Chloroflexota bacterium, assembly GCA_016215025.1. GTDB lineage: Bacteria > Chloroflexota > Anaerolineae > UBA4142 > UBA4142 > JACRMI01. The sequence continues at coordinate 36,255 of JACRMI010000059.1, forward strand.
GAGTACTATTCACCCTCCCCTAACCCCTCCCTTCCAGGGCGGGGGACTAGAGACTAATCCATGAATACACTGAGCTATCATTGGAACGTCAACCTTATCGGCAAGCCCGCGCTGCGATTGGTGCGCTGGCGAACTGAATTGCGCGCACAGGAATCGAAAAGCAAATACCTCACGCCGCCGCTCAAGATTTCGCCGCGCACCAAGGAACTCATCGCGCGCCATTACCTCGAAGGACGATACGCGAACACGCATCGCAAGGTCGCGTGGGTCACGTCGGGCGCGCCGGTCGAATTTTTAAAGGCGCTCGATTTCTACGTCCTCTATCCCGAAAATCACGCCGCCGTTTGCGGAACCGCGCGCGCCGTCGTCGATATTGCGTCGGAAGCGGAGAGCGTTGGCTACTCGCGCGACATTTGCTCGTACGCGCGCACCGACATCGGCACGATGCTGTCGGGCAAAACGCCGGTGGGCAAATTGCCTAAACCCGATTTGCTGCTCGCTTGCACGAACATTTGCCAAACCGTTTTGCTCTGGTATCGCGCGCTCGCGCAGCATTTCAACACGCCGCTGATTCTGATCGACACGCCGTTCGTTTACACGCAAGCGCAACCGCACGCCGTCAAGTATGTCCAGAAGCAAATGGAAGAATCGATCCCAGTTGCGGAACAAGTCGCGGGCAAATCATTCGACATGCAAAAATTTATGGCGATCACGCGCCTGTCAAAAATGGCAGCCGAGTTGTGGATGCAAGTGATGGAACGCGGCAAGCATTGTCCCGCGCCGATTTCGGTCTTCGATCAGTTCATCCAAATGGCACCGATTGTTGAAATGCGCGGCGAAGCGTACACGGTCGATTTTTACGCGGCGATGCTGAAAGAAATCGACGCGCGCATCGCTAGCGGAATCGGCGTGGTGAAGAACGAACGCAAGCGCCTGCTCTGGGACAATCTGCCGATTTGGTATCGCTTGCGTTATCTCGCGGAACGATTAGGCGAACACGGCGTCGCGATTGTCGCATCGACGTATACGAACGCATGGGCGGAACTCGCGCCGCTGTTCGATCCGAACAATCCGATGGAATCTGGCGCGCGCACGTACCTTCATCCGATTTTGAATCAAGGCACAGGCTATAAACTCGCGACGATGAAACGCATGATTGACGAATTCCAACTCGACGGCGCGATCTTGCATTCGGATCGCTCGTGCAAGCCGTACTCGATTGGGCAAATCGATCAGCGCGACCGCTTGATGCGCGAGAGCCATGTGCCAGCGCTTTTGTTGGAGGCAGATCACAACGACCCGCGCGCCTTTTCCGAAGAGCAAGTCGCAAATCGGCTGGGAGCGTTTGTGGAGATGCTGGGATAGCGCGAATTGCAAATTGCAAATTGCAAATAGATTGCGGTCATATTTTGTACTGTAGTCTGGCGAAAATTTCGACTTGGGATTATAATCATGTTTGAGATCCGACACTGCGCAAATCTATCGTTGCGCTCTGACTCCCTTGGCACAGGCGATCCTTGCATCGCTGCGGGTTTGTTGTTCCGCGAACGGGA
>JACRMI010000059.1:37849-52020 GCA_016215025.1 Chloroflexota bacterium
TGAAGTCGGGTCTCCAATTTTGCACATATATGCGATCGGAATTTCACGCCCAATTTCCGATGATATTTTCGTATTGCCCACTTTCGGGCGATCTTTTTGTTTTTGTGCGGATCAAAGGATAGTTTTCGCCAGACTACAGTTTTGTAATCAAAATTAATCACTGAAAAAGAAAGAATGAACAAACGAAACAGAAAAAGAGTTCATAGTCGTTATTTACCCGATACTGTTTGTGATATAAGCCAGGCATCAATCTGGCGAAAGAAACTAGTCGACTCCGAATATGGAACTAGATTCCTGATAGACTGCAATTCAACGATTCATCAGAATTTAGATTACCTCAGAAAGTTCTTGTGTCGTTATAAGCTGAGATATTTTGTTTCAAAAGTACCGCATTCTGTAACATCTGGCTGGGAAGATTACGAAAGACTTGGAGACTATGTTATGTTCAAATTCGAGTCAGTGGAATTTCCAGAGATTTTTGCTTACTCTGCCAACAACTCCAAATCCATCTAGCAAATTGAGAAGGTGTGTATTTCGCTATTCGCTATTCGCCATTCACAATCAAAGAGGTAATTATTGGTGACAGATATTTGCGCACTCGGAATCGACGTTGGCTCGACGACGGTGAAAATCGTCGGCGTTGATGCAAAGGGAAATTTGGTGTGGCATACGCTTGAACAAGCGGAGCCGCGCATTGAGGATCAAGCGGCGCGATTGATTGAAACCGCGCGCCGCGAGAGCGCATCGCCAGAAAATATTCCCATCGTCGCAACGGGCTATGGACGCGGACTCGTTTCACAAGCAACGCGCAAAGTCACCGAAATCACTTGCCATGCGCGCGGCATTTATCGCGAGCTAGGTCACGGCGGCACGCTAGTCGATATTGGCGGACAGGATAGCAAAGTAATTGCGGTCAGTCCCAAAGGCGACGTGATCGACTTTGCGATGAATGATAAATGCGCCGCCGGCACCGGTCGATTTCTTGAGCATTCGGCGCAGCGTTTGCGAGTACCTTTGGAACAAATCGGTCAGGTGTCATTGGGAACTACTGCCGAGGTTGTCATCTCTAGCACGTGTACCGTTTTCGCAGAATCGGAGATTATTTCATTGCTCGCACATGGCGTCGCAGTGGATTCAATTCTGCGTGGACTGCATCGCTCGCTCATCAAGCGCATCGTCGCGATGGTGCGTAGCGTTGGACTCGTTTCGCCGTTGATGCTGTCGGGCGGGGTCGCGCAGAATCAAGCGATTGCACGAATGCTGGAAGAGGAAACGCAAACGAAGGTGATGCTGCCCAAGCATCCGCAACTCATGGGCGCGTACGGCGCGGCGCTCGTGGCAACTAAAGACCTGTAGAGACGTACGCTTCGCGTGTTACGTCTCTACAGGTCGTGCTGTCAGCACCGCTTTGTATTTTTCCAAATGCGTCTGGTATCGCTCGCGTTGATATTTTTCCGATTCGATCACCAGGCGCGTGTACCACTTGTATTGAAAAATGGCGAGCGCCGTTCCAACGCAAAAACTTGCGATGCCGATAATCACTCCGGTCGCCGCATCTAGCTGAAAATTCCCTACGTCGACGATAGATACGCCAAGATAGACACTCGACGCGGTCGCTGTCCCAAACGTAATGGCGAGAATCGATAACGCCAAAAAGAAGGAAACCGTTTTTTTGCTGCTGCCGGCAGGGACGGAAGTGCTTCGCCACAGAAACGCCGCATCGAGTTTGAACTCTTGCGCATGAAGCACGTAAAAATCCTTGATGACATTCATCGCGCGCACGCTATCTTGCCATGCGGTGCGCAGTCGCGCCAATTGCATCAAGGTCGAAAAGCCAATGAACGTCAGCACCGCGAACACGCCGACAAACGCGAGATGAACGGCAACCGAGCCAGGGTCTAGCTTGGCGCTCAGAATTGCGCCGATAGCAGCGCCCATTGTGACGAAATAATAATTTGAAACGCGCGCGCGATCTTCGTTGGCTTGGATGGCCGTATGCGCAATGTACTCGAACTCGGCTTTCAAAATGTCGTTTGCATTTAGCGCCATTGCTAATTCCTTCTCTCCGCCACCGACGGGCGGATACAACTCTACCTTGTCGGCGTCGGTCACCGCGACATTATCGAACAGCAATACGGGATTGCCATTCACCACGCCAACCGCAATTTCGGCGATGGGAATATTCAAATCGGCCAACACCTGGGTTAGCAAGGTTGACTTGCTCAACGAAATCTCTAATCGCTTGCGTTTTTGCGAATCGTACCAACTGAGGTGACCGCCGAGATAGAGTTGCAATATGCCTCCATGTAGTGCAAATTGGCAATTTGCACTACACGCCAATCACGTCCGCAACCCACTCGATGTCGAGTTCGCGGAGGCGCTCACGGCTGGGCGCACCATTTGCCGAGTCCCAACCTTTGATACGATACAATTCCGCCATCGTCTTTTCGAAATCGGGTTTGGAAATGGCGACACCTTGCAGCGCGCCGTTTTCCAGTGGCGAGAACAATCGCTCAGGCAGCGTGTCATCCTTTGGCGAAAAACCTTCGCGGACATTGAACGCCCGCGCCATGTTCGTCGCGCGCTCGCCGATGCGCAAAATATCTTGCACGCCAATGTCCCATCCAGTCGCAGCGCGAATCGCGTTGATAAACTCATCGACTTGGATGAACGAACGCGGCGCAGGTCCGAAGAAACAAATGCCCGTCACTTTGCCCGCGCTCGTCCAATTTTCCAGAATCGCATAGTTCTTGGCTTTGCGCTCACTCAGCTCACGCGACGGAATCGCTTCGATGCCCAGCGGTTTCGCGCCTTTGAAACTCACCGACTCTGGATTCGACACCATCGGATCGTGCGGCGCGGTCAAATGGTCTGCGCCCGCTTCGTTGATCGCGTAACCTAGCCCCACGCCGACTTTGCCGCGTGGGTCGTGCATCGGCATTTCCTGACCCTTGACCTGCATCGCAAAATATTTCGCATCCCCACCGATTAGTTCAGCAGCACGGCGCGTTCCTTCCGCGAGCAAGTCGCCGATGCCTTGACGCTTGGTAATCTGCTCGACCAGCGCAACCATCGCGCCCGCATTGCCGAATCGCAAATCGAGTCCGCCGGTCTCTTTCAATCCGATCAAGCCATGCTCGAAACATTCCATCGCAAACGCAATCGTCGCGCTGCATGAAATCGTATCCATGCCGTATCGATTGCACAGTTCATTCGCTTTGGCGACGGCTTGCAAATCGCCGACGCCGCAATCGGGTCCAAAGCCATCGACCGTTTCGTATTCGGGTCCACCGTACGCGTTGCTGACTTGATAACGATCATCGAGTGCGACCTCACGCTTACAGCGCACGGCACATGCGTAACAACTTCCACGCGCCGTCAACAAGTCTTTTTCGTACACCGCCCATTTCAGTTTATCGACTTGTTCGAACGCGCCTTGATGAAAATTGCGCGTCGGCAAAATGCCTGCCGCGTTCAAAGGTTCGATGAGACCGGGCGTGCCTTTGTCTTGCAAATCCCAGGACTGTGGATGTTCCTTGACGCGCTTCGCCAGAGTGCGCCCCAGTTCGGCAATCGGCTTGGGATCGTTCGCCCAATCGACATATTTTGAATTGCCGCGCACAGCCACCGCGCGCAGGTTTTTCGATCCCATCACCGCGCCCATGCCGTTTCGACCATTGAAATGGCGCAAATCATTTTCGATTGCCGCAAAGCGCACGAGGTTCTCGCCTGCGATGCCGATCTGCAACACGCGAATCAACTTGTCGTTATGAATCTCGCGAATTTTATTTTGAACGAACTCGGGTTCTTGTCCCCACAAATCGCGTGCATCGCGAATTTCGACGTGATTGTTGTGAATCCAAAGATAGACGGGACGCGGCGCACGACCTTTGAGAATGATCGCTTCCCAACCGGCCATTTTCAACTCGGGTCCCCAGAATCCTCCGGCTTCCGATTCGCCGAAACCGCGCGTGAGCGGCGAGCGTGCGACAGCGGTGTAGCGCGTTGCAGTCGAGAACGGCGCGCCGGTCAGCACGCCGTTCGCAAGAATCAAAATATTTTCGGAACTGAGCGGTTCGGTTCCCTTAGGTAACTCGTGCAATAGAAAATATGCCGCGAGCGCCTTACCGCCAGGATATAGCCGATAAAATTCCTCGTCGATCTGTTGCGTTTCGATGGTTCCGCGCGTCAGATCAACGCGCAAGATTTTGCCACTTGTTCCAAATGCCATCTTTTCCTCCGGCCGGATTACGACAATAGTTGTGATGCATTCGTCATTATATACATTCGTACGGTAATCGTAAAGTCCAATACATAACGGAACCAGCGCGCTTTTTGCTTTATTCTATCTCGCACGGTATACTTAACTGGGTAGGAAACCATGAGCCAAGCCAAAATCCTGATCGTCGATGACGAACCCGTAATCGTCAATGCTGTCCGCGCTTACTTGGAACCGGAAGGATTCACGGTGCACATCGCGTCTGATGGAAATGCCGCACTCAAAGCTGCCCACGCATTCGAGCCAGACTTGATTGTGTTGGATGTAATGCTGCCCGGCATCGATGGCATTGAAGTCCTCCGCCGTCTGCGGCAAGAATCGAATGTCTACGTATTGATGCTAACCGCCAAAACCGAAGAGACCGACAAGATCGTGGGTTTGAGCGTTGGCGCAGATGATTATCTCACCAAGCCTTTTAGCCCGCGCGAACTCGTCGCCCGAGTCAAAGCGATTCTGCGCCGTGGACGCGATACAACCATCGGCAATCCATTGCTCACTTTTCGCCGATTACGGGTCGACCCGAGTGCGCGCCAAGCTTGGAAGGATGAGCAACTAGTCGATTTGACACCTATCGAGTTTGATCTGTTGCACACACTCGCCCGCCACCATGGTCGGGTGCTGAGCCGCGAACAGCTCATCGAACAAGTTTGGGGCAATGATTACTATGGCGATGAGCGCGTGGCAGATGTTCACATTGGACGTATTCGCAAAAAAATGGAAGACGATCCAGCCAACCCAACCCTTATCGTCACGGCACGCGGCGCGGGCTATCGCTTTGAGGACGAACCGAAATGAAATGGATCACGGCGATTCAACAGCACCTGGGCTGGAAATTATTTTTGTCATATCTCCTCGTATTGATCATTGGCGTCATCGTACTAGATACCACAGCGGAACTGCAAACGCCCAACGCGCTTACGCGCAATATCGCCCAATTGCAGACGCTTCAGGAAAGCAATCCGAATTTGCTCGCCGCTCTGGAAGCAAATTTTCAATCTATCGTCCACGAACACCTTATCCTTGCGACGATGGTCGGCTTTCTCGCGGCAATCGCGGCGAGCATATTTACCACACGCCGCATTCTGCAACCGATTCAAGCGATGATGCGCGCAAGCCAGCGCATCTCCGCGGGCGATTATCATAGCCGCATCGTACCACCTAGCCAGGACGAATTAGGCGCGCTCGCGCAAGCATTCAATCAAATGGCTGAGACCTTGGATCGCACTGAGCATCGCCGCTTGGAACTCATCAGCGATGTCACGCATGAACTGCGCACACCACTCTCCAGCATCAAAAGCACGCTGGAAGGACTTGTCGATGGCGTCATTCCGAACACGCCAGAAACGTTTATGGACTTGCAACGCGAAGTAAATCGAATGCAACGACTCGTGCGTGACCTGGAAGAGTTGTCACGCGCTGAAGCTGGACAAATTCCATTGGAACTCGGACCGATTGAGATGGCAGAACTCATCGGTATCGTCGCCGAACGATTACGACTTCAATTTGAAGATAAAGGCGTGGTGTTGGTATTCGATGTTGCGCCGAATTTGCCGTGTGTCAAAGCCGACGCCAATCGAATGACCCAGGTGTTGCTTAACTTGCTGGGCAATGCGCTGCAATATACGCCGCCGGGTGGAACCGTCACCGCGCACGCTTGGCATGATCGCGCCAAGTTATCTATCGCGATTCAGGATACCGGCATCGGTATCACCAGTGAAAATCTAGCGCATATCTTTGAACGCTTTTATCGCGTGGATAAATCGCGCTCGCGCGCGGGTGGCGGCAGCGGTATCGGTTTGACGATCGCCAAACATCTGATTGAAGCACATGGCGGACGAATTTCCGCAGCCAGCCCTGGTCTCAATCAAGGCAGCACATTCACCATCGAAATGCCCATCGCGCCGTGAAATTTTTCTTCACCAAATCTTCATAGAATTGTTACTCGCCCGTCGCACAGACGGGTTATATTTTTCTCCGGGGAATTCGGTCGATTAACGAGGAGGGAAAAATGGGAATTGCTGATGGCTTGAGTGAACTGGGCGTTCCAGCGCTTTTGATTTGCGCCACCATTGTCATCGCCTTCGCCTCCTTGGCGCTCCATCTTCTCTTTCCTCCATCGAAAGGGAAATGTCCAATCAAAGCGGTATTACCTGTAAAAACGTCCACGACTGACACGCAATCGACAGAAACCAAAACTTTGGAATAATGGGAGACACACCTTGGGAAACGAACTCGACATCAAAAATATTCGAGGGCTAGTAGACGCACAAGCTGCCGAGCGATTAAAGCTAGAGGGCTATAACGAACTGCCGTCCGCGAAAAAGCGCAGCATCTTTGCCATTGCTTGGGAAGTGGTTCGTGAGCCAATGTTTCTCTTGCTCGTCGCCTGTGGCACCATCTATTTGCTTTTGGGTGATGTGCAAGAAGCGTTACTCTTGCTCAGCTTTGTATTTGTCATCATGGGTATCACGCTTTATCAAGAGCGCAAGACGGAACGCGCGCTCGAAGCATTGCGCGATTTGTCGAGTCCGCGCGCGCTTGTGATTCGCGATGGCATGGAAAAACGCATTCCAGGCCGCGAGGTCGTGCGCGATGATATTCTCATCATCACGGAAGGTGATCGCGTGCCTGCGGACGCCATTCTGCTCTCGACCATCAATCTGTCCGTGGACGAATCATTGTTGACGGGCGAATCCGTTCCCGTTCGCAAGATTGCCACCGACACAATCACGTCGATGGGCAAACCCGGTGGCGACGATTTGCCGTTCGTCTATTCAAGCACGCTTGTGGTGCAAGGGCATGGCGTCGCGCAAGCACTCGCCACCGGCATGCACACCGAAATCGGCAAGATCGGCAAAGCCCTACAAACTGTCGAGCCAGAAGACACGCTCTTGCAAAAAGAAACGGGACGACTCGTGCGCAACCTCGCCATCGTCGGCGCATCGCTGTGTGTACTGGTCATTATCGTCTACGGAATCAGCCGTGGTGATTGGCTGCATGGATTTCTCGCTGGCATCACGCTTGCGATGGCGACCCTGCCGGAAGAATTGCCGGTCGTGATGACGGTTTTCCTCGCGCTCGGCGCATGGCGTATTTCACTGAAAAACGTCCTGACCCGCCGTGTCCCTGCCATCGAAACGCTTGGCTCGGCGACCGTCTTGTGCGTCGATAAAACCGGCACGCTCACGCTGAATCGCATGGCAGTGAGCAAGGTTTTTGCGAACGGACAATTCTTCGGAACCAATCAGTCTGACCGCAAGTTGCCCAAAGCTTTTCACGAGTTAGTCGAGTATAGTATCTTGGCAAGTCAGGAGGACCCATTCGACCCAATGGAAAAAGCAATTCACCAATTGGGTGACATGCAGCTTGATCGGACTGAACGCGTAGATCAAAACTGGATGTTGGTCCACGAATATCCTTTGTCGCGCCGATTACTTGCGCTCTCGCACGTCTGGAAAGCAACCGACAACGCGCATTTCGTCGTCGCCACGAAAGGCGCGCCTGAGGCGATTGCCGATTTGTGTCACCTGACCGAATCGGAAAAACAGCAACTCGCCGTTCACGTCAACGCACTGGCGAATGACGGGCTGCGCGTGCTAGGCGTCGCGCGCGCCCGATTCGATCAGACGACGCTGCCTGGCGAACAACATGATTTCGATTTTACCTTCCTGGGTCTGGTCGGTCTCGCCGATCCCATTCGCCCGACCGTCCCGAACGCGATCAAAGAATGCTACAACGCAGGCATTCGCGTGGTGATGATTACGGGCGATTATCCCGGCACCGCGCAAAACATCGCGCGACAAATTGGTCTCACCCCGAGCAAACAATTCATTACCGGGCCGGAACTGGATGCGATGGACGATGTTGAACTGCGGCGACGCATCGCGCACATTAACATTTTTGCACGTGTCGTACCTGAACAAAAACTGCGACTCGTCAACGCGCTCAAAGATAACGGCGAAATCGTCGCGATGACAGGCGACGGCGTGAACGATGCGCCCGCGTTGAAATCGGCACACATTGGGATTGCGATGGGCGGACGCGGCACAGATGTAGCGCGTGAATCGGCCGCGCTCGTTTTGCTCAACGATGATTTTTCATCGATCGAGCAAGCCGTCCGACTGGGACGCCGCATTTTCGACAATATCCGTAAAGCGATTGCCTACATCTTTGCGATTCATGTGCCGATTGCGGGCATGTCACTCATTCCGGTCGTGCTGCACTTGCCGCTGGTGCTGATGCCCGTACACATTGTTTTCCTAGAACTCATTATCGACCCGGCGTGTTCGACCATCTTTGAAGCCGAACCGGAGGAAGCCAACGTAATGAACCGTCCGCCGCGCAATCCGAGCGAGCCACTGTTCGGGCGCAAGACGCTGCTGATGAGTTTGTTACAGGGCGCAAGCGTGCTCGCCATCGTCCTGGCCGTATTTGCAATCGCGCTGTATCGGGGTGTCACTGAAAATGAAGCGCGGTCGCAGAGTTTCACGACCCTCATCATTGCGAACCTGGGATTGATACTGACCAATCGCTCCTGGACACGCACGATTGCAGCAACGTTACGAACGCCGAACACCGCGCTCTGGTGGGTACTGGGCAGCGCGAGCGTCTTTCTCATGCTCGTACTTTATGTGCCGGTCTTGCGCGATCTGTTCCAATTTGCCGCACTCGACGCAATCGATCTTTTGATTTGTTTGGTCGCTGGTTTACTAAGCATTGCATGGTTTGAATTGCTCAAAGTATTCAATCAGCACAAGAAGGACAAACTCGGTCGCTCAACCATGCCACGCAAACAAATCGCTTGAATAAAAAAACCGCCCGCAATTCTCGCGGGCGGTTTGATTTTTATTGGCTCCACTCGGTGTGGAAATCGCCTGGCTTGTCGAGCCGTCGATACGTGTGCGCGCCGAAGAAATCGCGTTGGGCTTGCGTGAGATTCGCAGGCAGGCGCGCGGTGCGATACGCATCATAATACGCTATCGCGCTGGAGAGCGCGAGACACGGAATGCCCATGCTCACCGCGGTCTGCACGACGAGACGCAACGACGCTTGGCGCTTGGTCACGTCCGCTTTGAAACTTTCGTCGAGGAGCAAGTTGGGCAAATCAGGCTCGCGGCGGAACGCGTCGGTGATGCGATTGAGGAACTGCGCGCGAATGATGCAGCCGCCGCGCCAGATCGCCGCGATTTCGCCGTATGGCAAATTGTAATCGTACTCTTTGCCCGCCGCTCGCAAAAGTGCCATGCCTTGCGCGTACGAACAAATCTTGGCCATATACAACGCATCGCGGACTGCATCGATGAGTTGTTTGCGATCACCGGTAAATTGCACTTGTGGGCCGGTCAGCACCTTGCTCGCCGCCACACGTTCGTCCTTTATCGCTGAGATGCAGCGCGATTCAACCGCCGCGTTGATCGTCGGCGTGGGTACGCCAATGTCAAGCGCGTTCTGGCTCGTCCATTTGCCTGTGCCCTTTTGCAGCGCTTCGTCCAGAATTAAATCGACGAGCGGCTTGTTCGTTTCGGGATCGATGCGTTTGAAAATCTCCGCCGTGATTTCGATCAAGTACGATTGCAGTTCGCCGCTATTCCATTCCGCGAAAATGTCGGCGAGTTCCTGGTTCGATAGATTCAACGTGCGGTGCAAAATGTCGTACGCTTCGGCAATAAGTTGCATGTCGCCGTACTCGATGCCGTTGTGCGTCGTTTTGACATAGTGCCCCGCGCCGCGTGGTCCGATGTACGTCACGCACGGTTCGCCGTTGACCTTTGCCGAAATCGCGACAAAAATATCCTTGACGAGATCGTATGCTTCGCGTTGACCGCCCGGCATGATGCTGGGTCCCCACAGTGCGCCTTCTTCGCCGCCTGAAACACCCGTGCCGATAAAACGGAATCCTTTTGCTTCCAATTCTTTCGCGCGTCGTTCTGTGTCCTCAAAATACGAGTTACCGCCATCGATGATGAGGTCGCCTTTTTCCAGCAGCGGAAGAAGTTGGTCAATCACGCCGTCGACGGGCGCGCCCGCTTTGACCATCACCATGATCTTGCGTGGTTTCTTGAGTGCGTTGACAAAGTCTTGGAGCGATTCGCAAGGAACGAGTTTCTTCCCAGGATTCGCCGCAACAAAATCGCGCATCGTCTTTGTTGTGCGATTATGGACGGCGACGGTGAAACCATTGCGTTCCATGTTCAGCACGAGGTTCTGCCCCATGACCGCCAAACCTGTTAGTCCAATGTCTGCCTTGTCCATTTCAAAATTCCTTTCATATGATGACGTGCTCACAGCATTTCATATTTTACCACGAGCAAGTCCGGTTCGCAATTAACTTTGAAATGTCATTTCGAGCGGAGCGAGAAATCTTCCACCTCTGTCGAGCAAGATTTCTCGACGCAAAAACCGCGTCTCGAAATGACATTCTTACTTCGGCGGCTCTTCATCCGTAAAAATCGATGCCAGCATTTGATCGACCGGCGCGTACTGATCGGTCAGCAACACCAGCGGCGCTTCGGTCAGCATTTTGTTGATCTCGGCATCGCCCGCCAAGGTGCGCGCCAAGAGCGCATCGCTATCGCCCGCATCGAAGTTGGCAAAGGCAAACGGCTCAAACGGTTTATCTGTTCCAATCAAAATAAAAAAACTGCGCGCCGCGTGTCGCCAATCCGAGTTGCCTTCGGCGATATAAGTGTATTTGAACGATTCGCGCAGCGTGTTGTAATACGAACGCACAAATTCGCCGCGCGGTCCGTCGATGATGTTGACCGCATAGATGCCGTCGTCCACCAACCAGGTGTGAACTCGATCATTGAATTCTTTCGTCGTAAGATGATAGGGAACCGAATAATGATTGAACGCATCGCCGAGGATCAAATCATATTTCGTCGTCGGCTGACGTGCCATGAACATGCGCGCATCTTCGTTGAACGTCACGATTTTTGTATCGGTCCCGAGTCCGAGCATATCATGCGCGATCTGCGTCACGCCCGGATCGATTTCGACGACGTGAACGGTTGTCTCCGGATAAACAGCTTCCATGTAACGCGGAAACGTATAGCCGCCGCCGCCGATCATCAGAATACTTTGCTTGGGCTTTTGCATCGAGCGAAACTGCGCTAGCTCGGCGTAAATCTTTTCGTAACCGTAAACCATGTTCCTCGGATTGCCCAGCTCCACAAAACTGTGCACCAGATGATCGAGCACCAACTGGCGAATCTGCTTCCCTTCGGTGTCCTGATCGATGATCTTGATGCAATAGTAATTCGTCTCGCGCACGCAGACGCTTTTGAGCCAACCCTGATTCGACGCGAGCATCCAGCCGCCTGCCACGACGAGCACGGCGAGAATCGCCGATTGCCATTTGCCCAGCAGCAGAAATATCACGCCGATGGCGGCAAGCACCAGCGCCACGCTCATGACAATCGTGTAACTGCCGAATGCCGAGATAAGCACAAATCCAGTGAGAAACGTTCCAACGATGCTGCCGAGCGCGCCCGCCGCGTAAATCTCGCCAACCGTACGTCCCGTTCGTGCGAGATCGCTCACAGATAATTTGGCGACGATGGGCGAGATCGTTCCCAGGATCGTACACGGCACAAAAAACATTGCCGACGTTAGCACTAAAATTTTAACGACGATGTGCCAATCGTTGACGATGAGTTGGTCCATGCGATCAAAGTACAAGACCATCAGCGAAGCGAGCGCGGCGAGCAAATAGATCATGCCCAAAAAGCGCAGCGACGCCCAGCGGTCGGCGAGTCGTCCGCCGAGATAATTGCCCAAGCTAATGCCCGCCAATACGACGCCGATCACGCTTGTCCACGTGTACAGCGATGAGCCAACGTGCGGCGCGATCAATCGCCCGGCGACAAGTTCGAGAATCATAATACACGCGCTGGAAACAAACACGATCAAGTTTGGCTGCCACAGCCAACTACGGCGCGCTGGTTTCGCGGGTTTTGCGATTGCTGCATCGTTGCTCATGGATAGGTCTCCCCTAGATTCGGCTATTCAAATAATTCGGCGTGAGTATAACACATCCTCTACGCGCAAACAAAATGAATTCATGCTATCGGTCTGAAACCGACGGCATTGCCAACAATTTTTCGCAAACGCAGTAGGGGCGTTGACAAGACATGTCGAAAGTCGCATAATACCTGCCGTCAGGTTCGGCCGTGCTTGCTGTGGGTGGCATGAGGTTCTGAATTACCGGTTCCATGTGGGTGGCGCTGTGATTAGCCATCGACTTGGCTAGATGGACGTTATGACGCGTTCATTTTTGCTCGCGAACCGGCGCGCCTCTCGTGCGATGACCTCACGAGGTGGGATTTGCGTAGCCATTGCGCACGCCCAGACAGCGCTTGGCGAATATAATATTAAATTTTCTCAAAGAGGTAGACTCGCACCCCGTCTACCTCCTTGTATTTCCGCCACTTGCGGGCCAAATCGCTCGCCGCCCGGCGCATGACCTTAAATCTTGCCTGTCACTGGATCGTTGAAAGAGAAACACACAAAATTCATTCTTGTTGCAGAGAGAGAGCAAAGGCACGACTTTCAATCACGATAAATAGCGTAAGACACCAAGACAACGTTGAACCGCGCCTCTTACTCGTCCACTATCTGCGCGATGTGCTCGGCCTGACCGGCACGAACGTTGGCTGCGACACGAGCCAATGCGGTGCCTGCACTGTGTTACTCGATGGGATGGCAGTCAAATCTTGCACCCTCCTCGCCGTGCAAGCGAGCGATTCAAGCGGCGATGGCACGCGTACGATAATCTAAAGAGCAGCGCTGATGTTTAATCGAACATCCAGCGCGGCAACACACTACGAATTGTACGACCCTGTATCGACGGGAGGAACATGTCCAAGCGCACTTCAAAGGTATTCGTAGGTTCTTCGTCTGAAGCGTTGAAAACCGCTGAGATTTTTGCCGATATGCTCCGCAAAGCGGCCTCCGTCGTCCTATGGCGAGATGCTCCCCAGTTTCGAGCCACCTACAGCAACATGGATAGTTTGCTCCAAGCAACCCAGGAATACGACTATGGCTTTTTCATCTTCACGCCGGATGATCGAATTGTGAGTCGAGGTAAGGACGGCAGCATGGGACGCGATAATGTCCTCTTTGAATTTGGACTTTTTCTGGGAGCGTTGGGAAAAGATCGAGTCTTTGCAGTCGCGCAAGAAGGCACGACTGAGGAAGAAAAACTGAAAATCCCAACAGACCTATGGGGTATCGTCATACCGCGATTTCAAAAGCTTACGTCGATCGAAGATCTTCAATCCGCCGCGGACTCTGCCACGTTAGGCATCCGCCGTCAGATCGACCGGTACGGTCCAAGACCGCTCAACATGTCTCCGGTGATTGGCTGGGGATTCGATCTCGCCAGAGGTGAATTTTCCATGACCTTGGGCGAGGACAAGCTAACCAATATGAAGGAAAAAATCAAAGATATGCAGTTTTGCGTCGTCGTTCGCAAGACCGACAAGACGATAAATGCGAGTAAGGACCTCCACATCGCCAAGAGTGAAACTCGCGAGTTAGACTATCCTCTTCATGACATGGCATTTCGAGTAAAAACCAACGGCAAAATACAGTCGGTCGAACCAGGCGACGAGGTCACTGGCTATTTGTGGCTCGTGCCATCGACTTGCAACGTGGATACTGCTTCAACCATGGACGCAATGCGCGAGATGGGATGTGAACTCCTCGACGAAGTGGGGCGCACCATACCCAAAAAGGAGTCTGGCTCATGAATGATTCTGTATAAGTTCAATTCTTCACGTGTTGCGTAAATCTGTCCGAAACGTGATATGATGCCTCCACCCAATGACCTGGAGGTCAACCATGTCTTTGCACCCGACCGATCGCAGTACTATCCCGCCCGATACGGCTG
>JACRMI010000017.1 GCA_016215025.1 Chloroflexota bacterium
GGAGCCAGCTCTGGACGTATCCCGAACTGGCTTCGACGCAATCGCAGTTGCTTAAAGACCTGGGCTTGCCGTCACCGCAACATACCTTGGTGCTATCGTGAACTCAATTGAATTTTGTCAACCCTGGAATACAGGCTTAGTATCCTTTACCTCACCTTGAACGCGATGGATATCTATGTGTTGCGCGTGTTAGCTGGTCAAACGATGACCGTTAATGCGTCGTCGCCCGCACACATTCTTCTAGCCCCGAACGGCGCGGATGGCGATATGCTGAAATCATCTGGCGCAAGCACCGCGAGTTGGATTTGTTTTTCTCGCGATCGGGTCTATTGCAGACTAATCTATCATAACACCGAACGCGAGGAGAACACAAATGGAAACTACTTTCGCATCGCGAACCGTTCTGACCACCACACCAAGCGAGCGGACTCTACGCCCGATGGGCATTGGTCTTTCGCTCGTATGTTTTGGCATCCCCGGTTTACTGAACGTGATTGGAAACCATGTGGCGACGCCTGCTATGGTGAACATCGGTCTGGTGCCCTTTTACGCACAGGTCATTCCCAGCGCGGTCTTGTTGGGGCTGATGCTGATCGCTTCTGTCTGGGGCTATCGGCTGGAAGGACGCGTCCTGGATTGGCAAGGGTTGACCCAGCGTTTTCGCCTCCACAACCTGAGCCGCGGCGACTGGCTGTGGGCGATCGGTGCGACGATTGCCGGTTTCATCGTCTACGGCTGGTTCACGCAGATCGGACATTCGCTCATTCAAATGGGCTGGATGCCGTTGCCTGACGCACTCCCGGCATGGCTCGATCCACGCGTCTCGACACCCTCCGTCGAAAGATTCAGTGTCGAAGCGGGAGGGCTGCGCGGCAATTGGCTCGCATTGCTCGCCGCGATCACTACCTTCAGTTTGAATATTATCGGCGAAGAGTTCTGGTGGCGGGGATATATTCTGCCGCGGCAGGAACTGGCGTTTGGCAAGTGGACCTGGCTGATCCACGCGCCGCTGTGGTCGGTTTTCTTTCACGCTTTCAAGTGGTGGGACCTGGTCGGCATGGTGCCGTCGAATCTGATATTTGTCTTTGCGGCGTACCGCACTCGAAACACGACCGTTGCCATCGTGATGCACGTGGCGACCAACATTGGCTTTGTCGCTTTTGTTCTGCTCGGCGTACTCGAAATTACAATGTAGGATGAGCAGCATGTGCGAGCCAAATCTCTGGCGGCTGCCCTTGTTACCTTTCTTCCTCGCCTATCAATGAAAGAGTGAATCTGCCTTTTTCAGTAACTGCTCAGCCTTGCGAAGGTTCGAGCGATGTCTTGGATTGAAATGTGCTTTCCTGTGCCAAGAACCGTCATTTTCGCTGGACATTTATGTGTTGCGCGCGCTGGCTAGTCAAACGATGTTCGTTAATGCGTCGTCGCAAGCGCACATACTTTTAGCAATCAACGGCGCGGATGGCGATGTGTTAAAATCATCTGGTGCTGGGACAGCGCACTAGAGTGGCAGATTGTCCAAGACCCAGGATTATTTCATCAGGATCAATATAGAAGACGGCGAGCCAGCAGGTTACACACTGGAAATAACCATTCCGCCGCTGACGCCTTGACACCGCGGATGTGCCAATGTGCCCCCATGGAAACATCGCCAAGTACGAATCCCGCGCCCAAAATCATCCTTGCGGCTGGCATCGTTGTTTTGTTGATTGTCGTGGGCTATGGCATCTACAGAATCTCGCACTCGCAGGATTACACCGTTTCAGAAGTGTGGAGGAGACGGAACGAACTCAAGGGTCAGCACATAACCGTGAGGGGATACTTGGGCTACGCCGAAACGCAAATCACGCTGCAAAGGTGTGTCCCCCAAAGATGCGATTGCAATACGTCTAGCGCAAAACGGATCGGACTGTTTGGTGAAAGCACCCTAGACAAAACCAAGCCTGAATGGGGGATTCCGCCGAAATACCTCGTGCTGGAAATTCTGGATTGTCGAGGCGATGCGTGTATGATGGGTTGCCAGCCCATTGATCCAGGAACCATTGATGAACTTGAGTTTGCGGGCGTTCTGCGCATCGCCCAAGAAGAAACAGCGTATCCGTATTTGATCTTGGATGACGTCCAACTTGAAAATGCTGGGCAGAAGATAAACGGGATATGGCAAGCGATCCCGATCGGAGTTTATTCGATTCAGTTACCACAACAGAAGTAAGCAGCCCAACCCTGCATGCGCCCGACTTTGCTACTTATTTGTTCCTGGGTCGAGAACACATTCAATTCGCGGAAAAACAGCGCCAACGTACAATCCATTTGACCACTACCCTGCCAACCGATACTCTGCCTCCCGATGAGGATTGCACCTCCTCATCAAAATCATCTTCTGGAGGAAGTAACATGAAAGCCGCAGGGTACATTCGGGTCTCGTCCGAAATGCAAGTTAAGCAGGGGCACAGTCTCGACATGCAACGTAAACTCATCACCGACTATGTCCACAGCAAGGGCTGGGGCTTGGCTGATCTCTTTTGCGAAACCGCACGCACAGGAAGATTGACGGACCGTCCCGCATTGAAAACGATGCTTGCCCGTGCCAAACGAGGCGAATTCGATGTGATCGTCGTCACCTCGTTCGACCGTTTCCACCGCAACCTTCTACACCTTTTGATTGCACTCGATCAGCTCCGTCAACGCAACGTCTCCTTCGTTTCGGTCACTGAGAACATTGATTTCACCACGCCCTGGGGCAAGGTCGCGCTCGCGGTGCTGGGTTCGCTCGCCGAAATCTATTCCGACAAGTTGAGTATCGAGACCAAGCGCGGCAAACAAGGACGTGTTCTCAAAGGGCTCTGGAATGGTAGTATTCCTCTCGGTTACTGCAACGGTTTGTGTTTAACCTGCACCGACGTGAATGGATTGAACTACTGTCCGCATTACGGCGAACCCAATCGTGGCGATGGAAAATCTCTGATCCTTCACCCCATCGAAAACATCGCGGTCCGCTTGTCGTTTGATTGGTATGAAACGGAACAATTTAACGACGGACTCATCGCGGAGAAATTGAACGGTTACATTGTCACTCTACCTGATGGTACCACGCGGCACTTTCGAACTAAACGACTGCTGTCACGCGGCGGACCTCAACCGTTTACCCGCGACAGCGTGCGGGAAATGTTGATGCGCGTTTTCTACACAGGCCGCGTTCCCTATTTTGGCACCACCGTACGCGGTGCCAAATTGAAACGTCATGATCCTTCGTTGTTACGTCCTGGGACACACCCCAGCTTGATTTCCATGGAGGTCTTTGAGCGCTGTCAGGGAATTCGGCGTCGACTCGCTCGCAAACCGAGGCGTGTTCTTCGCGTCCAACGTGCCTTTTTTCCGCTTACGGGGATTCTCTTCTGTGGCGAGTGTGGCGGTCATATGATCGGCGGTCGCTGTAAAGGCGAACGACGCTATTCTTGTAATGCGCGCATTCAACATCGTGTCCGCTGTACGCAACCCAGCATCAATGCAGATTCGACTGAAGCGACGATCATCCAAGTGTTGTCGAATCTGCACTGGCACGACGATTGGCGTGAGCAGTGGCATCAAGTGCTTGAATCAGCCTGGGATAGACTGCCGTTCTTATCCGACGAGACGCAAAGAGAGAAGACCCGAGAGGAAAGTCTCGACAAAGGCGAATTCGCCGGAGCCGAGGAAGTATCGCTTCACACACCTGAGCAAGTTGCGCGACAACGATCTTATGACATCGATGAATTGATTGAAACGATGCAACCGCTGAGCGCATTTCGTGCGCACTGGGAGATTGCTACGAGCCACCGTGACTACAAAGCACAAAAGCAACTTTTGCACACTGCCTTCGCCCGCATTGTCGTTCGCGGACAGGCGATCGACAAGATTGAGGCCACTAGCGGGTTCGTTCATCTGGTGCGAAACACCCGGGTTGTAGGTAAGGCAAGTCCTGGGGAAAAGGAAATGCCCTTGGTCGCTCAGATACTTTCACAATCCTGATCCTAGCTTCCCGTTGGAATCCGCGCAAGGTGGAGAAGATAAAAAACCCGGGAACAGGGAATTCACTGTTCCCGGGTTTCGCTATTCTGAAATAGGGTTCAGTTACAGGTGACGACGATTGCACCTGGGACGCACCACTATCCGAATGCCATACTGATAGAAAAGGATTCGACCGAGCACCGCAGACATGTTCAAACCTTAAAACTAGCCGCTCGATCTTGTATCATACCCAATTTCTATTTTCGGACACGCTACCTGGCTCGTCGGACACGTTTTTTGGCAATAAAGCAAAAGTCACTTTTTGACTAAAAAGAGTTCTCATGAACAATCAGCTCTATCCTGCCAAGGAAAGGGCCAAACATGAGAACTCCAAAGACATTATACCATACCACACCGACCATTTATCCTTGCGAATTA
>JACRMI010000018.1 GCA_016215025.1 Chloroflexota bacterium
ATTCGCTCGATGAAAAGATAGCACCCCTGCAACTCCAGTTCAAGCGGTACGAACGTCGTCGAAATATGTTCACGATGTTGTGACACCTGCCTGACCTAAACGAATGTCAAAAAGTGTTCACGAACTCTTGACTACGGACAAGTAAATACTACCAAGTGGGTCAATAAATCGA
This sequence comes from Chloroflexota bacterium, assembly GCA_016215025.1. Classification (GTDB taxonomy): domain Bacteria; phylum Chloroflexota; class Anaerolineae; order UBA4142; family UBA4142; genus JACRMI01. The sequence goes on from JACRMI010000018.1 coordinate 173, forward strand.
TTACTCTGGGATGTAGCTTTTCTGAACTGACCCAATCGGATGAATTCGGACAATTCTGGTGAAAGTGTGAGTATGTGATGGTACCTTTTGTTCGCTTGATAGCCAAAAGCCTCTTACACTTGGCGCATCGCACAATTTGCCAAAGAAACGACAAAGGTATCTTTGTTTCCAGTAGTTTTTCGCGTCGTGTGGCTATTTCTTCGCTTCGCATAAAAGAGTATTGGGTTAAGACAATAATCATTTCAATGAATTGCGATTCACGTAGTTTTGACAAGCTATTAATAACTTGTGTTCGCAATTCATTGGGTGATTTGAAAAAGTTGACAACATTCCCTACTTGTAGACGCTCTTTCAATTTTCTTAGCTTCGCTACATTCTCGATATCAATATCTGATGCTTTGAGCAGGTGGTCATCGTGCATAATAAATATGCAGCGCGGAATATTCCGCTCGACCGCGCGGTTATATTCCATCTCGGTTACGGAAACTTGGTGCGGATTATGCTCTTTCGGAACGTAACCGTAGCGATGCGCAAAGACGCCGAGATAGATGTCTGCCTCGTCCACCATCTTGAGCGATGCGCTAATTGCCTCGTCATCGCTTGCGGGCAGATGCTCCATCATGACAGGGAATATGCTCTGACACAGACATGCATCCATCACTTCTTTGCGATGTTCGGGTAAATCACGTGCGGTGCTGCTGATCATTACGCATTTGCGATTATTCGACACTTGCGATCTCCAATGGTCGTGCAAACGTCTTTATCCGATGCTACCGTCACTCCTTCGGCATCAACGCGCTCAACTGCTGAAGCAATGGCGTAAGTGCATCGGGAATGCTGCCCTCGAATACCTTGACATGGTTTGCGCGGCTGCCAATCCGCGCGACAATTTCATGCGCGCGTGCGTCAGGTGCCGGATTGGTTTGCGGAGTGGGTAATCGGAAAAAGCCGACCTGGTCGAGCATTTTGCGCAGGCGAGCGATTTGACCATCGTTCAGTTTGCGTGTTGCTCGCCCGTGGACTTGCTTCGCCACGTCCGGTCCGCCGATGCTTACGCGTCCGTCCGGATAGACGACGATCTCGTGCGGGTTGGATTTCGAACCATTCGTAATGCGATAGGCGATGAATGCGCCAAGGGGCAGTTGAAGCGGTTCGGTCTGCGTCGCCGCAGACGGAGTACCCTCCGCACCAGCTTGATTTCCGCTTTGTTCCATCGTCGAATCGTTTTTTTGATCTTGCATTAATTCGTTTCCATTCTAGTAGTTTGATCGAACAAGGTACGTTACTCGATTTGTCTTCGCGCTAGAACCCAGGCTCCTCAACGCCGAGAAACCTGGGTTCTATATTTTTACTTGACGAACCCGGTGTCGACAGACGATTCGTACGTGACGGCGCTCTTGATCAACTGTTTCTGCATCGCCCACTTGACGACATCCTCCCACTGCTCTTTGGTGGGCAGCCCCGGATCGGGGAACGGCGGGAATTGGTAATTGTCTTTGAGTTGATCCGGCACGCGACCCTGCTCAATGAGCACGTTGCGAAACTGATCGGGCTTGGTGCGAATATCGTTGATGGCTTGATCGTACGCGGTGAGAAAACGCTTGATGTCGGCGGCGCGCTGCGCGAGGGCTTCGTTGCGAAAGCTGATAACGCTCATGCTGTATTGCGTGTGCTTGCTGTCGTCGACGACGATGCGCGCGCCTTGCAATATCGCTAGCGAGGCGAGCGGATCGGGCAAGGTCGCCGCGGCGACTTGATTCTGCGTCAACAATTGCAATCGCGTGGGAATCGCGGGTACGTTCGTCGTCTTGATATCGGCAGCCGTCAACCCTTCCGATTCGAGCAGGCGCTGCGTTACATATTCGATCACCGAGTTCTGCGAGATCGCAATCTCCTTGCCTTTCAAGTCTGCCGCCGTTTTGATCGGGCTATCCTTCGACGTCAGAATCCAATATTCGGGCGCATTCTTGAAAGCGATGCGGGCGATGCGCACAATTTTTATTTTCGACGTTTGCGCGTTGAACAGCACGGTCGAAACGAGATCGTTCAATTGTCCATCGATTTGCCCGGTCGCCATCATTTGATCACGCTCGGCGGCGCTGGCAGCCGGGACCAATTCGACGGCGACGCCTTGTTTCAAAAAGTAACCTTGCTGCTGGGCGATGTAGAATGGAACGACATCGGTGATGGGCAGCACGCCGATGCGCATTAACACCGGTTGCGCGGGCGTCGGCGTCGCGGGCGTGCTACACGCGGCGAGTAGTCCGACGAGCAAGACGATTGGTGCAGTGAAGAGTTTCCCTGAGAACACACTGACCTCCGAAGAAATTTATGATTTCTGATTTCTGATTTGAAACTCGATGCTGATTAAATCATAAATCGAAAATCAAAAATTAGAAATGACCAATTCCGAACAACGTGCTGAGAAAGACGATAACGCTGATGTATCCATTCACATTAAAGAACGCCAGATTGAGCCGCGAGAGATCGTTAGGTTTGACGATAGAATTTTCGTACGCCAATAATCCAGCGACGATGAACCAACCCGCCCAATAAATTAAACCTAGCGCCGCAATAATCCCTACTGCTGCTAGTGCGACAACCGTCGTCAAATGATTGACGCGCGCAACGAAAAGCGTGTTGGCAATTCCGAATCGCGCGGGAAACGAGTGCAGTCCTTCGCGCTTGTCAATGGCGACATCTTGGCACGCGTAGATCAAATCGAATCCTGCCATCCACACGATGACGACGAACCACAAAAGGAATGCCATCGGATCGAGCGTGCCGCGCACGGCAACCCAGCCCCCTGCCGCTGCAATGCCATCGGTGAATCCCAGAATCCAATGACACAGCCACGTAAATCGTTTGGCGTAGTGATAGCCGACCAAAAAAATCAACGCGAGCGGCGATAACACGAAACAAGTCCAATTGAGCTGCCATGCCGAGAACTCGAAAATAACGAAAGACGCGAAAGAAATCGCGGCAACCGCTCGCGGCGAAATCAACCCGCGCGGCAATGGACGATTCATCGTGCGCGGATTGCGCGCATCCAGTTCGCGATCGATCAAACGATTGAGCGACATTGCCAACGTGCGTGCCGACGCCATCGCAATCGTGATCCAAACGAATTGCCACAACGTCGGCAGTCCATTTGCGGCAAGCACCATACCCAGGTACGCAAACGGCAAAGCGAAAATCGTGTGCTCGAATTTGATGTTGTCGAGTAAAATCTTCAAGTTGCGAAACATGCCAAATCTGCCAAACTTGCCAAACGTGCCAAACAAAACTTCAAGCGTCACCCATTTTTCGCGACGTATTAGTGATGATGGTATTCAGAATCTTTATCAACTCAATAATCCCCTGAAGTAACGCATCAACTTCTTTGTCGACAAGAAGACCGGAATCATTAATGTCCCGGAGCCAGAATCGAGTTTCCTGCGCTTCCTTGAGCGCGATTTTCAATTTGTGCAGAAAATCTTCTGTCGATTCTGCGGCATCAGCCTCTTCTGGATTTGCGCCAACCGATGTGCCAGATCGTAACACTTGCTTGCCAATTGTGTAACCCGCTACATCCCTCGGCTATCGTCGAACCATCTTGGTGATTCTTACCGCAAATTTGAATGTCCTCTCGCACAGATCCGGACCTTTTGCAGAATGCAATCTTCACATCGTGTTTCTCCTTTGAATGGATCTGGATTGGTTTTATTTGGCAAATTTGGCACATTTGGCAGATTTAAAAGCCGTACTCTTTCCACCTCGAACTCACCAACGCTTTGATCTCCGGCGACATTGCGATTTCGGGCGGCCATTTTTGATGCGGACCCGGATCACGGTCGGTCTTGCGCGTGGCGTCGATGCCCATCTTGCCGCCGAAATTTTTTTCCAGCGAGGCATGATCGAGATCGTCGGTGGGACCGCTGACGATTTGCACATCACGCAACGGATCGTAATTGGCAAGCACCTCAAACGCGACTTGCGAGAGGTTTTGCACATCCACGTCCGCATCGACGACGATGATCGTTTTCGTGAGCAACATCAGCCCCATGCCCCAAATGCCAAACATCACCTTGCGCGCCTGACCGGGATAACGTTTCTTGATGCTGACGATGACGAGATTATGAAATGCGCCTTCGGCGGGCATGTTCACGTCGACGATTTCGCTTTGGAATAGTTTCATCAGCGGCAAGAACAAGCGCTCGGTGGCCTTGCCCATCCACACATCTTCCATCGGTGGCTTGCCTACAATCGTCGTCGGATAGATCGCGTCGGTGCGATGCGTGATGGCGGTGACATGCATCACGGGATAATAATCGGCATTCGAGTAATAACCCGTGTGGTCACCAAACGGTCCTTCGATTTCTTGCTCGCGCGGATCGACATAGCCCTCGATGACAATTTCGGAATCGGCAGGCACTTCAATCGGCTGCGTGAGGCATTTGACCAAGTCCACCGATTTGCCACGCAGCCAACCCGCCAGCATGATCTCGTCGACATCGGGTGGAAGCGGCGCAGAACCCGCCCACGTGATCGCTGGATCGCCGCCGAGCGCAACAGCGACAGGAATCTTTTCCGTGCCAACATCTTGCGCTACCCGCTGATGTTCGGCACCGCCCTTGTGTCGCTGCCAGTGCATACCGAGCGTTTGATCGTCCAGCACTTGCAAACGATACATTCCGACGTTGCGTTTGCCCGTTTTTGGATCGCGACTAAAGACGGATGGCAGCGTAATGTATCGACCGGCGTCGAGGGGCCAGCATTTGATAATTGGCAAAGCAGACAGCGATGGCTTGTCCATCACGACTTGCTGGCAATCGGCGCGATTCACGTAACGCGGTTCGGTATTCTTCAAGCCGTTCAACATTTCCAATCCGCGTTGCGCTTTTTCGATCAGACCTTTCGGCATATCGAGTGAAATAAACGCCGCAAGTTTATCGTTTAATTCGTTGAGGCGTTCGACGCCAAGCGCCCACGCCATCCGCTGTTCCGTGCCAAACATGCCTATCAGCACTGGCATCCGCGAAGTGTGATTGCGAACATTTTCGAACAAAAGCGCAACGTTCTCGGCGGAATTACCTTTCATGACGCGGTCAGCGATTTCCGTAATCTCCAAGTCTTGGCTCACGGGCACGTTGATGCGTTTTAGTTGTCCATTTTTTTCGAGGCGCGCAAGAAAATCGCCAAGATCACGGTATGCCATGTTTCCTCCGGGGCGCAATGATAGCATCAAACGAAAGGCTTGGCAAACGAATGCAACGAGACAAGCAAACTAGCAAACTCTCAAACAATTTAGACTGGGATACCATTGACCCACCCTAGTCTCAGTGATAAAATACGCTTGCCACGACGGTGATGAGTGCCTTCGGTGTTTTTTTGACGCTGCAACGGCATTTTTTGTTTTAAAAATTTCGATTCGATCCAAAGGAGGATGACATGCGAAACAAAGTTTTCTCTCTCGGCACAATGGTCTTTTTAGCTAGCCTTTTTGTTTTGACACAATCGACTATCAATGCCGCTCCGCTCGCCATTTGTATCAGCACGGTAGGTGGCGGTGATTGGGCAAACGCCGGCACATGGCAATTTTGCACCGGCTCGAATCCGCCCGCCACGACCGATGATGTTTATATTCAAGGTCCCGTGACCTTGGCGGCGACGCAAACCGCCGCAAATGTGACGGTCAGCAATGGCGGTAGTTTGAATCCCGGCGCGAACACGCTCACTGCCAACTCGATGATTATCGACGCGGGTGGTTTGTTCACCGGCTCGCTCACGCTCAACGGCAATCTCACCAACAACGGCTCGTTCAATGGCAGCGGGCAAACAGTGATCATCAACGGCACCACTTCTGTCGGAGGCGGCGCAACGTTCACGGCGGGTAGTTCGACAACGCTCGTGGGCGCACTGACGAACAACGGCACCTTCAACTGCGGCGGCAGTACGGTTGCTTTTCAAGGAAATTTGACCAATAACAATACCTTGAATTGCGGTTCTGGAACTTGCAATTTGAATGGCGACTCGGTTCAAAATGTCGGTGGTAGTGGCACGCTTGCTTTTAACAACTTGACGCTTACTAACGCGGCCGGAGTTGTGCTAAACAAAGATGCAACGCTCAATGGTACTCTCACATTCACCAATGGCGATTTGAACACCGGCTCGAATATATTGAACCTTGCCAGCGGTGCAACCGTTGCTGGAACCGGCGACGTGGTCGGCAACGTCAAGCGCACGCACGCCTTTTCAACCGCAACGAATTATCAATTCAACAGCCAATATACCCTGATCAACTTTTCGGTCATAACCACTACCGCTCCATCGGACATCACAATCAACTTGGCCAAGTCCACACCCGGCGGTTTGGCAAATGCAGTTCCACGCACATACTCTGTCACAGCCAACGGTGCATATTCGGCTGCGGCAACCCTTCAATTACACTATAAATCTGCAGAAGGTGGCTTTACGACGGAAGCGAACTTGCGTCCGTGGAAGCAAGTTGCCGGACGATGGGCTTTGCAACCTGGTAGCGTTACAGCGGCGGGCAATGCCAGTTTTGTTTCTGCGACTGGCGTAACGAGTTTCTCGAATTGGGCAATCTCGGATAGCGGTGCGCCGACCGCCGTTACACTTTCATCGTTCAAAGCCAATACGCCATCGTTCGATTTAGACGCGTGGCTCGGTAATCTATTCGGACGATAGAGCGCAAATCACTCGCCAAGTGCGAGCATTTTCGAGGTCGGATGGCAAATTGTCATCCGACCTCTTTTATCGACTCAAATCACGCACCCGCCGTTACCGTTTTGACAAAATAGGGGTAACTGGGTATAATTGCTCGCCGTTGACTGGAGGATAGCAATCATGTACGCAGTTTTGAAAACGGGTGGAAAACAGTATCGCGTGACCGTAGGCGACAAGATCGATGTTGAAAAATTGCCAAATGCCATTGGTGACCAAGTAACGCTCGACAGCGTCTTGATGCTCGAAAATGATGGCCAAGTGACCGTCGGCAAGCCGATGATCGCTGGTGCCACAGTCGTTGCCAAAGTGGTCGATGAAGGCAAGGGCGTAAAAGTCACTCATTTCGACTATCGCAACAAGCATCGCCGCCGCAAGACCATCGGACATCGCCAACAATACACCCGCTTGGAAATTTCGGAAATCAATATCTAGAAATTAGAATTTGGAAGTTGGACGGTGGAAATTGGACGACACGACTCTGTGAGCTCCAACTTCTAACCTCTAATTTCTAACTTCCAAACTTGGAGTTTGATATGGCACACAAAAAAGGTGGCGGTTCATCGCGCAATGGTCGCGATAGCAATGCCCAGCGACTTGGCGTCAAGCGCTATGATGGCGAACGCGTTCACTCTGGCACGATCATTCTGCGTCAGCGTGGGACCCGTGTCCGCCCTGGCTTGAATGTCGGCTTGGCAAAAGACGACACGATCTTTGCCTTGATCGAGGGGACCGTCAAATTCGAACCATTCAGCAAAGACCAAAAACAAGTTAGCGTTTACCCAGTGAAAAGCGACGCGGCGTAAGCGTCGCGTCTGGTTTTTAGAGAGGTTATACAGTGAAACCAGGAATTCATCCTTCATGGTACCCCGATGCCCTCGTTACATGTGCTTGTGGCAACACGTGGACGACCGGCTCGACGAAAAAAGAAATTCACACCGATGTCTGCAACAAATGTCACCCATTCTTCACGGGCGAGCAGCGCATCGTTGACACCGCTGGACAGGTCGAGCGCTTTATGAAGCGCATCAACGCCAAGGAACAAATCGCCGCGGCACAACCCAGCGTTGAAGAAAAAAAAGCCAAGAAAGACAAACGACGCGAGCATAAAGGCACCACAACCGTTTCGCTCAAGCCCACCGTCGAAGCTCCCGCTGAACTTCCCTTAGCTGTCGTCAGCGAAACGCCCGCCGCGACCGAAGCTCCCACAGTCGAGCAACCTGCTCCAAAGGCGCAAGCCCCCAAGGCAGTTGAACCCGTCGCGAAAGCAGAAGAACCGGCTCCAGCGGCTCGAGTCGAAGAAGCTGCTCCCGCCGCTGAACTTGGCGAAGAACAAGCGCCAGCGCCTGCTGCCGCCGTTGAAGAACCCGCGCCAGTTGCAAGCATCGAAGAGACCGCGCCGGTTGCGCAAGTCGAAGAAGCGACGCGCGTCGCCGTTGTCGAGGAAACCACACCGGTCGTCGCGCCAGCCGAAGAGCCAACCCAAATTTCTCCGAATGATTTGACCATCATCGAAGGCGTCGGTCCCAAGATCGCCAGCGTTTTGCAAGATGCGGGCATCGCCACGCTTGAGCAAGTGTCAAACACCAGTGCCGATAAACTGAGCGAAGTTCTGAAAGCGGCTGGAATCAACCTGGCGGATCCTGCCACATGGTCCCAACAGGCGAAATTCGCCGCCGAAGGCAAGATCGAAGAATTGCACAAGCTGCAAGATGAATTGACGGGTGGTCGCCGCACAAAAAAGACAACCCCACGCAAGCCCAGGGCTCCACGAGCGAAAAAAGAAAACACCGAAGAAAAATAAAATGAAAAGAGACAGAGCAATCCTCTGTCTCTTTTTGCGTTGACAATTTGCAGGAGGAACGGGACATGACCAACGACGTTCAGCGCGAACATCAACGAGTGCGCGGGCACATTGAACTTGTTTGCGGTTCAATGTTCTCTGGCAAAACCGAAGAACTGATTCGCCGATTGCGCCGCGCTGAGATTGCGAAACAGCGTGTCCAAGTTTTTTCACATCGACTCGATACGCGTTACGGCGAAAGCAAAGTGGCTTCGCACAATGGCTTGGACTTTGGGGCAATTCCCGTGCAGACCGCCGACCAAATCCTCGAAAAGCTCGATCCCCAAGCAACCGTCATCGCAATTGACGAAGCGCAATTCTTCGATTGGAAAGTTGCCGAAGTCGCGAATTACCTCGCCGACCACGGCGTGCGCGTCATCGTCGCCGGACTGGACACCGATTTTCGCGGCGAGCCGTTTGGACCAATGCCACTCCTCATCGCGCAAGCCGAACATGTCGACAAGCTCTCGGCGATCTGTGTCGTCTGCGGTGAACCGGCGTCACGCACGCAGCGATTGATCAACGGCAAGCCCGCGCGCTACGACGACCCGGTGATTCTTGTCGGCGCAAACGAAGTGTACGAAGCGCGCTGTCGTCATTGCCATCAAGTGCCCGGTCGAGACACAGAGCGCGCCCGCAAATAAAATGCCTGCTCTACGAAAATATCGCGTGGATATTTATGCGCTGATCGCGTATATCATCCTCGCAATAGTCCTCACCTATCCACTCATTCTCAACCTTGCGACGCACGTCACCGGCGATGGGAGTGATGATCCTGCGTTGGCATGGAATCTGTGGTGGGTTCCCTATTCGCTCATCAACCTCGGCAAGTCGCCGATCTACACCGATTACATGTTTTATCCAATCGGACTGAACCTTGCGTTTTACACCCTCACATACCTCAACGCATTCCTCTCGATTCCGATTCAGTATGCCATCAACCTCGTCATCGCGACGAATGTCAACTTGTGGCTGTCGTTTGCGCTCTCTGGATTCGGCGCATACTTGCTAGTCAAGTATTTACTTCGCAATTCCAACCTCCAACTTCCAACTTCCAACTTCCAATTAGCGGCATTTGCCGCTGGTGCGCTGTACGCATTTTCGTCGAACAAGTTTCTCTATGCCTCGCTTGGACAATTCAATATTGCGTCTTCCCATTGGATTCCATTCTACGTTTTGTTTCTACTGAAACTTACCCACCTCCTCGCACGTAATCACGAATCACGAATCACGAATCACGTATTACGCTCTGCCATTCGCTACGGTTTCCTGCTCGGTTTATTTCTTCTCTTCCAAGCCCTCTCCGAATTTATCTTCGCTTCATTTCTGATTATCTTCACTGCGATTTATCTCGCTTACTGGTTCATCGCCAACCGACGGCATGTTGCGACCTGGGGCTTGCGACTTGCAACGGGCTTGTTCGTTGCCATGCTCGTCTTCACTATCCCTATGCTCCCCATTCTGTCCGCGATGATAAGCGACATGCTGACGGAAGGCGATTTCATTCAGCGCGGTCTCGGCTTCGCCGATGTGTTCTCCAGCGACGTGCTTGGCTTTATTGTACCCAGTCATCTTAATCCGATATTCGGCACCCTCCCAGCGCAATTTCACTTTGCGTACACCAACTTTGCCTACCTAGGTTTTGTCACACTCGCGCTTGCGCTCCTTGCGTTTTGGACGCTTCGCATGCCGCGCGCGCGCATTTGGGCAATCTTCGCCGCAATTTTCATCGCGATTTCATTGGGTCCAACGCTGATGGTAAACGGCACGCGTTATGAGGTGCCGCTGCCGTTTGACCTTTTGCTCGAAATCCCAATCATCAAAGGCAACCGCTACCCCAGTCGCTGGAGCGTGATGGTAACCCTTGCGTTTGCAGTGATGGTTGGCTATGGTTTAACATGGCTTTTTGCAAAATCGTCACGAATCTCAAATCACGTTTTACGTTTTACGTTTTACGCGTTAGCAGTCGGTGCTCTATTATTTGAACATCTCTCCATGCCTCTGCCACTCTCCGATTTCCGGATTCCCGACGTTTACCAAACCATCGCGCAAGACAAGTCCGATTTCACCGTGCTCGAAATTCCGCTCGCATGGCGAAACGGTTTTCGCATGACAGGTACGCTCGATCAGGCGATGATGTTCACGCAGTGGTATCAGACCGCGCAGCGGCACCCGATTCTCGGTGGCAATACGTCGCGCAATCCCGAACTCAAATTCCAATATTTCACCGAAGCGCCCGTTATCAATTCCATTATCGCCGTCGAGACGGGACACAAGCTGAGTGACGCGCAGATCGAACGTGATCGCGCTATTGCGCCGGACGTGTTACGCTTTTTCGGCATCAAGTACGTCGTCTGGCATTCGCCGCGCAATCCGCAAAACCGCAGCGCGCTCGATGCGGCGCGCGCCTACGTGCAATATGTCTTGCCCGTTACGCAAATATCCGATGTGAATGACGATACGGGCGAAACGGTACTTTTCCGCGTGAACGATTTGCCGCCGTTGAATCAAACGATTGTCAGACCGAATGATCCATTGTCGCGATTGAATTTCGCGGAAGGATGGGGAACTCTGGGGAACTCGGTTGTGTGGGCGACGCGACGGGAAGCGAAAATGTTTGTGCGCATGGATGAACCGAGCGCCAAGACGTTTTCATTCAGTGCGTTCGCGCCGATGCCCAATCAGCGCATGACGGTTTCCATCAATGGTCGAGACGTTGGAACCGTTACCCTGTCGAATCAAACGCACAATTATTCTATCTCAATGCCTCGTGAGATGTGGTTCTCCGGCATGAACGCAATCGATTTGCACTTTGATTTGCTTGCGCCCGTCGCATCGGCGACCGGAACTAGTCCTGCATCCATTGTCGCGTACAGCGCGGGTAATGAGATCGGCGATTTCGCGCACATTTTCGTCAACGGCATCGACGTTTCACAAAACGAACGCGGTTATAATATTGTCGCGATTGATTTACTCAGCAACAAAATCGAATCTGAAACCTTCGACACATTCAGTTCGGCAGACGAGTCCGCGCAATTGGCACAATTCATCGACCAGATTCCAACTGGTCAAATGGTTGCCGTTGCCGTACGTGATACCGCCGACGGACGCCCCGACATGTCGCCGAATTTAACCGAGGCGGCAGTCAATGCCTTGCGTTCGATTGGAGCAAGTCAGGACATGCGCGGAAAGTTCCGTTGGTCACACGCGATTATGGGCGTGAAAGGCACAGCGACGGGCAGCACGTGCGAATCAGCAAGCGAGACCATGCCCACGCAATGTGTTTTTGGCATCGGCGCGATGGAGCCGAACGTCGCCGCCGCTATCCAATCGATTCGGATTGAACCGATGTCAAAATAAGCGCGCGTGCGCGAGTGTTTGAGAGCATTCATGTCCGAGTGCAAGCCATTAATTTGCAAACCGCATCAAAGTATGATACCTTAATCACACCACAGTAGTTGCATCCGGTACTTGCAACAGCATGGATCATGGTTTTGCGCAAAGAATTCGGCAATTTCAGATCGTTTTCTCCCCAGCGGTCTCCCTACGATTGGCAATTGCGCCTCTTACTCGCGCCGTTCCTACTTGGAGGCGCATTACTAGTTTTCATTCCCCTAATTGGCGTGCTTGCGTTGGCATTCACCGATTACGACATTTTTACTCCGCCGCTGTGGAACGATTTTGCCAATTTTCAGAATTTCCTTCTAGACATCCGCTTCAAATACGCACTCTTCAATTCGCTTTGGTTCAGCGCGATTGCCGTTCCTTTGCGGGTGGCCGGTGCGTTCCTGCTGGCGCTCGCGCTCAATCGAAATGGGCGCTCATTTGAAATCGCGCGCGCCACAGTTTATTTGCCGACCATCATTCCCGAAGTTGCATATGCGATGGTCTGGCTTCTCATTCTCAACCCCGGATTTGGTCCCCTGAATCTTGCGCTCAATGCGCTCGGTCTACCAAGTATCGCCTGGCTCCAAGACCCGTTCACCGCCCGCGGTTCTATGATCGTCATGTGGTTCTTTCAACTTGGCGAAGGTTTTGTCTTGATGCTGGCAATGTTACAAACCATTCCGCGCGAACTTTTCGAATCGGCGGCGCTCGATGGCGCAAACCGTTTCCAAGTTTTTCACCGACTCATTTTGCCTCTGATGGCCCCTGCCCTCTTTTTGCTTGCCTTTCGCGATACAACCCTTTCCTTTCAAGGAACTTTTGTGCCCGGTCTCATCGCCACCGAAACCGGACCGTACTATGCGACGTATTTTCTGCCGCACTATATCGTCGATGAAGCGTTTGGATTGTTCAAGTACGGCTATGGCGCAGCCGCCACGCTAGTTCTTTATGTGGTCACGCTGGTCTATATCGGCGTGCAAGCATTGTTGTTCGACCCAGGATAAACGAGCGTGAATATAAAAACCTTGCGCCGCTTGAACAGATGGACATGGCTCAGCGTACTCGGAATCGTTTTTACGTTTCCGCTGATATGGATGGTTTCGTATTCACTGCGTCCGATCGGTATGGCTCCGCCCAATCAACTAGAGTTTTTTGTTTCTCCCTTGGCGTTTGAGAATTATCAATCAGCGCTAGGACGGTATGCGCCGCTGAGCCGCTATTTGTTGAATTCGCTGTTGGTTGTTGCATTCGCGGTTCCATTGACAGTGGTCACCGCATCCTGGGCTGGGTTCGCCATGTCCCAGGTCTCCAAGCGCGCGCAAATCCTCTTGTTCGGTTTGAGCATTGCGGGGTTACTCGTGCCTGCACCAGCGGTATGGATCCCGCGTTTTGTCTTGTTTACTCAGTTAGGTTGGATTGATTCATATGCGTCCTTGATCGCTCCGGCGTTGATGGGCACAAGCCCCTTCTACGTTTTGCTTTTTTATATTGCGTTTTTGCGAGTGACGCGAGAGGTGTACGAATCGGCGCAGCTTGAAGGCGCGGGACCTTTGCGGGTGTGGTATTCCATTGCCCTGCCATCGGCATTGCCGAGTGTGATTACGGTTGCGGTTCTTGCCTTTTCATTCTTCTGGAACGATTACGTTAGCCCAGTTTTGTATCTCCGCTCCACTCTGAACTACACTTTGTCCGTCGGGCTGCAATCGCTGCAACAACTGGCGCGCTCCAACTTTCCGATATTGATGGCAGCGTCCGTCATCATGATCGCACCCATCCTTTTGATCTTTGGATTGACCCAACGCTATTTTCTGCAAGAACAAATCGATTTTGTGGGGACCGTTCGCGGTAACAATTCTCGAACCACGGAAATGCCACAATGAAAAATTTCATCGTCTACGCGCTATTCGTTTGCCTCATCGTCGCCTGCGCGCCCAGTGTAGCGACGAATCCAACTTCCTCCAGTGCGCCCAAAAGCGAAATCGTTCTGTTGGTGAACGAAACGCCGGAAGGACTGGCGGGTTATCAACAATTAATCGAGGCGTATGCTAAAATTCAGCCTGGCGTTCAGGTCAAACTCAACAACATCGCCAACAATGCGCAATTCTTGCAACGGCTCGCCGCCGATTTTGCCGCCAAGACGCCGCCGGATGTATTCGTCATTAACTATCGCCGCTTTGGCCAATTCGCGATCAAAGACGTACTGGAGCCGCTCAATCCGTACATCGCACAGAGCCAAGTGATTCGGACCGGCGATTATTATCCGGTCGCGCTCGATGCGTTCAAGTTCAAGAACAAGCAATACTGCTTGGCGCAAAACGTGGCGTCGCTGCAAGTTTACTACAACAAAAGTCTTTTCACTGCGGCAAACGTTCCATTTCCCAAAGACGGCTGGACTTGGAACGAATTTCTCGTTGCTGCCCGCGCGTTGACAAAATCGGCAAACGGCAAAATCGTGCAGTATGGTTTGGGGGTTGACCCCGTTGCGCTGCGCCTGACCCCCTTTATTTGGGCGCACGGCGGCGAACTGGTCGATAATGAAAATAATCCAACGAAACTTACGCTAGACTCGCCGCGCTCACGCGAAGCATTCCAGTGGTTTGTAGACTTGCAAGTAAAAGAACACGTCGTGCCATCCAAAGTCGACCAAGCCACCGAGAATGCCCAATCACGTTTTCAGCATGGCACGCTCGGCATGTTCTTGCAGAGTCGCGTAGTTACGCCAGAGCTGCGCGACACGATCAAGGATTTTGATTGGGACATTGCGCGGCTACCGCGCGACAACAATGTGGCAACGGTGCTGCACAGTGACGGCTATTGCATCACGAGCGGCTCAAAGAACAAAACAGCCGCGTGGTCATTCGTCGAATTTGCTGGCAGCGCAGAAGGGCAAAAAATAATGGTCGCCTCCGGACGCACGGTCCCATCGCTCAAAGCCGTTGCGGAATCGCCGCTGTTCTTGAGTTCGAATCTGCTGCCGGCGAACAATCGGGTTTATTTGGATATGGCACCAAGCATTCGCCGGGTGCCGGTCATGACCACCTGGCTTGAGATCGAAGATATTATGAACAAGGAAATCCAACGCGCTTTTTATAGCGATGCGTCCGTGAACGATGCCATTCGTGCGATGATGGCACAAACCCAGGAATTTTTTAGGCAGAATCAAACAGATGCGGGAAAATAAATTCTTTCGCTTGCGCTTGTCTGAGCTTGCCATCGGCTTGATGTTATCGCTGTTGCTTGCCGCGTGCAGTACTGCTACGCCAACACCCAGTCCAACGCCAAGCCGAGTTCCAAGCCATACAGCCACACCCAGCGTACTGCCAAGCCAAATTCTAACCAGCACACCAACTCTCGCGGCATTGCCCACCACCGCCGCGACGCCCATTCGGGCTGACGTGGTGCTTTCTCTCGCGCAACACCAACAGGAAACAACGGTCAAGGTTGGACAGATTTTGAATGTCCAAAGTCCATCCGACTTGTCTTGGAACATCGGTTATCGATCCGAAATTTTGCTCGCGCTGACGCCAGCCGACAAGCTCAAACAACCCGGTACCGAAGGTTGGTTCTTTCGCGTGATCGCACCAGGGAATACGACGATTCAATTAGAAAGTATTGCGCCGCCGTGTCTGGGTCCAATGCCCTGTCCGCCTAATATCATGCGGTTGCAATTTCCGATCAAAGCATTACCCTAACCGGCGCGCGCTTATTGCCGGTTGGTTCTGCGATTTAATCAACTTTATCGCTGCGTCATTTTCGACCGATGCGCGGTTCGCATACTCGGAACATAAACCCATTCATCGATATTCATATTATTGCGCGATGTCTCGCCCGACGAGACAAACTGCAAAAAGGAGCAGAACCAATGTTAGCCAAACTCGTTGCACTTCGTACGCGTCAAACTATTTTTTTGCTACTCTTGATCGCAGGTGTAGCATTTCTCGGTCTTTTGCATCTCCATTTGCAAAACCCCGGAATGGTAGAAAGCGAGGGACCGGGGGAAACAGAAACTGAAACCGCCGGTATTTTAGAGTATTACAAATACCGGGCTAGTCAAATGAAGGACAGCAGCGGCACCATTCCCGAGGGCGCACAAATGAATGCGCTCAACCAACGCGCTGCGATGGCGCAACAACAGAGGCGTGCGCCTCAAGTCGCGGGGATCAGCAATTTGACTTGGAAATCTGTCGGTCCGGGCAATGTCGGTGGTCGTATCCGCTCAGTTCTACCGATCAATGCAACCACCGTCTTTGTCGGCGGCGTCTCCGGCGGCATCTGGAAGACAACCAACTGCTGTTCGACCAGCACGACTTGGTCGGTGGTCAATGATTTCATGGCGAACCTGTCGGTTGCCACGATGGTGTACAGCCCGACGAACAACAGCATCATGTACGCCGGCACGGGCGAAGGTTTTTTCAACGGCGATGCCGTACGCGGCGCAGGCATCTTTAAAAGCACGGATGGCGGCACAACCTGGACGCAACTTGCCAGCACAAACAATTCCAATTTCTATTACGTGAATCGGTTAGCTATTTCACCCAACGGCGTCAATATGTTAGCCGCAACTCGCAACGGTATTTACCACAGCACTAATGGTGGAACTACTTGGACACAACGACTGAGTGGCACTTGGTACGATGTAAAATTCGATCCGATCAATGGTAACAACGCCGTGGCAGGGGCTTTTGGTGCCTCTTGGTACACAACCAACGGCGGTGCAGCCGGTAGCTGGGCAACCGCGACCTTTACCTCCACCGTCGGTGGTCGTGTTGAGGTGGCCTACGCGCCAAGTAATCCCTCCATCGTTTACGCCAGTGTTGATCAAAACTCCAGCGAGTTGTGGCGAAGCACAGATGGAGGGCACAATTATTCACTGGTGAACAGTGGCACAAATTATCTAGGCACGCAGGGTTGGTACGACAATGCCGTTTGGGTGAAACCAGACGACCCGACCTTTGTCGTCGTCGCTGGAATTGACATGTACAAGTCCACTAATAGCGGGACGACACTCACCCAAATCAGCCGATGGCAGTCTTCTTGGGGCTATCTACCTACGCCCTCGCCCCATGCCGATCATCACGCGCTTGTCTCTGTCCCCGGCTCAAACACCGCTCTGCTTAATGGCAATGATGGTGGTATCTATTACACGAGTGACATTGCTACCGCAGGAAACGATCCACCTGAGTACAATAACGGTTGGGTTTATATGAACAATACACTTGGCATCACTCAATTCTATGGTGTGGCGGGAAATGTGAACGGGGTTTTCTATGGCGGTTCGCAGGATAACGGGACGACGAGGTTCACGACTGGCGGTGGATCCAACGCTTGGACTTTTGCCTACGGCGGTGATGGCGGCAAATCCATCGCCGACCCAACCGACTCGAATTACTTCTACAACGAGTACGTCTATGGAAAGGTTCACCGTTCCAGTGATGGCGGAGCAACCACGACCTATATCGACGGTGAATATTGGAATGGCGGCGCCTGGGTCTGCCGTGCCACGCCGAATAGCATCCCTGATGCTTGCAATTCATTAGGCAGTTTCATTGCGCCTATCCTGCTCGATCCCAATAATGCGAATCGTCTTTTCGTCGGTCTGCGGGATCTCTGGGTAACTAATGATGCCAGAACACCGTCTGTCTGGAACAGCTCAACCGGTGGACCGTCATGGGCAAGCATCAAAGCCGCCGTTGGAACAGCAGACATGACGGCAATCGCTGTCGCGCCTTCAAACTCGAATGTCATTTGGGTTGGCTATGATGACGGCCGAATTGACATGACGACGAATGGAACAAGCGGCTCGCCAACGTGGACGCAAGTGGATACGAATATCGGCGCGAATAATCCCGGAACGATGATTGGATCGATTGCCATCGACAAAAACAATAGCAGTATTGTCTACGTCGGTTTCACCGGTTTCGGGCCTAATCGGATTTGGCGCACGGCGAATGCTGGTACGAATTGGACTGACATCACAAGCAATTTGCCGCAAGCACCCATCTACGCTGTCGCTATCAATCCCTACAACTCGGCGTATCTCTACATCGGCACCGAGATTGGCATCTTTGCCAGCGCCGATACGGGCACAACGTGGAATGTACCTGGGGGTTCGATGAACGGCGATGGGCCAGCCAACGTCGCGACCTTCGACTTGCAGTGGTTGGGCGGCGGAAACAGTACGGGCAATAGCGCATTGCTCGCCGGCACGCACGGGCGCGGTGCATATACCGCAAATACCCAGACCGCCACTGCCGTTACGTTGGAAGCAGTGAGCGCCAAGCCGGTAGACAACTGGGGAATCGTACTTGGTATGCTTGGCGCGGGAGTGGTTGGCGCAGGCGCATTCGTTTTCAAAAAGCGATTGCAGTTACGCAAATAAAAATTGATTCGAGAAATAAAAGGGCGACCGTAATGGTCGCCCAATTTTTATTGCCTCGATTGTCGAAAAACCCCTATTCGCGCGCCAGCGCCTTGTCAAGCAGTTCGTCAATCAGTTCGAGGAGAACCGTATCCGCCAAGCCCGCCGATTTTTGTTTGAACACGGCGATACCCAGCTCGTCGAGATGCTGTTGAATCTCTTGTTTGCTTTCGACGGTGAACACGCCAACGTTGCAGGGCTTGACCCAATCCGGTGGCGGCTCTGGATGGATCGAGTTGTCGCGCGCGAGAAGCCAGCGCAGCAGTTTCAAGCCCAGTTGCGCGTGAACCTTGTCGAACCCGGTCTGCTGATACAGCTTGCGCCACGCCGCATCAATGCCGGGCGGCAAACGCACATCGACGATCAATGCGTCATATCGGTTCGCGCGCAAAAAATGGACCGCCGTCGTCACGTCTTCGGCGAGATTAAAATCGTACTTGCCGCTAAAAAAAAGCGGGCCGACTAAATTGCGCAATTCAAATCGAGCGCTGTCTTCAATCCATAATACGCGTGGTTTCGATGTCATCGTTTACCTCGTTGTGAGTTGCCTACCATTGGCAGACAAAGCGTGACGCGAGTGAGAAAGGGTTGTTGAAAGTAATGCGCTTCCTCCTGGGGATGAAGCGCGGGAGCGGCCGGTTTACTTTCGACCAAGATGCTGCCATGATGCTCATGCGCGACATGTTCCGCGTCGGTCAAGCCGATGCCGGTGCCCAACCGTCCGCGATCGGTCGCCCATTTGCCGCGATAGCCCAATTGGAAAATCAAGCGTTGCTCGATTTCTTCTTGGGCGATGGGTACACCCCAGTTTTCAAACTGAATGCAAACGTTTTGCGCATCGACGGTCGTGTGAATCTCGACCCAGGATGCGCGCGTCCGCTCTCGCCGCCACGTGTACTTGATCGCATTGTGCAACAAATTTGAAAACACCCGCACCAAATCGCGTTTGTTGCCTTCCACCTCGGCATAGAGATCGCGCTCACGCCATTGAATCTCGACGTTGGAACTGCGCGCAAAATCGGCAAGCCGCTTGACGGATTCTTCGATTAACGGTTTGATCGCGAGGCGTTCGCGCGTTTCTTGCGTGCGCACTTCGGCGGTGATGTACTCGCGCAGCGTGGCGAAGGGCAATTCCATTTGAATGATCGCCGAGCGCGCCGCAACCGCATCGAACAAGATCACCAGCCGCTCCAATTCCGACGCCGCTTGCTGCACATCGCGCGTGAGTTCGCGCGGCAGATGATGTGACCGCGCATCGCGGCACAAACGATTGATTTCGTACGCGGTCTTGCGCAACGTCGGCAAGCGCAATTCGGCGATGGGCACCCGGTCGCGAATATCCCGCAATAGACCGATGCTATTTTCGAAAACTTGCCAACGGGCTTCGGGCAATGCCTTGAGTCGTTGCGCCGCATCCGTCGTTTGCATAAACCGTTCAAGCAAGTTGGCGACGCGGGCTGCTTGCTTGACCAACACCTCGTCGATTTCCTCGGGCTGCACATCTTTGCGGTCGCCAAACGGATTAGGTTCCATCGCATCGATGACGCCGTCGAACGTTTGCCGCGCCATGACAAAGGTGCTGGTGCTCGCGTGCCACACCTTGCCAATGTCGGCGGTAAGCACATCCATCTTGTGCTGCGCTTCGACCGCGCGCTGAGCCGCGCGTTGTTCATCGGTTACATCGACGAGACAGCCGATGTAGCCAACTAGTTGTTTCGACGCAGGGTCGCGCAATGGCTTGCAATAATCTTCGACGAAAATTTTCTTGTCATCGATTCGCAACGGAATAATTTGTCGCTCGATATGCGTTCCGCGTTCTTCCGCTTCACGCACTTGCGCCAGCAATATCTCGCGTTGTTTTGGCTCGGCATAAAACTGCACGACGCTAACCGAAATGGGACCCTCAAGTGGCAGGTGAAGCATCTCGCGCACCGGGCGATTGCATGCGATAAAATATCCATCCGGCGAAACCACATACACGCCGATGGGCATGTCGAGAAAGTTGTAAGAGCGCACCAGCTCCGCCGCGATTTGTTTAGCGTCCATTGCACTACCTCGCGTTGCGATTATAACATACTTGTCAAGGGTTAGTGCGATAGTGGTCATGTCCTTGCAAGGAACGATGTAGGAGAGTGTCGCCATCAAAAGTTCACAGAGCGACGAAGCAATCTCTGCTGAGGCGAAGATTGCTTCGTCCCTCGATGCGTGACTGTTGACGATGCGTGTTTGCGTTGCTCCTCGCAATGACAGTTTATCTGTGACTCAGGGTGTCATTCTGAGGAGCGGTTGCGCCACCTTTGGTGGCGATGCGACGAAGAATCTCTCATCGCGGAGTAGCGAGATGCTTCGCTCCGCTCAGCATGACAATCTGGGTGAGTAGTCACGTTTATCTGGCGTGATTTCCACTGGCAGACCCGCGCTCCAGCCGTACTTGTCACGTTCGAGTTTCTGCGCTTGCGCGTACGTCGCCGCATCGCGTTCCTTGTCCAACACACGCGCCGTTGCATCAAACGATTGATTGCCCAAGCGCACGCGAACCCGCGGATGGGCGCGAATGTTTTTCACCCAATCCGCTTTTTCGCGATGTTCTGCCAGCACAAAGTATTTGCCGTCGAATTCGACAAACCAGATTTCGATTTCGCGCGGCAACCCGCTCTTGCGTCCGATCGTGGTGAGATAGAGGAACTGTTCGGCGCTCATAGACCCTTGACGTATTTGTTGAAGAATTGGATCGACCGCTGCATCGCCGTCGAAAAATTGATCGACAAATTGTGATTGTCGCCTTTGTAGCTGTAAAACTCGGCTGTCTGACCGGCTTGTTTGAGTTGATCGTAGAGCGTTTGCGAGAACTGAATCGGTACATCGGCATCGCTCGTGCCGTGATGAAGCTGCAACGGTCCCGACAAATCGCTCACAAATGTATTCGCGGAAATCGAACCCCAAAATTGCGGATTCTGTTCCGGCGTCCCATATTGATCGATTAAATTCTGGCGCCATCTGCGCGCATACTCTGGGACCAAAGGATTGGGAGTTGATGTCGCGCGGGCCGTTGGTCTGCGCCAATTATACATCATATCGGTGTAGGAACCGACAACGCCTGCCCAAATCACTCCGGCTTTGATGTCTTTCGAAATAATCATCGAACGAAGCGTGATGTATCCGCCCATCGAATGTCCCCACATACCCAGGCGATTCGGATCGGCGTCTTTATACTGCTTCATCGACGCCAGCGCGTTGAGCACATCGACGGTGTAATCGGGCGAGCCGTACGCGCCAGTGGCGATTCCGTCCGAATCGCCATTGCCGCGATAGTCAGGACGAAAAACAATATAACCGCTTTTGGCAAAACCATCGACGTAGGCAATGTAGCGTTCGGTCGGTTTATAAATTTGCGGCGGAATGTAGCCATGATTGAAAACGATCACGGGCCACCCTGTCTTGGGCTTGGTTCCGTTCGGCACGGTCATCAGCGCGTAAATTTTCAAACCGTCCGATTGGTACGATGCGAGATAGCGTTTATAGTTGCTGCCCGGCGCAAGCGTTTGATCGATCGTAATCTCGCTGCCGGGATAATCGCGCTCGCGCATGGATTCAATCGTCAGCGGATGCAGTGGCGTTGGCGTTGGCGTCGGCGTGAACGTCGGCACAATAGTCGCTGTGGGCGATGATGCAATCGCTGGCACGGCGAGTTGCGGCACAACGCTCGGCACCGCAGCTTGAACGCCGTTACAGGCGGCGACAAAGATCACGGTTAAAATGCTCAACCCCAAATTTATATCGAACCTCATTTCGTTTACTTTCTCGCGGAGCAAGGCGTTGCGCGTGGGCGCTCAGCGCAACAAATCAATCAAGCATACGATGCGTTGGAACAATCAGATTCAAGAATGAAAACGCCCTCTGGGCGAGGGCGTTGAATCAAGTAGTGATGGTTTGAGTATACACACAAGCACATCATTTTGCAATTGGTGCTTGACTCCCTTTGTGCTATAATCCGCGCGTATCTTTGAAATTGGAGTTGAAATGACGAACTACATCGGAGAAATTGCGCCGCACGGCGGCGTGTTGATTGATCGAATGTGGCGCGGCGCAGAGCAAGACGCGGCACGCTTCGCGGAACGCGCCGCTGATCTAAAAAAGATCGCGCTCAGTCCAACGACCATTTCTGATTTGGAACTACTCGCCACCGGCGTGCTCTCGCCACTCACGGGCTTTATGGGCAAGCGCGATTACGATGCGGTGGTCGAATCGATGCGGCTGGCGAACGGTCTCGTGTGGAGCATTCCGATTACGCTCGCAGTTTCGCGTGAACGTGCGCAAGTGTTTGACATCGGCGAAGAGATTGCGCTGTGCGAACCCGACGGGCATTTGCTGGCGATACTGACGCTCGCGGAAAAATTCGAGTACGACAAGGAGCGCGAGGCGCAGAATGTTTATCGCACCACCGATGAAAAACATCCCGGCGTCGCGCGTGTTTACAAGCAAGGCGAAGTATACCTCGCCGGCGATGTTTCCGTTATCGATTTACCGAACAATTTAGAATTCCCCGAATTTCGACACACGCCACTCGCCACGCGCAAAATGTTTGCCTCGCGTGGGTGGAAGCGCATCGTCGCATTCCAAACGCGCAATCCCATTCATCGCGCGCACGAGTACATTCAAAAGACCGCGCTCGAAATTGTCGATGGCTTGTTCCTCCATCCACTCGTCGGCGAAACCAAGTCGGATGATATTCCCGCCGACGTGCGCATGGCGTCGTATCAAGAACTCTTGCGCGATTATTATCCACCGGACCGTGTCGTGCTTGGCGTGTTTCCCGCTGCGATGCGGTATGCGGGTCCACGCGAAGCGATCTTCCATGCGATCTGTCGCAAGAATTATGGCTGCACCCACATCATCATCGGACGCGATCACGCAGGCGTTGGAAAATATTACGGCACGTACGACGCACAGAAAATCTTTGACCAGTTTGAGCCAGGCGAAATTGGCATCACGCCGCTCTTGTTCGAGCATACGTTTTACTGCAAAAAGTGCGGGCAAATTGTTTCCGCGAAAACCTGTCCGCATGGCGACGAAGACCATTTGATTTTGAGCGGTACGCAGGTGCGCGAAATGTTGCAGCGCGGCGAGATGTTGCCGCCGGAGTTTACACGACCGGAGGTGGCGCGCGTGCTCATGGATGGCGTGCGTGGCACAGTGAACAGTGAACAGTCAACCGTCGCCAGTCGCCAGTCGCCAGTCAACAGTCAACAGTCAAAACCTGAAGCGACGGAATACGCAACACGCAGCACGCAATCACGAATCACGTCTCACGCATCACGCAAGAAAGTTCTCATCATCGGTCTCGATTGCGGCGAACCCTCCCTCGTCTTCGACAAGTACCGCGCCGAGTTGCCGAACCTAACAAGATTGGCGAGTATGGGAGTGTGGGGGCAAATCGAAAGCACGACCCCGCCGATCACGGTACCGGCGTGGATGTGCTCAATGACATCCAAAGACCCCGGACAACTTGGCGTGTATGGCTTTCGCAATCGCGCCGATCACTCGTACGAAAAGATGACGATTGCGAATGCGCGCTCGTTCACCGAGCCGACCGTCTGGGATTATGTCGGACGCGCAGGCAAGCAATCGTACTTGGTCGGCGTGCCGCCATCGTTTCCGCCGAAACCGCTTGTCGGTGGCAGCATTGGCTGCTTTCTCTCGCCGAACGCGCAATCGAAATTCACGTATCCTGAAAGTTTGCGCGACGATGTATTGCGTGTCGCGCCGAATTACCTGGTCGATGTGCCGAACTTTCGCACCGACGACAAGCAGTGGCTCTTGCAGAAAATCTACGAGATGACCGATGACCATTACAAGGTCATCAAAGCGTTGATGAAGGAAAAATCCTGGGATTTTATGATGTCAGTTGAGATCGGCGTGGACCGCTTGCATCATGGTTTTTGGAAATATCATGACACGACGCACCCAAAGCACGAACCGAACAATCCGCTGCTCAATTCGATTCACGATTACTATGTGTGGCTCGATCAACAAATCGGCGGCGTGTTGGAATTGATCGACGATGATACAACCGTCATGGTAATGAGCGATCACGGCGCAAAGAAAATGGACGGCGGCATCACGCTAAACGAATGGCTCATCAACGAAGGTTACCTCGTGCTCGAAGAAAAGCCACAAGGCGTCGTGCCGCTTGAAAAAGTCAAGGTGAATTGGGCAAAGACGCGCGCGTGGGGCAGCGGCGGATATTACGGTCGCTTGTTCCTCAACGTGCAGGGGCGCGAACCGCACGGAATTATTCCGCCATCGGAATACGAAAACGTGCGCGATGGGTTGATTGCCAAGCTGTGCGCGATTCCCGACGACAAAGGCAATTCCATCGCGACGCGTGTCCACAAGCCGCAGCAAATTTATCGCGCGGTGAAAAACGTTGCGCCCGATTTGATCGTCATCTTTGGCGATCTCTACTGGCGCGCGGTCGGCTCGATTGGCTTGAACACGCTGCACACGTTCGAGAACGACACCGGACCCGACGATGCGAATCACGCGCAGATGGGCATGTTCATTTACTACGACCCCAAGCGCAACCTCGGCGGGCGCGAGTTAAAAGGCATGCGCCTCTACGATGTTGCGCCGACTGTGTTGAACGACTTTGGTCTGCCTGTGCCGAGCGATATGATCGGTCAATGCATTGATCTGGGATAAACATGAAACGTCCAATCGATTGGGTGCGGCTGTTCGCCAAGCTATACCCGCAAGTGGAACTCCCCGCGAGTTTTTTTGCGTTCCTCGACGAGCAGGAATTGGTTGGACATCAGATTCGACGCGCAGACACCAAGCAGCCGCTGGTTCTGTTTCTCAAAGAACTGGGGATTCCGTTAAGTTCATTCAGCAAGTTTCTCGATGCCGACTCACGCGTAAAGCTCAAGCTGAGTTTTCCAACGTTGCTCCATCGCCCCGCGCACGAGATCGAAACCTACTTTGTGCAGAATTTTTCGACGGTGTTCGCGCTGCAACAAATCGTGCTGGATAGCGTTGCATCGACCGGTTTCAATCGGCATGACAAGCAGCACGTGCGCACCGTGACGCGACGCGTGATCGAGTTGCTGGAATGGTCGCAGATACCAACCAAGCACAATCGCGGCTTGAAAGCGGAAGCACTCATCGCCGGTTATCTGCACGATATTGGCAACCTGATCGGTCGCAAAGAACATGGCTTGTATAGCATTTATCTGCTCACGCAACTGTTCGCCGATCTTGATCGCGACAAGGAAACACAAGCCAGCTTTATCCGCGTGTTGGAAGCCACGCTCTTTCACGAGGTTGACCTGGGTTCGCGGTTTCCATCGCTGACCGATTTGCATCCGGCGACGCTCGGTCTCATCATCGCCGACAAATCGGATGTGTCTTTTCGCCGCGTCAGCGCCAAGTCGAACGTGTCGGATGCGATCAAGGATGCGCACACGCTCGTCAATTTGCTCACCGCCGATTCGCAGATCAAATGCCAAAAGAAAAATTTCCAATGGGAAATTCATTTCTCGCCCAAGGTTCAGCTAGATGAGACAGACCAATTTCTTGCTTTGCTGAAACGCGCTGAACGCGTGTGGGTTCCGGATGAATGGCAACAGTTGTATCGCCGCGCAAATATTGAGTACGTGTTCATCTTTCACGCGACGTTTCTTCGCTTGTATTTCTCGCGTCTTGCGTTTGCGATTCGGTCGGTCTTTGCGCTCAATCCCGCCGTCGAGACATTTCGGTTGATGATTAACGACGACGAGCGCGGCGTGAGTTTGAGTCGAGTTTTTTCGCGCGATGATTACGAAGCCAAGATCGCGCTGATCGGAAATAATTTGTTCAAGAATGTTGAGACTGAATCTAGGGTTTTGTCAAAGTCGAACATAGGCGAATGAATTCGCGGCAACGACTGCACCAAGTCTGCCTCCGCAGACTCGCGAAGCATCTAATCCGCGCAGGCGGATTCCGTGATCTGGTTGCTGCGATTTCAATCGCCCGAACCGGGCTACGACAAAAGCCGTATATTGGCATTAGCGCAAAAGTCACTTGGGCACATCATCCACGGGGAGTGATTTCCAGCGCCGCACGATATCTTTGAGTTGCGCCTTGGAACGCTTGACGGAACGCGTGTGCATACGAAAACGCTGCCGATG
>JACRMI010000019.1 GCA_016215025.1 Chloroflexota bacterium
GGGCGGGATAGTACTGCGATCGGTCGGGTGCAAAGACATGGTTGACCTCCAGGTCATTGGGTGGAGGCATCATATCACGTTTCGGACAGATTTACGCAACACGTGAAGAATTGAACTTATACAGAATCATAGATAGAGTATAATATAATCGCCTACTTCTCTACTTGCCATGGCAACCTCCATACACAAGCCACTCGACTGACCATGCAGTTCGAACAAGTTCGTACCCCTCGAAACCAGATTCCACAGTTGGTCTTTGCCGCCAACGCAATCGGATTGAACCATATTTGCACCGGGACCTGGAATTCCGCGGGCTGGACCTAGGCATTTGCCACTCTGCTTTCCTATTATTTCGTAAGAACCGCCTTGAGATCGCATAGTCCACAACTGATTATCTTTTCCATTGCAGTTAAATTGCCAAATAGGAGTACCATTGTCACGGGATTCATTTTTTACATCGATGCACAAATTGCTGACCTTGGAGACGAAACTGTAATACGATCGTGCAAGTGCGGTTGGTTGGGGCGGAGTTGTTGGAACGGGCTTTGTGGGTGCAGATGTGGCGGGGGCTTGCGAAGATGTACTGGGTGGCGTCGATGAGGGGACACGTTGCACCAGTGGAGTCTGTGCTGTTGGAGGGTTATTGAGCGTTTGCTTCGGCGCGACAGAAGCCGAAGTGCCTCTTGCGAAGAGCGTTGTAACAATCAAAACACATAATACAGTGGTTGCGAATAGGACTGCGGCGAAAAGCCCGGCAACTATTCCCCTTCGCAAGTCTTTTCGCCAATTGAAGGAGGCGTTCGGAACAGACGATTCTTTTGATTCGCTATTTTGTTTGCTTGAATTATCCTGAGGAAATTTCATTACTATGGTAACTCCTGTAATCTGTGAATCACGTATTGTCAGATACAAGAAAAGTATACCATCTGGTCTTGAAAAGTAAAGACCTTCCAGGTTGCGGCTCCTTCGGAGCCGAGGAAACCTGAAAGGTCCTTTGCTCATTTTTCTTTGTAAACGTCACGGCGGTGACGCACGCGGTGAATCAAAAGAACTTTGTCTTTTCGCACGATGTCATACAAGACGCGATAATCGCCAACGCGAAATTTGTACGAATCACTCAGCGGTCCGCTGAGCGGTTCAGGGACAATGCGCTCGAAATTTTCTTCGAGCCACCTGAGCCGTTTGTAAATGCGCTTAGCAACCGATTTGTCGAGTTGTTTTAGGTCGCGTTCTGCTTCGTCGTGATTTCGGCGCGATACATTGGCTAACCCAATTCAAGTCGCCGAGCTACTTCATCTAATGATTTGCCACGCTTACCCGCTGCATATTCCTTCCGTTGTCGTTCAATGCTTTCGATGATCTCTGGGCGAAGTTCGAGTCCGGCATCAGGATCGCCAATCCATTCTGACATCTTGATGTCGATCAATGATTCCAGCATGGTGCGCAATTCATCTGTTGTCATGTCGGCGACTTTGGTTGTTCGCTTGCGTGGATTTCTAGGAATTCGATTTTTCTTTTGCTTTGCGGTTATTGCCATATCTCACTGCCTCCTCTCCCAAATAGATACCACGGCAACATTATACCATAGACTTGCAGGTCTCACTTATAAAATCCTTTCCCCCGCCTCAACGGCTCTCAAATTTTCTTGCGCGATGTCGGCCTTTTGCCCCGCATTGATCGCCTCGCGGAAGGCGTCCAGCGGATAGAGGTTGGCGTGGCGCACAATCGCCGCCGTCGTCATCACCGCCAGCGATTTCTTGTTCGCCGCCGCGCTCGAAAAATCGAACACCACTTTGCGCGCGCGTGTTTCGATTTGGTTTGCCAACTCGGGCACGACGTACACCGTTTGTGTTTCATCCATTGCGCGCAGTTGCTGATGTACCTGCGATAAACCTTCGGATGTGATCACCGCCAAGATGTCGGGTTTGTCAATTCCCGTATAGAAAATTTCGTCGCGCCCCAAGATGATTTCCGAGATCGAATAGCCACTCATCACCGTCGTTGGATAGTCGTCGCGCTGAGTGGCCCACAAGCCGCTGTACATTCCCCCCAACGCCAGCGCCGACCCCGTCGATTTCACTTTGCCGCCTGCCGCGCCTGCCAGCATGATGCGCGTCATCTGCGCCAGCGCGCTATCGTATTTCTTTTCGATGGGGTCCGACGGCAGGACGGGTTTGCCGCGCTGACTCGCATACTCTTCCCGATAACAGCGCGACAATTCAGGGCTATCCTTGCGCTGCAAAACACCCGCTTGCAAGTTGAGCCATTGCATGGTGTTGAGCAATTCCGTTTTGGAAAATTTATTATTCGGAACGTAATATGCCGTGCAGAGTTCCCAAATGTCGAGCAGCGCAAAGCCAGGTGTTTGAATTGCGTCGGCGATGCGGTCCGCCAAATCCTTGTCGAACGCGGTGCCGCGATAAACGTACGCTGCGCCGTTCACCGCCACCGTCCCGCAAATGTCGAGCGGGCGTTCGAGGTTGCCGAGCCGCGACGACGACGTAATGCCGCCGTGCGGTGTTGTCACCGAATGCTGCCCGCCCGTCATGCCAAAATTCAAATTGTTGAAGACGAGCACCGTGATGCCGATGTTGCGGCGCGCGGCGTTGAGCAAATGCGCGCCGCCGATGCCCGTGCCACCGTCGCCCATCAACACGATGACGGTGAGATCGGGATTCGCGAGCTTGATGCCAGAGGCGTACGTGATGGCGCGACCATGCAAGCCGTGAAAAGCGTTCACGTCGAAATATTGATCGCTCATGCCTACGCAGCCAATGTCGGTGACGATCACGGTCTTGAGCGGATCGAGCTGAAGTTTGACTAGCGCGGCGTTGAGATGATCGAGCGTTAGCGTGTGACCGCAGCCAGGGCAGAAGGGATATTTATTGCGTTCGAGACTTTTGTAGGTGGTGATTTCTATGGGGGCTGTTTGCATTGGATGCCTCATTCATCATGTCATTTCGAGCGAAGCGAGAAATCTCTCTTTGACAGTATGAGATTTCTCCTCGCTTCGCTCGTCGAAATGACATGTTATGGAATTTCCTTTTCAATTTCCTGCGGCGCAATCAAGTCGCCGTCGATGCGGTTGACGCCGATGACTTCCGGTCGCGGGTCGCATGTTGCGGCGATGCGCTCGATCTCTAGTCGATATTGACCCAAGTTGAGTTCGGGGACGACGACGCGCGAGACGCCTTGCAGCGCGGCGCGAATCGCTTTTTCGGGCTGGGGCCACAGCGAGTGAATGGTCAGTGTCGAAACGAGTTTGCCTGCTGCGCGTGCGTTTCGCGCCGCTTGAATCATCGAGCGTGCCGTGATGCCGTAGCTCACGATGAGTGTTTTCGCCCCAGGTTGTTGATCGAATTTGCACATTTCCAATTCAGCGCGATGATCTTCGATCTTGTGCCAAAAGTGCCGACCGGTTTTATTCACCGCCGCAGTTTTCTTTGTGATGATGCCGCGCTCGTCGTGCATCGACGTGGTCAAACGCGTGAGTTGCTCGCCGCCGATGGGCGCGAATGCAGGGACATCGGAAATTTCTTTGACGCGATGCGGCACGAACGGTTGATCGGTTGGCGCGAGGACACGATTGACAATCGGCAATTTCTCAAACGTGTCGGTATCGACCGATTGCTGCGCGTTGACGAGTTCCTTGTCGCTGACGAGAAACACGGGCGTGCGAAAACGTTCTGCGAGATTGAACGCGTGCTGCGTTAGCGAATAACACTCGGCAAGATTCGTCGGGCAAAGCGCGATGATCGGAAAACCACCACTCGTCACCCAACGCAAGAATTGCACATCGCCTTGCGATACCGTCGTCGCGCCGCCGGTTGCAGGACCCAGCCGCATCACGTCGACAATGACGAGCGGCACTTCGCCCATGATTGCCATGCCGATGTTTTCGGAATAGAGACTGATGCCGGGACCACTTGTGGCGGTCATTGCTTTTGCACCCGTCATCGCCGCGCCGATGCACATGCCAATGCTGGCGATTTCGTCTTCGGCCTGAATGCCGACGCCACCGACTTTGGGTAACTCGCGCAGCATTCGCAGCAAAATCGGCGTCGCCGGAGTGATGGGATATCCGGCAAAAAAGTTACAGCCCGCTACAAATGCACCGCGGGCAATGGCTTCAGCACCATCAATAAATTCACGCATCAAGGACTCCTGTCATGAAGAATAAGGACAACTTACATTGAGAGTATAGCTTGAATTATCGACCTGGCAAATTTTGTTACTGCGCCCTATAATCGAGCAAATCGAGAAATGCATTGACCACTTGGGGATCAAAGTGTTTGCCCGATTGTTCGCGGATAAATTCGCGCGCTTGGGCCACACTCCACGCCTGCCGATAAGGGCGATCGGAGGTCAGCGCGTCCCACACATCGACGACGGCGAAGATGCGCGCCACCAACGGAATCTCGGTTCCTTTCATGCCATGCGGATAACCGGTGCCATCCCATTTTTCGTGATGATAATACGGAATGGCGAGCGCGGGGCGCAAGTACGGAATCGGCGAAAGAAGTTCATATGCATATTGAGGATGAAAACGCATTTGCTTCCATTCCTCTGGGTCGAGTGGATTGGGCTTGCGCAAAATCGCATCCGGCACCCCCATCTTGCCGATGTCGTGCAGCAATGCGCCGCGCCGCACATGGACCAATTCGGTATCGCGCAGTCCCATCGCGCGCGCCAACTCGAGCGTCATTTCGGTCACTCGTTCGGTATGTCCTTCGGTTTCCTTGTCGCGCAAGTCCAGCGCGCGTGACCAGCCTTCGATGGTGGCATCGTACGATTGAACGAGTTCCGAGTTGGAATGTTGCAAGC
Organism: Chloroflexota bacterium; assembly: GCA_016215025.1. Classification (GTDB taxonomy): domain Bacteria; phylum Chloroflexota; class Anaerolineae; order UBA4142; family UBA4142; genus JACRMI01. The sequence goes on from JACRMI010000019.1 coordinate 4,825, forward strand.
GATCAAAGAGGTTTGCGTTATCGATGGCAATCGCGGCTTGCCCGGCGAGCGAGTGCAAAAAATCGATCCAATCGTTATCCGGGTCGAGCGGTGAACGTTGATACACTTCAAGTACGCCTTGCACCAAGCCCTTGGCAAACAGCGGCACCGTGATGAAACCGACAAATCCCTCCGCCTGGAGAATGGAGGTAAAGTTTTTGATCTTGTCTGGGTGGGTGATTTCTGCACGCCAATTTTTGACGATGAGGGTTTGACGCTCCAGAGCGGCGCGTCCAGCATAACTTTCTCCCAGACGTACTTGAACATTTCGAAATACATTCGTCCGCAAGCCTCGGCCCGCCGTAAAATCCAACGTGCGCATCGTCGGTTGGAGCAGCAAAATCACGGCGGCATCGATTTGCAATTCCGTTTGCACATAACTCAATAAAATGTCGAGCGTAACGCGCAAATCAAAACTCGACGAAACGGCTTGATCGATCGTGCGCAACGCGACCATACGCTGCAAATTTCGCTCGGTTTGTTCGTTGAGCGATGTGCGCTCGATGGCGTTGGCGGCAATGTTGGCGATAGCTTTGAGAATGCGCACGTCTTCATCTCCCATCGCTTTCAGCACGCCCGCAAAGAGCCAACCCACGACGAGATTTTGCGTGATGAGCGGAACACAAGCAGCTCCTCGCATATTGCCGATTAGCTCGTGCGAGTAAAAGACCGGATCGTGCTGCAAATCCTGGGTCACGTACGGTATACGATTTTGCGCAACATAACCGCTCATCCCCATGCCGGCGGGTGTCCGCACGCCAATACTGTTTGCCCAACTGCCATCGCCAAACACGATAACACTTTCGTGAGTCAGGGGATCATATTGACCGATGGCGGTGCCCGTCGTATTCAGCAAGGTGGATACCTGGGCGACCGTAATCGAAAAAATTTGCGCGCGCGTATTCGCCATGCGCAATGCTTCGCTCACCGATACGATTGCCTCCAGCTCGCGCTCGTGGCGGCGGCGCTCGGTGATGTCTTGCACGATGCCGATCATGGTCCGGCGACCATGGTTATCCAACTCCGGCTCGCCGATGGCGCGAATGTGTTTACGCGCGCCATCGTGATACAGCAATCCGACTTGAAGATCATAGCTCGTGTGGTTGGCAATCGACTGCGCAATGGTGTGGGTGAATATTTCGCGATCATCCGGATCGATCAAATTGACACAGGATTCAAATGAGCTATCCCCGGTTTCTAGCCCAAAGATGCGGAAGAATTCATCCGATCCTTGCACCGTTTGGGTCTTGAAATCCAGGGTCCACCGGCCAATGTGGGCGATCTCTTGCGCGCGCGCCAAGTGACGTTCTTTTTCGACGAGCGCGCGCTCTGCTTGCTTACGTTCGGTAATATCGCGAAAGATCGTCAGCGAAGTGGTCTTGCCCTCGATCACAATCGGACGGGCGACCACGTCCGCATCGATGATGCGACCGTCGAGCCGCACGAGTCTTTCTTCGATCAGTGGAACACCTTGATGCTGGGTGATAATTTTCTGAACACGTTGCTCGACGGCTGGGCGCAAGTCCGGATGCACAAAATCTAACAATCGTTTGCCGACGAGTCCAGAGGGAGTGTCTGCGCCCAGGATGGTCGCCGCTGCCGTATTCGCAAAAATGATGTTGCTGTCACGATGCATCAGGACTCCGTCGGGGAAAAACTCGACGAGCGTGCGATAGCGTTCTTCACTTTCGCGCCAGGTTGAAACGGCGCGCTGTCGTTCGGCGAGGACCACGCTCAGCAAAAGGCTGGACAAGGCGACGATTGCGAGAAAAATCTGAACGATCAAAACCTGGTGCGCTGATTCGGAAAAACCTTGAGCAAAGTAACCTCGCCCAACTGTTGCGCCGGCAATAGCCAGCATTGACAAATATACCAAGACGAGAGTGACAACGCGCGGGCTAAAGCGGAGGGCTGCCCAAATCACAAAGGGCAAAACCATGTACTCGTGAAGAGCAAAAACTCCGAGAGATGATGCATCGAATAGAAACATTGACCCGCTGAATAACGTCAAGCCGATCAAGAGCAGCCCGGCTTCGACGAGTTTTGCCGATCCAAGACGCTTGGCTGAGGGAGGGCGCAATGCCCACATCACGATCAGTGGCGTGATGAGCAATATGCCCAATCCATGCGCAATCCACACTGTGACCCAAGCGCGCGTGAAATCGACTCCATAGGCAAGCGCGGGGATCGTCGCTCCAACAATGGCGGTGAGCGCATTAGCAAAAATGGCGACGGCGAACAACCCTATGACGTGAGTCAATCGATCAAATAAGATGGGCGCGTTAAGGAAGCGTTCGAGCACCCAAGTGGCAAATGCCGCTTCGACGATATTGGCGAGCGCAAAACCGCCGCTGACTACGAGATCATAGTTGCTCAGGCGAAGCGCGCTGATGCTTGCGATGCCGATTCCGACGAAAATGAAGCGCCGTGTGCCATGACGCGCGAGTAAGAATGCAGCTAGCACCAGACCGCTAGCAGGAGCGATGGAGGGAATTCGTTCGGCGGGGACAATAAAAAATGAGGACAGACGTACGAGGATAAAATAAGCTAACGCAATTCCAACGATATACAAAAAATCGCGTGGTTTGTTAGGAACTCTAGTGTTCGAATTATTTAGGTGAGAAACATTCATCATTTAGCGCAAGTACCTCAAAGCGAAAACCCACGCTTCATTGCGCGGGAAAACAATCCAAAGGTTGATTGATTTATTGAATCAAGGCAAGCAGAACTCCAGGTCACATTTTAGCGTGAGTAACCTGAAATTGCAAACAAAAATAAAGGCTGGCGAGTTGGCTCGTCAGCTTTTTACAAATGCTTGATAGCGGAGACCCCCAGGGTCGATTTTTTACGGAACACGTACGCCGATAAATGCCAAGCGTGTTTCGGCTTCAATGCCGCGCTTGGCTCCGTCCGGCACGACGACGACCGCGCCGGGTTGAACGCGCAGCCGTTCGTCATCGACCATCATCCAACCGGTTCCTTCCAGAAATTGATACACGCCGTCGGGTGCAGGATGCGGCGGTAATTTTTGTCCGGGTTCCAGTCCCACCAAAACGGATTTGATGCGCTCGTTTTCGACCAACACAAATGGCTGTGGACCATTCGCCGAAAAAATGACATGGTCGCGCCAGTTCGAAATAAGATTTGCTATCATAGACCTCATCCTCTCTTATTTTTGTTCGCAATCGAAACGCGCAGCACGCGCGCGGTGTTGAACATGAACACCAGCAGTGCAATCACATTGAGCATCCCACCCCATTGGCGAATTGAAAACGCGGTTGCCAAATCGCCGCCGATGCGCAGAATCAGCGAGGCATGAAGCAAAATCAAGTGCGCGTAAAACGCCGGCTGAAATTGAATCGGCATTTGCAAGATGGAGGGTAAGATGATCGGCGCATGTCCGAAGATCATGGAGAAAACGAATCCGAGAAAGAGCGCGTGCAAGATCGCATCGTACGCGAATCCGCCGGTCACTTGTCCAAACGCGAGCATGAAAATGCCGCTGATGCCTAGCCACACATAGCCGGACAACATGCACGCGGCGATAAAGCGCGGCAATCCATTTTGACGCACCGTTCGCCGCGCAATGTCGAATCGCAAGAGCCATGCCGCCAGCACGAGCATGCCGACGCCGAAAATGCGATTGCCGACATTCGCCTCGATCAGCGTTGCACCCAATCCAATCAAGATCAAACCGATTGCGCTGATGAAAAGCCAACGCGTCCAGGTCGGCAGTTGCAGTAATCGACCAAGCTCTAGGCGTTCGCCGACAATCGTCAGCACCAGAAAGCCTGCCCACCACAAGACAACTTGGAAAATGGGTGTATCGACCAACCACAACGCATTGCCGATCAGCCAAAGCAGCGCGCCGATCAACATCGTGATCGTGTACAGCGCGGCATGTTTGCGAACAATGACGACGTAGATGCCAACGAGTGCTGCGCTCGAGCCGACGATGAGGGCAGGCGCAATCGGTGCAGGTAGCCCAACAATCAACGCAATGACGCCGAGCGCACTAAAAATCGGCGCGGCAAACATCCAGCGCTGTCCCAACGCGACGACGCGTTCGATGCTGATGAGCACGCCGAGAAATCCAGAGACCATCAGCGGGCCGTGATTTTGTGGAAGCGAAGACACGATCGGCGGAAAGGTCCAACCGATGCGGATCAAGCCGGCCCACATGGCGGCGAGCGCGGCCAAGATCGCAATGGCGATCAGCGGAAAACGGATTCGTTCGAGTTGCATTAGCCCCAATCGAGTTCAAGACTCGTCCAAGTATAATGGAGTAATCTGAAATTGAAAGTGACTTTAGTCATACTGCGCCGAGCAAAAAGAAAACGACGCGAATGTCTGATTATTCACGTCGTTTCTAGTCGATGAGCCGCCAGGGATTTGAACCCTGAACCTAATGATTACCTACCACACTTGCTTTCGCAAGCCCCAGTTGAGTTGTGGTCTGGACTATATCATCGCCCCTTTTCACTTAGGGCGTCCGGCGTATAGTCTCTGAGGAGTCTTGACAATGTAAAGTCCTCTGCGGATTTAATTAACGCTCTTTGATGATTTTTCGCAGGCGTCAATCGAATTGTGAGGGTTCCTTTATTCTTTAGGGCTTGATTTGCTCTGATGTAAAAGACTTGACGTGTGTCTTCTACCACGGGAGCAAAAACGTCAACATCATCTTGCTGATAGGTGTAGTTGTACTTGGGATTCAGCGTCAACTTTCTAAGATTTAGAACTGCTACACCATTCTTTGATGTTGTCGTCTTGACTTGAACCTTGACAGGTCGATTACCTATCAAGACGATCAAATCGACTCGGCTTAGGTCACCAAACTCCTGGAAGACTGGAATACCTGCCCGCAGGAGTTCAAGTAACACAATTCCTTCGCCGATAGTACCCTTACGCTTAGGATGTTCCACGATGATTTTTTCCTAAGCTGTGTCAAGTTTCCTGCTGATTGCCCAATCCAACGGATTGTTACCATTTGATGGTACCGTTGGCTTTAGGGTTTTCCAGCATACAGCCAGATTTTCACTTTCGCATTTCTGCGAAAGGCTCCTAATAGTGCATCCACATAATCTTGCCTAATCGCATTATTATGTGTCTGCACTAACTCAAGAGTCATTTGCTCTGCCAGTTGAGCTAGCGGCCCGTTTTTGACTGGCGGTAATATAGCACGATTGGAAAAGATTGGCAAATTGCGCGGAGTTTCCACTTGTGCTATACTTTTTTGCGATCGAATCGCCCCTGTAGCTCAATTGGATAGAGCGAAGCACTCCTAACGCTGAGGTTGTGGGTTCAAGTCCCGCCAGGGGCACTAAATCGAAGAGAAGCGAACGGGATTGGATTCGAAGATCCTTTCCCTTTTTTTGTTGTAAGTTGTTTTATACGTTTTAGTACCCCCCTTGACTTGAGTCTGTATGTGCTTATACTTGATCACGCTGTGGGCAAATACCCGCTTGATGGCAATTGACCGGTTAAGCGAATAAAGACCGAGTTGCACTAAAAGTTTCTCTGCTTGACAATGTATTCTTGAGGCTAACGGTCTCCTCTTCTCTGTACAGCCCGTATCTTTTTCTACCCCAATTGAATCCCTACCTTGCCGCTGTTAGACAATGCTGGTCTAATGACATCGCATTCATGTTGGATGCAACGAAGCCTGGCTTGTAGATTGGACACCTGAGCCAGGTGGAGCAAATGGTGTAACCGACCGCGTTCATGCTTTAGGCATGACACGGTCATTTCTTTTTCAGATTCAGCAAGGAGGTGAGGCGAATCAAGAGTTGACAAGGCAGATTGAGCAAACGTTCGTAACCTAACCTGAGGAGAAACAAATGCGTACGAAACTTTTCGTATTGGTTGCTGTGGTGGTGCTCTTGCTGCTCATGGTCGCACCGACGGCAGCCGTGACCGATGGAGAACTGGATGGGGATGCCCATCCACAGGTTGTTCTGCTTCTGATGGAAGTTGGAGGGCAGCCAGCATTTCGCTGCAGTGGCACCTTACTTTCTTCAACAGTGCTTTTGACTGCTGGACATTGCACCAATAATTACCCCGGTGCACCCTATACCGGCATGAGAGTCTTTACGGAATCGGATGTTCAAGCCGGTATCGGCACCACCAACAATTATCCGTTTGCGGGCCCCAACAGCGTGGAAGCTGTTTCCTGGGCAGCACATCCCCTCTACGAGACCGCTCCCTTCTTCGTTCATGATGTTGGCGTGGTTATCCTCCAAGCGCCGGGGGTGATTTTACCGCCAGACAAGTATGCCACGCTTCCTACGGCAAACCAATTCGATTCATTCAAGACCAAGCGCGGTTTGCAAAACGTGACCTTTACTTCGGTGGGCTATGGTCTCCAAGAGAGTTTCCCCGATGCGGCATCGTGGAAGGAACACAACACGCGAACCCGTTACGTTGCTCATCCCCGACTGCTTCAAATCAACGTGCCCGGCTTTACCGGCGACTTTTCACTCTTGCTGTCGAACAACCACGCCACCGGCGGAACCTGCTTTGGCGATTCGGGCGGGCCGAACTTTTTGGGTAATACCAACGTGGTGGCAGGCGTCACCTCTTTTGGCATCAACGGAAATTGCGCTGGCACCGGCGGCGTCTTCCGCATGGATCGCCAAAATGTCCTGGATTTCGTCGATCCGTATCTCCCGTAAACAAAAACCTAAAATGTACTTGCCCCGAATTTTTTTCGGGGCAAGTTGTTTTGGTTGGCGATGTATGCGGATTGCATGCGGCGAGGTGAGCTGGATACCGTCGAATGGAGTGGCAGTAGTCGAGCCGACACCGAGTGCTTCATCGAAAATCCTTGGGTGCGCGTGGCGCTCTAGCCAAAGGCGATTTGCCGTAACAACTGGTTCTCTAAACCAATCGAATTCTGACTCAAGTCTCACCGCACAAATCGATGTGAGGCGAGATTTATCCCGAGTTGTTAATAGTAAGTGCAAGCATGTAGATCATGCTTGCATAGAGAGAGGTAATCATGCGAAGGTTGAGTGTACTGTGGCTCATGGTCTTAGCCATGCTGGCAACTGTGGGTGTTGCAGCTGCTGCAAACAGTAACTATGTCGCCCATCTTGCGGCTAGGAACGAAATCCCACCGGCGGGTGTGGTCATCGCAAGTCTGGCGCAAGGTCAAGCCATTTATCAACTGAGTGAAGATGGGACTGCTTTCCATTACAAGCTCAACGTCGCCAACATCGAGAATGTCGTCGCCGCGCATATTCATCTGGGAGCATCTACGGTCAATGGACCTGTCGTCGCGTTCTTGTATGGTCCGGCGGCTCCTGGCGGTGGTAGAACAAATGGTGTGCTCGCTGAAGGAACGATCACGGCCGCCAACTTGGTCGGTCCACTTGCTAGACAACCCCTCAGCGCTTTGATCGCCGCGATGGAGGCGGGCAACACGTACACCAACGTTCACACTAACGATGGCGTCGCTCCCACCAACACTGGTGCGGGCGATTTTCCCGGCGGTGAGATCCGCGGACAGATTCACTAAATCAGAGTTACTACTCGGTCTGTCATTCTGAGGTGCGTTTTTTGCACCGAAGAATCTCGCGAGGCAGAGCGAGACGCGAAGCGTTCGCTCCGCAAAGTTCGCCCCGCTCAGAATGACAGTGGGCTGAGTAGTAACAAATCAGAGTAAAAAGGAGAATCCATGAAGAAAAAAATATTGCAGGTGGCATTTCTGACCACCGCTATTTCTGTACTGCTCGTCGGCGTACTCGTTCAGTCAGCATCGGCTGGCACGACTGCGGCCATTGACCAAGCAACCGCCGCTGGACTTTGTACCACCGCTTACCCGTCAGCACCTGGTGGTCCGGACCCACTCTCACCTTGCCAGTGGGATATGGCGGTGATCAAGGCTCCGCAAGCGCAAGCGAAAGAAAAGGGTGGCGGCGTCAGGGTCGGTGTGATTGATGGCGGTGTTGACTTTACGCATCCCGATCTCGACGGTGCGATTGATGTTGCGACCTCGTGTTCGTTCATCTACAGCACCACGCCGACAGCAGACCCACAGGAAGTTGCCAATGGAAATTGTTCGAATAAAAATGCTGTCCAAGACCTCCAAGGTCATGGGACGCATGTTGCGACCACGATTGCGGGACGCGCAAATGGGGTCGGCATCGTGGGCGTTGCGCCGGAAGCTACCATCGTGGGATTGAAGGCCTGCACCATTGCCGGCTTTTGCTTTGCAGACTCGGTGGCAGCCGCGCTTCGCTACGCCGGTGATCAGAAATTGGATGTGGTGAACCTGAGCTTGTTCGCCGATCCATACTTGTACTTTTGTGCCGACGAAGCGGCACAGAGAGCAGTCCTCTTGGATTTGCAGAACGCCGCGCGTTATGCTCAACAGCGAGGCGTCGTAATTGTCGCCGCAGCGGGCAATGAAGCGCATGACCTGGGACATCCGACGATCGATGAAATCAGCCCGGATTGGCCACCCGATACGGCAGAGGTTCGCCGAGTGCGCAACAATTGCCGTGTCACGCCTGCCGAACTGCCCGGCGTAGTCACTGTGTCGGCGACTGGCGTAAACACTCTGGCGAGCTACTCGAACGTTGGCGGACCCGTCGACGTTGCGGCGCCAGGTGGAGATGCGGGGCAGACATCGGTCTACGGACGCGGACGTATTCTGGCTGGTTGGTCGAGCACGGATGCAACCGGATTGTGGGAAGCACTCGCGAGTGTCAATCGTGCGGTTGAGGGCAACGGTGGACGATGGGTGTGGATCAGCGGAACATCGATGGCATCACCGCACGCGGCTGGGGTTGCCGCTTTGATTCGTGGAAAGAATCCAAACATGCCGCAAGGCGCAGTGGCGGCGCTCCTTCGCTCATCCGCAACCTCAATGTCTTGTCCAGCGAATTGGCCCGCCGATGACCCTCGAAAATGCACGGGGGGTAAAGGTCAAACCTCGTTCTTTGGCGCAGGAATGGTGAATGCGCAGGGAGCGGTCAAATAGAGTAATTCATTCTCTGCTCAAGCGACCGAAAGTTGCTTGAGCAGAGAAAAACAAAACGCCAATTTTGTATTTAGACAAACAAATCTCGCCTCTTATAATGACGGGGTGAAAAATATCTCATCGCAGATCTAGCTGCCTCCTGTTATCAGTATAGGTTGGATTTATATTGCAACTTGCACTGCCAAAATGATCTTATGGGATCAACCGGAATGACGGTGATGACGCCGTTGTCTCCCACGATCAACTGGGACAGCTGATAACGGTGATCATGACGGTCACCTATATGCCGATCTTTGTTTTTTCGACAACTTTATCTTAACTTGAGCGGGAGCAATGATGCCTGATTGGTACGCATGGACGCCATGTGTCAGGCGGAGCGAGTGGCGTAACCGACCGTGAACACAGTTTTGTGTATCACGGTTTTTTATTTCAGGAGGTGATTTGCCAATTATTGCGATCGATCGTCATTCCGAATATCCCCAAATCCCCAGGAGGAAATAAAGATGTTAATCCCAATCCAGCTCCAACGACGAATGCTATTTGCGACCCTCGCGTTCGTGTTCATCAGTTTATTAATCGGTCTGCCTGTCAACGTGCAGACTGTGGAAGCAGCGCCAACGGAACTCTTTTTCTCAGAGTACATCGAGGGAAGCAGCAACAATAAAGCGTTGGAGATTTACAATGGCACCGGTAGTTCGATCAATCTCGTTGGCTATAGCGTGCAGATGTACTTTAATGGGAGCATCACGCCGACACTGACCATCAGCTTGACCGGTACGGTCGCGAACGGCGATGTTTTTATTCTTGCGCACAGTAATGCCAACCCAACCATTCTGGCTCAAGCAGACCAAACCAACGGTGCGGGATGGTTTAACGGCAATGATGTGGTTGTGCTTCGTAAGGGAACGTCCAATATCGACGTAATCGGACAGATTGGTAATAACCCGGGGACTGAGTGGGGCACTGGACTTGCGAGCACCGCCGACAATACTCTGCGCCGCAAATGCACCATTTCGGCCGGAGACACCAATGGGAGCAACGCCTTTGATCCATCCATCGAATGGGATGGGTACGCGACAGACACTTTCACGGGACTGGGCAGCCATTCGACTGTGTGCGAAGCCGCTCCCAGTGTTGCCAGCACCGTCCCAGCAAACGCTGCAGCGAACGTCGCGCTCAACGCAAACATCACAGTTAATTTTAGCGAACCAGTCAATGTAAGCGGGACATGGTTCACGCTCTCCTGCAGTTCGAGTGGCATACACTCGGCTGTGGCAACCGGTGGACCCACGATCTTCACTCTAAACCCAGACACCGATTTTGTCGTCGCGGAAACCTGTACACTCACCATAGTTGCCTCTCAGGTCAAGGATCAGGATGCCCTCGATCCGCCGGACAATATGCTCGCCGATTACAGTGGTACTTTTACCACGATTGGCGTATGCCAACTGGACTATACGCATATCTATAGCATCCAGGGCAGTGGCATGAGCGCGGCAATTACCGGCAATGTCACCACGCAAGGTGTCGTCGTCGGTGATTTTGAAGGCAGTACCAGTATCGGCATTCAGGGCTTTTATATCCAGGACGCGACTGGTGATGGCGATCCGGCAACTTCGGATGGCATCTTTGTATTCACCGGTAATGCCAACACCGTTAGCGCCGGCCAACTTGTGCGCGTAACCGGCTTTGCCCGCGAACGCTTCAACCAGACTACGCTCAACGGCTCTAACAGCGATTCTTCCGCGGTGCCGGCAGGTAACATTGCCAACTGTGGCGATGGCAGCGTAGCGGCAACTGATGTGACAATGCCCTTTGCTAGCATCGATTACCCTGAACGCTTCGAAGGAATGTTGGTGCGTTTCCAGCAATCTCTGATGATCGCCGAGTACTTTAACTATGATCGCTTCGGCGAACTAGTGCTGGCTCTGCCTCTCAATGGCGAACCGCGACCATTTACAGGGACCGCTATCGACGAACCGGGCGCTCCAGCGAATAACCGTACCCTCGCCAACAGCTTACGTCGCATCACGCTCGATGATGGGCTTGGTTCCCAGAACCCCAGCGTCCTTCGCCATCCCAACGGTGCCAACTTTTCATTGAGCAATCGTTTCCGAGGCGGCGACACCGTGCAGAACGTCGTCGGCGTTCTCGGATATGACTTTAGTCTGTACCGCATTCAGCCGACTGCTCCTGCTAACTACACGGCTGCGAATCCACGCCCGCTTGGACCTGGGTCTGTCGGCAACAGTACCCTGCGCGTGGCTGCGATGAACACCCTCAACTTTTTCCTAACGCTCGACTATTCAACAAACAATCCACTCGACAACAAGTGCGGTCCGTTGCAGAACGTCGAGTGCCGAGGTGCCGATTCTGACCAGTCGACCGAGTTCACCCGTCAACGAACCAAGTTGCTTGAAGCATTGAAGGGTCTTGACGCAGATGTCATCGGCTTGAACGAATTGGAGAATACGACCGGCGTTGAACCTCTCGGTGACCCGACGAATGGAATCGTCGCAGGTCTCAATGCATCGCTGGGTGCTGGCACTTTTGCCTACATCGATACCGGCGTCATTGGCACCGATGCCATTCGTGTTGGCATGATCTACAAGCCCAGCAAGGTGACGCCAGTCGGCGCGTTCAAGCTTCTGACTACGGCTGTGGACCCGCGCTTTGTCGACACACTCAACCGACCAGCGCTAGCCCAAACCTTTCAAGTGGTGGCTACCGGCGCTCGCTTCACCGCCGTGGTCAATCACCTCAAATCCAAAGGCTCAGCTTGCACCGGCGACCCGGACATCGGCGATGGGCAGGGCAATTGCAACTTGACTCGAACGAACGCGGCTAAAGCATTGGTGGACTGGCTGGCGACCGACCCGACGGGCAGCGGCGATCCGGATTTTATAATCCTAGGTGATCTGAATTCGTATGCCAAGGAAGACCCGGTCAAGGCGATCCGAGCTGGAGCCGACGACACACTGGGTAACAGCGATGATTACACCAATTTGATCGCCAAGTACCAAGGCGCGTACGCCTACTCGTACGTCTTCGACGGTCAGTTTGGCTATTTGGATCATGCGTTGGCGAGCCAGAGTATGACGGCCCAGGTAACCGGTGCTGTGGATTGGCACATCAACGCCGACGAGCCGGATGTGCTAGACTATGACACCAGCTTCAAGCCAGATTCCCAGGATGCACTCTACGAGCCAAATGCGTACCGCTCATCCGATCATGACGCGGTGGTCGTCGGACTGAATTTGGATGGTACGCCGCCGACGCTGACCGTCAGTGTTTCGCCGAATGAACTGTGGCCCGCGAATCACAAGTACGTGACGGTGAAAGCGACGGTCAAAGCCACTGACAACAAGGATCCAAATCCGAAAGTCACGTTGGTGTCCGTCACTTCAAGCGAACCCGATAATGGCTTGGGCGATGGCGACACACCGATCGATATTGTGATTGTCGATCAGTACACCTTCCAGTTGCGCGCCGAACGATCGGCGACGGGACCTGGTCGCGTGTACACGATCACGTACAAAGCGACGGATGCTTACGGCAACACATCGACGAAAGGTGTGACGGTAACCGTACCGCACGACAAAGGCAACTAGCAATCGAGTGGCGCGGATGGTTGAAATGTTTAGCCGCTCGCGCCAGATCACAAAAATCGAAAGCATGTCTTGCTCATGGCGGGCAAGAAAAACAAAAACCGTAATCAGGAGGGTTACTGCTGGTTACGGTTTTTGCGTTTGGGGGATTGACGACGAAGGAGGTGATCAAAAAAATCGATTGTTCAGAAAGCGAGGGGATCAACAATTCGTAATTAAATCTCAGGAGGAAAAAATGCGCACGAAATTTTTCGTTCTCGCCGTCGTTGTGATTTTGATGCTCGTGCTGGTGACTCCAACGTCTGCCATCACCAACGGTCAACCGGATGGCAGCAACCATCCTTATGTCGGACTTGCCGTGTTTGACTCTGCGCCTGGAACACCTGGATGGCGTTGCAGTGTATCGTTGCTCACACCGACTGTCGTTCTCACGGCTGGACACTGCACAGACGGTGCAGTTGCAGCGCGCGTGTGGTTCTACGAAGATGTTACCTACAATACTGTCCCATTCCCACTATACCCATATGGTGGTCCGGGCAGTGGAGCATTCGAAGGGACTCCATACACAAATTCCAAGTACCGAAGTGCCGAAAATCCTTATGGCGGCGGCAATGGATTGCCCGCATTCTCGTATCGTGACGTAGGCGTCATCGTGCTGAAAGAGGGTGTTCCAACCAGTCAAATCAGTAAGTATGCTGCCTTACCTACTGCAGGCTTGGTTGACACACTCAAGAACAAGACCAAGATCGACTTTGTCGGCTATGGTGTTTCGGAACAAATCATGAAGTTTCCCGGTCAGTCACCGCGCGATCGGTGGGGTGGTCCCAGAGTTCGCATGTATGCTCCGAGCGAATTGGTCTCTGGCAAGTTCGTACACTCCCCAGAGTACATGCGCTTTGCACTCAACCCCGGTGGCGGATCGGGCGGCACGTGCTTTGGTGATTCGGGCGGTCCGGATTTGCTGGGAGGCACAAACACGGTCCTCGCCGTCAATTCGTACGTCACGAATGCGAACTGCACAGGCGTTGGCTATTCAGCCCGCGTGGACGTTCCTGAAGTGTTAGAGTGGATTAACGGATTCCTTTCCGAGCCGTAACCGCCAATTAAATGTCAAAGAATCATTGTCCTAGGCAGATTTGTCTAGGACAATGATTTTCGAGTTGGCTACTTGCCCCGTTTCTCTTAAAATCGTTATAGATAAGCTCATAGTTAAGAAACTGGGCAGAAGGTTTAGGTTTCTTAACCTTTGGTATTTTCTGAAAAGATCAAGTCTCTTGTAAAGTGAAATCCAATTTTTAGATATTCCATCATGGGTGCGAAGATACCTGGTTGAGAGTCGTTGTGAACGCTAAAGACTAGGTGGAGCGAATGGCGTAACCGACCGTGACTGTGTAATCTTGCACAGCACGGTTTTTATTTGTTCGTCTTTGGAAGGAGGTGATGCTTTATCCAATTACGTTTCACGAGTTACATTGGGGATGAAGAAATTTGTTCAAAATCCAAAGGAGGATCCGATGAAAAACGTTTTTGGGTTGATTGTTCTTGTTGTAGTGATGCTTGTGGCATCCACCTCACTCGCGATGGCAGACAAACCCGTCGGCTATGACCAGACCGGCAAAGAAGTCTCTTGGTCTTCAACAAGTTGCACCAAAATTCAAAGTGGCTTGATCAAGGACTCCGCCGGCAATCCAATCTCAGTTGGGTTTGATCAATTTGGCTACAACTATCAAGCCCACCAATTTGTCGGTACCTACGACAGCGTTGACCGAAAGCTTGACGGCACGTATTGGGGCTCGACGGGAGATTTTGTAGACGACAAGCTGTCGATGAAGTGGTCGGATGACTGGCTGTCCAATGTTGACTGCACTGCCGATAGCAAGCTTGACCGTGGAACGAACGGCATCAGCCTCGGTTGGGAAACCAATCACGTTGAAGGCGATTATGATTCGGACGGTGACGGCACCCAGGACGCCCATTTTACATACTTCGTCAAAATTGTATGGGTCGGTCCGGGCGGCGACTTGTGGGGGCAGTATGCTGTCATTCAGGAAATCTACAATGAACCCGGTGCAAAGGATCGCTTTAAGGTAGCATCTCCGGGCTTTGGTCTTAACGATCATTGGACAACACAATGATTGTGCTTTGAGCATTATCGATTGAACTCAGATTCGTGTGCGTGAAGCAAAAAAGCTTGCTTGTTAAAAAGATACCGACCCAGTTTCGAACTGAGTCGGTATCTTTTTACGCTGCGACTTTGACGCGTTTTTCTTCGCGATAGAAAATGATATTGCCTTTTTCTAAATCGACGATCACCGTGTCGCCATCGGTGAATTTGCCTTGCAGCACTTGCAGCGCGAGCGGATCGAGAATCAAGCGTTGGATGGCGCGTTTTAACGGTCGCGCACCAAACGTCGCATCGTACCCTTCGTTGACCAGGTAATCTTTTGCCGCATCGGTCAACTCGATCTCGATGTGACGTTCTGCCAGGCGCTTGCCGACTTGCTCCATCTGAATATCGACGATGCGTTTCAAGTGCTCGCGCGCCAATGGATGGAAGAGCACAATCTCGTCGATTCGATTCAAGAACTCTGGGCGGAAGCGTGTGCGCAGTGCAGTCAGCACTGCCTCGCGTACGTTCGAATCTTCTGTCGAAAATTGCCCATTCAAGAATTCGGTGCCGACGTTTGAGGTCATGATGATGACGGTGTTCTTGAAATCGACCGTGCGACCTTGTCCGTCGGTCAAGCGTCCGTCGTCGAGAATTTGCAGCAGTGTGTTGAAAACGTCGGGATGCGCTTTCTCGATTTCGTCGAAGAGCACGACGGCGTACGCGCGCCGCCGCACGGCTTCGGTGAGTTGCCCGCCTTCTTCATAGCCGACATAGCCCGGCGGCGCACCGATCAAGCGCGCGACCGTATGCTTTTCCTGATACTCGCTCATGTCGATGCGAATCATCGCGTTCTCATCGTCGAAGAGAAATTCGGCGAGCGCGCGTGCCAGTTCGGTTTTGCCAACGCCGGTCGGACCTAGGAAGATGAACGAACCAATCGGGCGCTTGGGGTCCTGCAATCCCGCGCGCGCACGACGCACGGCATTTGCGACGGCTTGAATGCCATCGTCTTGACCGACGACGCGTTGACGCAGACGATCTTCCATCCTCAACAGTTTTTGAATCTCGCCTTCCATCAAGCGCGAGACCGGAATGCCCGTCCACTTTGCCACGACTTCGGCGATGTCTTCCTCGTCAACTTCTTCCTTGAGCATCTTGCCCGACTTTTGCACCTCGGCAAGTTTCTTCTCAAACTCTTTCATGCGCTTGTCGATGTCGGCGAGCTTGCTGTAGCGCAACTCGGCGGCGCGATTGTAATCGTACTCGCGTTCGGCGCGTTCGAGTTCGCTCTGCACGGCGTCTCTCTCGGCTTTGAGCACGCCTCGTTGATTGAGTGCTTCTTTTTCCTGCTGCCAACGCGCATTTAATCCCGCGGCCGTTTCCTTACGATCAGCCAGTTCTTTTTCGAGCGCGCGCAATCGTTCACGCGACGCTTCATCTTTTTCTTTTTGCAGCGCGACCTTCTCGATTTCGAGTTGGCGGATGCGGCGATTGATCTCGTCGATTTCAGCCGGCATCGAATCGATTTCCATACGCAAGCGCGATGCCGCCTCATCGACCAAGTCGATGGCCTTGTCCGGCAAGAAGCGATCGGTGATGTAGCGTTTCGACAGAACAGCAGCGGCGACGAGTGCAGCGTCCTTGATCTGGACGTGATGATGGGCTTCGTAACGTTCCTTCAAGCCGCGCAAAATACTGATCGTGTCTTCGACGCTTGGCTCACCGACCAACACCGGTTGGAAACGTCGTTCCAACGCGGCATCCTTTTCGATGTATTTACGGTACTCGTTCAGCGTCGTCGCGCCAACGGTGTGCAATTCGCCGCGCGCCAGCATCGGCTTCAACATGTTGCTTGCATCCATCGCGCCTTCCGCTGCGCCTGCGCCAACGACGGTGTGAATTTCGTCGATGAACAAAATGATTTGTCCTTCGGCGCTCGTAATTTCCTTGAGGACCGCTTTCAAGCGCTCTTCAAACTCGCCGCGATATTTTGCACCTGCGACAAGCGCGCCCATATCGAGTTGAATGACGCGTTTATTCTTGAGCGGCTCTGGCACATCGCCATTTACCACGCGCTGCGCAAGTCCTTCGGCGATGGCGGTCTTGCCGACGCCCGGCTCGCCGATCAGGACCGGATTATTTTTCGTGCGGCGCGACAGGATTTGCATCACGCGTCGAATTTCTTCATCGCGTCCGATCACCGGATCGAGCTTGCCTTTGCGCGCCAGGTCAGTCAAGTCGCGTCCGTACTTTTGCAACGCTTGATACGTCGTCTCTGGATTTTGCGATGTGACGCGCTGGTTGCCGCGAATCTGGGTCAGTGCTTGAAGCACTTGATCGCGGGTTACGCGAGTGCTTTTCAAAATGCGTTCGGTTGCTCCGTCGGCA
Organism: Chloroflexota bacterium; assembly: GCA_016215025.1. Classification (GTDB taxonomy): domain Bacteria; phylum Chloroflexota; class Anaerolineae; order UBA4142; family UBA4142; genus JACRMI01. Next base: position 21,953 of record JACRMI010000019.1, read on the forward strand.
CGATCGATCAACGCGAGCAACAAATGCTCGGTTGATACAAAATCGTCTTTCAAGTTGCGCGCTTGCTGGTTTGAATTTTCTAGCACGCGTCCCAGTCTTTGCGATGCAACCACTTGGTGCGTCGCGCCGTACACTTTCGGCATGCGTTCCAATTCGGTGTTGAATTGCTGCGTCACGTTCTCAACGTTCACGCCCAAAGTGCTCAAAATTTGCGGCACCACGCCATCCGCTTGCGCGAGTAACGCGGTCATCAAATGTTCAGGTTCGATTTGGCTATGTTGATTATTCTGCGCCAATTCTTGCGCCGCTAATACCGCTTCTTGCGCTTTTTCGGTTAGTTTATTCATGTTAAAAGCCATGATAATCTTGCTCCATTACAATTTCTTTTTGCTTTATCAATAATCCGCGAATCGTTTTTCGTTTTATTCGCGGATCATTCATCGCCAAGTTTCACGTTTTACGCATCACGCATTACGTTTCAACTAAACTCTGCCTCTACCGCGCTTTTGATTTCGGCAATCGAGAGACTCGTCAAGCGGCGCATGTGCGTCGTGGGCGTATGACCATCGTAATCGAACGGCGTCGTCACGTGGCGATGCACCCACACGCGGTCCACACGCGCCTCAGTGCCATTGTCTGTCACGGCGATAACGACACTCAAATCGAATGTAATTTTTTCTTCCGTCCACGCCAGCGTCCAACGCAAATTGTTGTGATCGATGGTGGGCATCGTACTCACCTTGCCTTTTGTTTTCAAGTAGCGCTTGTTGGCATCTTTGAGCAAATTCGTAATGGCGACCCCAATGTCGTTTTTGATTTGTTCGATCTTTTGGTTGATTCGATTTTCTGCGCTCAATTCGGAAGGAGTAATCATGGGTCACCTCAAAGCTCTTCGTCAAAACCGACGTACGTGGGTTGTTGTCGCCGATGCACGCGCCCAAGAAATGGCAAGATCAGAATCATCCCGCTCATGAATCCACCGACGTGCGCCCAAAACGCGATGCCTTCAGAAGCCACAGAGGAAAGCGAGGCAGCGCCGTACAGAAATTGCTGAACGAACCACCAACCCAGGACGAGCACGGCAGGTACTTGAACGGTCCACAAGAAAAAGATGATGGGTATCAAGATGCGGACGCGCGCCCAGGGATACAACACCAGATATGCGCCCAGCACTCCGGCAATCGCGCCGCTTGCGCCAATGGTCGGCAGATGCGACTCGCCGCCAATAAACGTTTGAATCAAGTTGGCAATGATTCCAGAAAACAAATAAAAAGCTAGGAACGAAAAATGCCCCAGCACATCCTCGATATTATCTCCAAAGACCCAGAGAAAAAGCAGGTTGCCCACGATGTGCAGCCAGCCACCGTGAAGGAATTGCGACGAGATGAGCGTAAGCCAAACGCCGATCGGTGTTTGCACGGGATGCGTGATCGCGAAGAAAATATTGTTAGGAATCGCTCCCCAGGTAAAGATCAAACGATCCAGTTGCCGCGTTGGTAAGCTCAGTTCGTACAGAAAAACCAAAACGTTGATCCCGATCAGTATCCAGGTGACGTACGGAATGCGGCGGGTCGGATTGGCGTCGGCGAGCGGGATCATTCGAGGTGTGCCTTGAGCAGCTCCTGACGGAGTGCATCGATCTCCGCTAGCAATTGTTCTTCGCGTTGCTTCGTTTGTTGTTGCAATCTTTCTAGTCGTTCCGTAAGTTCAATGATCACTTCCGCACCGGCAAGGTTTACACCCAACTCGGTGGTCAATCGCATGATTTTGCGCAGCCGTTCAATCTCACGCTGCGAGTACAACCGAATCTTGCCCGATGAGCGCGTCGGTTTCAACAATCCGGCGCGTTCGTAGTAGCGTAGAGTTTGCGGATGCACTTCGAGCAAGCGTGCGGCTACGCTAATCACATAAATGGGTTCATCGGCATTATGGTATTCCATCGTAAATCCTCTATCATGTCTTGCGCAAGTCTGCCAGGCGTTTGACTAGCTCGCGTTCTTCATTCGATAAACGTTCCGGTAGGACGACGCGAACCTTGGCGTACAAATCGCCAAAGGCATTCGGCTCATTCAAGCGTGGCATGCCTTGTCCGGTCAATCGGAACAATTTGCCCGATTGTGTTTCCGGCGGAATCTTGAGCGCGAGTTGTCCTTTGAGAGTGGGCACATGCGCTTCGCCTCCGAGCAGAGCAGTGTATAGATCGACGGGTATCTCGACGCGTAGATCGTCGCCATCACGTTCAAAGGTTGGGTGCGGCGTGATGTGAATGCGCAAGTACATGTCGCCAGCCGGTCCGCCATTCATTCCAGGATAACCTTCGCCTGCATAACGAATCTTGGAGCCGGTTTTTACTCCAGGCGGAATTTTGATTTCTAAACGGCGTCCATCTTTTTGCACAATGCGCGTTGCGCCACGATAGGCTTCGTCCAGAGTTATCTCCAAAGTTTGCTCAATGTCTTGTCCGCGCCGCGCTCTAGTCTGCGCGCGGCTTGCGCCGCCAAAACCGGTTTCGCCAAAAATAGTGCGAAAGAAATCGGAAAAGCCGCCGATGTCTTCACCAGCACCGCCCATGTTGCCAAAAATATTTCCCAAGTCTTCCTGAGTAAAGGTGCGATACTGCGTTCCGCCATTGCCCCATTGAAATGGACCTTGACCACCGGCGCGCTGAAATTGTTCGTACTGTTGCCAATTAGCGCCAAGCGCATCGTATTTCTTACGCTTGCCTTCATCTGACAAGACTTCGTACGCTTCGTTGACTTCTTTGAATTTTTCCTGTGCAGCTTTGTTGTTTGGATTCAAGTCAGGATGAAGCTTGCGTGCCAACTTGCGATACGCCGATTTGATGTCTTTTTCGGAGGCGTTTTTTTCTACGCCCAAAATCTTGTAATAATCCTTGTATTCCATAGCAACTCCGCCAAAATTTCAAAGGCATTATATTACTTTACTTAACTAATGTCAACGTATGTAAGTAAGAAAAATGTAAAAACTTGATAATGATATTGTCAAACCTATTGACAAAAATAAAACATAGTCGTATAATCCCAATCGAAAAAGTGACAAAACAATCGTTCAGATTAGAGGAGGTGCATATGAGCAATTTGATTCGTTGGGATCCATTTGGAGACCGTTCGCTGGATCGACTCTTTGACGAATCGTTTGTGCGTCCCAATTGGGGTTGGATTGCACCGGTGGGTGCTGCAAATCTCGCCATCGACATGTATGAAACGAAAGACGACGTGGTGGTGAAGGCAGTACTGCCCGGTATCAAGCCTGAACAGGTCGAAGTGACGATCACCGGCGACGTGCTGACGATTCGGGGCGAATCGAAAGAGGAAAATCAGGTCAAGGAGGAAAATTACGTCCGCAAAGAACGACGCTTTGGTTCCTTCTCGCGTTGCGTTACGTTGCCGGGCGGACTAAAAGCCGACAAAGCGGATGCCGCTTTTGAAAATGGCGTGTTGACGCTCAAGATTCCGAAAGCAGAGGAATTGAAACCCAAGACGATCAAAGTCAAAACAAAATAAAAACTGGAAGTTGGAAATTAGAAATTGAATTATGAACATGCGCATGATTCCAACATCCAACATCTAATTTTTAAACTAGGAGGACACTATGAGCATGTCACGATGGGAACCCTTTAAGGAAATGATGACTCTTCGCCAAGCGATGGATCGATTGTTTGAAGATTCGTTCGTTCGCGCACCGCGTGGTCTTGATGGCAGCACCAACTATTTGCCGCTCGATATTTACACGACCAAGGATGCTGTGGTTATTCGAGCGTCCGTTCCAGGCGTCAAGCCGGACGATGTCGAAATTACGGTTGAAGGCAGCACGGTGACAATTCGCGGTGAGACCAAGGTGCCGCAGGAGGAAGGAACCTTCCTATTGCAAGAACAGCGCTATGGCGCTTTCTCGCGTTCAATCGATTTGGCGATTCCAGTCCAACCCGATAAAGCTGAAGCCAAATTTGAGAATGGAGTGTTGACCCTCACGGTTCCCAAAGCCGAAGAGATCAGACCTCGAGTCATCAAAGTCAAGGCAGGATAAATGTAGGGGCGAGTCTCAGACTCGCCCCTACCGTTTTCTATCTCATGAATCGACTAGCGCTGCCGATGCTGGTTACGATGCTGGAGATCGTAAAGCTCGAATTCTTAATGCCGGAAGTGTATGTACCATTTTGGTACAGCCCATCTTTAACTGTCCCCGTCGAACTTCCGCCCAGGTAAATGTCATAGGTCGAACCCTTTGTAAGTAATGGCGATGTGAACGCGATGGACTGGTAATCTTTGGTCGGCACAAAAGTCAAGATGTCTTTTCCATCCGCACTTTGAATGTGTACCATTGTGCCCGCCCGTTGAGTAGCAGACAGATTGGCCAGGAGTGAATATTGGGTTGAGGTATTATCGGGTGCTTGTGCCATCCCCGAACTGCCGACGGCTACCACGAACCCACCGGTGAGCTTAAAGCCCGCATCATAATCCAGCGCACCATTGCTATTGGCAGTTGGTCCATTCACGATGACCACCCCGTTCGTCATTTCGATGGAACCGTTGATGTCCAAACCATCTCCGCCAGCCGTGATCGCAATGTAACCGCCATTGATATACACATGATAGTTACCGGAAGCTGCAAAGCCACCTTGCATTCTGCCGCCTGGTCCGCGAGCAAACCCCGGTCCTGGGATCATACCTGAACCATCGACGCCGCCAGCGGCATTCAAACCATCATCGCTTGCGACGATATGGATCTCGCCGTTGTTGATGGTGATGTTTTCGCTTTCAATTCCTTCGTAGCTTTTTATGATGGTGATGTTGCCACCGTTGACCATCAAAGTCTTGTCTGCGTGCAACGCGTCATCTCCGGTCGTGATGGTGAAGGTGCCAGCGTTGACCAGCAAACTATCGTTCGAGTGGACCGCATCATCTGCGGAATCTATCGTGAACGTCCCACCATCGATTTTTACACTCGTAATCGCTTTGATGCCTTTCGCAGAAGCATCGGCGGCAATCTTACCGGTACTGCCGCCACCTGCTGCGAGGTTGAACTTTCCATCGGCGATTGTAACGCTCGTGTGAGCCTGAATCGTATCTTTTCCTGATGTGATCTTGAACGTGCCATTCTTAATCGAAACATATCCGCGTGTGGCATCCTCAGCATTGTCGGATTTCAAACCATCGCCTTGAGCGGTGACTGTGATGTTTCCATTATTGACGATCACATAATCCTTGCCGCGAATTCCATCGTCTACTGCTTTAACGGTGATCGTGCCGCTGGCAAGGATGAGACCGTCTTTGCTGGCAATGCCATCATTGTAATTTCCTTCGACGGTTAGCGAGCCGTTGCCATAGATCGTGAGATCACTCTTGCTAAAGATCGCCGCATTCGGTTCATCTTCATTTGCCGCTTGGACATAGGATTTTCCATCGGACACAGTATTGCGACTATTGTCGGCAAGAATAATCACAGTCTTGTCTGCATTCATCACGTAGATCGGCGCACTCGTCGTATTGCGAAGATCGACGCCATCCAAAACCACTTTGACAGTTCCCTTGATCGTCGAGTTGACGATGATTTGTCCGTCGGTAAGGGAGCCGCTCAGAATAAACGTGCCCGGTGATGTAATGGTCGCTTTGCTCCCAACAACCGTCACGCCCGTTCCGCTAGGCGTGATCGAGTTCCCTTGCAAAGTGATTCGGCTAGCTTTCGACGAATCCCAGGTGTAATCGGCCGAGTCCTCATGCGTCTTGGCATTTCCAACTACGACCCTCGCTGCTGTCGATGCGGTCGAGCTTGAGCTGGCTTTGGTTGGGGTCGCTTGATTCGCCGGGCTACTAACAATTTGACCATTGGTGGGCAATCCGGTAGTTGGTGTTCCACATGCGCCCAAAGTTGATAGTAATAGAACATACACCAATAATGCGATAGTTTTTGTCTTTATCATTTTCATCTCCTGATTTATTTTCTGCCATGATTGGCTTAATGCCCACCTAACGTGCCGAGGACGCTAAAGATTTCGGCTTGGGCTAGATAGATATTTTGTTTCATCACTTGCGCGTTGTCTTGCACATCGTATGCGACGATGCGTTGATCGCCCATACTGAGCACCAATGCAACCATCACCAGCATCAGTAAAACGAGCAAAGGACAATGCCTTTTGAATTTTAGACTCATATACTTGACTTCCTTATAGATCGGTGCTGTTATAGCCTGCAATCAAGGTTACTCGATTGTTGCCGTTGACTTTTTTGATCTCAGACAGGAACGCTTCAATCTTGCTCTGCTTTTTCATGCCGACGCTATAGACCAGCTCCGTCAGCGTTCCATTGTGGACCGAATCAACGCTGAGCAGCTCGGAATGGCTGGTGTACTTGAGGAACAGTTTGTCAAATAGCGAATCAAATTCGATGTCATTAGGCACTTGGATCTTGAGTATGTGACTGACGACTCGCCGCGCATACCAATCGAACCGCGTCATGATTAGGATAATAAGGCTGACGACGACGGTCGTAATTCCTGCGAGCAAGTAGAATTTGGTCCCAATTGCCATGCCGACCGCAATCGTGAGAAAGATGAATCCCACATCTCTAGTTTCCTTGACCGCGTTGCGAAATCGAACAATGGACAACGAACCGACCAAGGAAAACGCGCGGGCGATATCCGAGCCGATGACGAGCATGACGACGGATACAATGATGCCGATCAACACCAAGGTATGGACAAAGCTTTGGGTGTACGATGCGCCCCGATGGGTGATCTGATAGATCCAACCGATTGCCGAACAGGCTACAAAGCTCAACAGTAGAACGATCATGACTTCGGTAACCGAGTAGGTTCCGGTCAACTCTTGAGTGAGTGGATTCATAATTCCTTCCCCATAAAAATTTTCCAGTGTCTCGGCAATATATCAAATCCGCCAAGCGTAATCCGCAAGAGGGTGTGAATGCATTAGCTGTTCTCGCGCTAGCTCAATACTCTTGCAGTATTTGCTAATTCGAACCAAGTTCAGATTGTGCAGCGCAATCAACTCGGTGAGCCAATAAGGCATTCGCTCATTGATCTTGATCTCGATGATGGTCCAGCCTGCTTTAAAGAGCGGCAGTCCATTTGGCTCCTCATGCAATTCGAGATGATCAATCTGATAACTGAGATCGTTGTCGAAGGTCACGCGCAAACCGGCATCATACTCCGTGCCAACCAGTGCTTGACGCGAGTATCGGACAATACTCGCTGGACGAAGATTGGATTGCCACAACATGCAGATAATTTCGTCGATGACGGCGGCGTCCTCGGGTGCGTGCTTTGGAATGTCGCGTTGGTCGCACAGTTGCAAAGCGGCGCAGTACGGCAACACCACACGCCGCTTTTGCGTCACGCGATTCACGCGCTGTTTGATCTCGACGAAGACGAGAGTGTTGTCGGACAGTGGCCCACGTGACTCATAGTGACGAATTCGCAGCTTGCGTCGAAACTTGATGCCATCCACTTTCTCTTGATAGAAACGAAAATCGGGACTGTCGTAATAGAGACTGGACAAGTAATAGCTGCCGGAGGTATCGCCATGATTGTCGGGCACCAAATAGGCGCTGAGTGACTTTTTGAATTCATTGGCGGCTTTGAGGCTCACCAAGTATTTAAGTTCAAACCGATCAAATTTGCGGAGGGTGTGGTTTAGCTTGGACATAGATAAGCTTAGTAATTCATCATACTGATGTTGATTGGTAACCTAGCCCCTTGTGGGCGTCGAACGCGCACGGGGCGCTAGACCACGAACCCACAAAACTTTCTTGATTACACTATTAGCGCGATTTTCATATGCTAGTATCGCGCTTTGGCATTAGAAAATTCTAAACTGAAGGTAAAGAGTTTTTGAGGAAAAATTGAGGGGAAATTATCGTGTTGGGGAAAAAGTGCAAGAAATCAAACCAGCGAAACAGCCTGGCTGAACATCAATTGGCATAAACGATGCAATGCTCACCGTACAAGCCGAAAGCTGTCCGTTGTATTGGATTGGGAAGATTGTAGGAAAAATTTTTTGTTATGAAATAACATCGCCGTCACGGGAATCTCCCGTGACGGCGAATGTGTAGTTGGCTGCGCTGGCTCTGGGCGTTGGTGTTGGCGACACCGAGGGTGGTGTAGGTGTCGGTCCTACTGATGAGGGAGCAGCAGTTGGCACCTCTATCGTTGGTATCGCGGGCGTCGGCGTTCCTACAAAAAGGAACACAGTACCGAGAACCATACTCAAGGCAACGATTCCATTTAATCCAATGTTGGCGTACCATCGCCAATCACGTCTTGTTCTCTTGTTTGGGTCAACTCTCCTAGGCATTCCATTCCTCCCGAATTTGCGGAGGGATTATACCACAATCTTTATTCATGACAAATTCAAGCTAATGTTTGACGGATTATTCCACCTGCTTTATAATCCCGAACCATGACAACACCCGATGCCCTCGTCAAAAAACTTCGTGCTCAGTTGACTTCTTTGCGTGAAATCACGCGCGCCATTAGCGCCGCCTGGTCGCTCGATCAAATCCTGACGCTGATTACGCGCAGAACCGCACGTGCCATGGATGTCGATTCCTGCTCGATCTATTTGCTAGCCGATGAAAATTATCTAGTGCTCAAGGCGACCACGGGTCTGGCTGCCGATGCAGTTGGACATGCGCGACTCAAACTCGGCGAAGGGTTGACCGGTCACGCCGCCAAAACGGGTAAGGCGGTCGCCGCCAGCCATGCATCGCGTGATCCCCATTTCAAATTGTTGCCCGAAACGCATGAATCGATGTTTCAATCGTTGCTCGCGATGCCGCTCATCTCGCGTGGAAAAGTGATTGGAGCGATCAATGTGCAGACGCGGCAAGGGCGTGAGTATTCCGCCGAGGAAATCGAACTGCTTTCGATCATTGCCGACGTGGCGGCAGGCGAATTGGAAAAGGCCGTCCTCTACGAAGAAATTGGGGGCTTGAAAGAAGCACTGGAGACGCGCAAGCTGGTCGAGCGAGCAAAAGGTATTTTGATGAAGCGGCATCGCATCGACGAACAAGATGCGTTTGCGCGCATTCAACACCAAGCCCGCACCTCGCGCAAATCGATGCGTGAAGTTTCTGAAGCCATAATCCTAGCCGAGTCGGTCTAATAAAAACCAGGGTTCTTTTTTCGAAACCTGGTTTTTGTATTCCTTAAACTTGTTTTTCGGACAACTGCGCGCCCAGCCGATGGGTAAACCATCGAATACATTGCACAATGACGAGCCAGTATCCGATATAGCTGATGACTTCGAGCAAAGAAGGTTTATCGTTATAGCCCAACAGCGCGCGCAGAATCGAACCTACGACAGAACTATTGTTGAGCCACATACTGGTATCCCAGGCTGGGGCCGTCAAAATCGGCAGCCAGCCGATTTCCTGAAACTCGCCTATTCCATGCGCCACTAGTCCTGCCGCAAACACCACGAGTAAAATGCTGGTGACGTCAAAGAATAATTTAACATCGAGATGGACGGCGTATTGGTAGAGGAGCACTCCCACCGCCACCGCAATGGCCAGTCCAATCAATGCGCCGATCCATGTGCCCGTGGCATCGACGGCAAAAGCATTTGCCGCAAGAAAGAGCGCCGTCTCGATCCCCTCTCGAAACACAGACAAGAATGCCAGCGCGAACAAGCCCCAGCCTTCTCCACGATGGACAGTCGCATCAACTTGACGTTCAAGGTCTTTTTTGAGATAACGTCCTTGAACCCGCATCCAGAAAATCATCCAGGTCAGAATGGCGACGGCAAGCAACATTGTCGTGCCCTCAAAAATTTGCTCGAAGGGTTCTTCCATCTCTGCGCCGATAGAGCGCATGACTAAAGCGGCAACGACAGAAAAAACGATAGCGAGAATTACCCCTCCCCAAGCGTACCGCGTTTGGTCGCGTCGCCCAATCTTGTTTAAATAGCCTAGGACGATACCGATAATGATCGCGGCTTCTAATCCTTCGCGGAGGGCAATCAATGAGGCGGAAAACATATTTTCACTCCCATAGTGGTTTTGTTCTTTTCGGCTTTGTAGTATAATCAGATGAGGGGAATATTTGTAATAGAGGATAAACTTTGGCTGTTAGTATAATATAACATTTTATTTTTGCTCCTTAGAAAATCGTAAGAGTTTTGAGGCGGTTATGACAACAGCAACGGAAGAGAGCTATCTCGAAATTATCTACATGATGACCGCAGAAGACCAGTCCGTCATCGGCGCAAGGTTGGCAGACGCGTTGCACGTCTCGCGTCCAACGGTGACGACGACGCTGCGACGCATGGTGCGCGATGGTTTGGTAAAAATTAACGACGGCAAAGAAGTCCAATTAACCAGCAAGGGGCAATCGATTGCTGAGTACTTGCAGCGGCGGCATCGCGTGGTGGAACGTTGGCTCACCGATGTGTTAGGGCTTGACTGGGCCAAGTCCGATGCGGAAGCACATCGCTTGGAACATGCGATGTCGGACGAGGTCGCCGAGTTGTTGAACAAACAGCTTGGGTATCCGACGACGTGTCCGCACGGCAATCCGATTCCAGGAAATGCGAAAAGCGTTTCGGTCGATAGCAAAACGTTTCAATTGGATCAAGCCGCCGAAGGCAGTCGCGTCGTCGTTACCCGCATCTCAGAATATGCAGAAAATGTTGCAGAATTGCTCTCGTATCTTGGCGATCGTGGCATTATGCCGGGCGCGAATCTCTCGGTTGTCGAAGTAGCGCCGCTGAAAGGACCCTTGACGCTGAAATTAGGAACCCGAATTATTTCGATGAGCCGCGAAGTGGCACGCTATGTGTGGGTCAAGAAATCGGAGTAAACCATGCAACAACGTACCCGGATTGTCTGTACAATTGGTCCGTCTTCTGATTCTGATGAGATTGTCCGCGCGATGATTCGCGCAGGCATGGATGTCGCGCGTCTCAATTTTTCGCATGGCGATCACGCGACTCACACGGCGCGCATTGAACGCATCCGACGAATTGCCAAGCAGGAAAATGCCATCGTTGCGATTCTGGCCGATTTGCAAGGTCCCAAAATCCGCGTTGGCGAAATTGCGGGCGGTCAAATTCGACTTGAAGCGGGAGCGACGTTTACCCTTACCAATCATAAAGTGATGGGGGATGCCAATCGAGTCTCTATCGATTTTGCCGATTTGCCGCAAGCAGTCCAACCCGGCAACCGCATCTTGCTCGACGATGGCTGCATCGAGTTGCAAGCTGTTGCCACCGGCACGACCGATGTTGTGACCAAAGTGATTACGGGCGGCGACCTCAAGCCGCGCAAGGGCGTCAATCTGCCGGGCGTGCCTCTCAAAATCTCTGCGCTCACGGAAAAAGATCGCAACGATTTGAACTTTGCCGTCGAGCACCAAGTCGATTACATCGCGCTATCGTTTGTGCGACGCGCCGAGGATGTGATCGAGTTAAAGCAATTGCTCAGATCGAAGAATGCCTTCATTCCGGTGATTTCCAAAATCGAAAAGCCTGAAGCGGTGGAGCATATCGATTCGATTTTGGAGGCAAGCGATGGGGTGATGGTCGCGCGCGGCGATTTGGGAGTGGAAGTTCAGCCCGAGCAAGTTCCGATTTTTCAAAAGTCGATCATTCGTAAAGCGAACGCGGCAGGCAAACCCGTTATCACGGCGACGCAGATGCTCGAATCGATGATTCAGAATCCGCGTCCGACGCGCGCTGAAGCAAGCGATGTCGCCAACGCAATACTCGACGGTACCGATGCGATTATGCTATCGGCGGAGACTGCGGCCGGCAAGTATCCGGTGCAAGCGGTCCAAATGATGGCACATATCGGCAATGCGGTCGAAGCGAGTATGCAGTTTCAAGCGTGTCAGTTCGGACCGATGGGCAATGCCAAGAGCATGGTAGATGCCATTGGAAATGCCACATGCGACATCGCACGCCAGCTGAATGCGAAATTGATTATCACGGCTACGTCGAGTGGGTTTACAGCGCGAATGATCTCACGGCATCGTCCAATGGTTCCGATCTTCGCGGTGACGTCGAGCGAGAAGACGTTGCGCCGGCTTGCGTTGGTGTGGGGCGTGGCCGCGCAGCAAATTATGCACGCGACGACGATGGAGCAGGTTGTTAGCGAAGGCATCGCGGCGGCGGTCAACCAAGGTCTGGTGCGCGAGAAAGAGGTGGTGATTATCACGGCCGGTGTACCCGCCGGGATCGCGGGTAGAACGAACATGATCCAAGTGCGCGTCGTCGGAGAGAAAATTTGAAATTCAGACCCTTGTCACCCTGAGCGAAGCGAAAGGTCTCGTTCTCCAAAGAATGAGATGCTTCGCTCCGCTCACGCCGAAGGCGTGACATTTTGTTAGGCGTTCTTAGGGTCTCAAATGGGAGAAACCATGTGCAGCAACAAAAGACGCGGAAACTTGAATGAGTTCCTTACCAATTTGAATGAGCCGCCACCTTGGCCCCAAAAAGCTCTAGTGATCGCAAAGAACCTATGGCGACGCGTGGCATTGCGCCAAGATTGTTGTGGGCATGAAGGCGCGCCCGGTTGTTGAAAAGTAGAACTAACGCGTCTCGGCGAGATGCAGTCGTAGAAGAAAAGAGAAACCAGGCTTATTTCGAGAAGCCTGGTTTCTGCATAATTATTTCGGAACTTCGACGGGGCTAGAGAGCGGCGCTGGCTCCGTGTTGGGTGCGCCGCAGTAGGGGCAAATGTTCCAGCGCAGACTCGCGATGCGATGACAATTTTCGCAGCGGCGTTTGAGGCGGGTGTGACAATTGGGGCAAAAAAGAAAATCGCTTTGCGTTTTGGTTTGGCAGGCAGGACACGCTTGTTTTTCTTCAATGTCCTGTAGCAGCGCTTCCTCCGCCAACTCGCGTTCGTAGCGTTCATCCAATGCTTCGCGTGGACGCATTAAAAAGTAGAGCAAGATGCCGGGAATGAAAAAGAACACGACCAGCGCCACGCAGAGGATTTGCATCAACAAATCGCGCGAGCGCGAACGAATATCACGGAAGGTCCAGACGACGAGACCGATCCACACGGCGATCAAATATACACCCAGGAATGCGCCGACGAGTTGCAGGACAGTGACGAGTCCGCCAAGATCAAAAGAGGGCATTGCGTAATCTCCTAGACAAAATCGCGGCTATTATAGCATCATCTCTGTATATCAACAAAAACAGGTTGTCGCCTTTTATCGGATGTGGTATAATGATGACAGTGAACTGCGACATGGGGCTAGCAAGCCGTTGCGTTCATTGAACGGGAGGAAAGAATGAACCCCAATCTAATTCCAGTTTCGATTGATAGCATTCGGGTGAGTCTTGTCACGCCGCATCGCATTGTCGTACTTAAAGATGATACCGAACGATTTTTGCCTATTTGGATTGGACCTTTTGAAGCTGATGCAATTCGGATTGCGCTCGAAGGTAACCAAGTCGCGCGTCCGCTTACGCATGACCTGTTCAAAAATTTGTTAACTGAAATTGGCGGTACGCCTACCCATATTATCGTGACGGACCTGCGCGACGAAACTTTTTTTGCGCAGATTGTGATGCAGTTGAACGGCAAAGAGATTGATCTGGATTCACGCCCCAGTGATGCAATTGCGCTTGCCATCCGTTTCCAAGTCCCCATTTACGTCGATGCGTCCGTGATGAAGCAAGCGTCGATTCGCAAGAGCCAGGATACGGAGGCGGAAACGGAAGCACCGGTGGAAGAGGAAAAACTCGATGCGTTCCGGGATTTGTTTGAGGACCTTGACCTCGACGGTCTAGGCAAGGGTGATTCACCCAAAGAAGATTGAACGCTAAGATTCCCGGCACAACTTGTCGGGAATTGTTTTCATTACGCAGACCCTAAAGGTTTATTCTGCTTATCCGGCGCACGCTCGGCGTAGCCGACTTGTCCAAATCGAATCATTGTTGGCAAAGAAAACCTTTAGGGTCTCGGTTGTGAGACTTGATCCATGATGGATATTGAAACCTCCACTCTGCCCAACAGAATCGCGCCAAATAATATCGAAGCCGAACAGTCGGTCCTCGGCGCGTTGTTGATCGACCCCGACGCCATTATTAAAGCGGTACCCATAGTCCACGCCGAAGATTTCTATCTCGAAAAACACAAGTGGATTTATGAGGCGATTTTTGCGTTGCACGAGCGTCGCGAACCCATCGATTTTGTTACCGTCGTCTCGGAGCTAGAAGCCCACAATAAATTGAACGATGTCGGCGGTTCAGCCTATATCACCTCGCTCGTCAATACCGTTCCCTCTGCGATTAACGTTGAATCGTACGCGCATCTCGTCGAGCGATTATCGACCCAGCGACGCTTGATCTCCGCCGCGGGCGACATCGCCGGCATTGCGTACGATTCGGCGGAAGACATTGAGAACACGATCGATCGCGCCGAAGAAATTATTTTTGCCGTCGCGCAGCGCCGCATGACGCGCGATATGATCCCGATCCGCGTCGCGGTCGATCAGTTTATTGATCGCCTTGATTACATTCAAAAGCATCAGGGCGAAATCCTCGGCGTATCGACGGGCTTTAACGACCTCGACAAATTGCTCGGCGGGTTCCAGCCATCCGATTTGATTATTTGCGCGGGACGTCCTGGCTCCGGCAAGACTTCGTTCGCGCTATCGATTGTACAATTTGCTTCGATGATCAAGCGGAAACGCGTCGCCCTATTCAGTTTAGAAATGTCGGCGGAACAACTCGTGCAGCGCATGGTCGCCAGCATGGGCAATTTGGATTCGCAGGCATTGCGGCTTGGCAAGCTCAACGACGAAGATTATCCACGGCTCGTCAAAGCGACCGGCGAATTAGCCGAGACCACGATTTTTATCGACGACAGCGCGGCGATCACGCCGATTGAAATTCGCGCCAAGTGTCGGCGCTTGCAAAGCGAACATGGTCTCGACATGATCATCATCGACTATTTGCAATTGATGACGATTCGCGGGCGCATCGAGAATCGCGTGCAGGAGATTTCGCAGATTTCGCGCCAACTGAAGGAACTCGCGCGCGAACTGCACGTGCCGGTCGTTGCTTTGTCGCAGTTGTCGCGTGCGGTCGAAGCGCGTGACGATCATCGCCCGCAATTGGCGGACCTTCGTGAAAGTGGTTGTCTCACCGGCGATACACTCATTACGCGCGCTGACACCGGCGAACGAATTCCCATACGCGATTTGGTTGCGCATGGCGAGCCGATTCCCATTATCGCGATGGATGAAAATCTGCGTTTGCGCCAAGCCACGATGACACGCGCATTTCCAAGCGGACGCAAGTGTGTGTACGAAATGCGTACGCGGACAGGTCGAGCTATTCGCACTTCGGCGAATCACCCGTTTTATCGAGTCAATGGTTGGATGCCGCTTGAAGATTTGCGAGTGGGTGATCGCTTGGCTTTGCCTCGCGCATTGCCAGAGCCGACTCAGCCATCGATGCTTTCCGAAGATCGATTGATTTTGTTGGCGCATTTAATTGGCGATGGGTGTTATGTTGCGCGTCAACCGTTGTATTACACCAATTCGGATAAACTCTGTTTAGAAGCGGTTGCCTCTGCCGCATCGCGCGAGTTCGACGTAACGCCGCGGTGGGTCAAGCAAGAAAACTGGTATCACATTTACCTGTCTGCCAACAAGCATTTGACGCATGGATGCCACAATCCGATTGCCGAGTGGTTGCAAGAAATGGGAATTTATGGACAGCGTTCACCAGAGAAAATTATCCCTGCGCCGATTTTCAAGTTGAACAATGCTCAAGTGGCGTTCTTCTTGCGCCATCTCTGGGCAACGGATGGTAACATTAGCCGCGCATCGAGTGGACGGGGTACGGTAATTTTTTATGCTTCAACGAGTCGTATGCTTTTGGAACAAATTCAACATCTCTTACTGCGATTGGACATCCAGTGTACGGTTCGAGTTAATCGCAAGCCTGGCTATCGCCCGACGTACCATTTGCACGTGCAAGGTCGCGACGATCAATGCAAATTCCTGACCACGATTGGGGCATTTGGTGCGAAGGAACCATTTGCGCGTCAAACGTTATCGACGCTGGCTGAGATTCCTGCCAATCCAAACTATGATGTCGTTCCGAAAGAAATCTGGAATGAGATTGAATCGGTGCGCAACGCGCGCGGATGGAGCCTGCGTGAAATGCATCATAACCTAGGTTGGGCGCATGATGGAACGAATCGTCGCAAGCATGGAGTCAGCCGCACGCGATTGAATCACATCGTCGATGTTTTGCCAGACCCGCGCCTGGAATTATTGGCGAAATCGGATATTTATTGGGACGAAATTGTGTCTATTGAAGATCAAGGCGAAGAAGATGTTTTCGATGCAACCGTTCCGGGTTTCCACAATTTTGTCGCAAATGATTTCATCGTTCACAACAGCATTGAGCAAGATGCCGATGTCGTGATTTTCATCTTCCGCGAAAAGACGTACTATCCAACGCTGGAAAAGTGGCAGCAAAAACATCCGAACAAGCCGTATCCGGAAAACATCGCCGAGATCATTGTTGCTAAGCATCGCCATGGACCAATCAAAGATATTCAACTGTTCTTCGCCGAAGACCAAGCGACGTTTCGAAATTTGGTCACCGACCCGCGAGCGTGAAGGATGAATCGCCATCTGCGATGGCGCATCATCCTTGTATTTGAATCAAAATTCTCTTTTGAAAATATTGAACGACATGAAACTCTTTTCCGGTTTTCCTGACGGCAAGTTAAAAGTTACCCCATTGCCCAATTTGTTTTTCAGCGAGGTGCTTGCTGAAATTGATGATTTGGCGGAGCTTAAAGTGACATTGCATGTCTATTGGCTCTTGGCAAACAGCAAGTCGCGTTACGTGCGTGAGAGCGATTTGCGTGCCGATAAAGTGTTGCTTCGATCTCTAAAAACGGTTGGCACGAAAAATGATGCGCTCGCGCATGGATTAGATTTGGCAGTGAAGCGCGGAACACTATTAAGCTCGAAAACCGAAACGGATGCGGTCTATTTTGCGAATACGGAACAGGGGCGGACGGCGCTTGACAAAATGCGAACAAATGGTCTATCATTGGACTTGCCACGCGAACCCGCGCAAATGGTCGAGCGCCCAAACATTTTTGTGCTTTACGAACAAAACATTGGACTGCTTACGCCGATGGTGGCCGAAGAACTCAGGGAAGCGGAGAAGCTGTATTCGAGTGACTGGATTGCGGATGCGATCAAGTTAGCAGTGGAGAATAACAAGCGAAGCTGGAGTTACGCGCGCAAGGTTTTGCAGCGGTGGAAAGAGGAAGGGCGCGCGGACAAGAAAAAGAAAACCTGGTACGATGAATATGGAAAATTTGTTAAACGCTAAGCCGGTGACAACGAGTCAACCGTGTCCGATTTGTGGCGGCGTCGGATTTTTGCATCGCGATGTGCCGATCGATCATCCCGATTTCGGTCGCGCGATTCCGTGCGATTGCAAACTGCGCGAGACGCAGCAGGCGAGTGTCGATAATTTACGGACGGGCAGTGGACTGGTTCATCTGTCGCAAATGACGTTTGCCAGCTTTCGACCCGAAGGCATTGGCTTGAATCCCGACAAGCGCAAAAATTTGCGCGACGCATTTGATACCGCTCAACATTTTGCGCGGACGCCGCAGGGTTGGTTGTTGCTCAAAGGTGGTTACGGTTGCGGCAAGACGCATCTTGCTGCGGCGATTGCAAATGATCGCTTGGCGCGTGGTCAGTCGGTTTTGTTTGTGGTTGCCGCCGATTTCCTCGATCATTTGCGCGCCACCTTTGCGCCGACCAGCCGCGTCACGTACGACGACCGCTTTGAATCGATTCGCTCGACGCCGTTCTTGATTATGGATGATCTCGGCGCGCAGACAACGACGGCGTGGGCGCAGGAAAAACTTTTCCAATTGTTCAACTTTCGTTACAACGCGCAACTTCCCACTGTCATCACGACGAATAGCGAATTGGAAGAAATCGATCCGCGCTTGCGCTCGCGTTTTGCCGACACGACGTTCTGCAAGATCGTCACGATTCTTGCGCCCGATTTTCGGCAAGGCGGAACCGATTCGATGGGCGCAAATGGATCGAATCTGGCGTTGTATGGCGATATGACGTTCGAATCGTTCGATCTCCGTGCGAGCGAATTGATCGGCGATGAGCGCGGGAATATGCAGCGCGTGTTCAATACCGCGAAGGGCTATGCCGAACGCCCGCAAGGTTTTATCGTTTTCACTGGCGATTACGGTTGCGGTAAAACACACCTGGCGGCGGCCATCGCGAATGCGATCATGCATCGCGGCAACTCAGTGGTTTTTCGCGTGGTGCCGGATTTGCTCGATCATTTGCGTGCGACATTTGCGCCGAACAGCACCACGTCGTACGATCAGCTTTTTGAAGACACGCGCACTGCACCGGTACTCGTACTTGATGACCTAGGTACCGAGAGCGCAACGCCTTGGGCGCGCGAAAAGCTTTTCCAGATCATCGACTATCGTTACGTCGCGCATCTGCCGACGATCATCACGATCAATCGCGAAGCACAAATCGATCCGCGCTTGCAAACGCGCATCTTTGATTTGGCGCGCAGCTCGGTCAACGAAATCCTCGCGCCGAGTTATCGCACGACGCATAAGCGCGCACAAGCCAAACCGGAAACGGCGATGCGCAAGCCGCGAAATTATCGAGAGCGAGAGTAGGAATTGGACGCTGACTAACGCGGACAAACGCGGATAAAAACAAAAGCCAAAGCCGTTCGCAATTTTCTGCGAACGGCGTTTGTTGTGCCAGATGAATTACGGCGCAATCGTAACCGATACACTCACCGTCTGCTTGTTCTCGGTCGGCAGGTTGAATGGCTGGCTGGTCGCCACAATTTGTTTTGTCGCTGCATCGTACACGACCCAGCGAAACGGTGTCGTGGTAAATGACGTTTGATCGACCCACCACGTTTTTTTTCCGACGCCATCGCTTACTGAATCGAACGCGCCGCGCCAGGAATCCACGTCAATCCAATTCCCCGCACTGTCTTGCCATTGCACGACGCTCCACTGTGCCTTGGCATTCTGCACACGCAGCTCGATCCAGCCGCCGATGGTTCGTGCTGGCGGAACGGCGGTCGCTTCAGGTGCGATGGTTGGTCGCGGTGGTAAGGCAAGCGCCGGTGTCGTCAACATCGACAAGGCGAAAACGACAACCAGAGCAATGATAATTTTTTGTTTGAACATGCTGTCAGCTCCTTGAGCAGACCTGACACGCTTGGCGTTTTGCGAAGCATGTCAGGTCTTGGCTCTCCCTTTCACGGTCGGTTAGGCAGTTTGCTGCGAGTCACAGGATCGCGAAGAGATTTGATGGGCAAGCTGACCACACCACTCATCACCGTGAATTTGCGAATGTTGTCGTATGTTGTGCCTGCAACCTCGTGATTCTCTTGGACTGCGCCATACCACACGCCCGCATTCGACGAATCGACTTGGACGTAGATGGTCGCGTTCTGAATCGGCAACGTGAAATTGCTGAGCGACGACCAAAAGTAGTGATTGGGATCGTTCGCGATGCTGAGCGTGCGCGTCTCGCCGGGATTGATCGGCAAGGCGGATGAGGTCACGCCCCAGACCAAGCCCTGGCTTCCGAGCATGTTCCACGTTTGATTCACGCTCGTCGGCGCGGTATTCGGATTGATGTACACATCGACCCAGAACTCATTTATGACGGGTGTGGTGCCGGTGTTCTTGATGACGACTTGAATATCGTTCGTGCTGACGATGAGATTGTCGACGACGAGATTCGGCGCATCGACGAAATTCTTGGTGATGAGCGGCAGGAAAAGTTTGGCGTTGTTCACCACTTGATCGACTTGATTCGACGTGCTGCCGGTGTAATTCGTGTCGCCACTGTAGACGGCGGTGATCGGATGTGTGCCGACGGAGAGCGCATTCGTCGTGAATGTCGCGCGACAATAGACACTGTCTAACGAAAGCGGAATAACTAAATTAGTCGTGCCATCTTTGAACTGAACTGTTCCACCAATACTACATTGACCTCCGCTAGGCGATTTGACCTGTGGTTTAGGGAAAGTCGGTAAAACTGTCGCGGTAAATGTTACGGTTGTTCCGACGATTGATGG
This sequence comes from Chloroflexota bacterium, assembly GCA_016215025.1. GTDB lineage: Bacteria > Chloroflexota > Anaerolineae > UBA4142 > UBA4142 > JACRMI01. The sequence goes on from JACRMI010000019.1 coordinate 42,078, forward strand.
ATTGAGTGAAGTGTTCAGCACAACCCAAGTGTCTGCCTTGTTCACCGTATGCCCCAGCGTATTCGACGTACTGGCAACATAGTTCGCATCGCCGGAGAACGTGGCGATGAGACTGTGCGTGCCAACAGTGAGTGCTGCTGTGTTGCAGAGGGCTTGCCAATTATACATCGCAACGTTACCACAGACGACACCGCCTGTCGTGCTATCGGTGAATGTGACGATGCCGCTCGGCGCGATGTCACGCGGACGACGTGTGCCAAACGTTTGCGTCAGCGTCGCCGTGAACACGACATTTTGTTGCCACATCGACGGACTGCCCGACGAGGTGAGTGTTAATTGCGTATCGCCTTGCCCAATCGTGAACGTGCGCGGCGGCGTAGCTTGGCCACCACCGGGCGTCGGATTGAACACGGTGACGGTGACATTGCCTGTCGATGTCAGTTCGCTCTTTTGAATCGTCGTCGTGAGTTGCGTGCTGCTGACGAAACTGGTTGCATGATCGATACCGTTCCATCGGATGACCGATGCGCCGCTGGCAAAGCCGGTGCCGGTAACTACGAGTGTGAATGTCGGCGCGTTGACGGGCGCAGAGGTTGGATTCATCGAAGTGATGGTCGGCATGGCGTATCCGACATTTTGTGCGCCGCTTTTGGCGCTGCCGTTATAGTTCGTGTCGCCGCCGTAGGTTGCGGTGATGATGTGCGTGCCGATGGACAACGAGCTTGTCGAGAACGCAGTCGCTCCGTTGACGAGTGTTTGCGCGAACGGCGCATCGCTATCGACCGTAAACGTAACAGTGCCGGTCGGCGTTATCGGTCCCGTTGAAGTAACTTGCGCGGTGAACGTCACGGATTGACCCAGGATCGATGGATTTTGCGATGAAGTCAGAGTGTGCGTCGTATCTAGCTTGAAGTTGAAGACGGCGACGTTTGGATCGTGATCGCTGGTTCCGCGCGCGACATCGCCGGTATAGTCGGCTGGAAAATCGCTGTTGATGTGGGCGATGCGGAATTGCTGAAGGTTTCCTAACATCGATTGATTTACAAACATCTGATCGAGCGTTTGCGCCTGACCGAGGTAAACGTAGCTATATGCTGCTTCCGGATGTTCGGCGAGCGCGACCTCCCACAAATTTTTTAATCCCAGGTTCGCCGCGTAGAGCGAGCCGAGTTGATCGGTTGGAGTTGACGGAGGCGCAACCGGATCGTCGGGACGAGGATACACATTCAAGTCGCCGGCGACGACGATGCGCACATTCGGGTTTGCCGTTTGGAGGTATTGCACGAGCGCGGCGTTGTACTTGGCTTGCTCGGTGCGGTGAGCGACGCAAGAATCGGGTCCGCTCTTGAAATGATTGTTGATCGCGTACACATCGTGATAGCTGCCAACGCCGATGCTGGTTTGATAGATGCGGAAGAGTGCGACATCGGCGGCGCGCGGAAAGATCCAGGATGTTTCGCACGCCGTTACTCCGCCGGGCAAGATTGCATTCAACGTTTTCGGATTCGACACGTCGGCGTTGTTGGTTACGCCAACATATGAACCGATAGTTGGATTGATGCCAAGAACCGGATCGCCCGTCGCAGGCAAGAGTTGCACCCGATCAGTGCGATACAGGAACGACGGAGCGATGCCGCGCAAGTCAGAACTATCGCGGTCCCAAGCTGCATCGTACGCTGCGCCGCCTAGCGTTGCAATCTTGAGCGCGAGTTCTTGCAGCACATCCGGTTTGCCATCGGCGTTGTTGGTTGTGCCACAGGTGAGTGCGCCGCCTGTCACGGTGCAAATGTCCTGGTTCTCAACTTCTTGCACCATGAGAATATCCGGACTGTGCAAGTCGTTGATGACCTGGGTCGCCATGTCGGTCAAGCGCGCTTGATATGTGGCGTCGCTGGCGGGAACATAGTCGAAAGGCGGATTAATATCGGATTGGAAAGGCGTGCCAGTTTTGGAGCACTTGGTGTCGGTTGCAAAATCGCAACCAGAGAAGGGATTATCGCGATAATCGTACAGATTTTCCAAGTTGTAATCGACAATGCTGTAACCGGTATTTCGATCAAATGCCTGTGGCGCGCTGTTCGTCGAGGGATCGACGCCATTGGTGAGCGTGGGCTGGATCGTTACTTCAAGGCGATATTTGCCGTACGAATAGTTGACGCCGCCGATAGGCGCATTGGTCACGGTCGCAAATGTGCGCGCCGGATTGAGCAACGCTTGTGCATCACCTTGAGTGTACTTGACTCCCCAGCCACCCATCACGATTCGATAGCCATTGCCATCCCAGTTGTTCGCGTCGTAATTATCGTCGAGCGTGTGCGCATCGCGGAAAGCGCGGCGCGTAAAGGGATCGCTTCGCCCCGCTATGGTGCTGTCTGAACTGGCGAGCCAGATTTCGGAATCGGCTGGGTCATAGACATTGCGACCATTGAGCACGATGCTATTCGCAGGGACCTGTCCGCGCATTCCTTGGCGACGTTCCCAATATCGATTGGCATCGGCGCTATTGATGGGCGGATTCGCGACGAATGCTGTAAGCTCCGCATCGAGATCGACACCCGTGCGAATCACTTGCAGCACGGCAAGCGAAGGACTTTGCATTTCGGTCATGTTATAGTATTCGCTGATCGATCCGGACAAGACGATTTCATCGCCGACAGTTGGTGTGTACACGCCGCTTGGTCCCGATAGCGATCCGGCAGTGTTCATGAACACATAGAGACCATCGGATGTATTGGGATCCGTGTCAGCCGTGGCGGCAGTGTTTTGAATGAAAAAGCCATTGTAATAGTTGCTGGAATTGCTGATCGCTTGGTACGTTCTTTCGTAGATGACGCCGCGCACAGTGACGACGGTTGAGCCAGGCCCGTTTCCGCTGGCGGGCGCATAGGTCGAGCGATGGGTGGTTGCGTCTTCCGTGTCGGAAATTGTGCCGTTGACTGTGCCGATAGGGACGATGGCTGTCACGTTGAGACTGATCGACGCATTGCCTGTGCGCGATTGTGCATCTGTAATCGTGCAAGGCAGCAACTTGATTCCCGCCGATGTGCCGAGACTGATCGTCGCGGTATGCGTAAAGCTATTGCTGCCTGCGTCCGCAAATGAGGTGGGATTCGAACCGCCAATGGAGGTGAGGTCGCAGGTGACGCCCAACCCAGTGCTGGTTGGATTGGTGCCGGGTGTTACTGAAACGGTGAGCAGCGTCGAGTCACCCGCCATAACTGCCGAAGGATTTGCCGTACCAGAGCCAATGGGATTGGTTGGCACCAGATCAGCATTCGCCAGGATAGAGAAATTGTCGATGGCAAGTGCTTGGGCATTACTGGTTATAGTGCCTGAGGTGACAGAGTAATTCCAAGCCAAATAGAAATCACTGCCACTGGGGATGGGAACATTGAGCGCCTGATTGGTGATGGATTGGGTTACGCCCGGTGCTGATGCGAAACCGGTATTGTCGGCGTCCGCGGAAAAACCAGTCAGAAAACTAGGACCTGCCGAAGTCCAACTCGTTCCGTCCAGTGAGTAGTACAATTGAACGTTGAAACCGGCGGCATTCGAGCCTTTGCGGTATTTTTCAACATCGTACGAAAGCGTGACACCGGACAGAGCGGCACCGGTGTCGTTGTTAAAGTAGGCGTAGAGATTGCCGCTCTTGGTGGCGGAGCTAGAGGAAAGAAAACCGATTGCCCGATCTGTTGCCGTGGCGGCAGCGCCTGCGCCAAAATTATATATGCCATTGGATGCACTGGTGGACATATTATTTCCACCCTGTCGTTCAGTGGCAGTAGTGGCGGAGGCGTAGAGTCCGACTGTGCGAACATTGATAGCATCCTTGGAGACGCGCCAGTCGGTGGGTAAGGTCGCTGTTGCCGATGTGCCAATGCTGTCAAAGTTTTCGGTATAGGGTGTTGTGGTGGAGAGCGAGAGTGCGGCATGGACGGGCAGTGCCGCCGAACTGAGTACAATACCCAAAAACAATAGGGCAATAATAATGGAAAGGGACTTGGCGCGAGGACGAGCGAGTAGGGGTTTCAATGAAATCCTCCTTGAATGTCAGGTGTAGATATAGAAAAACTGTCGAGGGTGCCGCATTTATTGCGTACCCCATCGACAGGTAGTAAAAAAAGAATATCCGTGCGCCCCATCGCGCAAGGATGAAAAAATGGTCTTGGATTCAATTATACTTTGATTAACTGAATAAACAAAATCGACGCAATTGCAATGTGACGAGCTTATCGTCGAGCGAGCGATTGGCGAGTTGCCAGCATGGGCTATCTGCGATTTGCCACTGGCTATTCGCCAATCGATTTGGCAATTAACGGCATTCAATGTATAATACCCGCCGCTATCTTTCAAGCATAAGGAGTTACTTGTGAAGCGAGTCTACCAACCCAAACGATTGAAACGCACGCGCACGCACGGTTTCCGCAAGCGTATGCAGACCAAAGGCGGACGCAAAGTTATCGCCGCACGCCGCCAGCGCGGGCGCAAGCATCTCAGCGTCGGACATACCCGCTCCGGACTGAAGCAAAAGTAAATGACAAATTAAAAATGAACAAACACTTGCACCGCACGCAAGTGCAGGTGTGACAAAATCGACAGTCACTATTTGTCATTTGCTCATTTGTCATTTTTCCCATGAATCGCTCGTTCAGTTTGCGCACCGCCGATTTTCAGCGCGTCTGGGACGACGGCAAGTCGTATTCGCATCCGCTGGTTATTCTGCGAGCGCGCGCAAACGAAATCGGGCAGTGCCGTTTCGGATTTGTCGCGGGGAAAAAAATCGGCAAGGCGACGGTGCGCAATCGGGCTAAACGCTTGATGCGCGAAGCGATTCGCCCGCGCTTGCCGAACATCGCTCCGGGGTGGGACCTGATCTTGATCGCGCGAAGCGGTGTCGGAATGGCGACCTTTCAAGAGGTCAACACCGCAATCGGAATTTTGTTACAACGTGCGAAATTGGAATCATGATCCGCGAATCACCCGAATCGCGCGAATTAGTAAACAAGATTAGCGCGATTAGCGTGATTCGTGGATAAGAAATAGTAAATGAAATACCTAGCTCTTGGATTTATTCGATTGTATCAACGCTTGCTCTCGCCTTTGTTGCCGCCCAGTTGTCGATTCGTTCCATCCTGTTCCCAATATGGACTAGAGGCCATCGCGCATTTTGGCTTTATCAAAGGTGGTTGGATGGCAGTCAAACGCATCATCCGTTGCCAGCCCTTCAACCCAGGCGGATACGATCCTGTCCCGTACGATTAAGTTACAGGTCACAGGTTTCAAGCTTCAGGTCACACGCGTAGCGGTTGCGACTTGAGGCGTGAAACTTGGGACAGTGGAGGAAAGCACTTGAGTATTCAAAGACCCACGCGGTTGGCGGTGACGCTTGCAGCGATCCTCGCCGCCGCGTTTCTCTTGGTGGGCTGCGGTGCCGCGCCAGCGACCGGTTGGTCGAGCGCGCGCGTGGTCGATCAAACGATTTATCTAGGCAGCACTACCGGCAAAGTGATGGCAGTCAATGCGGCCGATGGTTCGGTGAAATGGCAGTTTCCTACTGACAAAACGCTGGGGGCGCTTTATGCGACGCCAGCCATCGTCAATGGATCGCTCTACATTGGCGCATTCGATCAAGTCAATCACCAGAATCGACTGTATGCGCTTGATTTGAACGGCGCAAAAAAGTGGGAATTTGACGCGACGCAGCCCATTGTGTCGAGTCCCTCTGTCGTTGGTGGAACGGTGTACTTTGGTTCGAACGATAGAAAAATTTATGCGGTCGATGCAACGACCGGTGCCAAGAAATGGGACTATGCTACCAAGGGTGAAATTTGGGCAGACCCAACGGTCGTGAACGGGGTGCTGTACGTTCCCTCGCTGGATCACAATCTCTACGCGCTGGATACGGCGACTGGCACGCTCAAATGGACCTTTGATTTGACCGGCATCAGTGCGACCAAGCCCGCCGTCGAGAATGGAGTCGTCTACGTCGCAGGTCTCTCTAAACTTTATGCGCTCGATGCGATGAGCGGCGCAAAGAAATGGGAATTCGAAGCATCGAATTGGATTTGGACGAATCCCACTATTTCCGATGGCGTGATGTACTTGGCCGCATTAGATGGCAACGTGTATGCCATCGATTTGCTCACCGGCAAGCCGAAATGGAACGCCCCGTTCAAAGCAGGCAGTTCCGTCCGTTCAGCGATTGCGGTTGATAGTGGGGTGCTTTACTTTGGTTCAGACGATTTCAATATCTACGCTGTGAACGCATCGACCGGTCAAGTCAAGTGGACGCGCACGACGAATGGCCGTGTGCTGGCTTCGCCTACGATCGCGAACGGCGTCATCTATATTCAATCGTACGATCACTTGCTTTACGCGTTGGATGCTGCCACGGGGCAAGCCAAGTGGGCGCTGAATGCAGGCGATGGTAAAACTGTCACGCCCGTACCCGGCGCGGTAAAATAGGAGTCTATTCGGATGTTTGATTTTCTCGCTCCGATATGGAATACGCTCATCATGAATCCGATGGTGAACGTCTTGATGTGGATTTATACCATGCTCGCTGGAATCGGTATTCCAGGCGCGTACGGCATCGCCATCATTATCTTTACGCTGCTCATTCGTCTCGTCACGTTGCCTTTTTACAATCAATCGCAGCAAGCAATGAAAAAGCAACAGCAATTGATGGCGAGCGACGAATGGAAGGAGATGCAGAAAAAGTACGCCAAGGATAAGGAAAAACTTTCGCAAGAGCAGATGAAGATGTACCAACAGGCGGGTGTCAATCCGCTGGGCGGTTGCTTGCCTGCGCTGATTCCCTGGCCCGTCATGATCGGTTTGTATCAATCGATTACGATGGTCATGGGCGCGCAGCCGGAACAATTGATGGACTTGGCAAAGCATCTTTATCAATTCATCCCAACTCTCGCGGCGGCTGTTCCGGTGAATAGCGATTTTCTCGGATTGAACCTCGCCGGTATGCCATCGACCTATGGCGGACTTTACTACGTCGCACCAGCGCTCGTCCTGGCGACCACGTGGATTCAGCAAAAGATGATGACGGTTCCAAACGCCGACCCGCAGTCAGCGCAGATGAACCAATCGATGCAATTGATGATGCCGTTGTTCATCGGTTATATCTCGCTTTCATTCCCCGTGGGATTGTCGCTGTACTGGATCGTCTTTAACGTTATCGGCATCATCCAGCAATACATGACCAGTGGCTGGGGCAATCTACTTACGGGCACGCCGTTTGCACCTTCTGCGCCGGTCGCCAATAAAGGAAAGAAGAATGTTGGAACCAAGTCGTGAATTTTCTGGCAAGACCATCGATGAAGCCATCCAGAAAGGTTTGAGCGAACTGGGTCTGGTGCGGGATGCGGTCGAGGTTAAAGTTGTGCGGGAAGGATCGCGCGGGGTGCTGGGTTTAGGCAGCGAAGATGCGATTGTACGTTTGATCCCTATGCCGGCGTCAGATTCGGCCATCGATGCGAACGTATCTCAAGTGGCGCAAGAATCGTTGTTTACGCTGCTGCAGAAAATGGGGATCAAAGCGCAAGTAGAAATTCAGCCCGACCCAGGTTCTGAATCGCCGAATGCGTTCGTGCTCAACATCGTGGGCGATGACCTCGGCGTGTTGATCGGTCGGCGCGGCGAAACCTTGCGCGATTTGGAATACATCACGCGCTTGATGGTGACGCAAAAGAGCGGCAAGTCCGCCAAGATCGTGGTCGATGTGGAAGGTTATCGCACGCGGCGCGAACGAGTCTTGCGCGAATTGGCCAAGCGCATGGCAGAACGCGTCGAAGTGAGCCGTCAGCCGATCACGTTGGAGGCGATGCCGCCGAACGAACGGCGCATCATTCACATGACACTGCGCGATCATCCCAGTGTGATGACGAACAGTATTGGCGAAGGCGATCATCGCCGGGTGATGATTTTGCACAAATAGGAATGAGACGGGTGTCGTGTGGCGAGTGACGCTGAAATTTCCTCGTCACTTGTCACTCGTCACTTGTCACTTACATGATTGATTTCCTCGTCGTCGGTCATATCGTTCAAGATGTCGTGCCAAATGGATTTACCGTTGGCGGTACGGCAACCTACATGTCCATTACGGCACGTAATCTGGGGCGCAAGCCGGGTATCGTAACCCGACTCGCGCCTGATTTTGTTTTACCGCAAGTTTTACACGATATTGAAGTGGCGCGGGTGGATTCGCCGCATACGACCACATTTCACAACGTCTATCACGAAGGTCATCGTCGCCAGTTTTTGCTCAATGTCGCCGACCCAATTCAGCCCGAAGATATTCCTGCCGCTTGGTCCACCGCGCCGATTGTTCACCTCGGTCCGCTCGCGCGCGAACTCGATGCGCGCTTTGCGAAATTATTTCCCCAAGCGCTCGTCGGCGTGACGCCGCAGGGATGGCTGCGTCAGTGGGACGATTCCAAACGCGTGCGGATGCGACCCTGGGAAGAAGCGCAAGCCATTTTGCCGTACGTCGATGTTTTGATTTTGAGCGAAGAAGATTTGAACGGCGACACCGAACTCATGGACGAATATGTGACCAGCACGCGCATCGCCGTCATGACGCAGGGACCCAAGGGTTGTGTCGTTTTCGTCGATGGGAAACCGCAACACGTGTCCGGTTTCCCCGCGCGTGAAGTCGATCCGACCGGCGCGGGCGATGTGTTCGCCGGGGCGTTCTTGATTCGATTGAGCGAAACCAACGATCCGATTCAAGCCGCGCGCTTTGCGAATGCGACGGCCTCTTTCTCCGTCGAAGCGCCGGGGGTGACCGGCATCCCCACACGTGTACAAGTCGAAGAGCGTTTGGCACAACCCCTGACCTTTTGACCTTGTCATGCTGAACGAAGCGAAGCATCTCATTTTGCGAATAACGAGACCTTTCGCTTCGCTCAGGGTGACGATCTAAAATTATCCATGACCACCATCTACACCTTCGCTAACCAAAAAGGCGGCGTCGGCAAAACGACGACTGCCATCAACATCGCTGCCAATCTTGCCGCGCGCGAGAAAAAAGTTTTGCTGGTCGATATGGACCCGCAAGCAAATGCCACTTCGTCGCTCGGCATCGACAAGACCGGCGCGCTCTACTCGATCTATCATGCGTTGGTCGAAGAACTCCCCATCGATCAAATCTTGATGCTGACCAAACGCCTGCACCTCGACATCGTTCCATCGTCACCGGCGCTCGCGGGCGCTGAAGTTGAATTGGTCGGCGCGGAACGACGCGAGTATTTGTTAGCGGATATTCTCGCGCCAGTCGCGCCACGCTACGATTACATTTTTATTGATTCGCCGCCGTCTCTGGGACTGCTCACCGTAAATGCGTTGGTCGCTGCCGATGCGGTCATCGTTCCGATTCAGTGCGAGTATCTCGCGCTCGAAGGTCTATCGCAATTGCTCGAAACGATCAAGCTCGTGCAAAACAGTTTGAATCCGCGCCTACGTATTGCCGGCATGGCGATGACGATGTACGATTCGCGCACACATCTTGCACTCCAAGTGGTCGAAGAAGTCGCCAAACATTTTCCCGATAAGATTTTTCGCACGATTATTCCACGCAGCGTTCGCATCGCCGAAGCTCCCAGCTTTGGCGAGCCGCTCGTCTCCTTCGATCCAAAATCGCGCGGTGCGCAAGCGTACGAAGCGTTGACCACTGAATTAGTGGAACGAGAAAACAAGTCACGTAGTCAAATAGTCGAGTAGTCGCATTGTCTAGCTTGACTACAAGACTATATGACCAGGAGACTAGATGACTCCAACTAAACATGGACTCGGTCGCGGGCTAGGCGCGCTCATTCCACCTAGCACTCCATCCGCCGTAACGTCCGGCGTGCGCGAAGTTCCCGTCGCCGCAATCTCGCCGAATCCGCGTCAGCCGCGTCATAAAATCGATCCCGATGCGGTGCAGGAACTTGCCAACTCGATCAAAGAGCATGGCTTGATTCAGCCGCTCATCGTCACGCCCGCGCCCGATTCGACGGAGCTTGCGCCGCGTTATCAACTTATCGCCGGCGAACGCCGTTGGACGGCGGCGAAGATCGCGGGCTTGGCGAATGTGTCCGTCATCGTGCGCGGTGCGACCGATCAAGAAATGCTCGAACTCGCGCTGGTCGAAAATATTCAGCGCGCCGATCTCAACGTGCTGGAAGAAGCGAGCGCGTACAAGCAGTTGATGGACGATTTCGGTTTGACCCAGGAACAAGTCGCGACCAAAGTTGGGAAGAACCGCACGACGATTACGAACGCGTTGCGCCTGCTCAAATTGCCGGAAGAAGTCCGCGCCGCGCTCGCCGAAGAAACGATTTCGGAGGGACATGCGCGCGCGATTCTGACCATCGCCAACGAAGACCAACAAAAGCAACTGTTGCGTGCGGTGATCGATGGCGGCATGTCGGTGCGGCAAACGGAAGAGACTGCACGGCGCTTGAACGATTTGCCCAAGCCCGCAGCCCCTGTATCGACCAAGCCGGTTGCACGTAGCGAACACAGACCGCAAGCGATGCCGGCGGGCACACGCGCGCTTGAGGACGAATTTCGCCAGGCGCTGGGAACCAAGGTTCAGGTGTTTCGTTCGCGCAAAGGCGGCAAAATCGTTCTGCACTTTTATTCCGAAGAAGAGTTGGAAGCGATTTACGAAAAGATCGTTCGGGGGCGATAAACTAGACCCCCAATTTTTAACCGCGAATCTCGCGAATCACGCGAATAAAATGTGAAAGATTTGCGAAGATTCGCGAGATTCGCGGTTTATTTCTGTTTTCTTGTCTGGCGGAGTAATCTATGTCGAAACACTACCACTTTGTTCAAGCCGATGTTTTTACGGGGCAGGCGTTTGGGGGCAATCAATTGGCGGTCTTTACCGATGCGCGTGGATTGACCGCCGACGAAATGCAAACGCTAGCGCAAGAAATGAATTATTCGGAATCGACGTTTGTGTTGCCGCCCGAAATTCCAAACGCTGTCAAGCGCGTTCGTATTTTTACGCCGGGCAAAGAAATGCCGATGGCGGGTCATCCCACGGTCGGGACGGCGTTTGTGCTGGCGCAGCACGGCGACATTCCGCTTGTGGGTGAACGCACGGAAGCGACTTTGCAACTCGGCATTGGACCGGTCGACGTGGTGATCGAGCAGGCGAATGGGAAGCCCAGCTTCGTGTGGATGAAACATCGCGAGCCAGAGTTTGGAGCAACTTTCACTGATCGCGAAGCGGTCGCACAATCGCTCGGCATCGCGGCGTCTGAGGTATCGACCGAATTTCCGATGCAAAGCATTTCGACGGGTGTGCGCTTTATGATGGTTCCGTTGGTCTCGCTGGCGATCGCCCATCGCTGCGCGCCGAATTCATCGGCGTTGCTTGAACTCTGCGAGCGATTGAACATCGAAGGGTTGTATGTTTTTACGAAGGAGACGATGCTGCCTGGAATGCAGATTCACGCGCGCATGTTTGCCTCGCCTGAGCTAGGTCTGATCGAAGACCCGGCGACTGGCTCGGCGGCGGGACCTTTCGGCGGATATGTAGCGCGCTATGGCGTGTTGCCGCGCGCAGACAAGTTACGTTTCGTGATCGAGCAAGGCGTGGAGATGAAACGACCGAGCCAGATTAAAGTTAAAGTCGAAAGTTCAGGCGACAAAATTACGGGACTGGCAATCGGCGGACAAACCGTGATTGTCGGCGAGGGCGATATTTTCTGGGAGTGAGAAATAAAAAGAAATGAAGCACATATTTTTGTTCGCGTTGCTCGTACTCACATTCATTACGTTGGTCGCGTGCTCGGTCACATCTCCCGCACCGGTCTTAAAAACATCGATTCCAACTGCTGTCGTTGTCTCGCCGGTTCCAATAACGGCAGTTCCACCGGCGACTGTGCCACCAACGGCTGTGCCGCCCACAGCAACTGTTCCGCCGACTGTGGTTCTGCCAACCGCTGCGCTTCCCACGCCGACTGCCTTGCCCGCAATAGCGTGTCAAGATCAAGTGACGTTCAAGGGCGAAGAACTTCCGAAAGACTATGCTCAATTTGCTCCCCAAGCTCCTTTCGTCAAGCAATGGTCGATTTACAACACCGGTACCTGTACCTGGGATTCCAGCTACAACTGGGTATTCATCTCTGGCGACCAGATGACCGGAGCCAATTTGAATCTGGTCAACGCCATCAATGTGACCGATGGCATCGTTCCACCCAGCGGCAAATTTGCCACGATGTCGATCAAGCTGACTGCGCCTAGCAAGCCAGGAACGTATGTCGGATACTGGGGTTTGCGTGACGGCAGAGGCAACCTTGTTCCGATGGTTGGCGGCACGAAAGAGCATACGGTTTATGTTTTGATCGTTGTGACCGGCGGCAATACCACGGTCGGAGGAATTACGAACGCCGCAGTGAGGATCGTGCTCGAACAAGGTTCAGGTGTGCCATGCACGAACAAATCGACCTACTTTGTTTATTTCGACATGACGTCGAATGGACCGACGAGCGCGAAATACGAAATCAGCGCGACCGATGCGAGCGGACAGGTTGCCGATGGAGTGTTTGATACGTTCGCTTCTCCGTACGTCTCCGATGCATTGAAATTTTCGACGGCTGAAAAGAAAACAGTTGCTTTGCGACTGAGCGGTCCCTATGTTGATCCCGACACCCTCACGATCCGCGCGCGAGTGAATGGTGGTGACTGGCAACAAGCCCAGGTCGCTTGCAAATAAGTCGAAGTTGAATTTTTGCTGATTTTGTTTTCTCGTGATATATTCCAATAGGAAAACTTTGAACAGAGCAAATTTGGCGCAAGCCAAAGACGCAAAGCCACGAGTCTTCGGTCAACGGTGACAAAGACAGTCGGGCTGCCAAAGTGATGCGCAAGATGTTTTGCCTGCTTCGAGTGATCAGAGCAGGCATTTTTAATCCGCTTTCTCCGATCGTGATTTTCATCTGTTCAGGTTCTTCTTTTACACTCGGGAGGTGAGACATCTGATTGATTACACTGCAACGTTTTCATCGTCACGGTCAATCGAATTCAACAAATTCTTTCATGGAGCAAAGAGTGAAATCCTTGAACTTGGCACTGAACAAGTGGGCTGTTCTTCTCGGATTGACGATTGGACTAATCATCGGAATTCTGGGAATGATACCCACCGTAGCCACTCTGGCTGCGACTCAATCACCCCACAACATGATCGGTTCTGAAAATCAACATTATGTGATTACCCCAGGGACGGCACGACTGGATAGCATAAATCCCGCCAAGCCATTAGCTGGTTACATTGACTTGACAACGGCGATCACACTGACCGGGTTATCCTCATCTGTTTCTCAGGTAGTGAGTATGAGCAATAACAAAGTTGCGTATTTGATGATGAGTACCAATCAAGTCCGCGTCATGAATACAGATGGCACTCAGCTCTACCTGACCGACCTTACCGCCGCTCTAGGTTCACGCGCCACGAATCGAAGCTCACTATACCTGTATCCCATCGCCAATGGGGAACTCATTATCACGGTTGAAGGCTCAAGTAGTGGATGCGACAACAATACGAACAACTTGTTTGCCTTTTTGCGGCTCAACGCCATCGGCTCTGTGGTCACTTCATTGACGAATATTAGTGGGGCGACGCACCCGTACAACTGTTATACGCGTATGGTCGAGTTGTCAAACGGTAATCTGGCGTTCGAGTACCAGATCAATGGCGATGAATACGCCCTGCGAATTTTCCAGCCCAACGGCACGGCAGTCACGAGCGAGACATCGGTTCAAAAAACCGGCACCGGCAACGGGGATTGTGGTACGCCGTCTGGATCGACGTACACGAATGCAATAGCCGCGAATCATAATGGCGTTTTTCTGATTGCCTATTATTGTTATGAGACAACCTACCCTAACGGTACACTATGGGGGGTGTTATACAACAACAATGGTACACAGATCACGGTTGGTTCCGTGCAGCACTTTGCCATTGGAACCTATACCTATTCACCAAACCAATCGGTCATGGGTTTGACTGACAATAACTTTATGGTCGCTTACACCAGCAATAACGGGACCAATTACAATTTTAAATTGGTTCAGCCGAATGGAACCATGTCAAACGCAGGGACGTATACCCCAGTGCCAGGAAATTATCCATCTTTCCTGGTTCTTGGAGATGGTGGTTTTGTAGCTTTGGATTCAAGGAAGGTGACCAATACAGGATACGATTATTTTTATGCCACAGGTACAGTTTATTCCAATAGCGGTAGTGTAGCGCAGTCTTCTACCGATTTGGATTCGACCTACTTTGACCGCTGTTTGTCTGATGGATCGGATTGTGATAGTTGGAATGATGTTGGTTATGTCTGGGCAGGAACCGCGACTGGTTACGCCAAGGGGATTTCGTATCCCAACGGGCGTACACGGAATCTCATTCTGCATAGTTTTGGTTCTCCGACCGCCGTCACGCTCTCGTCGTTTAAAGCGAACGCGCCGTTTGATTTGGGCGAATGGCTGAGAAGAATCCTGGGACGATAAAACCAAATCTGTCAGGTTTCTAAAACCTGACAGATTTCTTCTTCTCACGCCTCTTCCATCTCGCGTTGAGCCGCTTTATCTTTTGCGGATTTGGCTTTGTGGCGATCCTCGGTGCCGAGAATCTTTTTGCGAATCCGCAAACTCTTCGGCGTCACTTCCAACAGCTCGTCTTCAGAAATGTACTCGATGGCTTCGTCGAGCGACATGATGCGCGGCGGCGTCAACTGAATCGTGAAATCGGAATTCGAGCTGCGGACATTCGTCAAGTGTTTTTTCTTGGCGACGTTCACTGCAATATCGCCTTCACGCGCTTGCTCGCCAATGACCATGCCTTCGTACACTTCAACGCCGGGTCCGATGAACAGAATGCCCCGTCCTTCGGCGAGGTCGAGCGCGTACGTCGTCGTCGTCCCCGCTTCAAACGCGACCAAGCTGCCATGCTCGCGCGTTTGAATTTCCCCCATCATCGGCAGATAGCCGTGAAAGAGCGAGTGCATGACGCCGGTGCCGCGCGTTGCCGTGAGGAATTTACTGCGAAAGCCGAGCAGTCCGCGCGTCGGCACGAGATAACGCAGATGGACCGATCCATCGTCGGCGGTGTGCATTTCTTTCATGAGCGAACGACGTGAGCCGAGCATTTCCATCACCGTGCCGAGATGCTCGGACGCCACTTCGATATAAACCTCTTCGATGGGTTCCAGTTTTTCACCCTTGTCGCCTTGTTTGAAAATCACTTCGGGTTTCGAGACTTGAAACTCGTACCCTTCGCGCCGCATCGTTTCGATCAAGATGGCCAAGTGCAATTCGCCGCGTCCGGACACGATGAACGTATCGGGCGAGGCGGTCTCTTCGACACGCAGACTCACATTCGATTCGAGTTCCTTGAACAAGCGCTCGCGTAATTTCCGCGAGGTGCTCCACGTGCCTTCGCGTCCTGCGAACGGCGACGTATTTACGCCGAATGCCATGCGCACCGTCGGCGCTTCAACGCGAATGGGTGGCAGCGGTCGCGGATCGGTTACGTCGGCAACGGTTTCGCCGATGTAAACTTCGGGCAAGCCCGTGAGCGCAACGATTTCGCCCGCGGCGACTTCCGTCGCTGGAATGCGCTCCAAGCCTTGAAACACAAATAGTTCGGCGATTTTGCCTGGCGATTGCGTTCCGTCGTGCGCGATCCGCACAACATTTTGCGCAGGTCGCAGCGTGCCGGCAAACAAGCGACCAATCGCGATGCGACCTTTGTAATCGTCGTAACCCAGCGTGGTGACAAGCAACTGCATCGGCTGGTCGGGATAGATTTGCGGCGCGGGCAAATAATTCACAATCGTATCGAAGAGTGGTTGCAGGTCTACGCCGGTCTCACCAGGTGTGAGTGTTGCCGTGCCGCGAATCGCATCAGTATAGACCATCGGGAATTCGGCTTGCTCGTCGGTCGCACCGAGATCGATGAACAAATCGAACGTCGCATTCGCAACGTGATTGAGCCGCGCGTTCGGTCGATCCACTTTGTTGATGACGACAATCGCTTTGTGTCCCAGCTCCAACGCTTTGCGCAAAACGAAACGCGTTTGCGGCATCGGTCCATCGACGGCATCGACGAGCAGCAGAACGCCATCGACCATGTTCAACACGCGCTCGACCTCGCCGCCAAAATCGGCGTGACCGGGCGTATCGACAATATTGATTTTCGTGCCGCGATACGTGATGGCGGTATTCTTCGCCAGGATCGTAATGCCGCGCTCACGCTCTAGATCGTTGGAATCCATCACGCGTTCGGCGACGACTTGGTTATCGCGAAAGATATGCGATTGCTTGAGCATACCATCGACGAGCGTCGTCTTGCCGTGATCGACGTGAGCGATGATGGCGATGTTGCGTAAATCATTTCGAACAGTCATAGTAACTCCAGTCACAACAACGAATTGAGAAAGAAACGAATTTCAAACCATTCGTTACTTTACAAATTCGTTGTTGTTCGTGCGGCGAATAAAAACCTCGGCACCGGAAGGAGCCGAGGTGATACATTGCTCGGTCAGAACGAATTGCATTATATGCGGATTAGGGCGAATTAGCAAACGCGCCAACGAATCACAACGAATAAACGAATCGCTCGACGGCGGGCGAATTCGTTTATTCATTCCTTATTCGTCGAGTATTTGACCTGTTCAAATGTTCTGATATAATACCTTGCGATGCTGAACACCGAACAAAAACCATTGAACGTCATTGAATCGCTCGTAAGCGGCTTTGAGATCATTTTTCTGCACCCATGGGCATTGCTTGTTCCTATTGCGCTCGACCTGTTTCTCTGGCTCGGTCCTCAAATCAGCGCCAAACCGTTAATCGAGAATATACTGGCGCTCTTGAATGCCAACGTGAATTTGTTGACCGATAACTCACCCGATACGTTGCAAAGTGTCGAGGTGATTCGCAAGTCACTGCAAGAACTTGCCAATTCGTTTAATGTCTTCGGGGTGATGTCGTCCGGTGTGCCGACGCTCTTTTGGGTTGAACCGCCAACGACCGAGTGGGCGCGTACCTTGCTTTACACGGTGAACAACAGCTGGATCTTGCTGGCGTTGGCGATTCCGCTCGCGATGGTAGCGCTGGTGCTGACCGTGCTCTATTTCGAAATGATTGGTCATGCGGTGCGAGGCGAGAAGAGCGTCAAGGTGTTTTTCGTCCACTTGCTCAAATCGTTGGTAACGACTACGTTACTGGGATTGTTATTGTTCGTCGGCATCTGTTTGTTGATGTTTCCGCTCTCACTTTTGGCAGTCCTAGTCAGTTTTCTCAGCCAAGGGTTGGCATCGTTCGTTGTGCTTACCGGGATGATGTTGATGTTATGGGCGGGATTGTACTTATCGTTTGCGCTGCCGGCGATTTTTGTAACCGGCTCGAACGCGCCACAAGCGATTCTGAACAGCATCAGTCTTTTTCGATTTGATTTTTGGTCGACGATGGGGCTGGTCGTTGTCACGTATTTGATTCGTTGGGGCTTTACGATCGTTTGGCAATTATTTTTCAACACGCCTGCCGGTATCGTTTTCGATGTGATCGGCAATGCGTTTCTGGGTACGGGACTCATGGCAGCGATGATGGTGTATTATGCGGATCGCATGAAATGGCTGAACAACTTGCGCCGCCGTATTCAACAGCATCAAGCTCAACTGAAAGGACAATAACTCGTTCCTTAATTTCCCTTATTTCCCTCAGTTCCTTGCGAACCAGGGAAATAAAGGAAATAAAGGAACTGGGAAAATACGATGGCAAAGAAACAGACTATGGGTGAGGTTGAAAATGCGCCCGTGGACATTTACGATGCGTCCAAGATTACGGTGCTCGAAGGTTTGGAAGCGGTCCGCAAACGTCCCGGCATGTACATCGGTTCCACCGATATTCGCGGCTTGCATCAACTTGTGTTTGAAGTGGTCGATAACGCAATCGACGAAGCCCTTGCGGGCGTGTGCGATCTCATTAAGGTCACGATCAACGAAGATAACATCGTAACCGTCGAAGACAACGGTCGTGGTATTCCGGTCGACATCCACGCGCAGACCGGCAAATCCGCGCTCGAAGTTGTCATGACGAAATTGCACGCAGGCGCAAAGTTTGGGCAGGGCGGTTACAAGGTCGCATCCGGTTTACACGGCGTCGGCGTGAGCGCCGTCAACGCGTTGAGCGAATGGTTTGAAGCGACTGTGCGCCGCGATGGCCAGGTTTTTCGCCAGAAGTACGCGCGCGGAGTTCCCAAAACCGAAGTCAAGGTCGTCGGCAAATATCCGAAAGATGAACGGACCGGCACGGTTCAGCGGTTCTACCCCGACAAGCAAATCTTCAAAGCCATCGATTATAAATTCGACGTGCTGGCGCAGCGTTTCCGCGAGATGGCATTCCTCACGCGCGGGCTGACGATTTCGTTCAAGGATGAGCGCGACGGACGCGCGATGACGTTTTACTTTGAGGGCGGCATCACGTCGTTCGTGCGTTATTTGAATAAAAATCGAAATCCGCTTCATGCGCCGTTCATGGTCTCGCGCCAAGTCAACGGTTCGCAAGTCGAAGTGGCGATTCAGTACACGGATGTCTACGGCGAATCGACGTATTCGTTCGCGAACAATATCAACACCGTCGATGGCGGCACGCACTTGACTGGTTTTCGTACCGCGTTGACACGCACGCTCAACGACTATGCGCGCAAAGCGAACGTGCTCAAAGAAAACGATGCGAATCTCACCGGTGATGATGTGCGCGAAGGTTTGACGGCGATTGTGTCTGTGAAACTGCAAGAGCCGCAATTCGAATCGCAGACGAAAGCGAAACTGGGCAACGCCGAATTGAAAACCCAGGTCGATTCAGTCGTCACCGAATCGTTCAGTCAGTTTTTGGAAGAGCATTCCAAAGAAGCCAAAGAGATCATTCAAAAGTGTTTGACCACTGCGCGCGCGCGTGAAGCCGCTCGCCAAGCGCGCGACCTCGTCATCCGCAAGAGCGCGCTCGAATCGACGAGTCTGCCGGGCAAGCTGGCGGACTGCTCCGACAAAGATTCTGATCGCTCCGAGTTGTACATCGTGGAAGGCGACAGTGCGGGTGGAAGTGCAAAGCAAGGTCGCGACCGCAAGTTCCAAGCGATTCTGCCCTTGCGCGGCAAGATCATGAACGTCGAAAAAGCACGGCTCGACAAGATGCTTCAGAACGAAGAAATCCGCGCGATGATCACGGCGATTGGTACCGGCGTCGGCAACGGATTCGAATTAAAGAATTTGCGCTACAATCGCATTATCATTATGACCGATGCCGATGTCGACGGTAGCCACATCCGTACGCTCTTGCTCACATTCTTTTTCCGTTACATGGAAGGCTTGATCGAGCATGGGCATCTTTATATCGCGCAGCCGCCGCTTTACAAGGTCAAGTCCGGCAAGAACGAAGAGTATATTTTCGACGATAAAGACCTGGATGCATGGAAAAAGAAAAACAGGAGCGACAAGTTCGATCTTCAGCGTTACAAAGGTCTCGGCGAAATGAATCCCGAACAACTTTGGGAAACGACGATGAACCCGGAGAATCGAACGATGCTCCAGGTGAGTTTGGAAGATGCAGCCGAGGCAGACCGCACGTTCGATATGCTGATGGGCAGTGAAGTCGCCCCCCGCAAACGGTTTATTCAAACGCACGCCAAGAATGTGCGCAATCTGGATGTGTAATTTGATCCGAGTCCCCAGGATGACTGGGGACTTTTTTTCACCGGTTACCGTCGAGTCGTTCCACACAGCGTACGTCCGCCGCTTGACAATGGGGCTTGGTCGGATAGAATCACAGACACTCCATTCTTCATCGACATTCAAATCGTTGTCCTAACAGGAAAGCTATGCCTCAAGCTTCACTGCGCCGCCAAGTTTATATTCACTCCGTCGCCACTGTATTTTTGGCGTATTTCCGCCTCTACCATCGCTTGAAGATCGAAGGTGTCGAAAATGTTCCTCTGCACGGTCCCCTTTTTGTTTTAATCAACCACATCAGTTTTCTCGAACCTTTTGCGCTGGGGCTGGGTTTGATGAAGCGACCGCTCCTGCCGAGCGTCGATATTTTTACAGTGGCGAAAAAAGAACTCTATTCGGTCAAACCCATTGGAAAATTTCTCGACAGTCTTGGCTTTTTTCCCATCGATCGTGAACGCATGGATATGACGGCGATGCGCACAATGTTGAACATCTTGAAGCAAAATAAAATAATCGCGATGGCCCCCGAAGGTACGCGCAGTCCGACCGGACAACTGCAAGCGTTTCAACCTGTCGTCGCCAAGATTGCGATTTCGCGTCACATCCCAATTTTGCCTGTCGGGGCATTCGGCGTCGAAAAAGCGATGCCTGTCGGTACCAAGTTCCCACGTCCCTATCCAATTACGATTCGTTTTGGACCAGTCTTTGAGTTGGCGGAATACTACAACATCGCATTGACCGAAGAGCAAGCGGACCGCGCGTCCTGGGTGATGCGCGCGCACATTGCCGAGTTGTTGCCGGAATGGATGCGCCAACTTCCGCCGCCAACGCAACGCGTGGGGGCGCGCAAAATCTAAACCGGTGAAGTTGCGCTGCTGGATTCTCTGTGCGCATTGAAACGCGCACGATGAATCTATCTCTAGGGAGACAAGATGAACAGAAAAAACCTCCTTGCGATAGTTTTTCTTCTGGCTTTCTTCTCTCTCATCGCTGCAATGCCACATCAGCAAAATCAGTCGCCGCTGACGGTGATCGATAAAAATGGAAACATGATTTCCAAACTCGTCGATGGTGATTCGATCAAGCTGCAAGTCAAAACCGTCAATCCAGTCGATCAACCGACGGTCGTGAATTTCACGCTGTCCGACAATACTGCCATTGGCGAATGCACGGTTGCGAAAGGCGGTAATAATTGTCAGACGGAATCGCTTTACGCGCTTGGTTGGTTCTGGAGCAAGAGCAAGCAACCCCAAACGACGCGAACGGTTCGAGCGAGTACAGGTGCTACATTTGATGTGCAAGTGTCGCCGCGACCGGTGGTCTTTGTGCATGGTTTTGGCTCGTCGGCGGAGGCGTGGACGACGTACCTGGGTGACAAAGGTTTTCTTGCCTCCATCGGGGTGCGCGGCTTTGCGGTGGGCGATGGTCAGGTGCCGGGCAAACTCAACCTGGGTGATCTTGCCAATCCGACGAAAACGACCGGCACGATTCAATCAAATGCCGAGACGTTGCGCGATCACATCGCCGCGGTGAAAAAATTGACGGGCGCGCAGATGATCGATTTGATTGCACACAGCATGGGTAACTTGGTCTCGCGTTATTACATCGACCGGGTGATGCCGGGGCGCGATGTCGCGCAAATGATTATGCTGGGTCCGCCCAATCAGGGGACCGACTGTGCATATTTGCCATCGTCGATTGGTTACTATTTGCCTGCTGCGCTAGAGATTCGACCGAGTTACGTGCGCCATGTTTTCAATCCGCAAATCACGCATCGACACGGCATTCCATTTTCGATCATCGCCGGGACGCCGATTGTCGAGCAATTGCAATCGCCCTGTACGAGCGTGCCGTCAGACCTTGCTATCGCTCTCGACAGCGCGAGCGGTATTAAAGCTCCGATTCAACAAGTCGAAATTTGGCACACTGATCTCAATGCGTCCGAGCGCGTGTTCGGCGATTTCGTCAAACCGCTTTTGCAAAAAAGCGTCGGCGAATTTTCGGCGGAGCCGGATCCCGTTCCAGCGACTCCGCCGGAAGAGCAACTTCAATTCACACGCGTGTTCACCGGACATGTTGATACCGGATCGAGCGCAACACACACGATCAACATCGACAATGTAACTGTCGCAAGTTTCGCGCTATTCGATTCGACGCGTTCGCTGACGGTTACAGTTCGCGGCGCGGCGGGCAATGTCATCGCACTCGATCCTACGCGGAATGGTCTCGTCGTCGTTAAAAACCCCGACACGCTGGTGTACCTGGGTTACGGATTCAACAATCCGCGGCCCGGTCCCTGGCAAGTGACGTTGCAAACGACGGATGCCACTCCCAGGAACGGGGCCGATTATGCGATTGCTGCTCAGTTCAAAGGTGGCGCAATTCTCCGCACGCAAGCGACGACCTTGTTACCTAAGACGGGCGAAGCCGTCCAATTCTCGGCGCGACTAGATGTGGGCGGACAATCCTTGACAATTCGTGAGGCGCAAGCGCGGATTCGATACCCAGACGGTACGCTCAAAGATGTTGCACTTGCTGCCGACGGAGCAGAATGGCGTTCCAGTTGGCGCGCCGAAGCGCCGGGGCTTTATGGCGTCGATCTAATGGTGAATGGAAATGCGCCCGATGGTACGGTGATCGAGCGCGGCGCGTTTTTGTCGGTCGAAGTCCAGCCGACCGCGCAGCAATTCCAGCCTGTTCAAACAGTGCTGATTACAAGTCTTGGGATCGTAGCGTTGATTATTAGCGCAATCGTTATTTTGCTGTTTCGACGCAGAGCGCGGGTTACCCAATCGAGTTAATCGCGACGCAGAATATCGGTGCTGGCGAATCTCCTAATTCTTGTGATTGAATAATATTGTGCCAAAAGAAAAGTAGGGAATGCTTGCCGTAGCATTCCTTTCGGGGAACGGAACAACCTCCGTTCCCTGAAATTATTGTTTATGGAGTTTTCCCTTGGAAGGTTTTCTTTACAACCGCATTGCCCAAGCCACCTTTTTACCTTGGGTGGCGGCGCAAGTTCTCAAAGTGGTCATTCAATTAGTTTGGAAGCGAACGCTGAACATCAAGTTGCTGACGAGCGCCGGTGGCATGCCGTCGTCGCACGCCGCGATGGTGTGGGGACTCGCGACAGCGATTGCCGTGAACAATGGCACTTCATCTGAATTGTTTGTCATTGCCGTCGTCGTCCTTCTCGTCGTAACCTACGATGCAGCAGGCATTCGTCGCGCCGCGAGCATTCAAGCGCGCATTCTCAACCAAATCATCGACGAATTATTTCAGGGACATCCCTTGAGCGAAACGCGTTTGCGCGAACTCTTGGGACACACGCCGATTGAAGTTGCTGCGGGTGCGCTGCTCGGAATCGTGTGGGCATATTTGTGGATGACCCGAACCTAGAACACCTCTCCCTCACTGGGAGAGGCGATGGTGCGTCCATAACGCGGCGTCGTGCGCCGCATAGTTGACGCACCATCGGGTGAGGGTCATTCCAAACTACTAATCGCCGCGCACACCACCTCGGCGCTTTTTCGTAACGCATTTTGTTCCGCTTGATTGAGTGGCATGGGCAGCGTTGCGATGATTCCTTCGCCTCCGAGGATATGCGGTAGCGAGACTGTCACATCGCATACACCCAAAATATTGCCGACGGGCGTACACACAGTGAGAATCGCTCGCTGGTCCTGCAAAATCACTTGGACGATGCGTGCCAGCGCGCTGCCAATGCCGTACGACGTAAAACCTTTTCCCTTGATGATCGAATACGCCGCGTTGCGGACTCGTTGATCTATGTCTTGACGAGCCGGGGCATCGAGATTGATTTTTTGCAGATTGCAAAACTCGTCCAACGGAATTCCGCCGACCGTGACGAGCGACCAGGTTAACACTTCCGAATCGCCGTGTTCGCCGACGACATAGCCGTGAACATGCTGCGCATCGACGCCGAGTTGTTCGGCGAGCAGTGTGCGAAAGCGCGCCGTGTCGAGTGTTGTCCCCGAACCAATGACGCGACTGGACGCAATGCCTTTTGCTTTCGCAAGACGCGCCGTCAAATGCGTGAGCGCATCAACCGGATTCGTCGCGACGATCAGAATCGCGTCGGGCGCGTTCTCCAAAATCGACGGGATGATTTGCCTAAAGATGTTGGCATTCCGTCCCAACAATTGCAAACGGGTTTCCCCAGGTTTTTGACTTGCCCCCGCGGTAATCACCACGACGCGACAGCCGGCCAAATCAGAATAATTCCCTACTCGCACACGCAATGGCGAAGCGAACGGCACCGCATGAGAAAGATCGTCCGCTTCGGCGTGTGCTCGCGTTTGATCCACATCGACCAAAATGATTTCGCGCCCGACTCCGCGCATGATGAGCGCATAGGCGGCGGTCGCGCCGACCATTCCACTTCCAACTATTCCTACTTTCATTAGATTCTCCATTCGTTCGATCAAGTTACGTGCAATCGAGAAATCATTTTAATCGGTCGATGGGCTTGCTGTCAATCGCCTGTCAAGGGACTTTGCAACAGCCTTGGCGTAGTTTCTAGTTTCGTTGCTGCGACGCCTGGTCGCTCTACCGAACGATGTGGTTTTCACCCCACTTGTCAAAGATGTCCAACTTGTTTAGAATAACGATTAGGTGGGAAATCCGATGACGGGTTTGCCATTTCAAAGGCTACTGTTTGCATAGCACGTCTGAATCGTTTGACAGAGGTGACTAGATGGCCCAACCTGATCTGCTTGAACTCTATCGCGTGATGCTTCTCGCGCGAATGATTGACGAACGAATTTGGTTCCTCAATCGGCAAGGACGCGCGCACTTTGCGGTTCCTGTCGCCGGTCACGAAGGTGTTGCTGGCTATGCTTTTGCCCTCAATCCACCCCAGGATTATGTCGTTCCCCACTATCGCGATCTCGCCGCGTTATTACATTTCGGTCTCACTTCTCAAGAAGTTTTTCTGAATCTCTTCGCCAAACCTGCCGACCCCAATAGCGCAGGGCGACAAATGTTTGCGCATTGGAGCAATCCACAGAAGCATATCCTTTCGTTGTCCAGTCCGCAGCCGAACCATATCACACACGCAGTCGGCGTCGCACTCGCGTCCAAGATTCGCGGAGAAAAATCCGTGACCTGGGCGGGTTTTGGCGACGGGAGTTCGAGCAAGGGCGATATTCATGAATCGATGAACTTTGCTTCGATTCATAAACTTCCCATCGTTTTTTGTTGCGAGAACAATCGATATGCGATTTCGGTGCCGCAAGAAAAACAAATGGCGGTGCAGAATGTCGCCGATCGCGCCTCCGGTTACGGAATGCCGGGCGTGGTTGTCAACGGCAACGATCCGCTCGAAGTTTATCAGGTCGCGTGTAAAGCGGTCGAACGCGCGCGGCGCGGCGAAGGCCCCAGCTTGATCGAAATCAAGACGTATCGCTTCCTGCCGCACACGAGCAACGACGACGACAAGCGTTATCGCTCGCCGGAAGAACTTTTGGCAGAACGCGCCAATGATCCGGTTACCCTCTTCCGCGAAGTCATTATCCACGAAAAAATCTGGGACGACGCGCACGACCAGGCGCTCAAGCGTGAGCTGCAAAAGGAAATCGACGACGCGCAGGCGTTTGCGGAAGCGAGTCCTGCGGCAGAGCCAGAAGATGCATTTACGAATGTGTACGCCTCCTGAATTAGATTCACGTATCACGAGTCACGTATCAATCCGTGATGCGTGATTCGTAACCAGAGTCGAATATGCCCACTAAAACTTTTCTCGAAGCGATTCGTGATACGATCTGCGATGAAATGGTACGGGATAGCACTGTCATTGTCCTCGGCGAAGATGTCGGCAAGACGGGCGGCGTCTTTCGCGCGACCGAAGGTTTGTATGATCGGTTTGGTGAAGCGCGCATGATCGATACGCCATTGGCGGAACTGTCGATCATCGGCATCGCGATTGGCGCGGCGAACGTCGGTCTGCGTCCCATCGCCGAAATTCAGTTCGCCGATTTTATTCATCCCGCGTTCGACCAAATTGTGAATGAGGCTGCCAAGATGCGGTATCGGACTAACGGCGCATGGACGTGTCCGATGGTGATTCGCACGCCGTGGGGCGGTGGTGTCCATGGCGGACTCTATCATTCGCAAAGCATCGAAGCGTTTTTCTGTCACGCGCCGGGGCTCAAAGTCGTTTCGCCCTCAACGCCGGCTGATGCCAAAGGTTTACTCGCGGCGGCGATTCGCGACCCCGATCCGATTTTATTTCTCGAACACAAAAAACTTTATCGCTCGATCAAAGGCGATGTGCCGGATGGCGAGTATCTTTTGCCCATTGGCAAAGCCGACATCAAGCGCGGTGGCAGCGACGTGACCGCGATCGCTTACGGCGCGATGCTGCATGAAACACTCGCCGCCGCAGAAAAACTTGTGAAGGAAGACATCGACGTTGAAGTGGTCGATCTGCGAACGCTTCAGCCGCTCGACCGTGAAACGATTTTGTCGTCGGCGCGCAAGACAAGCAAGGTGTGCATTATTCACGAAGATACGAAAACGATGGGCTTGGGCGCAGAGATTTCCGCCATTATCGCCGAAGAAGCCTTTTCCGATCTCGATGCACCGATTCGGCGCGTGACTGGTCCCGATCTGCCGGGCATTCCGTTCAATGATGTCGGCGAGCACGCGTTTTTGCCGAACGCGGATAAGATTGCCGACGCGCTGCGCGAGCTAGCCAAGTACTGATGAGCACAACTGCATCAACCCGTCCGCCGGATACGTGGGCAAGCGGCACGGCTTATGAGCGATACGTTGGGCGTTGGAGTCGAATAATCGCTCGCGAATTCTTGAATTGGCTTGGTGCAGCTTCGGGGCTTGAGTGGCTCGATGTCGGATGTGGCACCGGCGCGCTCAGTCAAACCATTCTCGGTCAAGCCGCGCCTAGTCGAGTTAAAGGTATCGATCGTTCTGAAAGTTTCATCGCTCATGCGCGTCAACCCATTCAAGATGAGCGCGTGGAGTTTCAAGTTGGCGATGCACAAGTTTTGCCGGAAGAGACCGCAAGTTATGATGTTGTCGTTTCCGGTTTCGCGCTAAATTTCATTCCTCAGCCGAAACAAGCTGTGAGCGAAATGATGCGCGTGGTCAAGCCAGGTGGTATTGTCGCTTTGTATATTTGGGATTACGCCACCAAGCTGCAATTCATGCGCCATTTCTGGAACGCTGCTGCTGCGCTAGACCCCAACGCTTTTGATCATGATGAAGGACGACGCTTTCCGCTTTGCCAACCGAAACCGCTTGCAGAACTTTTTGAAAGCGTCGGTGTTAAGAATGTACAAGTGCGCGCAATCGACATCGATACAAACTTTAAAGACTGGGACGATTATTGGTCGCCGTTTCTCGGCGGTCAGGGGTCTGCGCCAAGTTATGCGATGTCCTTGAGCGAAGAAAAGCGCGCGGCACTGGCCGAGCGCATCCGCGCCGGATTGCCCTTTGCCATCGATGGTTCGATTCCGTTGGTCGCACGCGCGTGGGCAGTCCGTGGTGTGCGCGCATGACTCTCACACTCTCGCACTCTCACACTCCCCTTCTCCCATACCCTAAAAAGGTGTTTTGAAAAATGATTCAATCTCTCTTTGCGCGCCAAGTTGAAAAACGTTCCGACCACATCAAATTCAATGGGCGCATTCTCTTCCTTTGTGAAGACGCTGAACTCGTTAAACAA
This sequence comes from Chloroflexota bacterium, assembly GCA_016215025.1. GTDB lineage: Bacteria > Chloroflexota > Anaerolineae > UBA4142 > UBA4142 > JACRMI01. The sequence goes on from JACRMI010000019.1 coordinate 69,528, forward strand.
CAACTTGCTGGGCAAGACCTCGATTGGAATCCGTCGATCAAATTGCGCGATAACATTTCGACGGACGAAATCACGCCGGCGTACATCTGCTATTACTACGATGAAACACTCGGCGAATTTCCGTACCTGGGTTTGAAATGCGGCGATGAAAATCCTGTCGTGCGTGACTCGGTGAAAAAAGGCGGATTTGTCGCTTCGGTTGCGGGCAAGCGACGCGGCAAAGGCAGCAGCCGCGAGCAATCGCCGTACGCCGAAATGTGCGCGGGAATTCGCGTGGTCGTCGCCGAAAACGTCGAGCGCATCTATCAGCAGAATTGCCAGAACCTGGGTTTATTCGTCACGACGAACTTGAGCATCATCGACAAGATTCGCAACGGCGAAAACATTCCGCTGGCAGAATTCACGCGCGGCGAAGACGAAATCACGCGCGAGATCATCGAGTACGGCGGATTATTTAATTTCAATGTCGCGCGCTTGCAAGGCAAGGTTTCGTTGCCGAAAATCACGACGCCCAAACGACCGATGACGCTCGCGGAAAAAATTCTCGCGCAGCATTACGTCGTCGATCTGTCGAATGATCGAATCGGCGTGCCTGCGGTGAAGCCGGGCGATTCGGGTTTCGTGCGCACGGACATTCGCTTCAGCCACGAGTACGTCACGCCGATGGCGGCGATCTTTTTCGAGCAGCTCGTCGGCAAAGACGAAAAGGTGACCGATCCCTCGTCGATTTTGTTCTTCCGCGATCATTTGACTTTTCTCGCGCAAGTCATGCCGCCGGAGCGCGTCAAGATGGGGCTGCTCGATCTTGCGGGCGACTTGCAGAAAAAGCAGGCGGCATTCGCGCAGGCGCAAGGTATTCGCTTGCATGGCGAAGTCGGCGAGCGCCCTGGCTCCGAAGGTATCTGTCACTCGATGGTGTTGGAAAATTACGCGCTGCCCGGTCAAGTCATCGTTGGCAGCGACAGCCACACGCCGCACTCTGGCGCGATGGGCTGCCTCGCGTTCGGCATCGGCACGACGGATGTGTTCAACGCGTGGATTACGAAAGACGTGCGCGTGAAGGTTCCCGAAAGCGTCAAGATTGTCGTGCGTGGAGAGAAACCAGCGAACGTCACGGCGAAAGATATTATTCTTGAAATTCTGCGACATCCGTACGTCAAGAGCGGCGAAGCGATTGCCAAGGTGATCGAGTACAGCGGCGAAACGATTGCCGCGCTGTCGATTGACGAACGCGCGACGATGACGAACATGGCAGCCGAAATTGGCGGATTCACCGGCATCATCGCAACTGCGTCGCAGAATGGCAAACCCAACGCGCGCGCCGTCGAGTTTTTGATGCAGCGGCGCGGCATGTCGCGTGCGCAAGCGGAGCAAGCGTGTGCACCGAGGTTCAGCGATCCGAATGCCGAATACGCCAAGGTCATCGAAATCGATGCGAGTCAGTTGCGTCCCATCGTCGCGCGCCCGGGCGACCCAGGCAACGGCGTTTTTGTCGATGAGTTGGAAAGCGACGTGCGCATCACGAGCGCGTACGGTGGTTCATGCACCGCAGGCAAAAACGAAGACATGGATATGTACGCCGCCGTGTTTCAGCGCGCGTTCAGCGAAGGCAAACACATTGCGCCTGGCGTGCAGTGCTACATCCAATTTGGTTCGCAATCGACGCGCGATTACGCGGCGCGCAAGGGTTACATCGAACTATTCCGCGCGGTTGGCGCGCAAATCATCGAGCCGAGTTGTGGCGCGTGCATCAACGCGGGACCCGGCGCATCGAAAACAAAAGACGAAGTGACGATTAGTTCGCAGAATCGAAATTTTCCAGGACGAAGCGGACCAGGGCAAGTTTATCTTGCTTCGCCGTATACCGTCGCCGCGAGTGCGATAGCCGGCAAAATCGTTGCCGCGGAGCTTGAAAATTAATCCATGCTGTCATTCTGAGCGGAGCGAAGAATCCCGTTTTCGCAGAGTGAGATTTTTCGCTTCGCTGCTCAGAAACTTGGATGTCACTCTGAGCGAAGCGAAGAGTCTCTCCTTCAGCGCGGGAGATGCTTCGCTGCGCTCAGCATGACAAGTTTCGGTTCTCAAACATGCCCGCGAGGGCATGAGATTCTCAGAATGACAATGCTGGGTTGAAAAAACTATCTTCAGAGGGGAAGATGCAAACCACATTCTTTAATCGTGAGATCGAAACCGCCAACCGCGATGAATTGACGCGACACCAAATCGCACGAATGCAAACGCTCGTGCGCGAGGTGCTCGCGTCGAATTCTTTTTACGGCAAAAAAATACGCGACGCGGGTATACACGACGCGCGCGACATTAAATCCGTCGAAGACTTTGCGTGTCTGCCGTTCACCAAAAAGCAAGAACTCGTCGACGATCAAGAAGCGCATTTGCCGTTCGGAACGAATTTGACGTATCCCATCGAAAAATATATTCGCGTGCATCAGACCTCCGGCACGACGGGCAAGCCGTTACGCTGGCTCGACACGCGCGAGAGCTGGGATTGGTGGGCGCGCTGTTGGGGCGCAGTCTATAACGGCGCGGGCATCGGCGCACAGGATCGAATTTTTTTCGCGTTCTCGTTTGGCCCGTTCATCGGATTTTGGGCGGCGTGGGCTGGCTCGGAAAAGATCGGCGCGCTCGCAATCTCTGGCGGCGCACAAGATTCGTATCAGCGCCTGCGCAACTTGATCGATCTGCAAGCGACGGCATTGTGCTGCACGCCCAGCTACGCGCTGCATCTCGGCGAAATCGCGGCAAAAGAAAAAATCGATTTGCCGACGCAGACCCAGGTACGACGCATCGTTGTGGCGGGCGAACCAGGCGGAAGCATTCCCGGCACCAAGGCGCGCATCGAAGAAGCGTGGGGCGCAAAGCTGACCGATCATACCGGGGCGACGGAAGTCGGCGCGCATGGCTTTACGTGCATTGCCGAAAAGGGTGTTCATCTCAACGAAGGCGAATTCTTTATCGAGGTGATCGATCCCAAGACGGGCAAACCCGCCGACGAAGGCGAATTGATTATCACGAATCTGGATCGCGTCGGCTCGCCCATCATTCGCTATCGCACCGGCGATCAGGTAAAGCTGAATCGCGCGCCATGCGATTGCGGGCGCACGTTCGCGCGCATGGAAGGCGGCATCATTGGTCGCATCGATCAGATGTTGATCGTGCGCGGCGTAAATATTTTTCCCAGCGCGATTGAAGCCATCGTACGTTCGTATCCACAGGTGCAAGAATTCGCCGTGGTGGTGGACCGCATCGAAGAGATGGACGAGCTTGAACTGCAAGTCGAAGTGGCGGGCGAAAATCCGCAAGCGGTGGTGGACACAATTGCGCGCGACGCTTCGCATCGATTAGGCTTGCGCATCAGCGTGAAACTGGCGACGCCGGAAACCTTGCCGCGATTTGAATTAAAGGCGCGGCGGATTACGGATAAAAGAAAAAAGTAATCACGAAAGGGCACGAAAGGGGTGAAAGCCGCGAGATAAATATTATTGATAGATGTTATTTCGAGCGAAGCGAGAAAAGACAACCAAAGAAAATAGATACGTGCGTACAGCAAATTGACCCATTTGGCGCTTTATCCGTCTATATACGCATGTTAATATGGTCACAAATTCAATCCTTAAGGAGGAGGTTTGGAATGAAAAAGCGGATTGGAGTGCTTGTCGCTCTTGTTTTTGTGGTGCTGGTCGTGGTGGGCTGTGCGACAGCGCCGAGCGTGCCAGCTGCACAGCCCATTATTATCGGCGTGCCTACTGCCTTGGGCACAATCGAAGGGACCGATTCACTCAACTCCGTCAAGATGGCGGTGGATGAGATTAATGCTAAAGGCGGCGTCAATGTCGGTGGAACGAAACGACCGTTGCAGGTCGAATCGATTGACACGCGCGAAGCCGAGCCAGGCATCCCGGTCAACGATGCGTTGTCCGCCGTCGAGAAATTGATTCTCGAAAAGAAACTTAACGCGATCGTCGTAGGCGCGTTCCGCTCCGAAGTTCTCCCCGCGTCGATGGACTTGGTCGGCAAATACAAAATCCCCTATCTGACCACCATCGGCATGGCTCCTGTTCTTCAGCAAAAAGTCACCGAAGATTACAACAAATACAAATACTTTTTCCGCGTCGGATTCAATTCGACCTATCTCGTTCAGTACATGACGCAGACAATGGGATTCTTGAATAAAGAATTCGGATTCACCAAAGCGTACATTGTCGATCAAGATGTCGCGTGGGCAAAAGGTACGGGCGGTGGCGTCGAAGCCTGGTTCAAGGGCAATGGATGGACGGTGCTTGGACACGATTCGTACCCAGTCGGCGCATCGGATTTTGCTTCATCGCTGACAAAAGCGAAGGATGGCAAAGCCGACGTGTTGGTTCCGATTTTCGATATGCCACAAGCCGGCATTTTGTTGAAGCAAGCGCGCGCCATGCAATTGCCTTCGTTGTTGACCGGTTTCATCAGCCCCGTCGCGCCCGCCTCGGCGTGGAAAACGTTTGAAGGCGAAGTCGATGGCATGGTCAACTTTGTGTTTGAAGTGGGGCCGCTCGCCGTGAAAGCCGTTCCCGCCTCGGTGACGTACAACGAGAACTATGGCAAGAAATTTGGCGAAGAGGCGCGCAACAAACTGAGCGGTCATGGCCCTGGTCCCGCATACGACAGTGTGTACATTCTCGCGGCAGCCATCGAGCGCGCTGGTTCGGTGGACGGCGATGCGCTCGTCACCGCGTTGGAAGCGACCGACATGAACGGCGTCATCGGCAAGATCAAGTTCAGCAAAGACCATCAAGTCGTGTATGGCATGGATCCCAAGGAAGCCGCGATTGGCGCAGCGTTCCAATGGAAGAATGGCGTGCGCGTCCCAGTGTTCCCGGCAGTAGCCGCGGAATCCAAGATCGAGTTGCCCAAGTTCAAGTAAAGATAATTGGACGCGGATGAACGCGGATGAACGCAGATAAAAAATCAGTGTTCACCACAACACAGACTCTTCCCCTCGGACACGCTCCGCGAGAAACACTGGAGGGCTTTTCTGTTTGTTCCGTGTTTCTTTCCGTCTGAGGGGAGAAGAAATTTTCGCGAAGGCATTGTGTCAGTGTCCACTCAAAGGAGCACATCTGAGGGCGGCTGTACGCCAAGCCGCCCTCGCGTTTGAGGTCGTATGAATGTAGCCAGTATACTGCTCTATGGTTTGGTCAATAGCATTGTCTTGATCCTCACCGCGCTGGGCTTTAGTCTCACCTTCGGCTTGAGCAAGGTCGCGAACTTTGCGCACGGCGGTTTGTATCTCCTCTCCGGTTTCGTCGCGTGGATTGTCCTGAAACGATTTGACTTGCCGTATCCGATCGCAATTGTCGTCGCCATATTGTTGACCGGACTGTTCGGCGCGCTGATGTATCGATTCATTCTTCTGCGCGTGCGCGGCATCGAATTATCCGAAGTGATTTCGACGTACGCTATCGGCGTAGCCATCCTCGAAATTTTTCGTTGGGCGGGATTTGTCACGTACGAATTCAATCTCTCGCCCTTTATCAAAGGACAAACGCAAATCGCGGGCGTCTCTATCGATTATCAGCGCCTCATCGTCATCGGCGTTGGCGCGACGCTGGCGGTTTTGCTTTGGTTGTTCACGCATCATACGAAAATCGGCTTGGCATTGCGCGGCATTGCGCAAGACGAACACACCGCGCTCACGCTCGGCATCGAATCGGACTGGGCGGCGATGTTCAGCGTGGCGCTGGGTTCGGCGTTGACAGCGATTGCGGCGCTCACGATTCTGCCGCTCGGAATTATTTCGATCAATATCGGTTATGAAGTTTTGTTGATCGCAGTCGCCGTTTCTGTGCTGGGCGGGCTAGAAAGCACGGCGGGTCTCATTATCGGTGGACTCGTCCTGGGTTATTCGCAAATTATTGCCGCGACGCTCTTAGGTCCGCAATGGCTCATGGTCGTCTATCTCTTGGCGATTGTGTTGGTGCTGGCGGTCAAGCCGTCCGGCTTGCTGGGGCGATTCAAAGAACTAGAGGAGCGCGTTTGATGGCAACCGCATTTCGCAAGGAACGATTGGATCGCGGTATCAAAGCGCGGTCGGATGATATTTTCGCGCTGGCGTCCCATCGCGAATTGTTGTACTTGTTATCGCCGCGCGTGTTGCTTATCGGCGGCTTGCTCATTTTTCCGTTGCTGAAAAATATCGTTGGGCTGTACTGGCAAAATGTTTTGCTCATTACGATCTCGATTGCGCTGCTTGCGATTTCGTGGGACTTGCTCGCTTCGGTCGGTCTCGTCTCGCTGGGTCAAGCGATGTTTTTTGGCATCGGCGGTTACATCGCGGGCGGGCTGAATGCGACGTTCAAACTGCCGCCGCTCTTGACGATTCCGCTCGGCACGGTTCTGGGCGCGCTTTTATGTGCGATCCTGCTTTATCCGGTGCTTCGTTTGCGCGGAATTTATTTCGCGCTAATCACGCTTACACTTCCGCTCTTATTCATGCGCGTCGTCGAAGCAACCAAAATCCTGGGTGGCACCGATGGCTTGAGTGGTCTCGATCCACTGCCCGATATTACGATCACGCTTTACATCGCGATTGCAGCGCTGTTGTTTGCGCTCTTTGGTTTTCGTCGACTCATCAACACTGATTACGGTTTGGTGCTCAAAGGCATCCGCGATAACGACCGGTCGGTGATTGCGGGCGGCATCAACATTTATTGGTACAAAGCACAAGCGGTTTTCTTGGCGGCATTGCCCGCGACATTTGCGGGTGCATTGATGACGCATCAGCATCAATTCGTCGGTATGCCCGCGTTCGCCTCCGACTATTCGGTGCTGCCGTTGACGGGCGCGATTGTCGGCGGGGTCGGCGGGTTTGCCGGTTCGATGCTCGGCGCATTCATCATCGTGCCTGTGTCGGAAATGCTGCGCGAGTTTGGAACCTTGCGCGTCGTGATTTATTGTATCGTGCTAGTTATTTTTGTGGTTGGGGTGCCGGAAGGTCTGTTCAATTTCTTCCAGCGCAAGTATCACCAGTTCGAGCGCGTCGTGCCGATGGAGAGTGACACATGACGCCAATCCTTCAAGTCGATCATCTCAGCAAACGCTTTGGCGGCGTCGGTGCGGTCTACCAGGTCAGTTTTGAATTGCAGCCTGGCGAAACGCTCGGCGTGATCGGTCCGAATGGTTCGGGCAAGACGACGCTCGTCAATCTCATCACCGGCTTCGTCAAACCATCCTCGGGCCACGTTTATTACCAAGGCAAGGACATTACGATGGTCGAGCCATACGCCCGCGTCGATATGGGCATTGCGCGCAGCTTTCAAATGGTGCGACCGTTCTACAACTTGCCCGCGTTCAAAAATCTAATCATTCCGTTGTATTCGCCGCGCGTAAGTCGGCGCAAGGGCGGCAAGTCCGGCAATCGCGATGAGGTCGCCATTCACTTGCTCGAAGAAGTCGGATTCGAGCGCGATTCCCAGGTACCGTACAAATCGGCGGGAAGTTTGCCGCACGGCTATTTGAAACGACTCGAACTCGCGCGCTGTCTGGCGCTCGAACCGCAACTGTTGATTCTCGATGAATTGTTCTCCGGCATGAGCATGTCCGAAGTCGCCAGCGTGCTGCCGCTTATCGAAAAAATCAAAGAGCAGGGCACGACGCTGATTATGATCGAGCATCGCTTACGTGAATTGTTCCGCATCGTCAAAAAAGTGATGGTGATGAATTTTGGCGAAAAGATTGCAGAGGGCGCACCGACAGAAGTGATCGAGATGGAGCAGGTGAAAAAAGCTTATCTGGGGTCCGAGGTTTGAGCGATGCTTCAAGTCAAAAATCTCACCGTCTTTTACGAAAACGCGCTTGCGCTCAATGGATTGACCCTAGACGTGCGTCCGGGGGAAATCGTCGGATTGTTCGGATCGAATAGTGCGGGCAAGACGACACTGATGAATACGGTCGCGGGCTTGACGCTCGATTTGAAAATCAAAGAGGAGCGTCGCGGCGGCGAACGCATCACAGTTCATGGTGATTTGAAATTCGAAGGTGAAGATATTCTGCAGATCAAGCCAAGCGACCGCGTGAAAAAAGGCATCGTGTTGTGCCGCGAGCGTCATCCTGTTTTCCGCGAGAGCAGTGTCGTCGAAAATCTCAAGATCAGCGGTTATTTGCGTCCCACTGCCGAAGTTTATTTGACCATCGCGCTCGTCTTTGAAATGTTTCCGCACTTGGTACGCTTGAAGAGTCGCAAAGCGGGGTTGCTCAGCGGCGGCGAACAGCAAATGCTGGCAATTGGCATGACGCTCGTTGCGCGCCCACGCTTGTTGTTGTTGGACGAACCGTTGCTCGGACTTTCTCCAGCGATGCAAGGCGACATCGTGCGCGCGATGCGCGATATTCAAAAGCGCGGCATTACGATTCTGGTGACCGAGCAGTACGCGCGCCCGATCTTTCCGGTGATCGATCGTGGCTACGTGATCGAAAACGGCACGTTGATCGTTAGCGGCACGGGCAAGGAATTGATGGACAACCCCGAAGTCAAGTCGGCATATTTTGGGATTTGAACGCCGTTGTCATTCTAAGCGGAGCGAAGAATCTCATCTTTGCGAAATGTGAGATTCTTTGTCGCTTCGCGAATAAAATTTCGGAAATGATTCAAAGAGTCGCTCCTCAGAATGACAAATTGAGTTGAGGCATTTGTGGATTCAATTTATCCTGTCTTTGAAAATAGCGCAAACAAAAATTCAAATCGCCCTTGCTTGATCTATCTTAGCAAGCAATACACGTACGCGCAATTGAAAGACGCGGTCGATAATACAGCGGCATCGTTGGTGACGCGCGGAATTAGCGCAGGCACTAAGGCGATTCTCTTTATGCCGAATCTGCCCCAGTGGATCATCGCGTGGCTCGCGCTGCAAAAGATCGGCGCGGTCGCGGTGCCGATTACGCCGTTCTACGCGCTCAACGATCTCAAGTACATTGCGAACGATAGCGGCGCAGAAGCGATTTTTTGTCTCGACACGAATTATGGCTATGTGGAGCGTGTTCTCTCCGAAACGCGATTGAAGCAAGTGATCGTCACGACGATGATACAAGTGCTGCCGATGTGGAAACAATTGCTCGGGCGTGCGCTGAACAAAGTGCCTGAAGGCAAGGTGCGTTTGGGAGGCAACGTCATCGCGTTCTCCGAACTCTGGAACGGTCAGAAAAATTCCACGCCGCTTCCTCACCCTTCATGCGACCTAGAGACCGCGGAGCTTTTGTACACCGGCGGCACGACGGGACATCCGAAAGGTGTGCCGATTTCGCATACCCTCTTTCTCGAAGCGATGCGCGAACAACGCAAAGCCCGCGAGTCGATCAACCCTATTGGCGAAGATGTGATCGTCCAAGGTGCGCCGCTGTATCACATCCTGGGACAAGCGGTCGGGCTTGGCGCGCTCTTGCACGGCGATACCATCATACTCCTGCCGCGCGTCAATCTCGATGCGACCTTCGATCACATCCAGCGTCATCGCGCCACAACCTTTTTCGGCGTGCCGACCATGTATCGCATGATTCTGGAGCATGATCGCATCGATCAATATGATTTGAGTTCGCTCAAGTACTGCTTTTCTGGGGGCGATGTACTTCCCGCTCAAGTCGGACGACGTTGGCAAAAGAAATTCGGCAAGCCGATCTACCAAGGTTACGGTGCAACCGAAACGTGCGGGGGCATCTCACTCACGCCCGCAGTCGAATCGTTTCCAGAAGGAACGGCGGGCAAAGTCGTGGCATTCCAAAAAGTGAAACTCGTCAATCCCGACACACTCGAATCCGTTGCGGATGGCGAGTCAGGCGAATTGCTCGTCTCCTCCGATCACATGGTATCGGCGTATTGGAACAAGCCAGAAGAGAGCGCGAAATGTTTCGTCAAGATCGACGGTCGCTTGTGGTATCGTACAGGGGATGTTTTGCAGATCGATCAAGAGGGCTGGTTCTTTTTCCAAGATCGTTCCGTCGATGTCATCAAGCACAAGGGCTATCGCGTCGCTGCGTCGCGGGTTGAATCTGTGTTACAAGAAAATCCTGCGGTCATTGCATCGTGCGTGGTGGGCATTCCTGATGAAACGGTGGGGGAGCGCATCAAAGCGTTCGTCGTTCTCAAGGAAGGCGTTAAAGGCGTGACTGCGTACGATCTTACGGCTTGGTGTCGCAGTCGTCTTGCCGCGTACGAGGTTCCGCATTACATTGAATTCCGCGACATGCTGCCGAAATCCAAAGTCGGCAAATTGTTGCGCCGCGAACTCCGCGCGGAAGAACGACGCAAGACAGAAAATTAAATCGCCCACGAATCGCACGAATCAACACGAAAAAAATCCCACTCATCGAAAGAAACACGGACATTATCGATTAATAATGTCCGTGTTTCTTTTCGTCGGTAGGAAAATTTTCTATTCGCGAGGATTCGCGCGATTCGTGGATGACTTTACGGATTTCCCTCGACGGCAACCTCGCCGCAATAGACTGGCGACAAATTCCCTTTTGCATCGCGATATTGCACGTGCAGTTTAAACGTACTCCAATTGATCGGCGGCGTGTAGGTGTAAGTCTTCTCCGCAACAAATTTCTCCCACGACGCGTCGCTCATTTCCTCCGGCGTCAGACATCGACCAAATGGACTCTGCTTGATGCGCATCTCTATCACGTCTGCTTGCGGACTCGTTGCCTCGAACTTGACCTTGATGCTCAGTGCTGTCCCCGCTTTTCCGCCCATCGTGCTTTGCTCGCCCACTTGAATTTTTCCGCTGACTGGAAACGCCGCGCGCGCTTGCGCAATGATCGTTTGAATTGCAGGTGGCTGCGATGCAATCGGCGTCTTGTCGTCGATGACGCCGGTGATCGACATCCACGCGCTGCCAACGTCCAGCGCATTGAAACCGACGGGAATTATTTCGCCGCTTGCCGTGCGAAATTGCGTGGTGACGCCATAATCCTTCAGTCCGATCCAGCGTACGGCGACCTCAGAACGAATCTCATTCGCAAACGGTTTCCACTCATTGGGTAGTTGACACGTCTGCCCTACGTCGACGCAATAGCGCATCTCCGTGATGTTGTGATCGGTCCAACCGGTTTCATATCGATTCGTCGAGCCATCGCTGCGTAATTCTTCCACTCGCTTGTACGGTCGAAAGGCAACGCGGATGTTCGCGTTGATGCCAATACTGGTCGTGAGTGCAGTTGCGCCTTGCTCAGTGAAAATGGCAAGATTCACGCCACGCCTAGTTTCGGTTGTCGAAACGACATAGCGTGTCGGTGTCGCGGGAATACTTGTGGGCGCGAGTGTGGGCGTTGTGGTTGGAATGAGTGTCGGCGTTGCCGTGGCGCATCCGCTTGCGATTAAGAGTAGCGCAAGCAAGCCGATCCATCGATTAAACATATTTCTCCAAATGTCATTGCTCAAGTTGTCATTGCGAGGAGCGACTCGTACAAGTGTCGTAGTCAATGATTTCCGAGCGACGAAGCAATCTCAGTCCAAGTTGGAGATTGCTTGCTTCGGCTTCGCTCAGCACCGGCACGCGATTCGTTTGACGATATATGCCGCGCTTTTGTTACGTGCCTCCTCACAATGACAGGCAGTGTGGATTTATTTCGCGGCTTTCGTGCCGTTTCGCGCGCTTTCGTGATCACAAATGCAAAATGGGTGACTCAACTGAGCCACCCATAGGCACTAACTTTTTGATGCTTCTGCTTGGCGCAAGCGAAAGCGTTGAATTTTGCCGGTCGCCGTTTTGGGCAACTCGTTCACAAATTCCAGCCAGCGCGGATATTTGTACGGTGCGATTTTATCCTTCACAAACACTTTTAGTTCCGATTCCAACTCCGGCGTTGGCACAACGCCTTGCTTGAGGACGACGTACGCTTTCGGTTTGATCAACTCATCCTTGTCCATCAAGCCGATGACGGCGCATTCCAAAACGGATGGATGCGAAATCAACGTCGCTTCGACTTCGACGGGGCTGACCCAGATGCCGCCGACTTTGAGCATGTCGTCGGAGCGACCTTGATACCAAAAGTATCCGTCGTTATCGATCATGTACTTGTCGCCGGTGCGAATCCATTCGCCGACGATGGTTTCTTTCGTGCGACTGTGTTTGTTCCAATAGTACGCGCACGTCGAATCGCCACGAATGAGTAGGTTACCCACTTCGCCTTGCGGCAACGCTTGATCGTTTTCATCGGCGACGCGCGCTTCGTAACCTGGGACAAGTTTGCCCGACGAACCCGCGCGTGCTTCCTTCGCTCGATTCGAAATAAAGATGTGCAAGATCTCGGTCGATCCAATGCCGTCGAGAATCTCGACTTCCCATTTGCTGAGCCATTTGTCGTAGAGCGCTTTGGGCAACGCTTCGCCTGCGCTGACGCACAATCGCACCGAACTCAAATTGTACGCCGCCGTGTCTTCGACAGCGAGCAAGCCGGCGTATGCCGTTGGCACGCAGAAGAAGAGCGTTGGTTTGAATTTGGTCACCACTTCGTAAATCGGTTTGGGTTCTGGACGATTGGGATACAAGATCGTCGTACCGCCAACGTAAAAAGGGAAATACAATCCGTTGCCGAGACCGTAGGCAAAAAATAATTTCGCGACGGAAAAAGTGCGGTCGTTCTCGTTAATGTTCAACACGCCGCGCGCATAATTTTCGGCGCAGTAAACCATGTCATGTTGAAGATGCACTGCGCCTTTTGGAAATCCCGTCGTGCCGGAACTGTAGAGCCAGAAACACGCGTCGTCGCGCAAGGTGTCGGCAGGCGTCAGTTGATCGGACTCGTTTTTGATCCAGTCGGCATAGTTGAGCGTGCCTTCGGGATTTTTGCCGACGACGATTACGTGCTTGAGCCATTTCAGTTTGGCGCGAATCGGCTCGATGTTTGCCCACAGTGGTTCGCTAACGATGAGGGCGACGGCGCGCGAATCGTTGATCAAATACTCGTAATCGGGTGACCGCAAAAGTGTGTTCGTTGGAATGGGCACTGCGCCCATGCGAATTGCGCCGAAGAAACTCGCCACGAATTCCGGCGAATCGAGCAAGAGCAGCATGACGCGTTGCTCCATCTGCACGCCCAGCTTGACGAGCGCGTTGCCCGTACGATTGACCATCGCGGCGACATCGTTGTAGGTCAGCGCTTGATCGCCGTACAAAATCGCCGCTTTGGTTCCACGACCTGCTTCCAGATTGGCATCGATGAACGTCGTCGATGCATTGTAACGGTCCGGTAGATTTGGGACAGCCATTGTCTCCTTCCTTTCATTGGGCAAATTCGCGAAGCGTTTGCCCTACGGAAATAGTTTTAGCGCATTCTCACGCAGAATCTTTCGTTTCACATCATCGGATAACGGTAACGCTTGAAATTTGTCAATGTTCGCGCCAATTTCTTTGACCAGGGGACCGGGCCAATCGGAGCCGAACATGACTCGATCAGAGATTTCGTCGAGGCGCGGAAAATATTCGAGCAGGTTTTGCGGCGGGATGCCGGAGATATCGAGAAAAACATTCTTGCTGCGACGCAAGAGGAACCACGCTTGCTCCATCCACAGTGGGCGACCACCGTGCGCCAAAATGATTTTCAGTTTCGGAAAGTCAACCAACAGATCGTCGATAAAGATCGGTTCGGCGTACTTGTTGCGCGCGTGGGGAAAGATCGATGTGCCGGTGTGGAACATGATGGGCAGTCCCAGTTCTTGCGCGCGTTCGTAAATCTGCGCTTGCTGCGGCAAGTCATCACGATATTGATTTGGATAAAGATGTTGATGCGGTGGATGCACCTTCAACATGCGAATACCCAAATCGGCGATGCGATTTGTTTCGGCGGCGCAATCCGCCGTGAGCCGCGGATGCACCGAGCCGCACGGAATCAACCGGTCGGGCGCGTAACGCGCATAGCGTGCGACCCAGTCGTTCGTTTCCGCCGTAAAGCCCATTGCATCGGGACTGACATAGTTGATGAGCACCGCTTTTTCGACGCCCGCCCGATCGAGGTAATTTAAAAATTTGGCGGGATCGGCAATGGTTTGCTTGACCTCTTCAAAGTTCGCATGGTGCGCGCCGAATTTTTTCAGTGTTTCGGGGTTGAGCATTTCGAGCGGCTGAACGTGGATGTGAACATCGATGGCACGATAATCGGGCATTTTACACAACTCCAAAGAGGATTACCAAAAATACGGCGGCAAGCGAGACGATGACAAACAAGAGTGCCCAACTCATCCAGCGCGGATAACCTTTCACCGCGATTGCTGCAAGTATATGCAGAATTGGTAATCCGACAAAATAGCGCACCCCCGGATGAGCAACTGTAAAGAACACAAATGGAATAGACAGAATCGCACTCGCGACCAGAAACCATCGCTGCGCGCGCCACACGCCGACGACGGCAATCAGCGTAGAGAGTGCGAGCGATGCCCAAAATGCGAATGCAAAGATTTGTCCGATGTCCATTTGGAATTTTCCATGCTGTCATTGCGAGGAGCGATGTCAGAAAGTGTCGTTTGTAAAAAATCAACGGAGCGACGAAGCAATGACATATGCATGAATCAACTTGTCGCGATGACGACGCCTTTGGTTTCAAGATAATATTCGAGCGCTTCGGGTCCGTGCTCGCGACCGATGCCGCTCATCTTGGTTCCGCCGAATGGCATTTCGTCGTAGCCGACGTGCAACGAGTTGACCCAGACATTGCCCGCTTGCAAATTCTCGGCGGCGTAGCGCGCTTTGCTGAGATCGCGCGTGATGATGCTCGCACCCAAACCCCAGATCGATCCATTCGCCATTTCGATGGCGTGATCCAAATCTTTGACGCGCCAAATCGGCAGTGCCGGACCGAACACTTCTTCGGTGACCATCTTGGAATCGAGCGGCACATCAGCGAGCAACGTTGGACTGATGAAATAACCCTTGTCGTACTCTGCGCCTTGCGGTCGAGTGTTGCCTGTCAAAACACGCGCGCCTTTGTTCACGGCATCGGCAATTTGGTTTTCGACTTCTTCGCGCTGAACGGCGGTGTGCAGCGGTCCCATGAATACATCCTCGCGCGTCCCGTTGCCAACTTTCATTTTCTGCACGCGCGCAACAAGCTTAGTCACAAATTCGTCGTAGATTGAATCGAACACGTAGAGGCGTTTCACCGCGAGACACGCCTGACCGCAGTTGAAGAATCGTCCGACCCAGGCGGCGAATTCCGCGCGTTTTAAATCGGCGTCATCGCAAATGATGAGCGGATCGCTGCCACCGAGTTCAAGCGTGATACGCTTCATGCCGCGCCCAGCGATTTCGGCGACGCGCTGACCGGTATCGCTTTGCCCGGTGAAAGCGACGCGTCGCACCTTTGGATTCGAAATCAATTCTTCGCCGACGGCTCCGCCAGGTCCGGTGACGATATTCAAAACGCCCGGTGGCAATCCCGCCGCATTCAACAGTTCGATAATGCGCGTGGCGGTAAGTGGTGTTGTGCTAGCGGGTTTGTGGATGACGGTATTGCCTGCGACGAGGGCGGGCCCAATCTTCGTGCCCATCAATGTGATCGGAAAATTCCACGGCGAGATGGCGGCGCACACGCCCATTGGCTGCTTGAGCACCATGCCGTACATTGTCGTATCGGGCAGGGGAACGTAGGAACCGCGATACGTGGGACCGAGCCGCGCGTAAAACGTCATGCCGTGTAAGAAATGTTCGATTTCCGTTTCGGCTTGCTTGACGGGCTTGCCTTGCTCGGCGCACAATAATTTTCCCAGGTCGTGAATGTTCGCGCGCACCGATTCGATGCCCTTGAACAAAATGTCGCAGCGTTCGGCGATGCTGGTGTTGCGCCATTTCTTGAACGCATCGTCGGCGGCGTCAATCGCGCGCTTGGCGTCCTCGCGATTGCCTTTTTGCACGACATCGACGAGTTCATTCGTCGCGGGGTTACAGATTTCGTAGGTTTGATTGCTAACCGATTCGACGGACTCGCCGCCGATAAACATTTTTGCCATGATGATTCTCCTTATGCAGTTCCAATGACGACTGCTTTTGTCTCGCTGTAATAATCGAGTGCTTCGCTGCCGTGTTCTTTGCCGACGCCGCTTTGCTTGAATCCGCCGAACGGCAACTCGTCATAGATGATTGCCTGTGAATTGATCCACGTATAACCCGCTTCGAGTTGTTCTGCCGCGCGATTCGCTTTGTTGATGTCGCGCGTCCACACCGATGAGCCGAGTCCGTAGATCGAATCATTCGCCCTCGCAATCGCTTCGTCCATATCGCGCACGCGCCACACCGGCAGCGCGGGACCGAAGACTTCTTCTTGCGCGACACGCGATTTGGGATCGACATCGGCGATCAATGTCGGCAAGAAATAATTCCCCTTGGCGAATTCATCGCCCTCAGGTCGCGTGCCGCCGACCAAAACTTTTCCTCCGTGTTGGACGGCATCCGCTACTTGCTCTTCGATCTCTTGACGTTGACTCGCCGTATGCATCGGACCTAGCATCGAACCTTTTGTTAGACCATCGCCAACGCGCAATTTTTTCACCTTGCCCGCCAGCTTGTCGAGAAATTCTTCATAGACTTGATCAAACACGTACACGCGTTTGATCGCCAGACACGCCTGACCGCAATTGTAATAGCGTCCCACGGACGCGGCGCTCACGGCTTCGTCGATGTTCGCGTCGTCGGCGACGATCATGGGATCGCTGCCGCCCAATTCGAGTGTGACGCGTTTGATCGTTTGCGATGCGACCTCCATCACATGCCGACCCGTTTCCGTCGCGCCGGTGAATCCGATCTTGCGAATCTTGGGATGCGACAAAATTGCGTCGCCGACCTTGCCTCCCGGCCCCGTGACGATGTTCAACACGCCGGGTGGCAATACCTCGTTCAGAATTTGAATCACGCGAATGTCGGTGAGTGGTGTTGTGCTAGCGGGCTTGACGATGACGGCATTGCCCGCGACGAGTGCGGGACCAATTTTGTTGCCCATCAACGAGACTGGGAAATTCCATGGCACAATCGATGCGACCACACCAATCGGTCGCTTTAGAATAATTCCGTACTTGCCTTCGTCGAGATTGGGCACATAGCCGCCGCGCAAATTTTTCCCCAGCCCGGCGTAATGTTCCAGCGTGTGCACGAATCGCTTAATCTCTAGATGCGATTCTCTGATCGTCTTGCCCTGCTCCATCGTGAGAATGCGGGCGAGTTCATCTTCGTGTTCGCGAATTTTCTTCGCGCCCTCGCCGACAAGTTCGCCGCGCTTTGCGCCCGGCGTCGCCCACCATTTTGGAAACGCGCGGTCCGCCGCATCCACTGCGCAATCGACATCGCGCGCGTCGCCTTTGGGCGCGGTGTCAACGATGTCACCGTTAGCTGGGTTGTAAACGGGGTATTCTTCTTTCGTGAGCGAGTCGATTGGCTCGCCGTTGATGATCATTTTTGCCATGTGTGACTCTCTTATCGAGTGACTGAGTTTAGATGATCGATGAATGGCTTGAGCGCCTTGAACGTTTGAATGGTGTTCGGAAGAAAATCGGCGGACAAGACTTGTTTATCCGTGAGACGATGCATCGCCACGACTTCTTTGAGCTTGAGCCATTCGATAGCAGGATGATCGCGGGCAAAACCTTGCGGCGCGGTCTTTAGTTTTTCGCCTTCGATTTTACCAAACGCTTGCACGAACTCTTTGCGTCCAACGATTTTCTCGAACTTTTTCGCGTCACGATCTATCGCTTGTCGAAATTTGTTGAGTGGCTCTGATTCTGGCATATGCATGCCGCCCGCGAGAAAGCTCTCGTCGTGCGGCGCGAGGTTGATGTAATAGCCCAGTAATCCCGATTTTCGTCCGCCGCGCATAATGTGCGCCCCCATATTGGTTTTATACGGCGACTTGTCTTTCGAAAATCGAATGTCGCGATTGATGCGAAAGGTGCAGGATGCCGCCGCGAGGTCGCCGAAATTTTCGATTGGGCGAAAGTCGGCGATAAAGCAATCCACAAAGTTCTCGAAATTGGTTTTGGCTCGCAGATACTCGCTGCGATGCGCATCAAACCATGCCTTGTTATTATGCGATTCGAGTTGAGCTAGGAATGTCAGGGTCGGTTTCAAATCAAACGAGTTCTTCATCGACGATCCTCAATTGCTCGAATGTAACGCTCTGCGGAAAATTGGACGCCTGCTTTGGCGTTTTGTTGCACCACGCTGTCCAGCCAGCCGCCGTAAATTCGATCATACTGAAATGGCTCGACCGCGCGAACGATTCCCTTCACAGCCGACGCCGGTAACGGAATCAAATTAGGGTAGCTGTACATGAAACTGACGTAACGGCGATCCTGGACGACGTACATGGTATCGCCAGTGAAAAGTGCACCGCGTCCATCAGCGCCTGCTGCCCAATGCAAAACGGTTGAGCCAGGAAAGTGTCCGCCGCAACGAATCAAGGTCAAACCATCGCCGAGCGAACACGTCTCGCTGTCCCAATAGACAATCGATGCATCGGGGCGCATCACCCACTCGCGATTCGACGCGTGCAGATAAATCGGAGCGTTATCGAATGCCTGGCTCCATTCCATCATCGACGAATAAAAATGCGGATGGCAGATGGCTATCGCGCGAATGCCGCCGAGCGTGCGAACCGCATCAATGGTGGCATCGTCGATGAAACTGATGCAATCCCAGAGAATGTTGCCCTGCGGTGTTTGAATGAGATAGGCTTGCTGCCCTATGGCGAATTGCGGCTCGGTGCGAATGCCGGTGAGATTCGGTGCGAGCGTTCGCAAGACATTGTGCCGATCAGCGCGCAATTCGTCGAGCGTCGTCCACATTTGTCCTTTGGCATTGACGTATTGTCGATCATCTTCACAGATGCGACAATGCGCCGGTGGTTGCGGCGTAGCAGGATATAGAGTTCCGCAAGTCACACAGATATAGTTCGTCATTCCTTTTCTCCGGACGATTTCTCTTGCGTCGCTTCCCACTTGACCGCTTCGAACACGCTATGACAGTTGTGGCAATAATATTGCGACGTCATCATCTGTTGTCCGAACAGCGCGATCATCTCGACGTCGATAGAATCGCAAAATGGACACGCGACCTGGTTTTTGGTTTTTTGTCTGCGTTCATCTGCGTTCATCTGCGTCCTATTCTATCCGTCGAGTTGCCGCATCGAACTTGTTCCAAGGCAGCGTACCACAATATAGCCAATGCCCGTTCTCGTTCTTGACCAAAGATGCTGCTTGTGATTTGGCTATCAACGGCGCAACTTGGGTAAGGAATCTTGCGCGCAATTCGTCTGCGCTCGCATCCAAAATTTTTTCGTGCATGAGCGCATTGGTTTCGTCGCGACCGAACCAGCACAAGGCGTGAGGCAACATTTCTTCTACACGCTGCGCTAATTCGACACGCTCCGCGTCTTTCGGATCGGCGGCGAGGCGCTTGAACCATCCTTCGCCGTGCAGCCAGTGAAAGCGTTCCTCTTCCAAGATTTTCCCCGCCCGGGTACGCAACGGAACATAGGAAGATTGACGCGCCGCTTCGAGCGCAATTGTCAGTGCTTCGCCCAGCAAAAGATTCGCGACGACAAAGGTGTTCCAAGTCGAAAATGGTTGATCGAGATAGGCGATGGAAGAATATGTTTCGCGCGGCGCTTCATTGGGGATACCCGGATCGATTTCGGGAAAATCTTGGAGCAGAGGAAGCAACGCGCGCGAATGTCCCAATTCGTCTTGCGCCATCGCGGATGCGGCGACGGCTGCTTCGAGGGCAGGCGCGCTATCGCACCACTCGGCGTAGCGGATGCCGAGCCAGCGTTTGGTATCGGCAAGCGCGAGGATCAAATCGGCGAGCGCGCGGCGGGCTGGGTCGGAGAGTTGTTTGGGGTCTGTAATATCAGGCATAAGAATCCAGTGTTCAGTATTCAGTGTTCAGTATCCAGTCTTCAGTGAGTTGGTTACTGAAAACTGAAAACTGAAAACGGATTACTGGAACTAGGCGGGTTCGATTACGTGCACAACGGACGCGCGCGGCACGGCGATCATTTCGATCCATGCCCATTCGTTGTAAGTGTTGAATGCGTAAACTTTAGCTAGATCGTCGTCCGGCGCAGTCACGGTGCCGACAAAGTGCAGCGGCTCGTCGTACTTGAATCGCGCAAAGACTTCGTAGATTTTCATGTCGTTTGATTTGTTCATGATTTTTCTCCCGCTAATCTGGCGAATCTACCCAAAGTTGTCATTCTGAGCGGAGTGGTTTTTATGGAGCGAAGAATCTCATGCTCCTGAAATGGGAGATGCTTCGTCGCATCGTCATCAAAGATGGCGCGACCGTTCCTCAGCATGACAAATGCGTGCAGATTCGCGTGATTCGTGGGCTATACCGCGATTCCCCACATTTTAAGCAGCTCGCGCCCGTGGTCGCTCAGTCGCGATTTGTTCCACGGCGGATCCCATACGATCTCGAATTGGACGTTGCGGACGTTCGGCTCTTGCAATAGGCGCACGCGAATGTCGTCGAGAATCATATCCATCGCGGGACATCCCATCGCCGTAAATGTGATCTTGATGTTAACGGTTTCCTTTTCTTGTGCGACGCCGTAAATCAATCCCAGATCGACGACGCTCATCGGAAATTCGGGATCGTTCACCTCGGCGAGCGCGCGCCACAAATTCTCACTCACTCGCACACTCCCACACTCACGCACCCGACATCGCTTTATACCCGCGTTGGATGCGTTCGACATAGTAATCGTTCATTGGACCGCGTGCTTTCCATCGCTTCATTACGTCGTCCCAAGAGATCGCGCCATTCTCAAGTTCCCAGCGTTTGTTCTTTGAATCGAAGCTGGCGGGGAAGGGACACGTGATAACGTACTTTTGTGTTCCCTCGTCCCAGCGCGCGGGCACATTCAATTTCAGTTCTTCGCACAATGGCACGGCGGTTTTCATCCAAACTTGTCGCAGCGTATCGTTGGAGCTGCCCTTGAGTCCGTAATCGAGTTGCCCCGTGTGTTTCTTTTTGTCGTCGGGCAAACCGAACCATTCGACGGTGAGCAGAAACATCCAATCAACACAGCGCTGCAAACGCTCGCGTCCACCCGGTTCTTCGACGATGCGCCGCATCCAAATTTCGCCATGGCGCAAATGGAACGTTTCTTCTTTATCGACTTTGACGAGCGCGCGTTTCCAGGGTCCATACGTCGTGCTGCGATACACATCGCCGAGCAGTGTGATGCCTGCGCGATCATAAAACGCATTCGCGACGACGAGTTCTTCCCAGGATTCGAGCGGCACGTCGAACGCGTATGGATATTTGAATTGCCGCGCCGCGCGTCGATAAATCATTTCTTCTTTGTTCACGCCCAAATCTTCCAGCAGGCGATAGCCGATGTGCGCATGTCCCATCTCGTCTTGAATGATGGCGAGCGCGGAAATCATTGCGTTGACGGATGGCGCTATGCGCGCGGCGTTGTAGTAGGCGGGGGCACTGACGAGTTCGGTGTCGGCGGAGACGGTGAGAATGCGAATCAAATCGTCTTTGTATTGTGCCGTCATGTGATCTTCGTTTTCGACTAACTGTTTATGTGCCAAGCGTTCTTTCAATCGTGTTTCATCTATAGGACTCATACAAACTCCAAACGTGCCAAACCAGCCAAATCTGTCAAATCTGCCAAAGATTTATTTGGCATGTTTGGCAGATTTGGCTTATTTGCCCTTGAATTCCGGTTTTCTTTTGCCAACGAACGCTGCGATTCCTTCCTTCGCATCCTGGCTCATGAAAACTTGCTCGGTCATTTTGCGTTCGTGCGCCAGCCCATCCCACAACGGCATTTCGATGCCTTCATTCACGGCGAGTTTGATGCGACCAATTGCGAACGAAGCTCCGCGCGCGATGTTCGCCGCGTACTCTATTGTCTTGGCGTTGAGTTCCGTTTGGGGAAAAATGCGATCGACGATGCCGAGGGCGACTGCATCGGTGGGCGGAATGGCGCTGCCGTTGATCATCAAGTCGAGCGCGCGACTTTTGCCGACGAGACGCGCCAGGCGTTGCGTGCCGCCATTGCCAGGTAAAAGTCCCAGCGTGACTTCGGGCAAGCCGATTTTGAAATCGCCGTTGCCGCAGAAACGCAAATCGCAGGCGAGTGCGATTTCGAGACCGCCGCCGAGCGCATGTCCGCCAATCATCGCGATAAAGATTTTCGGGACATGGCTGATGCGTTCGAGCGCGTCGTGCTCCGCGCGAATCATTTCCATATTCGATTCTTGTGTGCCTTCGCTGAAGAACTTGACGTCAGCGCCAGCGCAAAAGAATTTTTCCAATGCGCTTTTGACGACGACAGCGCGAATTTCGGGGTCGTTGTCCGCTTGATCGACGGCGGCGGCGAATTGACGCACGAAATCCATATTGTAGCTGTTGGCGGGGGGACGGTTGAGGGTCAAGATGCCAACCGCGCCTTCACGGGTGACTGAAACAAAAGGCTCGCTCACCGAGGTGACCTTGGTCATCGTAACGTGCCTCCTTGATAGAGTATAGTCGTTCGGAATACCGAACGTCGTTCTGTGGATAAATTGTACACGAGGAAGGATTTATCTGTCAATCCCCCCTTCAAAATGAAAACATGCGACGCACTTTCAAAGTGCGTCGCATGTTTTCATTCAAAATCCCAAATATTGTTTTTTGACTTCGTCGTTCTCAAAGAGCGCTTGGGGGGTTCCTTCAAAAACGATGCGCCCTTTGCTCATCACATAGATGCGGTCGGCGATTTCCAACGCGAGCGGTAAACTTTGCTCGACCAGTAGAATCGATTGGCGTTTCTGTTTTAGCTCGACGAGGAGCCGCGCGATTTCGCGAACGATGAGCGGCGCAAGTCCTTCCGTCGGTTCGTCCATCAGCAGCAATTCGGGATTCGACATCAGCGCGCGACCGATCGCCACCATTTGCTGCTCGCCGCCGGAGAGTTGATTGCCGCGATGATGTTCGCGTTCTTTGAGGCGCGGCAGTTGTTGATAGAGCGTTTCCAAATCCCAGCCGCTGCCGTTTTTCTTGCGCGCTGCGAGCGTGAGATTCTCGCGCACGGTGAGATCGGGAAAGATGCGGCGACCTTGCGGCACGAGTCCGATACCGGTCCGCGCAATGCGGTCGGACGAGACGTGCGTAATGTCGCGTTCCTTGAAAACGATTTTGCCTTGGCGCGGCGGCGTGAAACCGATAATGCTACGAATCGTAGTCGTCTTGCCTGCGCCATTGCGACCCAGGATGCACACGACTTGGCCCGGTTCGACGCGGAGCGAGACGCCTTGTAAAATATGACTGTCGCCGTAAAAGGTGTGAATGTCGCTAACCGTGAGCATTATTTTATCGTTATCACCGGCGAGATTTCGACGTGCGGCATTTGGCGATTAAAGTCGTCAATGCCGTGAACCGCATTCCCCGTCGCCGCAAGCATCCCTGGCGCGAGCCGTTCTAATTCGATGAGGGCAATCAAGACCAGAACAACGTAGAATACGAGTCGGTTGTGTCGGCGGGTTGCATAAACAAATGCGCCAATCAAAATTAGCAAAAACAAAATGTCAATCACGCCCAGGTTAATCATGTTGTCTCCTTTGCCGCGTTGACACGCGGCTTGGAACGCTGTGCCTCTGTTACACCTAGGTAAACTTCCATGACCCGTGGATTGTTTCGAACTTGCTCCGTCGTGCCGTTCGCCAATACTTCGCCGTAATGCAACACCGTCACGTGTTCTGCCAAGCCGAACACCACATCCATGTCATGCTCGATAATCAACAGTGTAATCGAGCGCGGCATGTCGCGCAACAAGCCCAGCAAGCGATTCGTTTCGGCGGGCGACATGCCCGCGGCCGGTTCGTCGAGCAACAAGATTTTTGGCTGCGTCGCCAGCGCGATTGCCAATTCGAGTTGGCGCTGTTCGCCGTACGATAAAGTGCGCGCAATCGCATCGCGTCGTTCGTAAAGCCCCACGCGTTCCAGACTGTCTTTCACAACTTGGATCTGTTGTGATTGAGTCGAACCGAACGCGCGCGGACTCACGCCTTTGACAGGATGTCCCGCGAGTCGAACATTTTCCCACACGCTCAAGCCGAGAAATAAATTGTTGCGTTGAAACGTACGCGCCATGCCCAAATTAGCGCGCTCATTCGGCGGCAGCTTGGTGATGTCTTGTCCAACAAACACGACGCGTCCACCACTCGGGTCGAGTTCGCCGCTGATCAAATTGAACAGCGTCGTCTTGCCTGCGCCGTTCGGTCCGATGATGGCGCGCCGCTCGCCCGGTTCGATGCTAAACGAGACGCGATTGACTGCCATCAATGCGCCGAAACTTTTTTCGAGGCGATCCACATTTAGTATCGTCATGTTTACTCTGAGGCGGGCGACGTTTGCTTCTCTACGCCGATCTTTTCGATGAGTTGGTGCACGATGCCCATCACGCCGTAGCGCGCGACGAACACAAATAGAATAAAGATGATGCCCATGATCGTGGTCCAGCGCTCGGTGCTCGATGAAACCATGTTTTGCAAGATCAGAATGAGCGCCGCGCCTAATACGGGACCGATCAACGTCCCTGCGCCGCCGATGATGACCATAATCAACACTTGCCCCGATGCCGTCCAGTACAGCTCGCCTGTCGACACGAATCGATTGAATCCGGCGTAGAGTGAGCCAGCGACGCCTGCAAACACCCCGGCGACCACGAACGCGGCGAGTTTGAATCGCGTGGTGTTATAGCCAATCGCGCGCAGACGTGTTTCGTTTTCGCGGATGCCGATCAGCGCGTGTCCGAATTGCGAATTGACGATCCAGCGCAGCGCGAGATACGAAATCAAGAAGAATGCCAGGACGAGAAAATAACGGGCGGTGTCGTCTTGAAATGCCAGTTGAAAATCGCCGATGCTGATTTGCGGGCGCGGAATGCCAGCCAGCCCATTCGAGCCGCCCGTCACGTCGGTCCAGCGGTCGGCGATCGCATACACCATTTGGCTGAACGCGAGTGTCAGCATCAGGAAATAAACCCCGGACGCGCGAATCGAAAAATAGCCGATGATGAGCGCGGCGATGATGACGATGACAAGCGTGAGCGGCATGGTGACCAAAAGGTTGGGCGAAATGCGCAGCGCGAGATAGCCCGCCGCGTACGCACCGATTCCAAAAAACGCGGCGTGACCGAATGACACGAGTCCCGTGTAACCGAGAAGCAAGTCGAGACTCATCGCAAAGATCCCAAAGATCAAAACTTCGGTGACGGTCTTGATGATATAGCTACCGGTTGCAAAAGGCAACAAGACCAATACGATTAGAACAACGAGAGCAATCGCGTAGGTCAATAATGATTTACGAGGCATTAAACGACCTTCAAGTCCTAAATCTATTTCCCGCTAATCTCGCTAATCTTCGCGAGTTTTCTCATGTCATTTCGAGGAACGTTTTTTGTGACAAGAAATCTCGTGATGGCGAGAGTGAGATTTCTCGCTCCGCTCGAGATGACACACATAAGTAAATAGATTCGTGTTGATGCGTGCTGATTTGCGGGCAAAGCATCACGTTTTGCGTCCGAATAGACCTGTCGGGCGAAGCAAGAGCACGCCGACCATAATCACATAAGTGAAAAACAGCGCGAAATCGGGCAGCAGCGCGCGACCGAACGTATCGACTTCGCCGATGAGCAAGCTGCCCCAAAACGCGCCGCGCAATGTTCCCAGTCCGCCAACCACCACGACGATGAGCGCGGCAATCAACGTCGTGGCATCCATCCCAGGAACGAGACTCACAATCGGCGCGGTCATCACGCCGCCGAATGCCGCCAACCCAGCGCCGACTGCAAACACAACGGAAAAGACGAGCGAGATGTTAATGCCGAGTCCGCCAACCATTTCGGCGTCGGCGACCCCGGCACGCACGATTGCGCCGATTTGCGTGCGGCTGATGATGAGACCCAGGATTGCGGCGAGCACCAAGCCGACCCCAATCGCAAAGAGGCGATAGATGGGGTATTGACCGTTGCCGAATGGAATCGAGCCAGCGAGTTCGGCCGGCGGCGGAAAGGCGTGGACTTCGCCGCCCCAGCCCGGCACCGCGCGCACAAAATCGGCGGCGACCAGCGCGAGACCAAACGTGAGCAGCACTTGATCAAGATGACCGCGTCCTTTCAGGGGCCGCAACAGCACGCGTTCGATGCTGAGACCGACGAGACCGACGACCACCGGCGCGATGAAAAGTGCGAGCCAAAAATTTTGCGTCGTGCGCAGAATCGAATAACCGGTGTACGCTCCGAGCATGTAGAACGAACCGTGCGCGAGATTCATCACATCCATCATGCCAAAGATGATGGAGAGCCCTGCCGCGAGCAAAAAGAGCAACAGACTGTAAGCGAGTCCGTTAAAGAATTGAATGAGGATAAAATCGGGAGTGATGTTGAGCATGGGATACGTCAGATTCTAATCTTGGTCGTTACACAATTTACCACAAAGACACCAAGACACAAAGGGAAAGAAAAATAAACTCTGAAAAAGGTTTCATTTCTTTGTGACTTTGTGTCTTGGTGTTTTGAAATCAAATTGCCGCCCTACATGTTTTCTGGATCGAGAATCGGCTGATCGGTTTTGCCGATGATGGCATTGACGAACTTGCTGCCACTCTGTTTGACCTGGCGGAAATAGATCTGGTTGACCACATTCTGGGTCTTGGGGTCAAACGCAAAGTTGCCGCGCGGACTCTTAAAACTGACGCCGCGAATCGCTTCGAGGAATTTGTCCTTGTTGCTGGTGTCGCCCTGCACTTTGTTCAGCGCTTCGACGATGACGCGGGCGGCATCGTAACCTTGCACGGCGAAGACATCGACATCCTTGCCTGGGAATTTTTTGGCGTACGCTTCCATGAATGCCTTGTTCTCTGGATTGTCGAGTTCGGTGGACCAGTGTAGCGAGGTGTACGCATCGAGCGCGGACGCAGCTTGACCTGGGAGCACATCGCTCTCGGTCAAGAATCCCGCGCCGACGATCTTCATGTTCTTTTTCAGACCGAACTGATCGAATTGTTTGACGTAGTTGAGCGCGTCGGAACCGGAGAAAAAGCTATAGACGGCTTCGGCATTGGTCGCTTGAATTTGTGGCAGGAACGCGGAGAAATCGGTTGTGCCAAGTGGGGGCAGAATATCGTTGCCGGCAATCGTTCCGCCCGCCGCGGTGAAGGTGGCTTTGAAATCGGCGGCGCTTTCGGTACCGAATCCATAGTTGGACGCGCAGATGGCCACCTTTTTCGATACGTTCTTGGCGATCCATTCGCCGAGCGGGTTGCTGATCTGGTACGATGAGAACGATGCGCGGAAGATGTACGGGCTGTAGCGACCGACCGCCGTACCTTTTGTGCCTTTGCGGGTGAGCAAGTTGCCGCCGCCGTTCGAAATCACGGTCGGCATTTTAGCTTCGTGCAACGGATCGCGCACGGCGTACAACACGGCGGTGCTGACGATGCCGGTGAACAAATCGATCTTGTCTTGCTCGACCAATTTTGTGAGCTTGCGCAGAGAAATCTGCGCGTCGTTCTCTTCGTCTTCTTTGACCCATTCGATCTTGCGCCCACCGGCGGTAAAGTTGACGCTTTCGAAATACAACGTCATCGCATTGGTGATGCTATCGCCGAGAGCTGCGTACACTTTGGTGTAGGGCAAAATCGATCCGAGTTTGAAAGATGCGCTCGGTCTTAGAACGGTGGGGGAAACTACAGCAGGTGCAGAAACGGCGGCGGTCGGTGCGACCGTCGCGGGGGCGGTGGGTGCAGCGCAGGCTTGCAGTAAGGGAACGACGGTGACTGCGCCGGCTCCCAAAGCCAGCGTTCGCAAAAACTCACGTCGCGTAATAGACGTGTTTGACATTTTCCTCTCCTCCTTCAGAAAGGTCGCCGATCTTCATCGGCGTACAGGGAAAGCTAAATCTTGAGACGATCTCAGCTAGTACCGCGTGAATGGGCGAAGTTCATCACCCCCTTTCCCAATCGACAACACAGTGCGAAGTGGTGTTGTCGCCAATCTCAGGATAGAGTCACTGCCTACAGGTGCGCGCAGTATAACGACGGAGAGATTCTTTGTCAATATTCATACCTCGCCCCCGTTCGCTCTAGCGAAATTGGTTCTCGGAACGCCAGATGGGATTTCTCAAACCAACAAGTTCTTTGTTTTTTGATAACCATTCCAAAGCGCTTGCGTTGCACCAAGTGGATTTCCTAACGCTACAGCACACTGAAACGCGTCGTTGTCCAATCCCCGCGCGAGTGAAAACGAATAGCGTTGTCAGTGTGCGGATGTTATGTGTCGTTTTGTTCTTTCTCATTAGATGTGGAGTCAAATCGATAAATATCTACATCGGTTGTCGTCTTAGTTCTGTAAAGAAACTCAATAGTTCTTAAATCATGGCTTAAAGCGGGAGTAGATTGAATTGGATTAATGTCAACGCCCATCACAATCTCAAGAACAGAATCTAGCCTTAACTCGGCTTTAAGTTCATTAATAATCTCGATTTTATCGAACAGCATACCTACGACTTCATTTACCAAGTTGTCAATTGCGATGTATTCTTTTCCTTTCTCAGTTGACAATTCCCAACAAGAAAAAACGCATTAGCGCAAAAGTCACTTGGGCACATCATCCACGGGGAGTGATTTCCAGCGCCGCACGATATCTTTGAGTTGCGCCTTGGAACGCTTGACGGAACGCGTGTGCATACGAAAACGCTGCCGATGAGTTTGTACCC
>JACRMI010000020.1 GCA_016215025.1 Chloroflexota bacterium
TGCTAACGGTTTATGCAGTGTTGAATTCTCTCACCAAGCGGCGCCCGTTTCCTTTGCCAAGTCTTGCGTTATTAGCTCTCGCCCAAATACCATTAGCTATTTATTCTGCCTCGCTCTTTTACTTTGGTCCGGTATGGTCGGTCTTTACCCAGCAGAATGTGACGCCATCGCCCTTGCCAATTTATTACATACTCGGCTTGGGGTTAATCGGTGCGTTTGCAGTCTGGGGCGCATGGCGCATTTTACGGCGACCATTTAATCAAGCGCACGTATTGGTGATTTGGGTTATCGTGGTTGCTGTGCTAGCTTACGTACCATTGCAATTTCAGCGACGATTTACGGAAGGCGTCATCGGACCGCTCGCCATTCTTGCATCGATGGGATTGGGTTATGGACTCGTGCCCGCACTCAAACGCTGGAAAGCATTTCGGCGTCGATTGGCAGCATCGCAGTATGCTTTTTCGCGCGCGCGCAACTTGATCGTGTTCATCGTTATTATCGCATCGACTATATCGAGCTTGTATCTGATCTTTGGCGGGGCGTTGCTCGTCGCCATGAGGTCTCCCAAGCTTTTTGATTCAAACGATGTGGTGCTAGCCGTCGATTGGTTGGGCGAGCAATCGGATTGGCAAGCCACGGTTTGGTCGGCGGAACAAACCGGAATGATAATTCCCGCGCGCATCGGTCATCGGGTTTATTTAGGACATCAATTCGAGACGGCTCATTACGAAGCCAAGATCGAAAATGTGGCGCGGTTCTTTGATTCAAAGACCAGCGACGATGACCGAATGACGTTGCTGCATGAGTGCAACTGTGAGTTCGTGTTCTATGGGCCAACGGAGCGTGCGCTGGGCGACTTCGATCCGGCTCAAGGCGCGTTTTTGCAACCGGTCTATCAAAATGCAACCGTGAGAATTTTTCGCGTGCGGACCAAGTCGTGAGATAAAGTGTTCGAAATGAAAGCTGATTGGCGCAAACTTGTTTTGATCGTAATCGTCGTTGCGTGGACCTTTGCCGTGGTCTTTGGCTACTACGTCGTTCACAAGCCATTCACCACGGCGAATGTACTAGCCATCGCAAGTTCTATTGGCGATGTGCTGACGGCATTGGCGTTATATGCGTTGGCGGCAGTTCTTGGTCGGAAGGCATTGCGCTCATTTGGGTTTCAAAGTCCGCTAGAAGAAATCGTTTTTCAAATCGGCCTAGGGCTGGCCGTCGTTTCATTTGTGACGTTGGCGCTTGGGTTGATCGGTTGGCTCCATCCACTTTTCCTTTGGGCAATCGTTTTGCTGGCGCTGGTCACTTTGCGAAAAGATTTGCGCGTTGTGTGGCGTACGCTACGCTCCATTCAACTCTCGTGCAGCACTCGATTCGAGCGGTGGCTCGCAGGTGGAATCGGTTTTGTTTTGATCGTCACGTTCTTGTTTGGGCTGACTCCGCCGCTTGGGTGGGATGGCTTGCAGTATCATTTGGTCGGACCGAAATTGGCATTGCAAGCCGGACGGATTCTTCCACCGCCGGATAATCCTTCGCTAAGTTTTCCTGGGTTGGTCGAGATGCTCTTTCTCGCCGCGATGGGTCTCAAGAGCGATAGTGCGGCGCAGTTGATGCACTGGGGTTATTTGCCACTCTTGTTGGGTGCAGTGATGGCGCTGGCGCAGCGACATTTTTCTTCGCGCGTTGGCTGGCTGGCGCTTGCGCTGCTCGTGACGGTCCCATCGTTGATGAGTGTTTCGACTTTGGCCTACAACGATGTCGCGCTCGCGTTCTACACCTTGACGGCGTTGATGCTGGCGTGGCGGGCCAATTCGAGCAAGCAGTTGGGTGATTTTGCGTTGGCAGGAATTTTCGCTGGGTTGGCGATGGGCGAAAAGTACACCGCCGTTTTTGTTCCACTCGTCCTGCTCGTGCTTATCTTTCGACTCGATGGGCGAGCGATCGTTGCGATGATCGTTTTTGGCGTGAGTGCCGCAGTGGTCGCCTCGCCATGGCTCATCCGCAATTGGATTTTTGTGGGCAATCCGGTTTACCCGTTTGTCTGGGGCGGAGTCAATTGGGATAGCTTTCGCGCTGAATGGTATTCGCGTTTTGGCACGGGCATGATGAATGAGCCGCTTCGGTTGCTCATCGCGCCCTGGGAAGCCACAGTCGTCGGCAGCGAGCAGGCGACTTTGTATCAAGCGACGATCGGTCCATTGTTGCTAACTCTGATTCCACTGAGCTTGCTCGTGCGAGCGCCAGCCGCAGCAATCACACGTTGGCTCTGGATTTGTGCTGGCTTGATGTATTTGGTATGGCTTGTTGGCGTTGCGCAATCGGCCTTGCTTTGGCAAACTCGCCTCTTGTTTTTTGCATTTCCGATTTTTGCTCTACTTGCGGCACTTGGCTTTGAACAGTTGGAGCAACTCACGCTGCCACAATTTTCCATTCAACGTTTTGTGACTTTGGTGATGAGCTTGGTGATTGGTTTGAGCTTGTTCTCTTATGGCTTGGCGCTCATTCAAAGTAATCCATTTCGATTCCTGGTCGGAGTGCAATCGCGCGAACAATATCTTGCGAGTGCGTTAGGCGAATATTATTCGGTCGCCGAGTTTGTCAATCACCAATTGCCCTCCGACGCGCGCGTATTATTCTTGTGGGAGACGCGTCCATATTATTTCAATTGCTCGGTTTTAGAGGATGCGCAGTTGGATCGCTGGCCGCATTTGCGGTGGCGGTATCACAACATAGACGCAATTGTAGGCTACGTTCGCCACGAGAAATATACGCACATTCTACTTTACCGCTCGGGCTTGGATCAGGTCTTTCAGGCGGGAATTGATCCTGTGATGCGTGAAGACGCGTTCGCGTTGCAAGATTTCCTGGATCGATATGCTCATCAAATATATGGCAAGTCAGCGTTGGAGATTGTGACGCTAGATAGCAAACCTTCTGTCGCCAACGTCAGCGGTGATGCGTATGCCGTCTATGAAGTCAGTCGCTCGCAGGGGCAGTAGCCGATGATTTCAAATCCGCGTCTACGCCGTTACGCCGTGCTGTGTTCGATCCTGGTCAGCGCTTTTGCGTTGCGCATTTTCTATTTGAACGAGCGTGGGCTATGGTACGATGAAGCTTTTGCAATCCTCTATGCGGCGCGTTCGTTTGCGGAAATGATTGCGGGCACGCTCACGCAGGTTGACGGAGCAGCAGCCGATGTGCATCCGCTCTTTTACTATTTTTCGTTGCACACTTGGATGCAGTGGGCAGGCGACAGTGTTTTCGCGGCGCGCTTTTATTCGGTGTTTTTCGGCGTTGCCACACTCCCCATCATATTCTCTCTCTCGCGCCGCTTGTTTTCTAAGAGAGTTGCGATGGCATCGATACTCATCGTGGCGCTGGCTCCATTTCACTTGGCGTATTCGCAAGAGGCGCGCATGTATGCGCAGCTAGGATTTTGGAGTGCATTGGCGTTTCTCGCTTTCGTTCGATATTCGCGCGGGGCCGGTAAACACTGGTGGAGCGTGTTTGTCGTTTCAGGCGCATGTGCGCTCTATAGCCACAATCTCGCGTTTTTCAGTTTTGTGGCGCTAGGCATGTGGACGATTGGTGAAGCGATTCGCACCCGAAGCATTCATTTGTTGCGCGCAACCATTCTCGCGGGCGGAGCGATGTTGGTCTTGTGGCTGCCCTGGCTTGTCGTCGTGCCAAGTCAATTGGGGAAAATTCAGCAAGCGTATTGGGTTGCGTTTCCGACACTCGTTACGCTGTTCCAAACGCTCCTCGTGTTCACATTCGGTTTCGATAATGCAGCGGTTCCGCCAATGCTCCTGCCTATTTTACTTTTTGTCACGATCATTCTATTCGTGTTCCTGGGTCTTCAAGTCAGGCGATGGATTCATCGAGATGCGCCGAGTCTTGGATTAACGCTCACCATGGCATTCTTGCCCATCGCGTTGTTATTTATCGTGTCGCAATGGCGACCGGTGTATATCATCCGTGCATTGATGCCCGCTTTTTTGTGGTACGCGATTTGTATCGGTTGGATGTTGGCGGGAATGCCGAGATTGGTTTACCGAACGTTCGTGGTGGTACTTGGTGCAATTGTTCTAGTTTTGCTTCCCGCATATTATACCTATGCGGAATTTCCACGCTCGCCATTTAAACAAGCCGATGCCATGTTGCGCGCGAAGATGCAGCCCGGTGACGGAATCATTCACGATAACAAGATGACGTATTTTCCCATGCACTATTATGATCCGAAGCTGGCTCAATCGTTTATCGCCGATCCTGCCGGAGCGGGCAGTGACACGCTGGCGCTTCCTACTCAGCAGGCGCTTGGATTGTACGCGACATCCATCGATGCAGAGATGGCAGGGAAATCGCGAGTGTGGTTTGTCATTTTTCAACTTGCGCTCGATCAAGCAAACGAAAGCGGAGAATCGCAAGGGAATATGGCACGATTGGATGCAACGATGACTCGACACAACGTGATCCCGATTGGCGATTTGAGGATTCTTGAATATGTGGCTCGTTGATCGTTGGCGCTCTTTCGATCCGTCATGGAAATTTGCGATAGGTGCTTATCTCGTCGCACGAGTTGCATTGAGTGTATGGGCGACATTCATCGTGTTATTATTCCCTGTCTTGGTGAAGAATCTCGATCTGTTCGGTGTGCCGGTACTGGGTTATTTCGATTTGGTCGAAGGGCAACGCTATGCTTACTCTCGCCAAGTCGATCAAACCATACTTTCGTTTCGTGCTGGTGACAATGGCTTTGTCACCGATTATCAAACGGCGAGTGTTTGGGCGTTGCGCGATGGGCGCGCGGTGTCTGGCGAATATTCGGGGAGGTCACTCGCGACAACATCGTACTCCGTCGAAGATATTTTCCCGTATCGCGGCATTCCGTCGAATCAAAATATTCTATTGTCGGCATGGCAGCGGTTTGACACGAATTGGTATT
Source organism: Chloroflexota bacterium (assembly GCA_016215025.1). GTDB lineage: Bacteria > Chloroflexota > Anaerolineae > UBA4142 > UBA4142 > JACRMI01. The sequence goes on from JACRMI010000020.1 coordinate 4,943, forward strand.
TGAAAATTGCGCAGCAAGGTTACGCCGCCGATGATGGCAGCACGGTCTATTTTCCACTTTATCCCGCATTGATTCGCGTTGCCAGTTTCCTCATTGGCGACTCGCTGCTTGCAGCGTTGTTTGTCTCCAACCTTGCGGCTATCGGCGCGCTCGCGTTGTTATACCGATTGAGTCGAGAATTATTTCCATCGACGGATGCACGTCGAACGATTGTTTATTGGCTGCTTTTTCCGACTGCGTTCTTTCTGCTCGCGGCGTACACCGAAGCGCTCTTTTTATTTTTGACGCTTGGCGCATTTGTCGCTGCACGCCAAAGTCGATGGGTGGTTGCTGCGTTGTTTGGTGCATTCGCCGCGTTCACACGATTGCAGGGTGTGTTATTGATCGTTCCCTTGGCGTATATGCTTTGGCGAGATTGGCGCAATGCGCAGCACGTAACACGCAGCACGTATCATGCATCACACATCACGCATTACGTTTTACGTTTTACCGCCTTACTCGCAATTCCGTTCGCCACACTCGTTTTTCTCGCCTTTACTAATCTCTCACTCATCGCTAGTTACGAAGGTGAGCTGCATGCTCGCTTTGTGATGCCCTGGGATAATGTACTTGCCTCCGTGGCTTTACTCACTAGCGGGCAGGGTAGTCCTATCGATGCGCTAAATCTTGTCGCGACGATTGGATTTGGCATAATGCTGTTTGTAGTGTGGAAAACGCGCAGCGTGCCGCTCGAGTACAGTCTCTATTCGATCGCGATGTTCTTTGCGCCGCTATTGCGCATGACGACGACGCAGCCGCTTGTGAGCATGGATCGTTATGTGCTCGTCATGTTTCCGATTTTTATGCTTTGGGGCGTGTGGGGAAAGAATTCTTGGGTGAATCGTGCCGTGGTCTATCTATCGTTTCCACTGCAACTTTATCTGAGTGCGCAGTTCATCCTGTGGGGCTGGGTCGGCTGAACATGCAGACGAATTCGATTTCGAAACGCGAATGGGCGATGGCAGTGGGCATCGCGTTGATCGTGGTTATCTTGTGTCAGATTCCCTATGTGCTTGGTTATGTGCTTGCGCCAAAAGGAATCGAGTTCACGGGATTGATGATCAATGTCGAAGACGGAAGCTATTTGTCTGCTATTGGGCAAGGCATGAAGGGCGCTTGGCTCTATCATCTCCCGTTTACGACTGAAGAACATGCGCCTGTTCTTATCGAAGGGTTTTATCTTTGGCTTGGACACTTGGCACGACTTTTCAACCTTTCGGCGGTGACGATGTGGCATTTGGCACGCGGCATCGCTGACTTGATTCTGTGTGTTGCCCTTTTCGGTTTCATCGCTCAATTTCTTGATTCAACCCGCCAACGCATTGTCGCCTATCTACTTGCAATTTTTGGAGCGGGCTATGATTTGTGGCGTCTGCCTTTCGACACGCCGGACGTTTTCGAAGCCGTCCCCATCGAGTTGAGAATACCTGAAGCACATCTCTTTTACAGTGCGCTGACCTATCCGCATTTTGCGATTTCGGTTGCGCTGTTGTTGATGACCTTTTACTTCATTTTGCAGCTGTTCAATTCGGCGAACCAAAGAGTCCGACCATGGTGCTATGCGATTGGAGCTGGACTGGGTAATCTTCTCCTCGGATTTGTCTATCCGTTTCTCATTTATCTGATTGTTGCAGTGACGGGGATTTACTATATGTTTCTGACATGGCGTGAGCGTCGAATTCTGCTTCGTCAAACTGTCCTGCTTTTTGTTGCCTTTGCGATACCAGCGCCTTTGTTCTTGTACTATCAACTGGTCTTGATGACCCAGCCCATTTTTCGGAATTGGAATCAACAGGCAACTACCGTATCTCCCCATCCAATTCATTTTGTACTCGCTTACTTGCTTTACCTATTATTCGCAATTCCAACCTTGAAATTATTCAATCGATTTTCAGAAACGCAAAAACGATGGCTGTCCTTTCTGTGGGTTTGGGTTGGTGCTGTAGCCATTTTGCTTTATACTCCGATAAGCCAGCAACGGCGTTTTGTCGAAGGAGTCCAAGTGCCATTGGCAATTCTCGCCGTGCTGGGGCTAGAGCAAATCGTTTATCCTTGGCTTGATGAGCACGTGTTTGTGAAGCTGAGCCAACGACCGCATTACACGATCGCGGGGTTGAGGCGATTGGTAGTTGTCGTCATTATCCTTGTGGCGAGCATATCGAGTGCGTATGTATGGATCAGTAGCGTCGTTCTCCTCGGTTTCGGACAACCCTATCCGCTCTTTCGTCCGACAACAGAGTTGCAAGCGATGGATTGGCTGCGCGCGAATACATTACCGACCGACAACATTTTTTCTTCGTACTGGTCGGGGAGTTTTATCCCTGCTCGTTCTGGTAACACAGTGTTTGTCGGTCAACGTTATGAGACGCTTCGATTTGAGGAAAAGCGAAAAGCATCGGAAGATTTTTGGGATAACAAAACCGACGATGCATGGCGTTATGATCTCTTGCGCAGCTATCGCATCGGCTACGTTTTTTGGGGCAGAGGCGAACGCGACCTTGGCGATTTTGATCCAGAGCACACCAATTATCTTGAACAGGTTTTTTCTAATGCGACCACTCGCATCTATCGAGTGCGAATCCAATAAGACTGGAGTTCCTTGATGAAGCTGTCTGTAATCATCCCTGTGTACAACGAAGAAATGACGATTGGTGAATTAATTGACCGGGTCCAGCGAGTTGATATTGGCAATATCGAAATGGAAATCATCGTCGCAAACGATGGCTCGACGGATACAAGTCCAGCGATTATCGAAAACCGGCGACAGTCGCATCCGAACTTGATTCAAGCGTACTCCATGCCGATCAATTTGGGTAAAGGCGCGGCCATCCGACTTGGACTGTATCATGCCACGGGCGATGTCATTTTGATTCAAGACGCCGATCTCGAATTGGATCCGAACGAGTACGGCGCGCTGCTCAAGCCAATTCTCGACTGCAAGACGGATGTGGTCTATGGCTCGCGTTTTATGAATGCACGCAAACGAAAAATCGCCCTCAAGTCGCGCTTGGCAAATTCGTTTCTGACTCACCTGACCAACTTTTTATACGGCACCCATCTCACCGATATGGAAACGGCTTACAAAGTCTTTCGCCGTCAGGCATTGCAGGGTATCCGCTTGCGCTGCGTTCATTTTGATTTTGAGCCAGAGATCACCGGGCAACTTGCCAAGCACAAGCAGCGCATCTTGGAAGTGCCGATTTCGTACAACCCGCGTCGCGCCGACGAGGGCAAAAAGATTTCCTGGGTCGATGGCGTCGAAGCCATTTACACTCTGTTGCGCGTGCGATTTTCAAATTAGTCGGCGATGTCTCGTGCGTGGCAATGAAATGACCGATATAGCTAATAAACGCAATTCGTTTCCTTTCTTCCTCTTGATCGGAATATTGGGATGGTTTGCGGCTGCCTTGTTCTCGATGCAATTCACTCGCCTCAACTTGGACGAACCATGGTACCTGACGGCAAGCCATTTGGTGATGCAAATGCAGTTGCCCTACCGTGATTTTGTATTTACTCAATTGCCGTTATTGCCTTACGTCTATGGAGCGATTCTCGAATTCACCGGAATCAATTTGGCAACGGGGCGCTTTGTATCGGTTGCATTTTCTACTTTGGCGGTGACGCTCGCCATCGCCCTTGCTCGTCGGGCTGCTGGAAACTGGGCGGCGATACTCACCATTATAGGATTGTTGCTGACTCCGTCTGTATTGTGTTATTTGGTAATCGTTAAGACATATGCTCTCACAGCGGCGTTGACTCTGTTTGCTCTGTATTTGATGTTCCATGACCATCCCCAGGTCTCATCGGCTGTGCCAGTCATCAGCTCACTTGCCAGCGGATTAGCGGCATTCACACGGATTTCGTTTGCTCTGCTCACCGTGTTAGTTTTTTTTTATTGGATTGGGCGAGGCAAATGGAAAGAGAGTGGTTTGGGTCTGACCGGCTTGGCTTTGCCGATCATTGGCTTTGCATACCAATCCAATGGAAATTTCTTTTTCGACGTGATTGAATTTCATCAGCGAACCACCATCCAGCCTTTTACCCAAATAGTAGCCGAGTCTCCCAAGACGACATTGGTGATTCAGACCCTATTAGCTTTTACGCCAGCGGTTATGTTGGGGCTTGTATTGCTCGTCATTGGTCTAAGGTCCAGGACGGCGCGTGATCGTTTGCTCTCTTGGTGGATGGCTAAAAGTCGTGCCAATTTTGTATGGTTGTCTACTAGCATCATTCTTTTCGGAGTGCATTTTGTAACTTGGGGAAACTTGTGGGAGTACCAGGTACCTGTCTATTTGATCATAATTCCATTGCTGGCAGCATTCGCAGCAGTGGTTATGCAATCTGTCAAAAGGCAGATTGGTGTCTTTCTCCTCTTTGCCGAGGTTATGGTGATCGCATCACTGCCAAGCTGGTTTTTCCAAACCAATAGTATCTTTTGGGATTCGGTGAGCACAGTTTCTGTAGCTGCGAAACAAGCTGCTGCTCTCGCTCAATATGGAACCGTTCATGACCAGGTGTTGGGTGTGTACAATCATTTAGCTTTGGCTGCGGGTAAGGGCATTCCCCTGGGCAATGAGATGGGTCTTTTTTCGATCACGACAGAATTATCGCCGGAAGAAGCGAGGGTCAGAAAATTTCTTGTCGAAACTGACGTGACGCGCTTGTTATCCGAATGCTCGGTTCCTTTTGCCATCACCAATACTAACCAAATGCTTTTTATGAAATCGTCGCCGAGTGGGCAACCGCTCAAGTCTCCAGTCCAAGAACTATGGAGAGCTTGGCTGCAAAAAAATTACCGCATTATCTACAATGACGATTACACCACCATCTTTCAACGACGTTTTGACAAATGCGATGACGGTAGAGTCGAATGATGAAACGTAGGGTGACCTGGGGCGTTTTGGGACTGGTATGCATTTTGTTGATAATCATCCAACCGCCTTTGCCACCCCGCATTGGCGAAATCGATTTTCGCGCCTATTGGGGTTCGAGCTTACTTTTGTCGCGTGGCGAAAGCTTTGCCGACCTAAACCGGTTATTCGTCGTCGAACGAGAGTACACGAATTGGACGGAAGACTATCCGATGGTAGCATGGAGTCCTCCCTGGTTAAGCGTGTTGCTCCTCCCGTATGCATTCGTCTCATTCGAGCGTGCCAAGTGGCTATGGCTTCTAACGAACATTGCCCTAGTGCAAATCAGTACAGTCCTTTTATGGCGCGATGCGTGTGCTAGCCATTCATCATGCCATCGATTCATATGGATTGCGTTGGTTGCTGTGTTTACTTTTTCGATGACCTTGGTAGCATTGATCGCAGGACAAGTGAACACGTTGGTGCTGCTTGGCTTGGCGGGATTCTTGTTTTTCTCGAAAGAACGGCGTGAGGTGCTGACTGGGCTAAGTCTGGCACTCACCTTGTCCAAACCGCAACTCGTCTACCTCACATTTCCAATACTTGTGCTTGAATTGGTTCACGCGCGTCGTTGGCGTGCTTTGGGTGGCTGTGTCGGCTGGTTGCTTTTGCTGATCTTGGCTGTGTTTGTCTTGAGTCCAGCATGGCTTAGCGATTACTGGCAAATGTTTTCCTTGGGATTAGCAGTTGAACGAGAGACGCCTACTTTGAGTGGGATGATGCTTGTCTTCTTCAGTACCACTTGGGCAAAATGGTTTCCGCTTGTCGCTTTGCCAATCATGCTTTTGTGTTGGTACCGTTGGCGAACCCATCTCAATTTACGGAGTTGGATTGACATATCGCTCTTGGTCGGAATCCCCACGGCATCCTTCGGTTGGAGTTACGACCAAATCATGTTGTGTATTCCGTTGTTGAGCTTGATTGCGTGGATGGTTCAAGCGCAATTGGAATACCGGGATTCGATATTACTGGCTCTGATTCTGATCATAGGAAACCTAGTGACCTTTTACCAAAGGATACTGACACCCAGTGAGGTCTATTTCTTCTGGGTTCCGATTCTAATTCTAGTTGTGTATGCGTATGCAATGATGCGATGGAGCAGAAGGCGCCTGGCGTATGCATGAATTTTTCAAACCACTGCGCGCGTATTTGACTTTGTTCCTCATCACGTTGCTTTTTCGTCTCGCAACCGCGCTTCCATTGGAACAAGCGGGTTACATGGATGCGGCGTACACCATTCACGTCGCAGAGAATCTTGCGCGCGGTCACGGCTTGGTTGAATATGTGTTGTGGAATTATCTCGATAATCCGGCGGGCTTGCCGCATCCGAGCAACTTGTATTGGATGCCGTTGCCATCGTTGCTCATTGCGCCATTTTTCGCGCTCTTTGGCGTTTCCTATCGCGCCGCCCAAATTCCGTCCATCATCCTTTCATCTTTTCTACCGCTGTTTGCGTTCTATCTCGCCCGTCGAATTTTGGGACGCGATGATTATGCCTGGGCGGCCGGGCTTTTTACAGCGTTCAGTGGATTCTATACGATCTATTGGATCAGCCCGGATAATTTCACGCCGTTTGCGCTTACCGCAAGCATTTGTCTCTATCTGATCGCGCGTGGAGTTGAGACGAAATCGGCGCGGTATTTTTTTGTCGCAGGTGTTTTGGCTGCACTCGCTCATCTCTCGCGCGCCGATGGCTTGTTTCTTCTTGCCATCCCACCTATCGCATTATTTGTCAACAAACCAACGCGCTCTCTCAAGTACTGTTTACTGTTTACTGTTTACTGTTTGCTTGGTTACTTGCTTTTCATGTCTCCCTGGTTCCTCCGAAATTATCTCACCGTCGGCACGCCGTATCCCAGTGCAGGCACGAAAACACTCTGGCTTACGAACTATGACGAGTTGTTCCGCTATGCGGACGATCTGACGTGGCAGCGTTATCTAGCTTGGGGCATTGGCAACATAATCGGCTCAAAGCTTTTTGCGCTTGGTCAGAATTTGCTGATCGTTACCTTTGGCGCGTTGCAAGTTTTTCTTGTCCCTTTTGCCATAATCGGTGTTTGGCAGCTTCGGCGACGTGTTGAGATCCTTCCGTTTCTAGTCTATGCCACACTCCTCTTGCTTGCTATGTCGTTTGTTTTTACGTTTCCAAGCACTCGCGGCAGTATGTTGCACTCGTCGTCAGCGCTTCTTCCATTTCTTGCGGCTGCCGTACCGATTGGTGTGGACAGTGTTATTCAATGGATTGCGCGACGCCGTCGAACCTGGAGAGCAGCGCAGGCGTCGTTGGTGTTTCGCGCCGGTTTTATCATGCTGGCGATTTTTCTCAGCGTGTTTTTATACGCGCAAGGCGTCTTTCCGCTCAACAATAGCTCAAACAAAATTGCGTTATGGAACCAACGCGACATTGAATTCGTTTCGGTAGCCAAGTGGCTCGATCAAAATGCGCGTGCCGACGATATGGTGATGACAGTCGATCCACCGTCGTTCTACAACGTTAGTCATCGTCGCGCAATTGCCGTTCCGACGGATAGTGTAGATGCGATATTTCTTGCGGCACAGCGATATGGCGCACGCTATTTGATTCTCCAACTCGATCATCCGGCACCGCTCAACGATTTGTATCACGAACGTGTTAATATTCCTCGTCTTGTACGCGTAGCTGAGATGCACGATGGATTAGGACAGCCAGTGACCCTGTTCGAAATAGTACCCTAGCTAGTCTCTTTTTTATTTGAGATTACCAGCAGATGTGATAGAATCTGCTGGTAATTGAATACGCTTTTTGAGAACGCAAAGGAGGTTCAATGAAGTCCCACCTGAAACCATTTGGCTATGTTGCACGGTTATTTGAATCCTTATTGGCATTGTTGCTCTGTGGATTATTCCTCTTACTGCCTCCATTACCTTTGCAAGCCGCGGTTACGCCGCCCACCTTGCTTTCCCCCGCCGATGGGACGACCACGAATGTTAGCAATCATCCTCCGCTTGGCATCCCCGAGGTTTCATGGTCGTCGGTCACGGGTACGACGAATTATCGCCTTCAGTTTAGTCAAGACATTGGCTTTGCTTCGGTTCAACTTGAAATTACAACTCCCAACACTCATTGGACGCCGATCAACTCTGGCACGTTTTTGGATGGAACTTGGTACTGGCGCGTGCGTGTCGATGCGCCAGTGGCCAGTAGTTACAGTTCTGCCTTTTCCTTTGTCAAACAGTGGGCAAGCCCAACCAACTTGCCAACTCTTTCCTCACCGGCGGAAGGGGCAACGATCAATTTTTACGATTCGCCGACCTTTACCTGGCAACCGGTTACCGGCGCTGCACACTATCGTGTGCAAATTGCAACCAGTTCCAATGGGTTCAACTCACCGGTCTACAACCAAACGACATTGGCACCCACACACCAACCGGTAACCAAACTGGCGAATGGGACTTATTATTGGCGCATTGTGCCGCTCGATCCCAGCAATCGTGACGGCACGCCGAGTCTGGTTCGCACGTTCACGACTTACTATAATCAAGTTCCCACACTCTTGGGACCCGAGAACAATTCCAATCCTACTTTTACTCCGACCTTTTCCTGGACTGCCGTTCGTGGCGCACAATTTTATCGCTTACAATATTCGACAGACCCTACGTTCAACACGGGACTCAATTCAGTCGATACGAACAACACGGCATTTACTCCCAACGTTGCTCTGCCGAACGATGTTAACTATTACTGGCGCGTGCGCGCCTTTTCGGGTCTTTCGGTTGGAGATTGGAGTTCCACATTTACCTTTATCAAAAAGTGGTATTTACAAACCACTTTACTAACACCGACGAATCTCTATCAATACACTTCTGAACCCTTCTTTAGTTGGACGCCTGTGCCCGGTGCGGCACGTTATCAAATTGAGGTAAGTAAGGCAAATAGCTTTAATCCCGTTGTCGATGGTTTTGTTGACTATGCCACCAACCCATTCTTCACCAGACCGAATCATGCTTGGGAAAATATCCCTAATCCATACACTTGGTATTGGAGAGTTACGCCAATCGATGGAAGTGGAAATCTTGGCAAGCCAAGTAATGTATCTTCCTTTGTCAATCCACCTACCACTCCACTTGCAACTCGGCTGATCTATCCATCGTATTACTACACACCGACTGCATCGCTTAATCCGCATGATGACGTCTCCATTACGTTGCCTATCTTTGCCTGGCATCGTCTGATTACTCCGACCACCACCATTACCCAAGTTGCCGCGTACCGTCTGCAAGTTACGCGCGAGAGCGATCCGTTTTTCATCGCACCCCTTTGGACTTTTGAGACGGAAAATCTAAGTGCGTCGCCGACGCTTGCCAATAACTTTGCGCCAGCCGCTGGTAACTATCTTTGGCGGGTTAGACCATTAACTGGTATGGGTGGAAGTCAGGTTGGGCAATGGAGCCAGGTATGGAAAACGAGGATCAATCTCGATCCAACCAGAGGAATGACCTCGACGGTGGGAACGACTGCTCTTTTGCGTCCAACTCAAGGCGCAGAATTTGTCGAAACGACTCCAATGCTAGAATGGTGGCCCACCCAAAGCGCAAATTCGTACCAAGTTGATATAAGTCTCGACGCGAGTTTTTATCCGACGAGCACAACTACCGCAACTGTGCCTTACCCGGCGTATACGCCTCCCACCCACCCAAGTTATGGGACCTACTTTTGGCGCGTGCGTGCATTTAACGGTGCTTCGCCCGTAGGCAGCTACAGCCCAACATCGCGTTTTCAGGTTGCCGCGCAAAGTCATTGGCAGGAACCGCGCACCCTCGGTGGTGCAAGTCAACTCCAGATTGGATCCGACCCTGCTGGTGACATGACCGATCCGAGCTATGACTTGACGAAACTGACTGCAGCGCAATCCAAAGACTATTGGTATTTTGGCTTTAACGTCAATGGGAGTGCAGATGCTTTTTATGGCCTGTACATTGACATTGATCACATAGATAGTTCTGGGGGGGCGAGTGATGCCATGGGTTTCAATGTTGCGACCATCCCTGCGAACCAGCCTGAGTATGCGATCTATGTTCAAAGACAGTCGAATGCATTCTTAGCCGATAACGTGTATGTGTTCGGTTGGAGTACAGGAGCTGGTACCCCAAGCAGGGTTGTGCGCAGGCCCAACGTATGGAATCCTATTGGAACGCTGTCGAGTATTGGCGGGCAGATTACATCTACCGTCAATTACGTTGAAATCCAAGTGCCCAACACTGCTATCGGTATGCAGGAAACAACGGGAAGCGCGTCGGTTGAGCTGTTCAGTGCGAGGACCCCTGGTGAACACGCGCAAGACACAGTACCATCAGACCCAACTGTTGCTTACACTACTCCAGCCGGAGATGCGAACACGACAACTCTAACTCGGTTTACGAGTGTGTCCGAGCGATTAACTCTGACAACGCCATTCAATAATCTTGGAGGCGATCCAACCAATTTTAGTTCCGTTCCACCTTTTTTGTGGAATCATCCACTTACGTCTTATTGGTGTGGCTATAATCTTCAAGTCCACCGCGATGCGCAATATACTTCGTTGGTATGGGACTATGCTGTGTTGTGTTCATCGTTGATTCCACCGGATCATACCTACAGCAATGGCGATCTGATTGGCGACAATACGTATTATTGGCGCGTCCGTCCGATTTATCCTACTGCTGGCAATCCGCGAGGCTCATGGTCGGATGTAACTGCGTTCGATCGTCAGGGTTTTGTTCCCAGAAATCTCGTCGCATCCGTCACTTTTGCCACGCCCACATTCTCATGGGACATGGTCGAGGGTGCAGAACACTACGAACTTCAAGTGGATACCAATACCCAGTTCAATTCGCTCCTGGTCAATGTCAGCACATCTCAGACCTCATTCACGCCGACAAGCACCTTAGCCAATGGCACTTATTATTGGCGAGTGCGCGTTGCGCGCTACAACAGTGTATTTAATGCATGGTCAGCGCCGCAAACATTTACGCTCAATTTGCCACAACCGACCGGTTTGTCTCCCAATGGAGCGACCGTAAATCGCGCGCCTACGTTCTGCTGGACGCCCATCAGTCAATCGGTTGGTGGTAATCCCGTCTTGACCGCGTGGAAGTATCGTTTCCAATCGAGTCGAACAGACCCAACCTTCTCAAACCCGTACGAAACGATTGATACCGAGCAGGCGTGTTGGACGCCACAGATGGGTTACGATGATGGCAATTACTATTGGCGAGTTGCTATGTTCGACGGTAACAATCGCATGGGCAACTTTAGCCCCGCTGCACAATTTACAAAGCAATACCCCATAACGACACTGGTTAGCCCGGCGAATGGCAGTATGGTCGCTGGCACGCCCACTTTTGTCTGGACACCCGTCAATGGGGCAGCGTCATATAGACTCCAAGTCTCTGCTGTCGACACGTTTGCACCGCTCGACGAGGATGTGACTACCAACAATGTCCGTTTTATGCCGCCACGAGTTTATAATTACACGGCTGCGTACTACTGGCGCGTGGCGATCATCGATCAGTACGGGAGACCAGGACCCTATAATACTGCCACGATTATTCCGTTGACCGGTTCAAACAAACTGTATTTGCCCTTGATCCTTCGTTAAATTGCTCTTACAAAACTCGTTCGCGCATCACTCTTCTCCCGTTGGGTGATGCGCGAACGAAAGATGTTTTCTGATGTTCAAAGACCTTGACATCTTTCTTGCGGCGGCGCAGGCAATTCTTCGAGGCGTTGATCCGTACTCTATTCCAAATCTCGAAGTCTTTTATCCGCTGCCATTCTATCTGCTCTTTATTCCCCTGGCTGGATTGTCAGCCCCGGTCGCACATGTTCTTTGGACAGCGATACAGGCGGTGGTTTTCATCGTTGTTTTTCGCAAGCGCGTGATATTCACCGCTCTCTCTATGCCGATCCTGCTCACATTTTTGCTGGGTCAGGTAGACATCTTGATGGCCGGATTGTTCGTCGCATTGCGCTCCGGTATTGGAGGTGGCATTGCGCTGGCGATTATGATGCTCAAGCCCCAACTGGTCATTATCCTCGCGCCATGGATGGTTTGGCGATGGTGGAAGCGGGATCGTCGGCAAATGTGGTGGTTCGCAGCCATTTTGACCGGGATTGTGATTGCCTCGTTTCTTGTCCAACCCGATTGGCTGGTTCGTTTTTTTGCGCGCAGCGGCGAAAGAACCCGCGCCGCGCTATCATCTTCGCTGTGGGGCTTGCTCGCATTTTTGCCATCGTCCATCTGGCTCCCCGTTGCGGCATTGCTTGTTGCGATCATCGTGATCTGGGCGTGGCGCAAAAACGATTTCGATATTGTAGCGGCGGTTGGATTGTTAACCAGTCCGTTCATTTTTTCGTACAATCTTTTGCCTCTAATTATTTTGATTCATCAGCCCAGATTTCTAATCGGCTTTACGATTTTATCTTGGGTTGCCTTTGCCATCAGTGCTTGGGTATCGAATGATCGTGCCGCGGCATTTTTGACGATTGGGACATTGGCTGTGTTGGTAACGCAAACACCAGCGAGGAAAATTGGAGCGCGTCCGTGATGCGGCGATTCGATGTGAGATGGCTAATCGTCTGCGGGTTGCTTGCATTGTTGCTCGTTGCACTTGTTGCGCTAACCGTGCCATTATTCGCTTCATGGCAATTGGCGGATTTCTCGGTGACATTTTATCGCGCGGCGCAATATATGCTCCGTGGCGAGAATGTCTATTTCAATTCGTACCCGCATCCATCAAACGGGCGTGAATATCCACCTTATGCGCCGATTTGGATTCTGTATGCGATGGTGCCTTTCGGTGCTTTGCCGCTGCCGGTTGCAGAAGCATTGAGATTTTGGATCGACATTGGGATGCTGGCGTTGCTGGGTTATCTCTCGGCCCGGTGGTCGCGTCTTCATCGATTCGGAGCGAGCGCGATGCTGCTGCTCGCGCCGTGGCTCTTGACCGAACTCTCCACGGCGCAATTGACTCCATTTGTTTTCATTGGAATATTCTTGAGCTACTGGGGCGTGCGTCGATCTAACGCAGTGGAGACAGCAATTGGATTGTGGTTGATGCTCTCGAAATTCACCATCGTATCGTTAGTGATTTTCGCGACAGTGGTATTTGCGTGGCGCAAAGGGATTTTGGGGCGAACGCTCGCGATCCTGGGGGTGCTGATTGTTCTGGCATCGTTGTGGAGCCCAACTTGGATTCTCGACGTGGTGAAACTTTATACCGAACGCTTGGCAACACCGCGAGTAGGAGATTCGGTATTACTCTTGCCGGGTTATCCGTGGTCTCAATTGATCCTCTTAGCATTCACATCCGGGAGTCTCATTGTCTATCTTTGGCGCTCGCGTGAAATCCAACCGGCGCGCGGAATATGGGCGGTGCTGACGACCGTGAGTTTGGTGGGTGCGTTGCACACGTTTGTCTATGACTGGCAATTGTTGATGCTGCCCTTGGCGTTGCTGTTACGAGAGCGTTGGGGAATGTGGATCACGTTATTTCTCTATCTTTACGCCTTGAGTTGGGCAATCTTCTACGTCGGTATGCAAGTCTTTGTGCCATCAGTGCAGATCATACCTTTGATCGTTCTCATTGCGGTGTTGATTCGGCAATTTGCATGGCGTCCTAATCGAGGTGTGATTTGATTGATGTCAGCAGTGGGCGCGCGCCTAACCTGAATGCACCCTGGCGACTTTCGTCGGATGCTATCCTGTTCATCGCGTTGTGGGCAGCTCAATTTTGGTCGAGCAGTCTGAGTGGCTTTATTGTTCCAACAGAAAGCTTTAGCATGATGGAGGTCATTCGCCTCACGCGGGTTATGGCTTATGCACCGGTATCCACGATAATGATAGTCGTGCTCTGCAGCTATATCGTGGCTGATGTGGCGTTAAGCGGTCCGCGACAATTCAGGATCAAATTGATTGCGATCTGGATTCTGATTATTGCGTTTGTCTTTATCCCAACAGTTGCAGCAATTTTCTATCGTCACTCTACTGCACCCTATCGCTTTATTCACGATGGAGCGATCCAACTCGAAGAGGCGATCAAGTTCTTGCTGGCGGGGAAGAATCCCTATGTTGAAAACTACACTGAAACGCCGATGGCACTGTGGTCCTTTCACGAGCAAGGGTTTGATGTCAATCCAGCTTTGTATCACTTGCCTTATTTGCCATTCACGTTCCTTGTTTCTGTTCCTGTATACTTGGTTTCCCAATTTGCAATCGGATGGTTCGATCAACGTCTAGTTTTTCTCATCATGTTCCTCTTTCTCATTCCGATACTTTTGCAAATCGGAGGGACCCCTTCCGAAAAACTTGGGGCATTGATGATGGTAGCACTCAACCCGCTCTTTGTGCCCTATTTTGTTGAAGGTCGGAACGATGTGGTTGTGCTGTTTTGGATCGTCGGTTCAGTTCTATTTCTGCAACGGAATCAACCGGTTTGGTCTGGGCTATTTCTCGCGTGTGCGGTGGGCAGCAAACAAACTGCGTGGTTCTTGGTTCCTTTCTTTCTACTGTTCGTTCTCAAGTTATCTAGCTCCGATCAGTGGCAGGCAATTGCACCGCGTGCAAAGCAATTGGCCCCTGGAGCAATTTGGCTGGCGTTAATCTTGTTTCCATTTCTGATATGGAACCCAGCAGCGTTTGTTGAAGACACCATCAATTTTCAATCGGGGATTTCAGCCAACGCGCTCAGTTATCCCGTCAAAAGCTTGGGGCTAGGAGATTTGCTTGTGGGATTTGGCATAATTCAATCGAATGACCAAGCTTTTCCATTTTCGTTATTACAGATTTTGTTTGGGGGATTGACTCTGGGGTTGCTTCTGCGTAAACAGTTGTCGCATAACACTTTGGGACAAATATTATTCAATTATGCGGTTCTCTTTTTTGTATCTGCATTCTTTTCACGCACATTTAACGACAATCACTTGGGCTTTGCCCTGATTTTGCTTTTGCTTCCTTCTTTGGTTGCAGAACCGACTACTCAAAAATCCAACCCTTGAGCGTTTTATTTTCTATAGCGTCGTTGCCTGGATCGCTTGCCATGGAAGCAGATTCGCCGTTCATAATCGCGCGTTTGTACGAACTGGGTTATTTTTTGTATTGAATAGCGTGTCCTCGCGCGACGAACTTTTTCTCAAAAGTGTGCCAGGAGAAATAGGCAAGTGCGAGGGTGATTGTGAACGATAGGAGGGTGACGAGGATATCGGCGACAGTTTGCAGATGCGGTGTTTGATTGAGAAGCATTGCATGTGCCAAACGATTCACCGGATCATGAAACAGGTAAATACCATATGCCAAAATGCCAAGTTGGCGTAATAATGGGTTCTGCGTGAGTTTGGAAACAAGACCCCGTTGCTCTGTGATGGCGATCAAGAGGAAGCACGCATAAAGTAAGGCAAGCAAAGAATAACCATACGTGTTCATTTCTACAGAATGGTCCTCTGGCGCAAGGTGTGTGGGCAGAAAAGCGAGACTGAATGCCAAGATGAACATCAAAGTGTATAGTGCTCGGCGATGAGTTTGGATCAGATTTTTGGTAAAGGACCGCCGCATGAGGTAAGCGCACAGGACACCAAAGAATAACGCATCCATCCGCGCAAACAATAGCACATAATTTGCGAAAATCACGTTACTCGCAAGCCATTGGACAATACGCCAAACAGGGGAGAGTAGGATCAGTGTGACAAGTAATCGAGGAATCCAACGCGGCTTGACCAATCGAATAATAAATGGCAACAATAAGTAGAATTGTTCTTCGACTGCCAGTGACCACGTCACCGAGAGCCATGCCGGACCCCACCGGTTTTCCATCGCCATTTGGATATTCTGGGTATAAGTGATATATGCGAGCGGAGAAAACGGACTGCCAAACAGCGCAATCATTGGGGGCGAAGCCCAGAATACCAGCATAATGGTTCCAACGATGAGAAATGCAACAAGGTATGCAAAGTAGAGCGGAAAAATACGCGCAATCCGACGTGCATAAAAGGATTGAAAATAGTTTGGTGCCTTACGGTGGTCAAGCAAAATTCCGCCGATAAGAAAACCAGAGAGGACGAAAAAGAGGTCTACTCCGCTCCATGTAAGATCGGCTAACTTGGCTGCATACTCGGTCAAAAGATTAGCATGTGGATCGATGGACTTGGCGAAGTAATGGAAGATGACCACCAAGAGGATCGCAATGCCACGTATTCCATCAAGTTGTGGAATGTGCAAAGAAGAGATTGGAGCATCTATAACTTTGGTGTCTGCGGGAGATAGTGTGTTCAATGTTCAGATCTCAATAAGAATTATCGATTTTATTTTAGGGTAGCAATGGAACTTGGTCAATGGTTCTTTGGAACTTGTTTTCAATTTGGGGTTGCTTTGGTTGGCATGTATAACCTATGAAGCGTCTCATTTCCTCTGGCATCATTGCTCTGCTTATCCTTGTGCTCACTTTATTTCTCGCTGGTGCTGTTTGCAGGCGCGGATGATCCAAGTGTTTACGTTCTGTGCCTTACCGTCGTTACGCGGTTTGGCGGCGTCGAATCCGATAGATCGCCAAGTGCGCTTGCCGACTGCGCGTGTCGAGTTGCAATCGATTGTCGCAGCTGACCCCAATGTCCGCGCTGCCTCGATTGTTGACATGAGTGGCCAAGTCATTTATGCGACTGACTCGACTGTGAACGAAATCTGGAGCGAACGCGTTTTCGTGCAGCAAGCCTTGCGCGGTCAACTGCACGCGTCGGTGCCAGTGCGCGAATTTGGCGAGGTATCGCAATACTATTCTGCACCGCTGTTGAATAATGCTCGGGAAGTTGCCGGCGCAGTGGTGCTGCGAATCGCGGTGCAAGACATGTGGGCGGCGCTGGATAATCAGTCCGACATGTGGTTGGTCGATGAGAATGGCGTACGAATCGCAGATACCTCTGCCAAGCCACAAACCTTTGTTGCTCTAGAGCCGCTCAACGCCAATACGATGTCGACTATCTATCGCACCAAACTTTATGGACCCGAAATAACGCAGATTCGCTCGACGAATTTTCCCGACTTGGCGGTGGCGGTTCGACGCCGGTCAACTCCGGTGACTTGGCAGGATGCGCAAGGACAAGTGATTCACGCAGCGATGGAGCGCTTGAAAACGAACTCGTGGACCGTAATAGCGTTTGCCAGCGAAGATTCTATTTTTGCGGCAGTGAATGATGCACTTGTGCTTCAGATTTTGATCGCGTTAGTTAGCGCTATTGTCGCGGCATGTGCAGTATTGTGGGGCAGGTCCATTTCAAGCTCGAACGAGAAAGACGGATGACAAGACGCGATGCGTTTGTTTTGCTGACCGCATTCACCAGCGCAGGCGTATACCTTGCGTTTTCGGCGGTACGTGGCAGCGTTGGGTTTCCATTGGACGATGCGTGGATTCATCAGGTCTATGCCCGCAACCTGGGAACGAATTTTGAATTTTCATTCTTTACGGGACAGCCTAGCGCCGGTTCTACTTCTCCCCTCTGGTCGATTCTTCTCGCGATTGGTTATTTGCTCCGCATTGATTTTCACCTTTGGGCATATCTTCTTGGCATCGTGTTTTTCATTGCCAGTGCACTATTTGCTTCGCGGTTGTATCAACGCCTATTTTCTACTTCACTGTTCACCGTTCACGCGCCACCGAAGGTGGCGAGCTCACTGTTTCTACTGCTCGAATGGCACATGGCATGGTCAGCCGTAAGCGGCATGGAGATTTTGCTTTTCATCTTCTTCTCGCTGATTCTGCTAGAACGGTTTTACGCGGGTGAGAAAAGTTGGGTGGTTGGGTTGTTAGGTGGTTTGTTGGTGCTGACGCGACCGGAAGGGATTGGGCTTGCAGCATTAGTAGCGTTTGGTCTTGCGTTTCAAGTATGGGACGCGGACAAACGCGGATTGCCGCAGAAAATAATAAACTATCCGCGTTTAGCTGCGTGGCTGCGGCGAACTGCACCACAGTCAATCCGCGTCCTATTTGGTTATGGTCTTGGCTTGAGCACCATCCTTGTGCCGTACGTGGCTTTTAATCTTGTCACGGTTGGAACAATTTTGCCGAACACGTTTTACGCCAAAGCGGCCGAGTATGCGGTGTTGTTCGAGCAAAAGAATTTAATCGCTCGCTGGGTCGAGGTTATTACTACGCCATTCATTGGCGCGCAGATTTTGTTGCTACCAGGTTTGATCTACATCGTTGTCACGTTGGCGAAGAAGCAACAGTGGTTGGCGCTGATTCCGTTCGCGTGGTTGATTGCGTTGCCTACGCTTTACGCATTGCGTTTGCCGGTTACATATCAGCACGGTCGCTACGAAATGCCAATCATTCCATTCATCGTTATCTACGGAATCTGGGGAACGGCGGAATTGTTCAAACGCCTGAAGAGTTGGGTGATTCGTACCGCATGGGGATTTTCCATCGCCATAGTGCTTATCATCTTTTGGTTTCTCGGCGCGGCGCAGTATGCAACCGATGTGGCGATTATCAATTGCGAGATGGTTGGCACAGCCAAGTGGATTGGGGCGAATGCGCCTGCCGATGCCGTTGTCGCTGCGCACGACATTGGCGCGCTGGGATATTACTACAATCGACCGTTCATCGATTTGGCAGGATTGGCGACGCCCGAGGTGATTCCGTTTATACGCGACGAAGGTCGCCTGCGCGATTTTCTCTTCTCGCGTCATGCGACCTTCGTGGTAGTTTTTCCCGATTGGTATTCGATTTTGGATTCTGACCCGCGATTTGTCCCGGCATACCAAACCGATTGTGCCGCAACGCGCAACGCGGGCGAGAAGAATATGATCGTTTATCGGATCGTGCGATAGTGCGATAGTTGGCTCATAATCGATTTTAGCGAAACCAACCAACAAACTAACGAACTATCTCACTATTGGACTATCCAACTTTCCCCCCACAAATTCTTTCTGACCTCTGACAAACTCCTCGATCTTCATCGCACGTTTGCCCGCAAGTTGAACCTCGCGCAACGCGAGCAAGCCGTCTCCGGTGGCTACGCCGATTTCTTTACCCCAGGCGATAACCTGTCCTGGCTCGGCGGCAATTTCATGTGTCGATGGTTGTGCGTTCAGAATTTTCAGTTGCACGCCATTCCAAAATGTGAATGCCGAGGGCCATGGATTGAACGCGCGCACACGCCGCGAAATTTCGAGGGCAGATATGTTCCAATCGATCAAGCCTTCTTCTTTGTGAATCGTCTTGACTATCGTGGCTTGCGAATGGTCTTGTGGCAGCGGCGTGATTTCGCCAGCCAGAATCGCAGGCAATTTTTCGATCATCAATGCGGCGGCGACATTCGCCAGCTTAGCGGTCAACGTCGCCGTGGTGTCATCGTCGGCGATGGCGACGAAACGCTGCGCGAGAATGGGTCCCGTATCGAGTCCAGCTTCCATTTGCATCAGCGTGATGCCGGTCTCTTTATCGCCCGCCAGAATCGCCGCCGAGATCGGAGCGGCGCCGCGATATTTGGGCAATAGCGAGGCGTGGGTGTTGACGCAGCCGCGCGGCGGAATCGACAAAACATCCGGTGGCAATATCAAGCCGTAAGCAGCGACGATAATCACATCGGGTGCAAGCGTCCGCAATTCGGCAATCGCATCGGGATGGCGCAGTGACTTGGGTTGGAAAATCGCCAAGCCGCGAGATTCGGCGAGTCGTTTGATCGGCGAGATTTGCAGCTTGTTGCCACGCCCCGCCGGTTTGTCGGGACGCGTATAGACGCCGACGATTTTATGCGTTGTCTGGGTCAAGGCGTCGAGCACAGGAACAGCAAAGTCGGGTGTGCCCATGAAGATAATGCGCGACATGAATTCCTCCGCGCATCATTTTAACACAGATATACAGTTTTGGGTGCACAGGTTCACGGCGTCATGCTCTTGGTTGTTTGGAATGATCCACTCTGCACTATTTGTTTTCGAAATTGAGCTAACGAGCGTCGTGCGGTGCGCGCGTGCTGTTGGATTGAGTTTAGAATTGAACTAGGCGCGGGCTTGAGCGATAGCACCAGTCGATCTGTTTCGGCTTGGCGCAGGCGCTCGGCGATTTCATCCTCCTTGATCTTTTGGGTGACGTAATCAAATTGGTAAAGCACGTTGACCTCTCTTGCTGAAGTTTAAACGCTCGTAGCGAGCAAACTTTTTAGAATCCGATATTTTGAGTCAGCGCGGTATAAGGTTGAATAAGAATTGTTTGCGAATCATTGCCCAAATTGTCAGGACGGTCATGATCTGCAAGCTGGTGTTCAATGTTCCGATCATCGCCAGGTTGATGGGCAAGTAACCATTAACGATATGAACAATTCCGATAAGGGCGATATGAATGGTGTACGCATAGAGCGCATTTTGTCCCAAGGGCATCAACAGCCATCCCAGCGATGCAAAGATCGGCTTCCACAGCATGGTTGCCATGAGGTAGGCGAATTGGAAGACGATGACACTCGCCAACAATCGCCCCGGCGCGACGGCGCTCTTGAGGAACAGCGCATTCGACCAGACACCTTCGGTCGAATAGATTTGGACGAGAATCGCCATGAGCAACGCTGACAAAATCAGGTAGGGCAAGCGAGGCAGTGTACTCAGCGCCGTCTTGAGCGTCTCGCGATGATAACCTATTGCCATGCCGACGAAAAAGAGCAACTGCCACGCGGCGAGATTGAACGTGGTGTTGTTTTGAATATGCCAGGATACGTCGATGCCGTAGAGTTGATAGCCGCCCCACAGCATCACAGAGATCGATTGCAACCAGCCGGTGCGTCCGGTGAGCAAGAGCCACAACGCGCCTACCGCTGCAACCATCAAGAAGGTGTACAGCAACATCACGTCGCTCAGATAAAACGTCTGGCGCAGCAACAACACATCGATGAGAAAAGTCAGTGGGTTGTCGATAGAAACTGAATCCGCCCACGGGAGTCGAAAGAGAGTTGAAACAGTCGCCAACAACAAGGTGAGGATGATCGTCAATTTGTAGAGCGTCCATGCGCGCTCGAACGCTTTGCGTTGCGCGACGCTCAAGCCCTGTTTGAGCGCAATGCCGCCGTATACCATTCCTACGACAACGCCAGAGATAAAGACAAACGCTTCTGCACCCGAAACGAAAAAGGAATTATTCCCCGTGATGTAATAGAGCCACGATGCGCCGCCAAAGTGATTGACTACCATCACAAAGACCGCGAACCCGCGCAAGAGATCGATTCGCAAATCGCGTTTGTCGGCGACGGCATATGCCCAGTTCAATCGTGCTACACGGGGCAGGGTTAGAATCGACTCATGGGAAATTATAGACATTCAAGCTCCTCCGCATTCCGCGAGCAGAATACACGACCAGCGTGAAAAAAACGCGAAATGCACCCGAAACAAAAAGACCGTTTTTCAGCCCCAAAACGGTCTTTTTTCACAATACCTTCGCCAATTTGTCAATTTGAAGGGACATGACGAAAAGTTCAATTTTCAGGATTTGAGATATGCCATCACCATATCAAGTGAAAACGCGCGCCCTTGTTTTAGCAACTGCTCGAATTCTGCATCGCCCAATGCTTGGCGAGTGGTCAGCAAACTCTGCTCATGCTCTGCCTTGTCTGTTGGCGAAAAGAAGGCATCCTGCGACGGCAACAGATTTTCCGATGCGCCTAACAATCGAGCGGCGTACGGATAATTGCCCGACTCGACGGCGATACTTGCCAAACCCGAAATGCAATTGGCGATACCTGCCGAGTTTTCCAAGCGGCGAAATAATTCAAGACCTTGCCCAAAGTACGAACGCGCTTGGGCATATCTTTTCTGACGTACGGCCACATAGCCAAGATTGTGCGAGAGAATGGCGACGCTCTCTTGTTGTCCCAGTTCATCGAACAAAGCCAAGCTTTCTTCAAACAGAGTTTTTGCCTGAGCGTAATCACGTTCGGCGTACGCCACTTTGCCCAAATTATTGAGCGATCCGGCGACGGCTGCCTGGTCTCTGAGTTCGCGGCGCAATTTCAATCCAGTGTCATACAAGGCTTTGGCATGGACGTAATCGCTTTTCAAAAAAGCTTGTTCGCCCAACTGATCGACAATGGCGGCGCTCAACCAAACTTCTCCGATCTCTTGGCCGAGCGCCAAGGCCTCTTCCAAAAAATCCGTCACCAATTGCCAATCGCCCAGCAGGCGCGCATTCCAAGCAAGACTGTAGAGCGCCAATATCGTTAACCAGTTGTCTCCCGAATTGCGCGCGGAGGCGAGACAATTGGCCAGCAATGATTGTGCGCGCGGAAAATCGTGTTCATAGTTGCGCGCACACTCGCCCAGCGCATACAGGGAAACGCCGATCAGCCACTTGTCCTGCAATTGGCGAGCCATGTCCAAACTTTGCCGTGCGGCTTGAAGCGCATTCGACCAATCACCGTGCAATAATGCGAGCACACTTGTGCCGGCCAGGACCTTAGCCTTGGCCGAGTCCGAAACGACGGAGATTTGATCGGCACGCGCGCGCGCGTTCGAGCCAAGTTCGTCCATCGCTCATGTGACCATGCATCGCCCAGAACTGGGTCAACGCGCCAGCCAGGCGCAGCCCTTTTTCCACATCGTCGGCTACGGCTTCGCGACTGAGTGACCATTCCAGTGCGGACTTTAGATTCTCATGCTCTTGCTCCAAGCGGCGCAGCCATTGCGCCTGATCGGAAGAGCGCAAATGCGGCTCGGCGTCTTCACCCAAGCGCAAGAACCAATCGCGATGACGATTGCGTACGCGAGTGGCTTCGTCCGAACTCAACAACTTGTCTCGCGCATATTGACGGATCGTTTCCAAAAAACGATAGCGCAGGGTTCTGTTTTCGGTATCGGCCAACACCAACGACTTGTCCACCAAGTGCGCCAGCAGATCAAGCGTGTCCGCCAGCGAATAAGATTCGCCGCAGATAGCTTCCGCCTCTTCCAACGTCCACCCATCGACGAAAACTGAAAGACGGCGAAACAAGGCGCGCTCGTGATCGGACAACAATTCATAACTCCAGTCGATGAGCGCGCGCAACGTTTGATAGCGCGGCAACGCGGTGCGACTGCCGCCGGTCAATAATCGAAATCGATCATCCAGCTTGTTGGCGATTTGTTCTACGCTCAGTCCCCGCGTGCGCGCGGCGGCAAGTTCCAACGCCAAGGGGATTCCGTCGAGCCGTTGACAGATTTGCATGATCGCCGCCACATTTTGATCGTTCACCTGAAAGGTTGGCGATGCCGCCATCGCGCGTTCATTAAACAAGCGTACGGCATCAAACTGGAGCAACGTCGCGGCATGATCGATGCGCGCCTTGGTTTCGGGAAATTTCAGCGGCGGGACGCGCCATATCGTTTCACCCGGAATGCCCAAGATTTCACGGCTGGTCACCAGGATTTTTAGATTTGGACAAGCGTACAACAATTGCTCGCACAAACGCGCGCAGGCTTCGACGAGATGCTCACAATTATCAAGCACAAGCAACACATGACGCGGCGTCAAGGCATTGACCAACGCCTCATCGATTGGCTGATCGGAGGTTTCCCGCACGCCCAGCGTCTTGGCGACGGTTCGGGGAACGAGCGCCGCATCCTTTAATTCGACAAACTCGACGAACCACACGCCATCCCGATAATCGTTGACCAGATCAAAGGCCAGCACTTTTGCCAAGCGCGTCTTGCCGATACCGCCCGCGCCGGTGAGTGTAAGCAAACGCGTGTTCGCGAACACGTGCTTGAGCTCTGCCAATTCCTCTTCACGTCCGATAAAGCTGGTTACCGGCGAAGGCAAATTGGTCATTACGGCTTCGTGCGCTTTGGGGGCGTTCTCGGCGCGCTGGATCGACGAATACAGTTTGATTGTTTCCGGCGATGGCTCGATGGCGAGATATTCCATCAAGAGGCGTTTGCATTCGTCGTACTGCTTGAGGGCTTCGAGCCGCTTGCCGGTCGCGAGATAGCAAAACATCAAATGCTGATGCGCTGGCTCATTCGCCGGGTCGGTTTCCAGCAATTGGTGAGCAAACTCAATGGCGCGCGGATACTCGCCGCGCTCGCGCATTTTTTGCGTGAGCCAAAGCAGCGCATCGACATACTGCGAACGATAACGCTCTCGTTCCGCCAGAATCCATTCGTCATAGTGATCGGCGAGCAAGTCGCCTTGATAGACCTGGATGGCTTGTTCCACGTTCGTAAGCTCAGCGTGGCGTGATTGCGCGGCTTGCGGGTCAAGCGCGTGTCCAAAATCAAGCGCATCCACTTGCGCAAAACAATCGAGGTTGATTTGAGCTGAATCATGGTCGGCGAAAATGGATTCGTCGCCAAGTTGTTTGTGGAGCACGGCAAGTGCTGTGCGCAGCGAGGTCCGCGCTTGCAAGTCGGAAGAATCGCCCCAAAAGAGCGAGGCCAGTTTTTCGCGGGTGTGGGATTCGGGATGGAGGACAAGATAGGCGAGCAGAGATTCGGCTTTACGCGTGGGGAGTTGGACAAGCTGTCCATTCCGCGCCAGTCGAAACGAACCCAGGAGGTTCAACTCAAGCAGACCAGCGGATTTGGTTTTGCGAGGCATCGTGATCCTCTAAATCGGCGTTCAAATATTACAACGGTCGGAGGGGTGTGTCAATGTTCGATTTTGTGGTTCCACAACAAATTGATTTTTACCAACCGTCGTGGTAAAATCGGCCCACCTTTAATCATCGGAGAGTGTGTGCCACCAAAAACAAAGCGCTGGCAAATCGCCCCGCGCGTTTCATCGCTGGTTCAAGCACGTTTTGCGTCTCGTCAACTTAATCCCCTGATCGTCCAAATTCTCTACAATCGCGGTATAACCACACCGGAGCAAGCTGACGCCTTTCTCTCGCCTGACTCCTTCGTTGGCAATCCATTTCAACTGCACGGCATGAACGAGTCGGTTGAACGCATTCGCCGCGCGATTCGTGCGGGTGAGGCGATTGCCGTTTACGGCGATTTTGATGTCGATGGCGTGACCGCGACGGTCTTGCTCGTCCAAACGTTGCTATCGATTGGCGCCAAAGCCAAGCCGTACATCCCACATCGCATCGACGAAGGGTACGGTTTGAACAAGGAAGCGCTCCAGCAGTTGAAAGAGCAGGGCGTTGGCGTCGTCATCACGGTCGATTGTGGTGTCCGTTCGCTGCCCGAAATCGCATTCGGCAAACAAATTGGCTTGGACATGATCGTGACCGATCACCACGCGCCTGGCGATGAAATGCCCGATGCGTTCGCCGTCATCAATCCCAAGCAACTTTTGTGCAAGTATCCATGCAAAGAATTATCAGGTGCAGGCGTCGCGTTCAAATTATCGCAGGCGCTCTTGCTTGCCGATTCCCAGGTTCCCATCATCAAGGGTCGTATGCCGATCACCGAAGATGCGCTCGTCGATTTGGTCGCGCTTGGAACCGTTGCCGATTTGGTCCCATTGACCGGCGAGAATCGATACCTGGTCCAGCGTGGGCTGGAAAAATTACGCCAATCGGAACGACCTGGGATTCAAGCGTTGATGCGGCAAGCCGCGATCAAACCCGAAGCCATCGAAGCGGGCAGCATCGGTTATACGTTGGGTCCACGCTTGAATGCCGCCGGTCGATTGGAAAGTGCGTTGATGGCGTATCACTTGCTCGCGACCCAATATCCCGGCGAAGCCGACGACCTCGCGCGCAAGCTCGAAGAGACGAATCGCGAGCGCCAGCGCCTGACGACCGAAATGACGATGAAGGCGCGGGATGCCGTTATCGCGTCGGCGGAATCGGAACGATTGTTGTTCGTCGCCGCGCCAGAATTTCCCGAAGGCATTGTTGGGCTGATCGCCAGTCGTTTGTCGGAAGAATTTTATCGACCCGCTGTGGCAGTGCATCAAGGCGAAGAAGAAAGCCGTGGCTCGGCGCGCAGCGTCCCCGAATTCAACATCGTCACCGCACTCGATCAGTGCCGCGATTTGCTCGTGCGCCACGGCGGTCATGCGATGGCGGCGGGCTTTACGGTGCGCAACGAAAACTTGGCCGCGCTGCAAAATCGATTGAAGGAAATTGCGACGCGTGATCTGGCGCAAAGCGAACTTGTGTTGACGCTCAATGTCGATGCCGAAGCCACCTTGAGCGAAATAAATTTCGAGGTGGCGAAAGCGTTGTTGCAGCTTGCGCCATTTGGTTACGGCAACCGTGAGCCGATTTTCGTTAGTCGGGGTTTGATGGTGCGTGAGGCGCGCATCGTCGGAACCGATCATCTCAAGCTGTTGCTGAGCGACGGACAATTCGTGATGGACGCCATCGCGTTTCGGCAGGGGAGTTGGAACAACAGCCTGCCGCCGCGCATCGATGTGGCGTATCAGTTGGAAGCGCAAGTGTGGAACGGCAAGCCGCGTTTGCAAATGAATGTCAAGGATATAAAACCGACTGCGGAAGGATGAAGGATGAAGGATGAAGGTGAAAGATGAATTCATCCTTCTGCCTTCGGAATTTTGAACATGACATCTTCTCGCGAGTATCCCTCCCGTCCAATCCCCGGCGTTGGCGTCGTTGTGCGCCGAGCCAATGCGGTGTTGGTTATTCGACGTGGTAATCCACCACGTCGCGGCGATTGGGGAATCCCTGGCGGCGCGGTTGAGCTAGGCGAGACGTGGCGCGAGGCGGCGCAACGCGAAGTGCGTGAGGAATGCGGAATTGAAATCGCATTGGGCGATGTGGTCGATGCGGTCGATATGATTTTTCGCGATGACGACGGGCGGGTGCAATATCATTACACGCTCGTCGATTTTGTTGCCGATTACGCTAGCGGCGATGTGCATGCAGCGAGTGATATTTTAGATGCGCGATGGCTGCCCTTGAGCGAGGTGTCCACGTTTGAGTTGCCAGAGATGACGCGCAAGGTGATTGAGAAGGCAATAAAACAAAAATGATCCGCGAATCACGCGAATAAAAAACATAAGATTAGCGAGATTAGCGAGATTCGCGGATAGACATGATTACAAGATGAAACTCACTGTAACAATACCCGGATTGATTGGGATTGCGTTAGCATTTCTCCTTTATGCAGTCGCTAGCGCCTTGAGTACAATTATTCCCATCTTGCTGCAAGGCAATCTGTGGCTCGCGATTCTCTTTTTGTTTTTCCTCGC
Source organism: Chloroflexota bacterium (assembly GCA_016215025.1). GTDB lineage: Bacteria > Chloroflexota > Anaerolineae > UBA4142 > UBA4142 > JACRMI01. Next base: position 32,017 of record JACRMI010000020.1, read on the forward strand.
GCTTTCGTTTATCGAAATACCGATGATGATCTTTGGTCTGCGGCAGATGGCGCACAGTGCGACGACGCCTCGCCGATTGGTCGCTGGCACATTTGCGTTCTACGCCATGTTCGCAGCGGTCTACGCATCGATATTCGTTTTGCTGACGGGACAAATTGGGTGGGGTAGTGCGCTCGCCGCGCTGAGTTTCGTGCGATTTGCGAGTGGAATTGCGTTGAGGTAACCCTTGTCAATCTTTAAAGAATCTAACGGCGCGGTGACCTTCGCCGTCAAAGTTGTGCCGCGCGCGAGCAAAAATCAAGTGGCGGGTGTTGAAGGCGATGCGATCAAAATTCGCTTGAACGCGCCGCCAGTCGAGGGCAAAGCCAACGACGCGCTGATCAAATTTCTGGCGGATGCGCTAGACCTGCGGCGCGCGCAAATCGAAATCATAACGGGGCACACGTCGAGGCACAAGGTGGTCAGGGTGCGTGGCGCGACGGGGAAACAAATCGAAGAGAAATTGAAAACGTAGGGCGGTTCAATCGAACCGCCCTACGCTATTGTCGAACGCGGATGGGATGCTTGGTCGAGGAAAGTGCTTCCAAGCGGCGCGTGCGTTGATAGCGAAGATAAGCTAACAGGCCCGAGCCAATCCCAGTAACGAAAAGAATCAAGCTGACCAAGTTGATAAGCGTGCCAATCGTCTCGCCGCTGAATGCTGTCGATGGTGCCGGCGTAGGAATCGGTGTTGGTGCAGGAACTGTTAATAGCGCTACCGTTCCTTGCGACATACTTGTCGGCGCAGGCATAACCGATGATGTTGTAGGCACGATTTGCGGTGGCAGAACTTGTGGGGCAGCCGTCGGCGCAAGCGATGGAACAGCACCCGGCACCGATGGAATTTTTAATACGGAACCGACGCGCAGTTTGGTTTGATCGGTCATGTCGTTGGCTTGCATGATGAGTTTATACTTGCTGCCATCGCCGTAAACTTTTTGCGAAATGACCCACAAGCTATCGCCCGATTGAACCGTGTACGTGTCGGCACCGGGTTGAATCGTTACCGATGAAGCCGCGGGCGTATTGCGCGCGACCGGCGTATCGTCGGCGTAAGTTGGAATGAAAATCGGCGTGGGGAACGCGTACGGTCGTTTTGTCGGCTCTTCCGTGGGAGCACGGGTGGACTGCGCGTTTGGCTCGGCGGAGACGATAGACTGGCGCGGCGCAGCAATCAGAAAAACAGCGAACACGATGGCGATGCAAGCAACGATGGAATATCTAGACTTCATTGACCAGACCTTGACTATTGACATCCATTGGCAACGATGTTTCCATTATTGTTGCTAAATGAATTGCCTTGACACGTGCCGCTTTGAACGGGCTGCAAAAGCACTTGGCCGTCAAAAATGTTGCCGACATACTTGCTCGACTTGGCATTGTCGTGTTGGACGCTGTTGACGTGCGCGCCTCGCACGACGTTGTACTCGAATCGAACGTTTTGCGCATAACCGAGCCACGCGCCATAGTTGTCGTTCGTAAACGAGTTGTGATGAATATAGTTGCGGAAGCTGAACGTCGCCTCGATGCCGTTCGCGATACTATTAGAGATTGTGTTGTAAGACATTTCGTTGTCGTTGCTTGCCGCCTGCGGTGTGTTGCCTTGATAAATGCCGTCGCCGTCCGCCGTGAGAATATTCCACGAAATCTGATTGCGATCCGACTGTTGCGTTAGCACGATGCCCGCCGAACCACAGCCGGCATCCTTGCCCCACTCTGGACAACTGCGATTGTTGTACTCGACGGTGTTGCTGAAAACCTGGCTCGCCGTCGTGCCGTACATATAAATGCCCCAACCGCGATTGCGACTCGTCGTGTTTTGCTGCACGCGAATCTTGGACGAGTTGAGAATCTGCATTCCGACGACATTTCCGTTTGACGTGTTGCCCTGCAAGCGCGAGCTTTGAATGCCGTTGAGAATGACGCCGCCGTGCGGAATCGGTTTCAAGTGTTCGATGTTTGAATTATCGTCGACGTAATTGCCGCTGAAATCGTTTCCCTCGAAGACAAAGTTTTTCCCACCGAGCACGTACATGCCCACGTCCCAGCCGCGCACCTTGCAATTGCGAATCGTCACGCCCATGCGATTTTGCACCAAAAGACCGACGCCAATTCCGTTACCCACAAACGCCGAGCCGTTGCAATTTAGCGTGATATTGTCCGCCATGATGACGATGGGTTGGTTATAAGTGCCGTTGGGTGGAAGAGTGGTGTTCTTGGAGATTCGCATCGGCGTGAGAATGGCCAACATGATCACCAATAGTTTCATTGCAAGTACCTCCGTACGATTTAGTGCCTTGTCACATCTGAAATTTCATGACGCAGTATAGCGCCTTGTGCGCGTCGCCCACGAGGGGCTAGGCTACATGATCGAGTGCTAATGCCAGTTCACGAAACAAGGGAGAGTAGTCTATGTGGTCTAAATCGGTTGTATCGATTTTGATAATCGTACCGCCAAGGTTCAGCGGTTCTTGGTAACGTTTTAGAATAGCGGAGAGTTGATCCGAATCGATCTGATCGTCAACGTGACCGGGATGCCGTGTGCCCGATGTCCAACGCGAGCGAAATCGCCGCGTGAGAATTTCATCCGGTGCGTGACAGAAAATTTGAAATGGTTCAAACTTGTGTTGGTCTTGCAGCGCGCGAAATCTCGGCGTGGCGTTTTCGTTGTCGAAATTGCACTCGACGATAAGTGAGCGTCCGGCGGCAAGCTGTGCTTCCATGAAATAATAGAGCAGCGCGAATACGGCGCGCCCTAGCTTCTTTGACCATTCGCGGTCGTGCCACCCCAAGCTGTCAAAGAGTGATTCCTTGATGTCGTCCTTGGTCACCAACGGCAATCGAAATTCTTGAGCGATGCGTCGTGCGAGCGTTGTCTTGCCAGAGCCAGGCGATCCTAGCACGATGACGAGCAAAGGGCAGTTGGACATTTGCGAGTGAGGTCTGTCATTTCGAGTGAAGCGAGAAAGCTCTTTTCCATGCTGAGAGATTTCTCCTCACTCCGTTCGTCGAAATGACAAGCGAATTTTACTTTCTATCCAGTGCTTGATTCGCCAGTGCGTCGGCGCGCTTGTTGAACGCGCGCGGGATAATCGCAATCTTGGCGCTCTTAAATTTCGCCATCACACGCCGTGCTTGCTCGTGCAACGGTTTCAAATGCTCGGCTTTGACGCGGTATGAGCCGTTGAGTTGCCGCGCCATGAGTTCGCTATCCGTGCGAATCTCGATTTCGTCGCCGTGCTTGACCGCGACTTCTAATCCACGCAGTAACGCGCGATACTCCGCTTCGTTATTCGTCGTGTTGCCAATCGCTTCGCCAATCGCTTCGATCTGTTTTCCGGTTGCATCTGTCAGCACGATGCCAATCGCGGCGGGACCGGGATTGCCGCGCGCCGCACCATCGGTATAGAGAATGAGGTTCATGTTCCTTCGTCTATTGCTAATTGGTTTTTTATGAGACGATTGAGTGTAGATTCATCTTCAATCCGACCATCACTTACAAATCGCTCGAACTCGACATGTCCATCCTCAAAGAACTCTACTTCCCAGCGTTCTCCTGGAATAACTAGAGCAACCAGTATCGAATCGCGAATATGGGCTAAGCGGTAATCGATTTTCGCTTGTTCAAGTTGATTGAGAAATTCAAGGAGTTTGTGCAATGAGTTTCTGGCTGGCGTATCTTCCATTTTTATTCTCAGTTTATTTTGCTCACGGTGCGAGGATTCTGCCGCAGCCTGTGCAAAACACAATTTCGTTGCCGGTACGCACGCGATTGACCAGACCGGTCGGAACCGTTACGCCGCACGCACCGCATGAGTCGCGCCGCAATTGAACGACGGCGCGCCCCGCTTTGGTTCGACGCAATTGATCGTATGTGCGCAGGGCAGTGCTATCAAGTTGCGCGCGCGTTTTGTCGCGGTCGGCTTGGAGATGCGCAAGACGTTTTTCCAGCGTCTCGTGTTCGTGTGATAGTTTTTCGACATCGCCGCCGCGTTTCGTCTCGACTTGCTTAAACGAATTAGCTTGAACATCGACACGCGCTTGCGTTTGCTCGACCGCATCCATCAATTCGAGCAGCTTGTCGTCGAGCGTGCTGCGAAGGCGTTTGTGCATTTCCAAGTCTTTGCTCAAGCCATCCAATTCTTTCGGATTGGCGACGCTGCCGCTGTAGAGTCGCTGGTTCAGCTCCTTGAGTTTTGCGTCGAGACTGGACGCTTCTAGTTCGCGGTCGCGCAGAGTGGCGCGGAGGTCGCTTAATTTCTTTTGTTCGGCTGCAAGCGTGGTGCTAGCGGCAACAACGGTCAGATCGCCAGCCAGAGCTTTGTTGACTTGGCGCAGACGTTGGGTTTTCTCGTCAATTTCTTGATCGATGGTTTGGAGTTGCCAGAGCGCAGCGACGATGTTCATTTCGATTCCTTCTAGACGAGTCTCATTTTATCCGGTTGTGGTAAGCAAGCAAATATGACCATTGGTCGGTGGAGGAAAGTGGGACGCCGTTGTCCGACAAAAAAACTTGACCGGGAGAGCCAAACACCTTAAAAATACCTGCAAATGCGCTCTTTACCCCTTGACAGTGGCATACGCTTGTGGGATAATGACGGCAGAAAAGTGGGTCAAAATGGGTCAAAGTGGGGGAAATAGGGTTTAGAACCCTTGTTCTAATGCCCCCAGTGGGAGAACCGGACAAGTGTTCTTGGGATCGCACGAGCATACTATCGACAGCAAAGGGCGATTAACCCTCCCCGCCAAGTGGCGGGGCGATTTAGCTTCCGGTGTCGTCGTGACGCGCGGTCTCGAACAATGCCTGTTCATTTTCCCCCAAACAAAATTTCAAGAAATCGCTTCCGAGATCGATCGTCAAGGAATTCTGCTTCCCGAAGCGCGCGCTTGGGCACGTTACATCAGCGGCGAATCCGAAGCTGCTGAGGTTGATGGACAAGGGCGCATTTTGATTTCGCAAAAACTACGAAATTATGCCGGTCTCAACGGCAACGTCGTGGTCGTCGGCTTGCTCAGTCGCATCGAAGTGTGGAGTCCAGCGAAATATCAGACGATCAATCAACAAGTCGAATCGGATGCGGCGACGGTGTCAGAGAAGATGGGGCAATTGATGCTGCGCATGGCGGCTCCAGAAAAATAATCCGATGAGCCAAGCGGGTGTTCACATTTCTGTACTTTATCAACCAGTGATCGATGCGTTACAGCCACACGCTGATGGACGTTATATTGATGGAACACTGGGAGCGGGTGGACATGCGGCAGGTATTTTGCAAGCGTCCGCGCCAACCGGTCGATTGTTGGGGCTTGATGCCGATACCAAAGCGCTCGCGGTCGCGGCCCAGAATTTGGCACGCTACGGCGAACGTGCTCTACTGATACATTCCAACTTTGAAAATCTAAAATCGATTGCAGCCGCTAACGGATTCGATCCCGCCGACGGTATTGTACTCGATCTTGGTTTGTCGTCAATGCAGCTTGCAGACGCCGAACGCGGTTTTTCGTTCCTTAGCGATGGCGCGCTCGACATGCGCTTCAATGCCGACAACGAAACGACTGCCGCCGAGTTGGTCAACGCGCTCGACGAGAAAGGACTCGCCGATTTGATTTTCGAGTACGGCGAAGAACACGCATCGCGTCGAATTGCGCGTGCCATCGTGAACGCTCGACCGATTGAAACCGCAACGCAGTTGGCGAACGTCATCGAACGGGCGGTGGGACGCCACGGCAAAATTCATCCCGCCACGAAAACGTTTCAAGCGTTGCGCATCGCCGTCAATCGCGAGTTGGAAGTGATCGAAAACGTTTTGCCGCAAATCGTAGACACGCTTGCGCCGGGCGGGCGCGTCGCCATCATTTCGTTTCACTCGCTCGAAGATCGGCGCATTAAGAATTTTTTCAAGAGCTCTGAACGATTGCGCGTTTTGACCAAGCACCCGATTCGTCCAACGCGCGAAGAAAGTATCGCCAATTCGCGCAGTCGCAGCGCCAAGCTACGAGTCGCAGAAAAGATTTTGTAGAGACGTTCGCGAAGCGTGTAACGTCTCTACGGAGAAACATACATGACAGCCCAAGTGATACGTCGAGGACTCTCCAATCCAGTTTCGTTCAGCAACGTGCGTACCGTTATCGTGTTGTTGGGTTTGCTCGTCTTGGTCGGCTTGCTGTACGTGGGTCAAAGCACCCAGGCGACGTTGAATGGTCAGCGCGTCCAAGATTTGCAAGCGCGCCTGGATCGCCTCAACCGTGAGAACGCGCAATTGCAATACGAAATCGCGGCGATGACGACGCCCGCCAAAATTGCGGATCGCGCGCGTGCCCAGGGTCTACGTCCGGCTTCGCCGCAGCAGATGGTTTTCATCACCGTCAAGAATTATCCGGTAACTGCCAAAGTTGCACCCGTGCCCAAGACCAACGTGACGCCATCTTCTGATTCTCCTCTCTTAAATTTGTGGAATGAGATTCTCGCGCGACTGGGTCTTGCGCCCAGTCCGCGAACGGTGGAAGCAACCAGTCCGTAAGAGGTCTGATGCCTGCTTCATTTTTGTCCCGCGCGCCGCTGCGTATGCGAGTGGCGCTTGTTATCATTCTAGCGGTTGGCATTCTGCTCGCCGCGCGTTTGTTTTATTGGCAGATCATTCGTTGGGACGATTTGCGGACGCGTGCCGATGCTCAACGCGACTATGATGTTGTGATTCCCGCGCGGCGCGGCGATATTTTCACTCGCGACGATGTGTTGGTGGCGAAAGACGTTTTCCTGTACACGATCAGCGTGTCACCGAAAACTGTTCGCAATCCGGAAACGCTCGCCACCGATCTTGCGCCAATCCTGGGTCAACCTCGCGATACGATTCTTGGCAAGCTGAAATCTACTGACACGACGGTGTATCTCGCGCGCGATGTTCCGGCGACCATCGGTGAAATGGTGCAGGATTACAAAGAGCGCACGCGGTTGTTCAACTTGACGGTGACCGCCAAGCCGGTGCGACTCTATCCCAATGGTCAACTGGCTGCGCCGGTGGTCGGCATCGTAAATGCAGAACGCATGGCGGCGTACGGCGTCGAACAGGCAAAGGATGCCGACCTGCGAGGCAAGGACGGCAAGTTGAAGGGGTCGAGCAATGCGCTCAACGATCCGATTCCATTCGATTTGCCAAGCAACATCCCGGCGACGGACGGCGCGACGATTTGGCTGACCATCGACAGCGGTATGCAGCGCATCGTCGAACAGGAACTGGCGAACGCGATTCGCGATTCGAAAGCGGAAAGCGGCTCGATCATCGTCATGGATCCCAGGACCGGCGCAATTCTGGCGCTGGCAGTTTGGCCCACCGCAGATCTAAATCGCTATTTCGATCCAGCGAATCAAGGCAAGTATGCCAATCAAGCCATTGGCGCGCAGTACGAACCTGGCTCGGTTTTTAAAATCATCACGGCAGCAGCGGGTTTGGATGCCGGTGTCATCACGCCGAATTCGTGCTTTGAAGACAGCGGCTCAATTTACATCGGCGGACGCATAATCAAAAATCATAGCGATCTTGCGCCGGGACACGTTTGCCTCACCGAAGTTTTACGGCAATCGCTCAACGTCGAAGCGACCAAGATTGCGATTAGTCTTGGCACCGAACGATTCTATCAATACGTTCAGCGATTTGGTTTCGGCGCGCGCACCCGAGTTGAGCAAGCGGGCGAAGCAGCCGGCGATGTCAAGCAGGTCGGCGATGGACGCTGGCGCGAAGTCGATCTTGGTACGAATTCATTTGGACAAGGTATCGCCGTTACGCCGATTCAAATGATCGCGTCAGTTGCGGCTGTGGCAAATGGCGGCAAGTTGATGCGTCCCTACATCGTCAAAGCGGTTCAGCCTGCAAATGCGATTGAGCCGATGGAGACCACACCCGAAGTCGTGCGTCAGGTCATCAAGCCAGAGACGGCTCGCACGTTGACACTCATTCTGGCGAATGCCATTCTCGGCGAATCGTCGAACAAAGCGGTTGTGCAAGGATACACCATCGCGGGCAAGACCGGCACGGCGCAGATTCCCATCGGCGCAATACTTGATCCGCGCTGGACGATTGCATCGTTTGTCGGCTATTTTCCCGCCGATGATCCCAGGTTCGTGATCTTGGTAAAACTCGACAAGCCGCAAAGTTCCGAGTGGGGATCGCAAGTTGCCTCGCCGGTGTTCGCAACGATAGCAAAACAGTTGGTTGTGCTGGCGGGATTACCGCCGGATAACGTAAGACTCGCGATAAAATAAGTTCCACAGAGTTTCACCGCGTTCCTCCGACGGGAACTTTGGGAACTCAGAGGAACTCGTGTCGGTTTATGCTCACTCTTGCTGATCTTTTTCAGTGTTTTACAAATACACGTCCTGCCGGTACAGAACGGATCGAGATTTCATCCGTTGTGGTGGACTCGCGGCAGGTGCAAGCGGGTTCGCTTTTTGTCGCGATGCAGGGCGAGTCGCTCGACGGTCATACTTTTATTCCAGACGCGCGCGCGCGCGGCGCAGCGGCGATCGTTGCCGAAACGCGCGCCGGGGTTGGTGAGGGGCTAGGTCCGAATACGCACTTGATCAATACTACAAATCCAAGTGTCGCCGGGTTGCAACCTGGTCCTTCACCCCTTGCTCCGGTTGTGTTTCTCGTCGATTCAAGTTTGGCGGCGCTGCAACAACTCGCAACATTTTGGCGACGTAAATTCGACGCAGTGCAAGTGATCGGCGTAACGGGCAGCGTGGGCAAAAGTTCTACGAAAGAATTAATTGCCGCCGTTTTGCGCCAACGCTATAATACACTGAAAAGTGAAGGGAACCTTAACAACGAAATCGGTCTGCCGTTGACGTTGTTGCAGTTGAATGAAACGCACCAGCGCGCGGTGCTTGAAATGGGTATGTACGCGCTCGGCGAAATCAAAATGCTGTCGGACATCGCTCGACCTCGCATCGGCGTTGTGACGAATGTAGGTCCCGTTCACTTGGAGCGGCTTGGCTCGATCGAAAATATTACGCGCGCGAAAGCAGAACTCGTCGAAGCGTTGCCCGCTGATGGCGTCGCGATTCTTAATGGTGATGATGCGCGCGTTATCACGATGAAGGAGAATACAAAGGCGCGTGTTTTCTGCTATGGTTTCAATCCAGACTGCGATGTTTGGGCGGACCAAGTCGAGAGTTTTGGACTAGAAGGTATCGGCTTTGTATTGCATCGCGATACGGAAGAGCTGCACGTGCGGGTTCCCTTGCTCGGTCGGCACAGTGTTCACACGGCGCTTGCCGCAACCAGTGTGGGTTTAGCCGAAGGGATGACCTGGGACGAAATTCTGCGTGGCTTACAAGATGTCTCGGCGCAGTTGCGCCTCATCGTCGTGCCGGCTGCAAATGGCGCGACCATCATCGACGATACCTACAACGCAAGTCCGGCTTCGTCGTTGGCGGCGCTGAACTTGATGGCGGAAATGAGCGAAAGAAAAATCGCCGTGCTCGGCGACATGCTCGAACTGGGAACGGAAGAACAGAGCGGACATCAGGTCGTGGGTGGACGCGCGGCGCAGGTGGTCGATGTGTTGATTGCGGTAGGCACGCGTGGGAAATGGATCGGACAAGCGGCACGTGATGCAGGCATGTCGGAGGAACAAGTTTTCTTTGCGGATACCAACCTACAAGCAATTGAAATTTTGCAAAAGGTGATGCGCGCCGGCGATATGGTCTTGGTCAAAGGGTCACGCGGCGCGAAAATGGAAGAAATTGTGAGCGCGCTTTCGCGCATTATCGAAAGCGGTTCGGAGACTGATTGATGGCATGGCCCCTAACGCTTGGAACCATATCTTTTTTGCTCGCCGTCATCTGGGGCGCGCCACTGATTCGATTCCTAAAATCTTACAGCTTGGGCAAGCAGATTCGGATAGAGGGTCCGAGTCAGCATCAAGTGAAAATGGGCACGCCGACAATGGGCGGCATCATGGTGATCGGACCGGTGTTGATGATTACGATTGCGCTGAACTTGGCGGCGCTGTTGGGTAACACGCTCATCGGTCGCTCGATTCTGTTGCCGATGGCGACATTGCTGACGTTTGGGATTCTCGGCGCGATTGACGACATTGCTGGGATTCGGGGCAAGCGCAAAGGCGAAGGCATCACGGGGCGACAAAAATTCTTGATTCAATGTGTTCTTGCGACGATTGTCGCCTTGGTGCTGTATTTGCCGCCGCCGTTCGGACAAGACTTGCACAGTCTGGCGATTCCGACGATTCGAGAAAAAATCGATATCGGTGTGGTCTACATTCCGATTGCTATTTTTTTCATCGTTGGTTTTTCCAACGCGGTGAATCTCACCGATGGGTTGGATAGTCTCGCGGGGTGGACATCGGCGATTGCGTTTGCATGTTATGGGGTTATCGCGTATTTGCAGGGTCAACCGTATCTCGTGCTCTTTTGCTTTACGATGGTCGGCGCACTCTTGGCTTTTCTGTGGTTCAACGCGCACCCCGCCGAATTGTTCATGGGCGATACGGGCGCGCTCGCGCTGGGCGCAACGCTCGCCGTTGTAGCGTTCATGACAGGACAGTGGTTGTTGCTTCCGATCATCGGTTTGGTGTTCGTCGGGGATGCGCTCTCCGTGATTATTCAAGTGGGCTATTTCAAATTGACCGGCGGAAAACGTTTTTTCAAGATGGCTCCGTTACATCATCACTTTGAACTAGTGGGCTGGTCGGAAACTCAAGTTGTGCAACGATTCTGGCTGGCGGGACTGTTGGCGGGAATGTTGGGCGTGGCACTCGCACTACTCTAGTGCAATAGTTCGATAGTGCGTTAGTGCGATAATTGATGGATGACGAAATGAAAAAAACGAAACTCCCTAGAATGGATAAAACTGTTTTTGCGGTCACAACGCTATTCGATGAATCGGGTGATAAACAATACTGGCTTTCCAAGACACCCTTGCAGCGATTGGAAGCCGTTGAATTGATGCGACAAATCATCTATGGCTACGATCCGGCTACCACCAGACTTTCAAGAGTTTTTGAGATTACTCAACGCGCGTAAAATCAAATACTTGGTCATTGGAGGTTATGCGGTCGGCTACCACGGCTATCCACGAGCGACGGCGGATATGGATATTTGGATTGCCATCCAACCGCGCAACGCAGAGAAAGTGGTGGCAGTTCTACGAGAATTCGGTTTCGACATTCCTGGCTTATCCGCTGAATTATTCTTGAAGGAAAAACAGATTGTACGAATGGGTGTCCCACCGTTAAGGTTAGAGATTACGACGTCAATCTCTGGGGTTGAGTTTGACGAATGTTATCGTGCACGTGTGGTTGCGAAAATTGATGGTGTGTCGATCAATTTGATCAGTCTAAAGCATCTCAAGATCAACAAGAAAGCTAGTGGAAGATTTAAAGACCTGAACGATTTGGAGAACTTGCCGTAGGGCATAAAGATGCTTGAGACAATATTGACTATTGCGCTGGGCATTATTGGTGGTCTTGCTGTGGGTACACAGTCCCAGGTTGTCGGCGAGATGAGCCAGAAGGTGGGCGGCATCGCAGGCAGTTTTATCGTGCATGTTAGCGGCGCGGTGATTGCCGGATTGTTGTTGCTCGCACGAAGTGGCGAACAAATTGGAAGCTGGCGCGAGCTGAATTGGTACAATCTAGGATCAGGTGTATTTGGCGTTATACTGTATCTTACGCTAAGCCAGACGCTGCCGCGATTGGGTGCAACGGCAGCGATTGCGCTTATCATCATTGGTCAATTGACGATGGGCATCCTCATCGATCATTTCGGATTGTTCGGCGCGACGATTCGCCCGGTGGACATTTCGCGGATTGGCGCAGTGGTGTTGTTGGTGGCGGGTGGGTGGTTGGTGTTGAGGTAGTCGAATCTATTAGGAGTTAAATCCCTTGAGACGCTCTCCAATTCCGTACGATGTTCAAGTTCGCGTTTATTTTCGTGATCAATGGTTATGTCATTGGTGTCGCAGACCCATAATCTTTGGACCGAGGTTCAAGTATTTGGAGAAGTGGACAAAGGATAACGGATGTCAGTATCCTGTTGCGTATTATCACGCGAATTGGCGACGTGATGCAGCCCCATTGCTCGATGTTCTTGGCGCAGTTATTGATCACAAAGAAGCGCATTCGAAAACCGGAGATGACAGTGATCAAAATCTTTTTGCGGCTTGTAACAAGTGCAATACGCGTAAGAGCGACGGCGAGTCAGAGAAGTTTCGAGAGCAAGAAAAATTCAAATATGTCAAAGGGCAGTACGGTGAGCCGCAAAATTGGGATGGTTTGGTTTCGTTGTTTATTTTACTCTCGGAAAAATATTCTAGCGACTTGACTCCAACAGAAAAGCATTGGTTGAAAGCATTCAACGAATTTTTTTGCTCTCAGAATCTCCATAGTCCCATGAAGAAATCGAGATGATAAATTCAATCGGCTTCAGCCGATTTTGAGATTCTTCAGACGCCGATTTCTAATCGGCGGCGTCCATAAATCAGAAATGATAAATCTTAACAACAAACGCATTCTCGTATTCGGTCTCGGCGTGCATGGCGGCGGACTCGGCGTCGCACAGTGGTTGGTCAAGCAAGGCGCGCACGTCACGGTGACGGATTTGAAAACCGCCGAGCAATTGCAATCGTCGTTGGACGCGCTGCGCGGATTACCCATTGAATTTGTTCTCGGCGAACATCGCGAGCAGGATTTTCTCAACGCCGATTTGATCGTGCGCAATCCCGCCGTGCCGCGCGAATCGAAATGGTTGCAGTTCGCGAGCGAACACAACATTCCGGTCGAGATGGAAATGTCGCTGTTTGTCGAACGCTTGCCGCGCGGGATGGCGCAAGTTATCGGCATCACCGGCACCAAGGGCAAGACGACGACGACGTTGATGACCGGCGCGATTCTGAAATCGGCAAATCCGAAAACGGTTGTCGCAGGCAATCTACGTGTGTCCGCACTTGAATTGCTCGATCAGATCGATGCCGATACGCCGGTCGTGCTTGAGCTTTCGTCGTGGCAGCTTGAAGCGTTTCAATCACATGGCATCAGCCCGCACATCGCGGCGATCACGAATATTGTGCCCGACCATCTGAATCGTTATCGCGACATGGATGATTACGCACAAGCCAAGGGTGTCATCTTTCGCTATCAACAACCAGGCGACTATGTGGTTCTGAACTTTGATAACAAAATTCTCACGCGGCTTTCGTTTCGCGCCTTTGGCAAGGTGATTTGGACGAGCGCAACCCGACCGCTCAAAGAGGGCGCATACCGCGAAGCCGGTTCGCTGGTGTGGCATTGGGATGGCGCGCGCCACGCCGCATCGCAGCGAATCATCGACGTAAACGAATTGCGTGTGCCAGGTGAACACAACATCGCGAATGCACTTACGGCGATTGCACTCGGATCGATTGCAGGCGCGTCACCGGAGCAGATTGCGAACGCGCTGAGAGAATTTCGCGGCGCGGAGCATCGCCAGGAATTTGTGCGCGAAATTAACGGCGTGCGCTACATCAACGACACGACCGCAACCGCGCCCGCCGCGGTCATCGTCGCCATTGAAACGTTCGCACCGACTGCAAAAGGCATTGTGCTGATTGCGGGCGGATCGGAGAAAGGACTCGATTTCAATGAAATGGCGCTGAAAATTGTGTCGAAGGTGCGCGCGGTGATTTTGCTCCAAGGCGCAGCGACGGACCGATTGGCGAGTGCGATTCAGAATGCCGGCGGAAAGAACTTGATAGTCGGTCAATTTGACAGTATGACAGCTGCAGTCGAACGCGCAAAAGAAATCGCGCGTGAAGGACAAATCGTTCTCTTATCGCCGGGCTGCGCCAGTTTTGGAATGTTCGCGAACGAGTTTGATCGAGGGAACCAATTCAAGCAAGTCGTTAGTCAAATAGTCAAATAGTCAGGTAGTCAATCTTATTTATTTGACTACCTGACTACCAGACTATAAGACTACTAGACGGAGTTACGATGACCGTTCAATCACAAACTAACCGCCGCATCGATTGGGCGAATCTATTGCGCGTCGATTACGTTTTACTTGGCGTCGTGCTGGCGCTGCTCATCATCGGACTCATCATGGTGTGGAGCGTCACGTTTCCGCCGCGCGTCGGACAATTCCCGGATCCATCATCCGATTTCGTCAAGCAACTGGAATACGCCACTCTCGGCATGCTTTTGCTCATTGCGTTCATGCGTCTCGATTATCACTTTTGGGGACGCGTCGCGGTCCTGTTGATGGCGGTCACGATTGTGTTGCTCATTGCGTTACTCTTTACGACGCCTGTCAACGGTGCACGCCGCTGGCTGTTTGATGGCTCGGTGCAGCCGTCGGAGATTGCCAAGTTCGCGATGATCATCTACATGGCGCGCTGGCTCTCGTCGAAAGGTGACAAGCTGCGAAATGTGACGTATGGCTTGCTGCCGTTTGCCATCATCGTCGGTATCGTCGCGGGCTTGATCGTGCTAGAGCCGAATATGAGCACGGCGATCATCATCGCCGTTTGCGCGCTGGGCATGTTCTTTATCGCCGGTGCCGATGTAATCCAATTCGTCCTGTTGCTTATCTTCGGCGTCGTGTCGGCAGCTGCCGTCATTGTCAACACGCCGTACCAATTGCAGCGCGCGATGGTTTTCATTCAAGACCCATTCTCAATTCAAGGTGCAGCGGGTTATCAGATCGCCGAAACGTTGATCGCGTTGGGGTCGGGCGGCATGGTTGGGCGCGGCATCGGATCGGGTTATGCCAAATATGGTTACGTGCCAGCGCCGCACACCGACAGCATTTTCGCGTTGCTCGGCGAAGAGATGGGCTTGGTCGGCACCTTGGTCGTGCTCGCGCTCTATCTCTTTATCGTTTATCGCGGCTTTCGCATCGCGGCGCGCGCGACCGATCCATTCGGCCAAGTCCTCGCAACTGGTCTCACGTTCTGGCTGATTTCGCAAGCATTCATCAACATCGCCGTCGTCACCGCGACAATTCCTTTCACGGGTGTGCCGTTGCCATTTATTTCGTTTGGTGGATCGGCGTTGGTTGCCGCGCTGGTTGCGGTTGGCGTGCTGCTCAGTATTTCGCGCTTTGAAACCATGCCGAAGGATAACAATGCGACTTTTAATTTCGGGGGGCGGGACAGGGGGCCACGTATATCCCGCGTTGACCGTCGTCGCCGCACTGCAGAGACGAGCACCCGAGCGCGTCGATAATGCCACTCTGAGCGAAGCGAACGCAGAGCGTCTCTTCGACGAAAACGAGACCCTTCGCTCTGCTCAGGGTGACAAGCATCGCGTCATTCTGAGCGAAGCGAAGAATCGCGTCCTGCAAAATCAGACTCTTCGCTCCGCTCAGAGTGACCAGGTGTTGTACCTGGGTCGCGCGAACAGTGTCGAAGAACGACTCGTGCAGCAGGCGCAAATCCCGTTCGCGTCGATTCAATCGGGGCAGGTGCGCGGCATGGCTCCCTGGGTCGTGGCGCGCAGTTTGTGGCGCATGTTTCGGAGTGTCGATCAAATCCGCAAACTGATCCGCGATTTCAAACCCGATGTGACGTTTGTAACCGGCGGATACGTCAGCGCACCGGTGATTTGGG
Source organism: Chloroflexota bacterium (assembly GCA_016215025.1). Classification (GTDB taxonomy): domain Bacteria; phylum Chloroflexota; class Anaerolineae; order UBA4142; family UBA4142; genus JACRMI01. The sequence goes on from JACRMI010000020.1 coordinate 47,655, forward strand.
CGAGTGCGGCAGAAAAAATTCCCAGCGTGATCTATTTGCCCGATCTAGAACCGGGCTGGGCGATTCGAGCGACCGCGCGATGGGCAACGCGCGTGGCGGTATCATTTCCAGAAGCCGAAAAATATTTTGCGCCTGGACAAGCCGTAACGACGGGTTACCCCGTGCGAGCCGAATTTTACCAATCGAATAAAATCCAATCGCGCAAAAAGATTCATCTCGATCCCAACGCGCGCACGGTTGCGATTTTCGGCGGGAGCACCGGCGCGCGTCACATCAACCAAGCGGCGGTGGCAAACTTGGTCGAGCTGACAAAGATCGCGCAGGTGGTTCATCTGACCGGACGTCCCGACGAAGCGTGGGTGAATGAGCAAGTCGCTAAACTCACCGGCGATTTGCGTGCGCGCGTGCGCGTGTTCGGTTATCTCGAAGAAGATTTACCGCACGCGCTCGCATCCGCCGATGTTGTGATTGCGCGCGCGGGTGCAGCCACGCTGGGCGAGTTTCCTGCGCTGGGTTTGCCGGCGATTCTGGTGCCGGGTCCGTACGCCGGTTTGCATCAAGAACGCAACGCCGATTTTCTCGTCGAGTGCGGCGCGGCGTTGAAGGTTGCCGATGCGGTATTAAGTCGTGAACTGATTCCGATGGTTACGAAATTATTTGATGCGCCTGAACAATTGCAAAAGATGAGTGATGCGATGCGTACGCTCGCCGTCCCGCACGCCGCAGAGAACATCGTCGATTTGTTGGAATCGTTGGTGAAGAAATGAGCAGTACGAGTGTCATTCTGAGCGAAGCGAAGAATCTCGCTTTGCCGATAATGAGATCCTTCGTCGCAAAAATCGCTCCTCAGGATGACAACCGAGGGGGGATATGATCCCCCATCGTGTGCATCTCGTCGGCATCGGCGGTATCGGACTATCGGCAATCGCGCGGGTATTGATGGCACGCGGCGTGCAAGTTTCCGGTTCCGACATGCGCGCATCGCCCATCACCGATGAGTTGGCGAAGCTGGGCGCAAAAATTTTCATCGGACATCGCGCCGAAAATATTGGCGATGCGGAATTGATTCTGGTCACGTCCGCCGCGCCGACGGCAAATCCCGAAATCGTCGAAGCGCAGCGGCGTGGGATTCGTATAGACAAACGCTATGATTTTTTCCCCGAACTCACAACGGGAAAAAGTGTGATCGCGATTGCGGGCACGCACGGCAAAACGACGACGACGGGAATGATCGCAACCATTCTGGTCGAGGCGAGAAGTGATCCGGATGTGGTGATTGGTGGTATGATACCGGAATTGAACGGCAATGGTCGTGGCGGCAACGGCAAATATTTTGTGGTCGAAGCCGACGAGTACGATCGTGCATTTCTTGGACTGGTACCCAACATTGCCGTTGTGACGAGTATCGAAATGGATCATCCAGATATTTACAAAAACATTGACGACGTAGCGCAAGCATTTCGACAATTCATGGGGCTAGTTCCGAGCGATGGAGTTGTGGTTGGTTGCGGAGATAGTGCGCTCATTTCGAGGGAACTGAGGGAACTCGGAGGAACTCGCGTTGTGCGTTACGGATTTGAATCGATGAATGACTGGCGCGCGAGCGCTGTAAAGCCAAATGCGCGCGGCGGAAATGATTTTGTTGTGTGGCATCGCGATCAACGCATCGGCAATTTCGATTTGCAGATTCCTGGGACGCATAATGTGTTGAACGCACTCGCCGCGCTTACCGTCGCCGATCAAGTCGGTATCGATTTGAAACAAGCGGGCGAAACGCTCAGAAATTTTCGCGGGGCTGAGAGGCGCTTTCAAGTGAAAGGCGATTTTGGCGGTGTGATTATCATCGATGATTACGCGCACCATCCGTCCGAAATTCGTGCGACCTTGGCGGCAGCCCGCGCGCGTTACCCCGGTCGAACGATTTGGGCGGTCTTTCAACCGCACACGTATACGCGCACACAATCACTACTCGATGACTTTGCAGAATCATTTTCTGCTGCCGACCATGTGATCGTCACCGAAATTTATGCCGCACGCGAAACGGATACGTTGGGCATGAGTGGCGAACACATCGTCAGAAAGATGTCGCATCGCGATGCGCAATTCATCGCGACGTTAGACCAAGTGCTTGAACAGCTTGCTCATCGCTTGAAACCGGGCGATGTCTTGATTACGTTAGGCGCAGGAGACGTGAATCGCGTTGGCGAGCAAGTCGCGCTGAGGCGAGGGGCGTAACATGGCAGATGTCTTTGGAGTCCGGAGTCTTATTTATTGGTGGGCAGTTCTCACCGCCACGGTGTTTGTCAAGGATTGGCTAAGACAATTGGCGGTGTTACTGAAAAGCCCGGATATGTTCACACCATCTAAAATTCCGTTCAGCACGTTGCCTGGTCTCAACGGCGTCATCGACAACGTTGCTACCTATGTCAGCACGGCGATCAAGTTCAACCCGAATCAAGTTCTCGCCACGATTGGACCGATCGGTATTCCCGGTTGGTCGTTGGCGATTATCGCCGGACTGGTGCTCCTCTTATTCGGCGTGCGCACGTACATTCATGCATTACGGTCTGAGCCATGGTACGACGATTTCTTTGCGTTGTTCATTCTGTATGTGATTATTCGCTTTGAAGGTCACATCATTGGCTCCACTTCACTGCCTCTTCTGGCAAATTTCAAAGAGCTTGCCGTTAATCAAGCGCTTAGTTTTTTCATCATTATCGGGTTGTTGTTAGGACTGAGTTTTTCTGGATCGGGTTTTCGGAGCCGGCGTGCGTTTTGGCGTGCATCGACAGCTGCGTTGTTGGTGGCGATGTTCATTTACCCGCGCGAGACAGCGAACATCGTGGGTTGGGCAGTTGATTTGCTGGCGCAACTTGGTGATGCATTGATTTTGCCTGCGAATCTTCCGTTTGCGGTTTTGTGGGGTGCGATTGGAATGTTTCTCGCTTTGCAACGGCTCACGCAAGAAAGTCCGAGTGGCAGCGGTGGTGGTCATGGTGGTGGCAAAGCGCATGAAGGCAAAGCCGAAGGATAATACAACACGTGCAAAACTCTGTAGCCGATTTTCGTAATGCGTTGGGCGATCGTGCCCTAGTCAACGTTCCACTCGCGCCGCGAACCACATTCCGAATTGGCGGTCCCGCCGATTTTTTGGCTGAAGCTCATGCAATTTCACAATTCATCGAACTGGTACTTGTGGCACATCGGTTCAATGTTCCGGTGTTTATCCTGGGCAACGGTTCCAATTTGCTCGTGCGCGATGGCGGCATTGCGGGCTTGGTGATCGAAAATCATTGCGATCAGTTTTTTCTTGAGGTCACGAAAAACGGTCACGCGAAATTACACGTCGAAAGCGGCGCGGCACTGCCGAACATTGCGAATCGCATGGCGCGTCAAGGTTGGTCTGGACTCGAGTGGGGAATCGGCGTGCCGGGGACGATTGGCGGCGCGATTGTCGGTAACGCGGGCGCGCACGGCTCATCAATCGCCGATAACATACTCACCGTCTCGATTCTCGACGAAAAGGATTCGGTGCGCGAGTTACCCAAGAACGAATTAGGATTTGATTATCGTACGAGTCGATTCAAGCAAACGAAAAACGAAATCGTGCTCAGCGCCGATTTTGAAATCGTGCGTAGCGACCCGCAAGTTTGTATCGCGCGCATGAACGAATACACCGAGAAGCGTCGCAGCACACAGCCTACCGAGGCAAGCGTTGGATCGATGTTCAAGAATCCGCCGAATAATTTTGCGGGGCGCTTGATCGAACAGGCTGGACTAAAAGGTACACGCATCGGTAATATCGAGGTGTCGCAAGTTCACGCGAATTTCTTTGTGAATCGCGGCGGCGCAGCGGCAAACGATGTGATGCAATTGATCGACTTGGTGCGCGCGCGGGTGCGCGAAAAATTCGGCATCGAGTTGGAGTTGGAGATTGAAATTGTTGGAAAGTAAAAGTTGGAAATTGGACGTTGGACGTTAGAAGATGCAAGTTAGACACGTGGCGCGAGGGTGGCGGTCGGCGGTCTGTGGTCGGCGGTCATAATGGCAAAGAAAGTTCGGGTTGGATTGATTTTTGGCGGCAAGTCGGGAGAGCATGAGGTCTCGCTCGCCTCGGCGCAATCCGTTGCACACGCGATTGATAAAGAAAAATACGCTATTACGCTGATCGGCATTACGAAGCAAGGGAGATGGATCGCCGGTGGCAATGCGCTCAAGCAATTGACAGCAATCAGCCCAACGCCGCTGCTGGCGTCGATTGAAGAATCGACCCAGAACGAGATTGGCAGCGAACTCGCGCCAATGGCGTCGCATGAAATTCTAGAATCATTACCGCTGAATGCGATCGATGTGGTGTTCCCGCTCGTGCATGGTCCGTTCGGGGAAGATGGTACGATTCAAGGTCTGCTCGAACTTGCCGATGTGGCATACGTCGGAGCGGGCGTGGCAGCCAGCGCGGTTGGGATGGACAAGGCGCTCATGAAGTCTATCTTTCGCGCGCACAACTTGCCCATCGTCGATTGGATGGCGATTCTCCGCAGGGAATGGGAATCGCGCGCACCTGAAACGATTCGCCGAATCGAAACCGCATTTGGTTATCCATGTTTTATCAAGCCCGCGAATCTCGGTTCGAGCGTGGGCATCAGCAAAGCGCACAACGCCGACGAACTGGCAGAAGCGTTAAACGTCGCCGCCCAGTACGATCGTAAAATAATTGCCGAGCGCGCCGCAAGAAATGCGCGTGAGATCGAATGTAGTGTTTTGGGAAACGACGACCCAATTGCGTCGCTTCCCGGCGAAATTATTCCGCGCCGTGAGTTCTACGATTATGATGCCAAGTATGATAACGATTCACACACGGAACTCATTGTGCCTGCCGACCTGTCTGCTGAAATGACGCAAGCGGTGCAAGCAATGGCGATCCGCGCGTTCAAGGCAATCGATGCGAGCGGAATGGCGCGCGTGGATTTTTTTCTCGAACGCGGCACGAATAATTTATTGCTCAACGAGATCAATACAATTCCTGGGTTTACGGCAGTGTCGATGTACCCGCGCATGTGGGAAAAGAGCGGTCTGTCGTACCCAGACTTGATTGATCGCTTGATTCAGCTCGCGCTCGAACGTGCCGCCGACAAGCGCAAATCCAAGACAACGTACAAATAAACCGCGAAGAAACGCGAAAAGCCGCGAAAGAGCGCGAATGACACGAAAGGCGTGAAAGTGCGCGAAAGGGCACGAAAGACGCGAAAGCGCGCGAATGTCATTTTGAGCGGAGCGAAGAATCTCTCGTTCTTCGACAAGATCCTTCGTCGCTTCTCAGAATGATGGAGAGATAGTAGTTTATTCGCGAAGATTCGTGAGATTCGTGGGTGAAATAAAATATAAAACCTATGCAGATAACTTGATGACCCGTTCATATCGCCGACCGAATCGACAACAGCCAGCCCGTGTGCGTGTTCGTCGAACTCGCAGGATGCAAACGTTAGCCGTAGGTGCTATGGCACCCTCATCACCCTTAAGCAACTTGTGGAATACGCAGCGCCCGAAAATCGCAGCCGTCGTGTTACTCATTTTGGTCATTGCGGCATTGTTCGTCGTGTTCAACACCGATCTGTTTTACGTTTACAACTTGAACATCGGCGGCATCAAGTATCTCACGCCGGATGAGATTCAAAAAAACAGCGGCATCATGCAGTACAATATTTTTTTCATCAACGCGCATGATGTCGAGCGCGCGCTAACCAAATTGCCCGAAGTAAAATCTGTTCGCGTCAGTACGGCGATTCCAAACAAAGTGAGCGTTGACATTGTAGAGCGCAAGCCGGAGATAACGTGGTTGCGCGGCAACGAAACATTCTGGGTCGATGCTGACGGCATCAGCTTTCGCGCTCGCACGAATCTCACTGACTTGGCGGTTGTGCGTGATCTGGATCAAACGCCCATCAAACTAGGGCAGGGCGTCAAAGCACATACACTCGCCGCGTTCTGGGCATTTCGCGCAGCGTATCCAGACGGACCGCGTTCGTTCGAATGGTCGACGTCGCGTGGCTTGCAATATACGGATGAGCACGGTTGGAAAATTTACCTGGGCGACGCAGACGAAATGGCAGGCAAAGTTGCCAAGCTGCGTGTCCTGCTGGCGCAACTGGTTGCGCAGAATGCAAAAATTAAATTCATTGATTTAGGCAAAGGCGATCCTTTCTATCAATGACAAATTAAAAATGAACAAATGACAAACCGAAATTATACTTTTTTGTTCATTTGTCATTTGCTCATTTGTCATTTACCTTGAGGTTTCGATGGCAACACCTATTACAGTGCTTGATATTGGTACAACCAAGACGTGCGCACTCATCGGCGAGCAGACGAACGAAGGGATGTGGCGTATTCTCGGCGCGGGCGTTGCTCCATCGCGGGGTTTGCGCAAAGGCGTTGTGACTGACGTTAAAGAAGCGACTCAGGCAGTATCGGATGCGATGGAACAAGCGGAACGGGTTGCAGGAATTACATCAGAATCGGCGTATGTCGGTATTGCGGGCGCGCACATTCAATCGACGAATTCACGCGGCGTCGCGGCGATTCATTCCGGGCGCGGTGTGACCCAGGATGATATTGATCGTGCGATGGAAGCGGCGGAAGCGATTGCGGTCCCGCAAAATCGCGAGATCATTCATTCGATCCCGCGCGGCTATACACTCGATGGGCAAGATGGGGTCAAAGACCCGCTGGGCATGGTCGGCTTTCGCTTGGAAGTCGAAGCGCACATTGTGACCGGTGCCGCCGCGTCGATTCAAAATGTAACGAAGGCGGTCGAAAGTGCGGGACTGAAAATTGCCGGGTTGGTACTTGAACCAATTGCATCGGGCGAGGCGGTGTTGACATCGGCAGAAAAAGAAATGGGCGTCGTACTGGCAGACATCGGCGGCGGCACAACGGACATTGCGATTTTTATCGATGGTAGCGTTTGGCATACGGTTGTATTGCCGACAGGTGGAATTCATTTGACGAACGATCTCGCGGTTGGTCTGCGAACTCCGTTCGATGCGGCTGAAGAGATGAAAATCAAATATGGTCACGCCGATCCGAATCAAGTTCCCGAAACCGAATATATCGACGTGACCGCTTTTGGCGAAGAAGGTAAGCGCACTGTTTCCTGCCGCGACATCGCCGAGATTCTGAGTGCGCGCGTCGAAGAACTCTGTCAATTGATTCTGACCGAGGTCAAACGCTCGGGCTATGACAACTTGCTGCCGGCGGGCGTGGTGCTCTGTGGCGGCACCGCCGAACTGTCTGGCATGAAATCGTTTGCACGCATGGCGCTCGACATGCCGGTGCGAGTGGGCTTGCCGCGTGACATTGAAGGTTTCACCGACAAAGTATCGTCGGCGGCGTTTGCAACTAGCTTTGGTTTATTGCGTTGGGGTTGGAAAGAAAGAGAGATAGAAGTGGCGGCGGTGCCGTCACGAAGCACGCAGAGAAAATCAAATCCGATGGGAGGATTATTTGGCTGGGCAAGGCGACTTTTGCCCGAGTAGTACTACTAGCCTAGTATACTAGCCTAATCTTCCATTAAAAAAGGGCGCAAGGGCTTGACAGAAACCTGGGAGTAGCGTAAAATGGCGCTACAATCCTATATATGGGATAAGTAAGCCCGTGCCACTACAACCTGTAGGGGGTCACTATGAAAAGCTCAAAGGACGTTGTGGTAGACGTAAAACAACAAGCGCTACCCGTAAAATCGTCGGACGCGCATGCGCATCCGACCATGCCACGCCATGAGGAGCCTAATATGGTCAAAGCGGACAAAGAACACACTGGCGAAAGTTTTGCCGAGATCAAAGTGATCGGCGTGGGCGGTGGTGGCACGAATGCGGTCAATCGTATGATTGACGAAGGGTTGCGTGGCGTTAACTTTATCGCCATCAACACGGATGCGCAAGCGCTCGTTCATTCGCGCGCGTCACACAAGATTCGCATTGGCGACAAGATCACGCGCGGACTGGGCGCTGGCGGCGATCCGACCATGGGGGAAAAAGCTGCTGAGGAATCGAGCGAAGAATTGTACGATGCGCTCGTCGGTGCGGATATGGTTTTCATCACTGCGGGCATGGGTGGTGGAACCGGTACCGGCGCAGCTCCTGTCGTCGCGCGAATTGCGCGCGAAACTGGCGCGCTCGCCATTGGCGTGGTCACCAAGCCGTTTACGTTTGAAGGCACACGTCGTCGCGGCGTTGCCGACGAAGGGTTGAATCGACTGAAGGAGCAAGTGGATACGTTGATCATTATTCCCAACGACCGCTTGCTTGAAATCGTCGACAAAAAATCGTCGTTGAACACGGCGTTCCGCACTGCCGATGATGTTTTGCGTCAAGGCATTCAAGGTATCAGCGAATTGATTACGGTCCCAGGTTTGATCAATCTCGATTATGCCGATGTCAAAACGATCATGGGCGCAGGCGGCGCAGCGTTGATGGCAGTCGGTCGCGCCTCCGGTGAAAATCGTGCCATCGCGGCGGCAGAAGCGGCGATTCGCAGTCCTTTGCTCGACGTCACTATCGATGGAGCCAAGGGCGTGTTATTCAACGTCACCGGCGGCGAAGACCTCACCTTGAACGATGTGTACGAAGCGGCGGAGATTGTTCGCCATGTGGCTGACCCAGACGTGAATCTCATTTTCGGCGCGGTCATCGATCCGACGATGAAAGATGAATTGCGTGTGACCGTCATCGCGACGGGTTTTAATACGGTTGCCAAACGACAGACCGGGGCAGGACAGACAGTTGGCAACGTGGTATCTGCTCCCGGTCGTAAGACAATTGATTTCCCAGTTCAGGTGCGACAGCAAGTGGATCGCGAAGACTTGGACATTCCAGCGTTCCTCCGTAAACGGGCCTAGATTTCTCGCCAGCCTTAGAAACCATACGGCAATTTGGAAAATTGCCCCACAATCCCAAGGGAGGCAGAAATGAGGAACGATTCGGTTCGATTATCGATGATACTCGCGCTGTTGCTGTTCCTGGTGACAGCGCACTCTGTTTTAGCGTTCGATCCGCCAACTTGGCCTGATGGATTGCCCTGGGCGTTGCCTACGACTATGCCATGGCCCACGGCGCGACCGTTAGGTGTTGGGGAAAGCTGGTCGCCACAGCTCAATGGGAATCCGGTTCCGGTACTTACTCCAACGCCAACGCCAATTGTCAGACCACCGGCACCTGTTGCGCCAGTGGTTTCGCCGTTAATTATTCCGGTCGTCACGGTTGCGCCGGTCCCAGTCGTTCAACCGCCCGCGCCTAATCCGCCATCGATCCCGTCGGGTGGTTCTAGTCCAATGAATCCACTGAATCCAGGCACATGGATGGTTTTGGATTCAGGTGCAAGTGCTTGGTATCGGATTGGCAGCGGCGGCGTGCAGATGGAAGTTTTTCTCGACGCCGACATTATCAGCAATATGACGATGGCGATTTATGCGCCGGGCCAACTCAGTCGTCCCATTGGAATGGGAACGACTTGGTCGCGCGATACGTCACGCTTGGCGTGGAATGGCGGGCATTGGAATTCTGAAGGCGATTGGCTTGCGCTGGTTACGAATCGTAATGCAACGTCCGTACATTATCGCGTCACGAGTTCTGCACGTGATATTAGCAATAAAACGTGCCATGGTTATTGGGAAAGAATCAACGGTGGCGATCCGATTTTTTGGACCATCTGCGAGTAATTCCAATTGAAATCTTCGAATTCAACGGAATCAAAGATAAGTTAAAGTTTGGAAATGTATTGGGTTTTTTAAGGTGCAATGCTTGCATCCAATAACAATTCATGCTAGACTGTGCGCGCACGAGAGGTTGTAGGTCGTTGCAAATTACTACACAACATACGGGGTTTGGGAAATCTTTATCGGTGAGCGGTATAATCCCAAACCCTGTTTTACGCCTCGAACGTGGAGGATCACGATGCAGTGCCCATTTTGCGCGCATGAAGACAACAAAGTTATTGATACGCGTGAATCGTCAGATTCGATTCGCCGCCGTCGTCAGTGTTCCAACTGCGGCAAGCGTTACACGACGTATGAACGAATCGCCCAAACGGGCTTGATGGTCGTCAAGCAAGACGGTCGGCGTGAAGCATTCGATCGGCAAAAATTGATGGGCGGTGTGGTCAAGGCGTGCGCCAAACGCCCCGTCTCGATGCAAGCGGTTGAAACCTTGCTCGACGAAATCGAAATGGAATTGCACGCCATGGCAAAATCCGAAGTCGATTCGCAAAAAATTGGCCAGATGGTCATGGAGCGCCTGCGCAAATTGGACGATGTGGCGTATGTGCGGTTCGCTTCAGTCTATCGTCGTTTTGCCGACCTGGATTCATTGTCGATTGAGATTCAGCGATTGAAAGAGCGCAAACAACGCGAAGCCGAAGAACGACTTCAAGTAAAAATGGCAATTTGATGAAACCTCATCTGATACTCTACTGTCGAGTTTTCCTCGCACCTAATTTTTTCTAGTGCTCGATTGCAACCTCTGAGGGCAGTGCAAACCTTTCCCCAGTGGTTTGCCTGCCCTTGTGTATTCTAGTCAAGATTCACCATTCATATTTTTGGAGGAGAGTCTCATGGATCAGCGTATAAACGCAAACATGCATGTGATGACATCCCCGGCCCGGTCAAGTGCGTCAACCCACTCACCTATTCAATTATCATCCAACGCGCGAGTCGTGTTAGAGAAACGATACTTGCGTCGTGGCTTGGATGGCAAGCCCGCTGAAACCCCGGAAGAAATGTTCGACCGTGTTGCGCGAACGATTGCAGAACCTGAAGCCCGTTATGGTGGCGATGTTTCGGCATTACGTGAACAGTTTTACAGTTTATTGACTAATCTTCAATTTTTTCCCAATTCTCCAACATTTACCGGCGCAGGCACGCCGCTCGGACAACTCGCAGCTTGCTTTGTGTTGCCCATCACCGATGATATGGGACGCGATTCGCGCGGCATTTTTTCCACACTGCGTGCCGCGGCATTGATTCAACAAACCGGCGGCGGAAATGGTTTTTCGTTTTCGCGCTTGCGCCCGCGGGGTGATCGTGTTCACACAAGTGCGGGTGTTGCCACCGGTCCTGTTGGATTTTTGCGCGTGTACGATACCGCATTTGGCGAGGTGGCGCAAGGTGGATGTTTGCTGCCCGCCACGCTGGTATTTACCGGCAATGGTTTGCTGAGACTCGATGAAATCGCCGATGTGCAAAAACCGGGCTGGCAAGCGCACACATTGCAAGTAGCAACGGACGAAGGGTGGCGCTCGTCGCCGCGTGCATTCAATAATGGCGTCGCGCCGATTTTGCGGATTCATACCCGCGAAGGCGTAAGTTTGGCTGGTACACCAGAGCATCGCGTCAAAGTGATGACAGACGAAGGACCGCGCTGGCGAACTCTGGAAGAACTTGAACCAGGTGATTGGATCATGGTTCAACTTGGACAACACTGTGGACAAATTCAATCTCTTCGTCAACCGACAAAAGGACATGGCAATCAAGTGATGCCACAATTGCCTTCAGTCCTCGATGAAGATTTGGCGTTCTTCATGGGGTGTCTTGTCGGCGACGGTTTTGTTGCGGCGCAACAAGACGATCATCGAGTTGGCGTGAGTGTATCACACACTTCATATCTCATGAGCGAAATGCCGCTCTTGTTGGAGCGTTTATTCGGAGTTCCGGTCCACGTTCAACAGAAACCGGATGATCGCTCTGTTACTCTTGTAATGGATAATCGCGCCGTCAAAGATTTCCTTTCACTCAATGCTCTAACCAAAGCGCGCAGTCGAGATGCCAGTGTGCCGCGTTTGATTCGACAATCGCCGCCGGAAATTGTGGGTGCATTCTTGCGCGGATTATTCGAAGCCGACGGTTCCTTGAGCAACGGTTATCCGAATTTTACGACTACATCGCCGCGTTTGGCAGAAGAAGTAGCGACGTTGTTGATCGGTCTGGGTTGTCCTGTCCACCTCCGTTCCGTGACGCCCGGTGTAACACACTATGGCAAGAATGCCGTATATCATGTGCGAATTACGAGTACGGTTGGATTGCAAGCATGGCGGAATTCGGTTGGTTGCGATCCTCGTTCCCGCTTCGCCGTATCCATGGCGTGGGAAAGCGATCTGCGCCGTGAAAGTTCCTATGTATTACCTCATGCGCGCTATTGGCTTCAACCTGTCCTCGATGCAATTACGCTCGAACAAGTCGATGCCCGTGGACGCGGAATCAATTTTCGCAGTCGTGAGCCACGACTACGCCGCACATTGTTGCGCTACCTGCGCGGTGATCGAGAACTGACACGCTCTGGGTATGATTCGATGTTTCAACGCTATGCCGACTTTGCAGATCACGCCATGCCGCCAAAAGATCAGTGGTTTGTGCAGGTTGCCGGCGTTGAAGCTCAAGGCGAATCGCTCACGCTTGACTTGGAAGTTGACGATAATCACACGTATCTTGCTTATGGGATGGTTACGCATAATACTAGGCGCGGCGCGAACATGGGCGTGCTGCGTGTCGATCATCCGGATATTTTTGATTTCATCCGTTGCAAAGAAAAAGAAGGCAACGTCAGCAATTTCAATATCTCGGTTGGCGCAACCGATGCGTTCATGCATGCTGTCGAAAACGACGAAGATTTCGAATTGGTGAATCCGCGCGACGGCAAAGTGTGGCGGGTCGTTCGCGCGCGCGAAATCTTCAACGAGATCGTCAAGTTCGCGCATCACAACGGCGAACCTGGGTTGCTGTTCCTCGATGCCGCGAATCGACAGAACCCTGTGCCGCATTTATACGAACTTGAGGCGACCAATCCTTGCGGGGAGCAATATTTAGGACCGTACGAAAACTGTTGTCTCGGTTCGATCAACTTGGCGCAGTTTGTTACTGATGATGACAAGATGGACTGGGAGCGCTTGCGCCAAGCCATCGAGCTATCGACGCACTTTTTGGATAATGTCGTCGATGCGAACAAATATGTGCCTGCCGTCCCGGAACTTTCCGAAGCGGCGCATCGTGCCCGCCGGATCGGATTGGGCATTATGGGCTTGGGCGATACGATGTATCGACTCGGCGTGCGGTATGGCTCACATGCGGGCGAAGATTTCGCGGGACAGGTCATGGAATTTGTGCGTTATCACGCCATGAAGACGAGCATCGATTTGGCGCGCACACGCGGCGCGTTCTCCGCGATCAAAGGTTCGCTGTACGATCCGGAGCATTTGCGCTGGACGCCGCCCGTTCCACTCGAAGTGTTCACGCACGATTGGGGACGCCCGAAACTCGATTGGTCCGAAATCGTCGCGGGCATCAAAAAGTACGGTATTCGCAACGCGGCGCAGACCACCGTTGCACCGACCGGCACCATAGCGACGGTCGCCGGGGTTGAATCGTACGGGTGCGAGCCGGTATTTGCGTTGGCCTACACGCGGCATGTCAACGATCAAGGCAAAGATTTGCAACTCGATTACGTTAGCCCGTTGTTCGAGCGCGCGCTCAAACAAGCCAAAGTGGACGAAGCGACGCGCAAATCGATTTTCGATAAGGTGATGCTCACGGGTACGTGTCAAGACATCGATGCGGTACCGGAAAAAATTCGCGATACGTTTGTAGTGGCAAGCGACATTATGCCGGAAGAACATGTCCGTATGCAAGCCGCGATGCAAGCGTTCGTCGATAACTCGTTGTCCAAGACGATCAATTTCCCAGAGACAGCCGCCGCCGATGATGTTTCCAAAGCTTATCTGCTGGCATGGAAGTTGGGATGCAAAGGTATCACGGTTTACGTTGCAGGTTCGCGCGATCAAGTGGTGTTGGAGACGAAAGAGACCGCCGACGCTGCGCGAAAAGTCGCGACCGTCGAACCGGAACCGTACGCCAAAAAGCCGCGCCCGCGCGCGGTGAATGGCGCGACGTATGAAATTGCGACGCCGTTGGGCAAAGCGTACGTCACGATCAATCGCAATGGCGACGAGCAACCGTTCGAAGTGTTCTGCAATGTCGGCAAAGCCGGCTCGGATACGGCAGCGGTCAGCGAAGCGATTGGTCGATTGATTTCGTTTGCGCTACGGATGCCATCGCCGTTGACGCCGACCGAACGCTTGCAGGAAATTGTCGATCAGTTGGGTGGCATTGGCGGCGGCAGACCGATGGGCTTTGGGTTGCAGCGCGTGCGTTCACTGCCTGACGGCATCGCGCAAGCGCTATCAGAAGACTTGGGAACAGTGCGCCAACACGCTTCGCGAATCGAAGAGGCAGACACCAAGCAATTACAGTTGTTCAAGATTGGCGACCTCTGCCCAGAGTGTGGTCAAGCGTCGTTCGTGAATGAAGAGGGTTGTCGCAAGTGTTACAGTTGCGGACACAGTGAGTGCTGAAACCAGTAGACAGTAGTCAGAATCCAGTATTCAGACGGTGGCGGGTGACGCAAGTCGCTCGCCATTCAATTTGCGCGTATCTGCGACGCCAGGTAAAATAATCGCATTCCATGCCGAGGTTTGCCGATGCCAAAGCACACGCCTGCCCGTGAGAAATTTGAAAAAGAACTCGCGACTCTGGTCGCGCGCTTCGATCAACATCGCGCGGATTATCTCCGCAGCGATTATTCCGAAGCGGAAGTGCGTTTGCAATTTATCAACCCCCTGTTCGAGGCGTTGGGCTGGGATGTGCAGAACCAAGCGAGCAAGAGCCGCGCGGAATGTGATGTGGTCGTTGAACGCGGCGAGACCATTGGCAATCCCGACTATGCGTTTCGACTCAATGGACAAACGCTCTTTTACGTCGAAGCCAAAGCGCCGCACGTATCGTTGGAAAAAAGCAGCGCCGCCTTGCAAGCAAAAAAATATGCGTGGAATACGCCAGAGCCGTTCGTATATTTTGCGGCGGCAACCGACTTTGAAGAATTTCGATTCTATGATGCGTCGCTGAAACCCGACCCCAAGCATCCTCACGTCGGCTTGATTTTCTCCTATCGCTATAACGAATACCTGACGAAGCAAGCCCTCGACGATATGTGGCAATTGTCGTACGAAGCGGTCGGGGCTGGCTCACTGGAAAAACTGCTCAAGCCATCGGCGCGCGCTGCTCGTCAGCGTTCCCCACTCGATCAAATCTTTCTCTCCGATCTCACTGCTTGGCGCGAGAAACTCGCCAAATCGATTTTCAAGATTCATCCCGAATTGATCGATACTGCCGATTTGAACAATGTGGTGCAGATTTTCTTGGACCGCTTGATTTTTATTCGCGTGGCGGAAGATCGCGGCGTGCTGGAAACCGGTCGGCTCAAACAAATCGCGCGTACATGGAAAGAGGGCGACCATGATCGGTCCATCATGGCGGAATTGTTGCTCTATTTTCGCGACGTGAATGATCGATTGAACGGCGAAATTTTTCGCAGACATCGCTGCGAGGAATTGCGTTGGGAGTCTGCGCTCGCCGCCGAAATTGTTTTGGAAGGGTTGGAGCCGTACGATTTCAACAAGATTGGCGTTGAATTGCTCGGCTCGATCTACGAGCGTTATCTCGGCAAGACGATTCGCGTGACGGCGACGCGCGCGGTGGTGGAAGACAAGCCCGAAGTTCGCAAAGCTGGCGGCGTTTATTACACGCCGAAATATATCGTCGATTACATCGTCAATCAGACCGTAGGCAAATTGATCGAGGGCAAGACGCCCGCGCAAATTGCAAAGCTAAAAATTCTGGATCCGGCGTGCGGGTCGGGATCGTTCTTGATCGGCGCGTATCAAAAATTGTTGGACTATCACGCGGCGTATTACACCCAGCGCGCAAGTCGGCGAGGTGGTGGCGGGCTATCCACGCATCAAGCGCGGTTGCTGCAAGAACCTAGCGCGGAATACGGCGATTATAAATTATCGCTGGCAGAAAAAGCCGAAATTCTGCGGAACAATATTTTCGGCGTGGACATTGACCCGCAAGCGGTTGAGATCACGATGATGAGTTTGTACATCAAGATGCTGGAAGGCGAGCGCGGCGCGATGATGGGGCAAGGTATTCTCCCGCGCTTGAATGCGAACATCAAATGCGGCAACTCGTTGATTGCGCACGACATTGGCGTTTTGACGGAAGAAGATGGCGCGCGAATCAATCCGTTTGATTGGAACAGCAAAGGCGAGGGCTTTGGCGATATTATGGCGGCGGGTGGTTTCGATGCGGTGATTGGCAATCCGCCGTATGGGGCGTCATTTGGCGACAGTGAAGCAAAATACTTTGTTAAACATTATTCCGTGTTTGGCGATGTCAAAGATGTCTACATGTGCTTTATCGAAATGAGTATTGCACGATTAGCAAAGAACGGAAGATTTTCATTTATTGTTCCATCTGCTTGGCTAGGTGGTCCTGGATATGGCAAGTTGCGTGAGCTACTCCTGCATCAACAGATTGAGAACATTGTATTGCTTCCATTCAATGTTTTTGCCGATGCCTACGTGGATACAACGGTTTTCGTCGCTTCAAAACGTATACCTTCCAATGACCATCAAGTACAGACGTTTGTCTATGACAAGCGGACAAGATTAGAAACTATTGGCTTGAATGCAAACGAATATCGAGCAGTTGAACAGAGCGCATGGAGTACATCGGATGACAAAAAGTTTGTGCTGGATCCTGGCGCAATCGATTTGATTGTTAAGATTCGCCAGAGTATGCAATCGACCTTCGATGATGTGACACAAATTAAGCGTGGCGTTCTATTCGACAAAGACTTGCTTACCGATAGACGAACGTCGAAAACAAGTTATCGCTATTTCGAGGGCGATGTTTACCGGTACGAAATTAACTTGCTTGCCAATAGGTGGATTGAATACGATGATCGTCTCAAGGAACGCCCCAAGGAATTTGTTTGGTTTGAAGGAGAACGAATTCTTTTGCGGCGTCTAGTAAATCGTCGCCAACGATTGATGGCTGCGCTAGCGGTTGAAACCTTTGTTACGAACAAAAACCTCTACAGCGTTTTGTCCAAGCGTGAAGACATTTCGATCAAAGCGGTTCTCGGAGCACTTAACAGTCGATTGATTTCGTACCTCTACATCAATCAAGTGACGCAAGCCACCAAGGATGATTTTCCTCAAGTTACAATCAAAGACGTGTTGGCGTTACCGTTTCCAAACTTTACCGACAAATCGCGCCATGACAAAATGGTAACGCTCGTCGAGCGAATACTAGAACTGCACAAGCAAAAGCAAGCCAGCAAGAGCGACACCGCGCGCGAACGCATCCAACGCGAAATCAATATCACCGACGAACAAATCGACGCGCTGGTATACGAACTCTACGGCTTGACCAAAGACGAAATCAAAATCGTCGAAGAATCGGCGCGGTAAAAATTTTGGCTGTCATGCTGAGCGGAGCGAAGCATCTGTCACCGTTGCGAGACTCTTCGCTTCGCTCAGAGTGACAGTTGGCTGAATTCTGAATACTGACTACTGAAAACTGTTCGCTTCGCGTGTTCACTGTTAACTGATGATTGACCTTACTCCTAAACTCAAACGCATCCTCCTCCTCCGCCGCGCGGTCCGCCTCGTGTGGCAATCTGCGCCGGGTTGGACGAGTGCGAGCATCGTTCTCGTCGTCGTCCAAGGAACTCTTCCACTCGCGCAACTCTATCTGCTCAAGCTCATTGTCGATGCGGTCACCGCGGCACTGCAATCACCCAATCGCAATCTTGACTCTGCGATGTGGTTCATCGTCGCGTTGGGTGTGGTTACGTTGCTCGGCGCGCTTGCCGCTTCCCTATCGACGTTGGTGAGCGATGTGCAAGGGCAATCGGTGACCGATCACGTCGCGTCCATCATCCACGAAAAATCCGTCGGGGTCGATCTGGCGTACTATGAAAACTCGCAATACTATGACACGCTGCACCGCGCGCAACAAGAAGCGTCGTATCGACCGACGCGCATCGTCAATGGATTTGTTCAAGTGGGGCAGAGCAGCTTGGCGTTGCTGGCGCTTGTCGGGTTGCTGTTCTCGCTGCATTGGGTGATCGCCGTGGTGTTGTTGGTCGCCGCCATCCCAGGTACGCTTGTGCGTTTGCGCTATTCGCAGCAACTGTACGCCTGGCAGCGTCAGCGCACGACGACCGAACGACAAGCGTGGTATTTTCAATGGATGATGGTGGGTGAGCCGCACGCCAAAGAGATTCGGCTCTTTAATTTGGGCAAGCTGTTC
Source organism: Chloroflexota bacterium (assembly GCA_016215025.1). Taxonomy (GTDB): domain Bacteria; phylum Chloroflexota; class Anaerolineae; order UBA4142; family UBA4142; genus JACRMI01. Next base: position 65,854 of record JACRMI010000020.1, read on the forward strand.
ATCGAACGCTTTCGCGATTTACGCGCGATGTTGCGTCGCGAACGTTTGCAGCTTGCCACGCGTCGAGTCCTGATCGATTTGTTAACCCAGGTTGCAGGCACGCTGGCGATTTTTGGCGCATTGGCGTACATCGCGATGCAGACGGTTGCGGGTGCGATCACGCTCGGCGACCTCGTCATGTATTATCAGGCGTTTCAGCGCGGGCAAAATTATTTGCGCGAAATTCTCTCGGGCCTAGCGAATCTCTACGAAGACAGTTTGTTTCTCACCAACCTCTACGAATTTCTCGATTTGAAACCGCGCGTCGTTTTGCCAACCTCGCCGCGACTCATGCCCAAGCCAATGCAGCGCGGCATCGCGTTCGAACACGTCCGCTTTGACTACGCCGAGGCAACGCACCCGACACTCGACGACATTTCGCTGACGATTCGACCGGGCGAGCACATCGCGCTTGTCGGCGCGAACGGCGCGGGCAAGACGACGCTCGTCAAGCTACTGTGTCGCTTGTACGATCCAACGGCCGGACGCATCACCATCGACGGAATCGATTTGCGCGAACTGGATCTCACTGCGCTGCGCCGACAAATCAGCATCATCTTTCAAGATTACGCGCGCTATCATCTCACCGCGCGCGAAAATATTTGGCTCGGCAATACGATCATCCCATCGATGGATGAACAGGTAATGCGGGCGGCGCGCGAAGCGGGCGCGGACCAAGTGATCGAAAAGTTGCCGCATGGGTACGACACGCGGCTCGGCAAATGGTTCAACGACGGGCAAGAGTTGAGCATCGGCGAATGGCAAAAGATCGCGTTGGCGCGCGCCTTTGTGCGCGATGCGCAAATCGTCGTGCTCGACGAACCGACGAGCGCGCTCGATGCGAGCGCCGAGTATCAAGTGTTCCAAAAGTTTCGCGCACTTGCCGCTGGGCGCACGACGATTCTCATCAGCCATCGTTTTTCGACGGTGCGGATGGCGGATTGCATCTACGTTTTGGCAAACGGCAAAATCGCCGAATCGGGTTCGCACGATGAGTTGATGCGGCGCGGTGGCGAGTACGCGCGGATGTTTGAGCTGCAAGCGGGGAATTATCGTTGAGGAAAAAGGCAATCGGTTGTATACTTGCTGGCAAAGGAAAGAGATGGGGGATCGAATGACTTTACAAACAATTCGCCTCAATTTGCCCGATAACTTGTTACGCCGTTTGAATGATGCAGCGGATGCTGCCCAACAACCATTGGATGATGTGCTGTTGCAAACGATCCGCGCGGGATTGCCTCCCGATTTAGCACAAGTGCCTGAACGCTTTCGCACCGATCTACGTTTGTTGAATCGCATGGACAACGATGTGCTTTTGCAAATCGCGCGCGGTGAGTTGGAGCAAGCCAAATCCGTCGAGTATGCGGATTTGTTGGCGCAAAATCAAAATGGCGTATTGAATGAGGCAGATCGTTCGCGGCTAAGTGCTTTGCGTGAAGAAGCTGACTTGTTGATGTTTCGTCGTGCATATGCGCTTGCGTTGTTGAAATGGCGTGGCGTTCCCATTCCAGAGTCGGAATCGTTCAATGACCAAGCCAACCATTCCATCTGAATTGCGACGCCAAGTTTCCGAAGATGCGCGGGCGCGTTGCGGCTATTGCCATACCTCAGCGCGAACCATCGGCGAGCCAATGGTGATCGATCATCTTGTCCCAACGGCGCGTGGCGGTTTGACGGTACGTGAGAATTTATGGCTGGCGTGTCGAAGGTGCAATGAATTTAAAGGCACTCTCGTCGAAGCTGCTGATCCGCAGACAGGTATGATGGTTCCTCTCTTTAATCCCCGCACGCAATCTTGGTCGGTTCACTTTACGTGGAGTCCGAGTGGGACTGAAATCATTGGATTGACCGCGAGCGGGCGTGCAACCGTTATTGCTTTGCGTTTGAACAATCCGGAGATCGTAGCTGCGCGCACCCTTTGGGTTCAAGTGGGTTGGCATCCGCCGAAGGAATGATGACTGTCTTATCATCGCCTGTCGATAAATTTCGGCAGGCGATTTTTTTTTGCTAGGACTAGTACCATTAGTGACCCCAGTCATATCGCCAAATGACTATCGGTACTATTGGAAAATTGATGGTTGGTGTTAAAATCGAGGCAATCAATTGAAGATTCCAAGGAGGGAATATCCAATGAAAACTCGGTCCATTTTAATTTGCTTGTCTTGTCTATTGGTTTTGTTTGCGCTCATGGGTTGCTCCAGCGCCAAACCAACGGTTGATGCGGAGGCAACCATCAATGCCGCCGTGCAAGCGACGACAGTCGCACAAGCCAATGCCCAAGCCACCGTCGATTTCATGGTAAAGCAAACGCTCGCCGCTCAGCCAACGCAACCACCAGCGGCAACACCTACCGTCGTCAAGACCACTGCGCCCGCTGGCGCAACGGCGACCAAAGTTCCTGCGACGCCGGTGCCTTCGGTGACGTATGTGACGATGACGGAAGAAGAACTCGCCGCGCTGATCGATCAAGCGGTGAAAGAAGCAACCGCCGCGACGACGTCTGCCAGCACCACGACGGCTACTTATGCGGCGGATGGGACGCTCACCACGCAAGAAGTCCAAGCGATGATACTCGCCGCGTCCGCGGCGCAATCGGAAATTGCACAAGCGGAGAGTGCGATCCAAGCATACTATGATCTCTACGGCGCAATGGCGACCGAGACATTGGCGACGCTGCAAGCAATTGAGCAAGACCTAAATTCAATGGCGACGAGCATGAACTCGATGGCGCAGTCGCTCGCGCAGATCAGCACGACTTTATCGCAAGGTTTGACGCTGGCGACGAGCACGATCACGCAGTTGCAGACCTACGCGACGCAAGCGAGCCAAGCCGCCGCCGCCGCGCAAAACAAAGCGAAAAACTGGACGCCGACGGTTCAAAAGGAAATCAACACGCGCGCGACCACTGCGCTGAATACGAAACCGACGAACATTCCGACGGATTTAAAAGGCACGCTGACGAGCGTCAACAGCTATGTCGATACGGTCAAGTCGGCGCTCGGCGACAGCAAAATTAGCAAGACCGAATTGCAATCGATTAGTTTGGCGGGTGCGAATGCGACGGCGGGGTTGAGCAAGTTTGGTGGAACGGAAGGTCAGGCGCTTACCAATTCGATCAATAACATGACGAAGCAAATCGCGCGCGGCGAAATGCCTAAAGCGAAGAGCAGTCTAAGCGGACTCGAAGTATCTGCGCGGTCGATGCCATCCATTCCAAGTGGGATCAACGTCCAGCCGCCACAACCCAGAAAGCCATAAGTTAAAACATCAAAACGCCTCTCGAATTTTATCGAGAGGCGTTTTCGTCTTGGGCTTGTTACACTTGCATAACAGGTGAGTGTGTAAAAAACCGTTTTCTCGACCAATGTTCTATTTCGTTTTGGAACGCGCTTGAGAAAACGGGTTTTTCGCAAATGGGTGAACGGTCGTTAAAATAATCACACAGAATAGTTTGCTTCGCCTAACTCTAACCAAGATTTGGGAATCGACGGCTGAGCGGGTCTTGCGTGTGCATTCTTCTGCTGAATGTCTCTGGCAGAATTGGTAATAATTTTTGCGCCTTGCTGTTCCAGAATTTTCTGGCACACCTGCGCAACGACGGGATCAAATTGCGTTCCGGCATTGGCCTTGAGTTCTTCGATGATCTGATCGATTTGCAAAGCGCGGTGGTACGGACGATCAGACGCCATCGATTCGATAGCGTCGGACACAGCCAGGATACGCGCTTCGATGGGAATTTCATCGCCGCGCAATTTGTCAGGATATCCTTTTCCGTCCCAGCGTTCGTGGTGATGGCGGACGAATGATGTTAGGTGCTGCAATCCTCGCGTGCTTTGTAACAACTCAGCACCAATAGTCGTGTGCTGCTTGATCGATTCGTACTCCAAGCCACTCAACTTGCCGGGCTTGTGCAGAATTTGTTCGGCAACGCCAATCTTGCCAATGTCGTGCAGCCAACCGGCTTGGCGGAGAGCTTGGACGCGTTCCGGCATTAGCCCCATCGCCTCCGCAATCGCTGAAGCATAATCGGCGACTTTGACGGCGTGTCCCATGACGTAAGGATCACGCGCATCGATCATCTTGGCCAAGGTCAAAAACAATTCGTCGTTGAGATCGTGGATCGCATTGCTCGCCGTTACGATTTGATGATTGGCTAGCGACAGTTCTTTGTTTAACCGTTTGAGTTCATTCTCGCTCAACTTGGTCCGCTCGACGTACTGGTTTTGAGCATAATTGATCACGACGAGGGGAACTGTAAAAACGACGACTCCCAAAACTCCCCAGCGACCATCCGCATAAATGATGCTCATGAACATCCCAATACAACTCATGGCCAGATAAAACACGGCGGTCCATCGAAATTGTTCGCGCCAAGTGCGCCAAATATTCAATTTTTCGGACAAGACGATGGCGACGCTCACCAATCCTGTCTCTACCAAAAAGACGCCACTCGCTGCGATGAGGGTCAAAATGGTAAGTGGAACCAAGTGCTCCAAATTCAATGGAATCATGGCAGCCCGAAAGATCGCGACGGGGACCATACCTGCCAGAACATGGACTGACCAATTGAAAGCAAATTGATGCAACTGGGTCTTGCGATTGTGGATTAAATGAGTGAATGCAATCGCCAAGCTCACGATTGCTACCCCTGGAATTTGAGCTAATAGCGCCGCAGCAAAGATCACAGTGACGGAAACAGAGAACGTGCTATCGCCATAAAGACTAACCTCAAACCATTCTGCCAAAATCGCAAGCCCACTCAGAAATAGGATAAAGGTAAAATCAAATGGTTTGTTCTGATTCAACTGGGTTAGGGTAATTCCCAAGCCGAGAACAATGATAAATCCAACAAACACGCCGAGACAGGCGCCGGGGTAATAATCATTTTTGCGATGGTATCGTCGTCGGTCTTTGGCGAACTGGTTGATTGGGGGGGCTGTGGGATGAGTATCGCTAGGGACACTGGGAGCAGGCGTTTTGGACTTTGCCATGTTCTCTGGAAGTTTGGGCGGAATCTCATTGTCAAGTTTGACGGAGCGCGGAATATCCGAAGCGGCAACGACAGAGTTACGTCCTTTGAGTTTGGCTTGGTAGACAGCAATGTCCGCCTGATGAATTAGCTCATTCGGTTCGGTTGCATCGATGGGGAAACAAGCTACTCCAAAACTCATGGTGATCCGAATCGGCTTGGCGTTCGTCCTGACTTCAAATGTCGTGCGCTCGACAATCGCTCGAATCCGTTGGGCGATGGCGACGGCTTCGGTTCCCTCGGTCTCCGGCAAGGCGATTGAGAATTCCTCGCCGCCAAAACGTCCGGCAATATCGTATTCACGCACCACCGAGTTGATGATCTTACCAATGCCTGAGATTACGATATCGCCAGCCAAATGACCGTACGTATTATTGATGTTGCGTAGATGATCGAGGTCGGCCATGATGACCGCCATGGGGCGACCAAAGCGTTTGGCGCGTTCCAATTCCTTCGTGAACAGTCGGTTGAATTCACTCGAATTCAAGAGGTTCGTTTTCAAGTCGGTCGCTGCTTCTTTTCTGAGCTGCGGGACCATCAAGGCGCGGTAGGTAAGGACGAGCGGGGCGACGGCTGGCAAAGTCAACCAGGGATTCATCGTCCAAACCACCGCCACCACATACCCTAGCATCGCATGAATCAATTCGGCTTGGACATTTTCCACATCGACACTGGCGGCTTGTTTCCAGGACATGTTCCTCGCTACGATGAGAGCCTGCGTGAGAATCAATTGATTGGTGATGACGTAAACGAGGGCTGCTAAGAATGCCACTAAAACACTTGTAGCATCTTTCCAAGAGATTGAATCGATCTGGAATAGCACAAGCACGGCTCGGACCGCCATGCCGGAAATAATGAACATGGCGATGTTGAACGGCTGAAGATACCAATCGCGGAGGTCGCGGCTGTTGGTGACACGTTCTTTTGCCCATTCAATGGAGCAGGAAATGACGATCAAGAGACAAAACAAAAAGGGATGTAAAAGAAACAGCCCGGCGAAAACAAAAACCAGGGTAGAATAGTAAATTTTGCGATTGGGGGTATTGGCTTTAAAAAGCTGCGCCACGGTTGCCAGGATGGTCAGCGAAAGAAAAATTAACCATTGGTCTTGAAAGGGAATGGGATTCATCAAGGTGAGTCCCATTAACAGTATACCCAATAGGTAGATGAAAAAAATGTACGTCCAAGCTCGTTTCGACATTTTGTCCTTCATGCGTAGAAAGGATAGAATGAAGGATGCGGAGTAAAGAACACCGTTGTTCCACTCCGCATCCCGGCTAGTTCGCGAGTTTCTAGGGACCCCAGTAATCGCTGCCCCAACTGGCGCTGCCCCAACTGGCTGAGTCCCAATTCGCGCTGCCCCAGCTTGCAGAACCCCAGCTCGCAGAACCCCAACTGGCGCTGCCCGAGTTTGCCGGACTGGTCCCCGTAAACAGCATTTTGCTGATTGCCAAACCGGTGTTCGCAGTTCCCGTCGTCGTTCCCATTACCGCGGCATAAACATCCAAGTAGCCCGCCCCAGCTTTTGTCGCACTGTACCCTGCCCAACTCTTGTTCGCCGTTGCCTTCAGCCGATATTTGACTTGGTCCGGATTGAGTTTTGGTTCGTCCTGCAGCAGTTGCGCCACCGCACCGGCTACCATTGGCGCAGACGTCGATGTGCCCGACATGCGGAAGTAAGTCGGTGAGCCATTTACCTTGACAACGTTAGCCGGGTGATCGGTTGGCAAACTACCATTGGTGTTGCCCATCAGACTGACGATGTTCTTGCCAGGGGCTACGAGATCCGGTTTGTCGAACCCATCGGAAGTTTTGCCATACACCGAAAAGGCAGCCACGGCATCGTCAGACAATGTAGCGGTGCCTTTATCATCGGTTGCGCCGACGGTGATGACAAAGGGATCGTTCGCCGGGGGATAAATTGTGCCACTGCCACTGTTGCCAGCCGAAACCACGACCACAATTCCATTCAACCAAAGAATTTCAGCGGCAGCATCAATCGGACTCGTGTGGTACGATTCAGCTACGGTGCTGTTAATGGAAATATTAACGACCCGAATGTTGTAGGTGTTTTTATTTTGCAGGACCCATTGCAGTCCTTGGACTAGCGTTTTGGCTGTGCCAGCGCCGTTGTTCAAATCATCGCTGACTTTGACATTGATGATGTTAGCTTGCGGCGCAACGCCAATGTACGCCCCATTCGACATGCGCCCGTTGCCGCCGACAACGCCTGCCACGTGACTGCCATGTCCGTAGGCATCGAACGTGGTTACATTATAACCGTTATTGAATCCAACATTGGCAACCACGCGATTGACACCCATAATTGAATAAAGATCGGTTTGCCAATTCACACCGCTATCTACGACTGCAACGCCAATGCCTTGACCTTGGAACTTTTTGAGCCATCCTTGATCGGACCGAATAGCTTTAATATAGTTGTTGGCGAGCAGACCGGTTGTGGTGCAATCTGCACAATCGGTTTGTTTCACTGGCGCATCCCAGGAAATCGCATGCACGCCGTACGTGGATGCCAATTGGGATACATCTTTGGCTTTAACTTGTGCGGCAAAACCATTGATCATCCAAAGATCGTCGGTTATCCTGCCGCCAAGTGTCGCGAGCAAGTTTTCCACCTGTGAGTCTTTCGTCGATTTTTGGACGATGATGCTCACGGTTGCATCGGGCTGTGCGAATGCCATTTCTAACAAGAGAGGTTGCACTTGCGCCGCAGAAATCGATACTGGAGTTGCTACCGGAATGAGTGCGATCAGCGCAAGCAACACCAAAACGCCGAATGCACTCTTCCAATTGAGACTGTGAAACGATGATGACATAGCGCTATACTCTTCCCAAACTAGTATGCCGAACCGCTTCCCCAATTAATACAGCTTCTGATTGGAACTCTGTTTTTTTCCATCTGTTTCTCCTTCGAACCAGTTGCGATGGTTCTAATGACCCGATTGTTGTGAATCGCTCGTATCGACTTTGTTACCCCAGCTTGCCGCCGTTTTGACTACGGGGCAATTCAAAGTAAGAGCCCCTTCTTGGCAAACGCTGTTTCCCCAGCTTGCAGCGATCAGTGATTGCGTTATAGGCCTATCAATGGGAATCGCCAAAAGTAACGCTAACAAGATTGCCGCTAACAAGACACCAAGAAAAATCTTTTGACCCATGCTCTTTGAACCAGTTACGAATTTTGCGTCCATCTCCGGCTCCTTTTGAAAAGACGGTCCTTTTCTCTCGATTTAAAACAAAATCCGACTCGAACTTCGAGTCGGGTTGCTTTTCGCCTGTATCACTACGGCAACCCGGCTGTCCTATCCAGATTGATGGAGGACCCGTGGCTTTGCGTCCCCACCTCGCGATGGGTTTGCCCTTTCGTTCGTCAAGTTGAAATGTGCAAAGGGTACTCTAGTACCACTGTCACCATATTAAGTGGTGAATCCCAAAAACTCAATAAGCAAACGTGTAAGTTCAAATAAGCCATGTTCTTAGCACGTCATAGGGAATTTCCCTATACGATTATTCTTCCCTCACCAATCCCATTTTGATGGCGTATCGAACGAGACTAGCCGTGTCATGCAGATTGAGTTGCTGCATCAATTGCGCGCGAAACGCATCCACGGTTTTTGGACTTACTTTTAGCTTGGCGGCAATTTTTTTGCGATTTTCACCTTGGGCGATCAATTGCAGCACCTGAATTTGACGCGGTGTTAATTTCTTAAAGCCTTCCGGTTTCTGCGCTTCGCCCACCACATGCTGGGCTGCTGCCGGGCTGAGATAGGTCTCGCCCCGCGCAACGGAACTGATGGCAAGTTCAAGCTCTGGTAACCGCGCTCCCTTTAGCAAATACCCTTTGGCGTTTGCATTCAATGCCTGCATGACATATTCTTTGTCAGAATGCATCGAAAGGATGATGACACGGATTTGAGGTACGGCTTTGACCAGTTGGGCAGTTGCCGGAATGCCACCTAGCTTTGGCATCGTCACGTCCATGAGAACGATATCCGGCTTGTATTTGATTCCCAGTTCGACGGCTTCGTTGCCATCGTTCGCTTCTGCCACCACCTCAACGTTTTCGATTTGCTCAACAAGCGCACGGATGCCGGCGCGAACTAGCTCGTGATCGTCCGCCAGCAAAACCCGAATGGGTGGCATTACTCTTTTCTCCTTTGGCTTCGTCGTTCTTTAAGAGGATTGTAGGGTTCGAAAGCAACCTGGACTTGAATGCGCGTCCCTTGGGCAGGTGCCGAGTGCATGCTTACGTTTCCACCAACCAGCATCACGCGTTCGCGCAATCCCAGTAATCCCATACTCGTCCCGCGGGTTGCTTGAGCGAGGACCTTGGCAACATCCATGCCAATCCCATTGTCTTGGATCGTCAGGTTGAGTTCAGCCCCTTCCTGTTTCAAATCAACCAAAACCTCGGTGGCTTGAGCATGACGGATGACATTGGTGATCGCTTCTTGAATGACGCGATAACAGACCGTTTCGATTTCGCTGGCGGGGCGTCTGTCCAAAGGTGTTGCTGTGAACTGAATATTGAGACCGGTGCGTTGGGCTTGCCGTTCCAGATACCAATCCGCGGCGGGGACCAATCCAAAATCGTCCAACATCGAAGGACGTAATTCCAGCGACATGCTTCGGACTTTTTGCAGGATGTGTTCAACGGTGTTGAGGGTATCCTCTAAACGAATCTGGGCGATTGGGTCCGCCACACCCGGTTCGATCATTTGCAGACTCATTTGCACGCTCGTGACAGCTTGTCCAATTTCATCGTGTAGCTCGCGCGCAATCTCGCGGCGTTCGCTTTCTTGAATTTCCAAAAGGCGCTTGGAGAGCGCCTTCATGCGTTCTCGACCGAGGCGCACTTCTTCAAACAACAACTTTTGCTCCTCTTGCGCCTGAATCGTTTTGCTTATGTCACGGGAAATACCCATAAAACCAATAGTCGTCCCATTGCTATCACGCAGAACCGAAGCCGAAAGCAATGCGGGAAAGATTTCGCCGTTTTTTCTTTTGTTAAGGATCTGTCGGACAAATTGGTCTTCGGTGTGTGTACTCTGGTTGACCGAACGGCTTTCGGTTGGGTTGGCGTAGAGAATGTCGATATTTTTCCCCAAGACTTGATTCTGCCGATAGCCAAACGTTCTCTCTGCTGCTCGATTGAATTCCGTGATCCGACGATCCATATCGACGGCAATAATCATGTCCAGGGAACTATCGATAATATTGCGCGCATAATCCTGGGAGGTCTTGAGGGCTTGTTCGGCTTGTCTTTGCGACGTAATGTCGCGTATGATGGCAGCCAATCCCACGGGATTGTTTGCGGCATCCCGAATTAACGAAATTCCCACCTCGCCAAGAAACTCAGTGCCATCTTTCCGCAAAAATGAAAACTCTGATCTTGTGTTTTCTCCACTGGCGATGAGTCGCCGCACGTTCTCTCGTATTTGAGCTTGGTCCTTTTTGGCGACAAAATCAATTCCATTGCGACCGATCAATTCGTCTTTGCTTGCGCAACCATGCATTCGTACGAGTGCATCATTGACCGCCATCAAATTTCCTTTAAGGTCATATACCGAAATACCGTCGCTGGCGGCATCGAAAATTGCGCTGTGGTATCCTAGTATTGCCGCAAGCAGAACGTCGTGCTGTGTCTGTTCCGCTTCGCGTTCTAAATGGAGACTTGTTACCTGGGGTTTTATTGTCTCTTTGAGGGGAGACCGGACTAGTTTCTTGCTCGATGATTGTTTGTGCGGTTGGCGTTGGCTATGTCGTTTGCTTCGGTTCTTGGTTTGTTCGGGCATACGAGTCCTTAATGTGCTTGCTATGATACGATTATACCCTGATTTACCTGGAATCGGAAAGTTGCTTACTCCCATTTATGAGTGCAATCAATGTGTCAGCGCGCAATCGAAAAGTCGCAATTCAAAAAACTAAACGCCTGCCGACAAAATTGGCAGGCGTTTTCGTTTAGCGCATGTCATAGCCGAGGGCCGTTGAAGGAGCATCTGCTTAGTTTGTCGCCGACGAGGTTTGATACATGACGATGCAGTCACGTCCCGAGGACTTGGCTTCGGCGAGCGCTTGCTCGGCGGCGCGCAAAAGCCCATTTCCCGTTTCGCTGTGAAAAGGATAGACGGCAACGCCAAGCGAAATGGTTGCGAGCAAATCTGTGCCTTCAAATGGAATGGGCATCTCGGCGAAGGTTGCCCGCCATTGTTCGGCGCGGCGCATCGCGACATCACTGCCTGCGCCGGGCAACACCATTACGAAATCTTCTTCGATGCGGCACGCAATATCGGCGAGGCGCGATTGATCGCGCAAAAGATTTGCCAGGGCTTGTTGGACCAGTTGTCCGGCGCGATGCCCATGTTCTTCGCGGATCGTTTTGAATCGGTCGATGTCGATAACGATGAGACTGACGGGGCGTGCCGAGCGTTTGGCGCGTGACAGCTCACGTTCGAGCGTCTCGTCGAGATAATGGCGATTGAAGAGTCCGGTCGATGGGTCGCGAATAGCTTGGTCGTGCAGCATCGTTTGCAGGTCTTCGATTTGTTCGAGTTGAATTTGCGATTGTTCGTTGATACGTCGCAACTCGGCTTCCAGCCGTCGCCGCTCGGTCACATCGCGAATGACCGTAATCACTTCGTTTGGCGCGCACACTTCCATGCGTGCGACAAAATAGTGTTCGTGACCTTCAATCGGGAGACTGTATTCGTACGATTGCACTTGGCCTGTCTCGAGCGTGCGCCGAATATTACTTTTCGTTAGGGTTACCAGAGCAGGCGGCAAGGTCTCATCGACACTTTTGCCGACGGTCGCGGCAGAAGCCAGGACAGAGCCATCGTGTCTGACGCTATTGCAAGCGATACACGTGCCATTGGCGTCGTACTGAAAAACGAGATCCGGGATCGCATCGAACAGCGCTTGATTTTTCGTTTCGGCGCGTTTGCGTTCCGTGATGTCGCGCAGAACGATCAATCGCCCCGTGTATTGATCTTGTTTGTCGTACAATGCCGAAATTCGCAAATCGAGATGGCGCGTGTCGGGTTCGCCCACGGCGATTTCGGTTTGCGCTTCTTTAACATCGCGATAACGTCCGATGAGTTCGGATTGGTTGGTGACAACGTGTTCTATATGTTTGCCGATGACCGATTCGTGCGCGCCGACAAGCGCGAATGCCGCTGGGTTAATATCCACAATGCGGTCTTGCGTGTCCAGAACGATAACCCCATCGACCATTTTTTCGATCAGCACGTCGCGCGCCACCGGCACCAGCTCAAATAATTGAAACCGGAAAACGCTGAGTGCATAAATCACACCGCTCGCCGCAAACATGAAGGGCGTCAAATCGAGACCGAGTGGAGAAAGGCGCGCGATGTAGAGCGCGTTGCCAATCCACGGCAGCGCTGCGCCGATCAACAACGCGCCGATTTGTTCACGATAGCGTTGGGGAAAACGCAGGACATCACGGAGCAGTTGCAATGTCCCGATGAACATCAAGCAGTACGAGTAGACGACGTGAATCCAAAACCAAAAACCATGCTCGTAGATAATAAAGTCGATCGGATTGTCGCCCGGGAGAATTTGACTCCAGATCCATCCATGCCACTCGTTCGTCCAAGTCAAGAGGGTGGTGATGATCGGGAGGATCCACAAGAGGGCGATGTAACGACGACGGAGAAACCAACGCGGCGAATTACTGTACTCGAGCGTGAAGATGAACCAGAGCAAGGGCACGCTGACGATGCCCGGATACTCTAATTTTCCCCACAGGATTTTGGCAGGCATTTGAACTGCCATGGCTTCGAGCGCGCGGAAAAAGCTCCATTCGGCAACGCCAAACATGAGCAAGGCAAACGTCACGCTGCCCGGCACATTCCGTCGGCGCAGTGCGACGATAGCAACAAGCAAGGCGATTATGGATGCAAAAACAAAGGCAAAGGCAAAAGTTGGGTAATGCCACGTCATTAGGTCAAATCCACATCAGAGGAAAAAGTATCGTTGACAGAATAACATCCGATTGAATGAGGGTCAATAGCGCAATGGTTACAAGTGTTTTTCGGTCACAATTACTTGCCAGTGTCAGATTTCCCCGCCGACGGGAAAAAAGTAAAGAATCAAGGTCGGTGTTTTTTTCAATCCGTGGGGCAAGTGAAATGTGACATTGCCAAAATAATCAGCCACTTGCTCTCTATCCCATTGTCGAACTTTTTTCCGGTAGGATTTTGTAGGTAACGCGCGTTTCGGGGCGTTTGGGATAATTGGGATGACCACGATATTTTTGGTTCAAGTGGCAAATCATTTCATAGCCGCCTTCTTCGGTTTCAGCAACAACGGTGCCGCGAATTTGGATGTAACGATATGGATTGTTTGGGTCGGCAATAGCAAGCGCAACCTTGGGGTGACGTTTCAGTATCCTGTCTTTGACGCGACCACGCGCGGTGTTAATGAGGATGTGCGTGCCATCATAATCGAACCAGACCGGCGTGACTTGAGGTGTGCCATCTTTCTTGACGAGCGCGAGAAATGCAAATGCTTTCTTTTCGAACGAAAACAGGTCGGCGAATTTTTCTGGCAGGGTGAACATTCGTAGCTCCATTGCTTCTGGGTTGATCGATAGTATATCGGCAATTGAACGAATCGGCAAGGTGAACTTGGCTTTATATTGTTGCACAAAAACAAAAAAGTTTAGGACGCGGACAAACGCGGACTAACGCGGATAAATTTTTGCAAAGCGTCTGCGTGGCTGTGGCGCACTTGCCACAGTCAATGGGCATGCGTCCGCGTCCGATAGAAATCGCAAGCGGGGCTGGGATAATTCAGCCCTGCTTGGTCTTAATACCGTACGCTACAAAAATCGATTATTTTATCACAAGAGGCAGGAACAATGTTTCGATAACGGGAGTATCACGTCCTCTGCCGAACCAAAGATAAAACGGGTGCATGCTTACGCCGCCAATCCCATTCAACAGGGCATAGCACGAACCTCCCCAGGTATAGGGAGCGTAATCGTTCCGGCGTGTGGCGAAATAATCGCCCGATAAGGTGTCACTGGGATCGATGTTGCTATTGAGAGCGTTGTACCACTCCCAACCGCCACTGGGGAAGAAGCCAATCCCCGTATAACCGGGCGACAAGTCATCGGCGATGTAGGTCGCGCAGTTTTCAAAGTACGATCCGCCGCCCCACATGACCGTTCCCGCTACATGCAGTCGATCACTGAGCGCTGCTGTTGCGTACTGTATCGCAAATGAGCTTGACCACTTGATCGGCTCGTTGATTAAAGTAAACGTACCTTGGTTGATTCGAACGACATGGGTGTAAGGATAAGCAAAGGTCGATCCGCCCACGCCATTGTTGCCTTGCGAAGCATCCCACACAAAAGTGAGAACGCCCCCTGCTTGCCATCCGGTAAAGATGCGATCACTGTGCGCCCAGCCGCCGCCGAAGGACCGGCGTTGGCACCAATCCGATGTGGCATTGCCGCCGGTGCGTGGACAACGGAAAGGATAATTTGCGGGATACGCCGTATGCGAAACATCGTGTGAGATGATGCCGGTCCAGTTCGCCGCGCTTTCGGGCCAATCGAATACGCGCAAGGTGCTGTTCGATACATGCGCGGCAAAGTACATGTCACTGTAGCCGCGTTGCGTAAACCCAGGGCTGAACAGACCGGGCGCATACCACTGATACCCGACGCCGCCACAGGCAGTCGTGAATGCGCTGATCGCAACTCGTATGACAATGCTTCCACCAGCCGCGCCATATTGGGTCATCTCTAGATAAAGGTTGTTATCACTGCGCGCAAACTTGGGTTGATCGTAATTAGTCCCAGAGGGCGAGCCGAGTTGTTGCGGAGTAAAGTCGGTGTAGCAAAAGTTAGCGTTAGAGAGCCGTCCGATGCCATTCGCCCATGCCAAACGAATCGCATTGTTGTTGCTGGCATTGGGCGAGTACTGAAGAATCCAAAAGGTAATATCATGACTTTGATCGTAGTAAACGACTTGGTCACAGCAAAAGCCACCGTACGATGAAGGAAAAAGGGTATAGGGATTTAAAAAGCCCCACGTCTTGCCGCCATCTTTCGAGAGTGCTGCACCCCAGTTCCACGTTTCCAATACGACGAGACCGTTCGAAGCATGACTCGTTTCGCCGATCATACTGCCGCCGCCGCCCAAATCCTTCGCTTGGTAGTAATAGAAATCATTGGGCGCAGCCGGCGCACGCGATGAGCTTGCTGGGAGAATTGGGGCGTTGCTAGGCGGATTGACTTCCGATGCGGTTGGCGCAGTGGTCTTGATAACAGGATTCAGATCGATCGGGGTGAGCGGATCGATTTGGCGATCATTCTCTGTCTCCGGTTGACCGGCGTGCGGCAAGCGCGGCGGCACACTCGATAACTCGACGATAGGATTGGAAGCGCCGCTTCCGCCGGTCGTCGCCGTACCGCCGCTGCCGGGGACCGGCGTCATAAGCGGAACCACGAACGGACCACTCGCATCAGGATCAAGGTTGGAAGAACCGGGCGCGCCAAGATTTTGCTGGCGGGCGATCATAGATGTGGGTGAGTTTGGATCGGGGTTTGATAGCAAAATCAACAACACCACGAGTCCCACTCCCAAGCCGAAAAGTACCAATCGGCGATTCATAGTTTCCCTCCTCAGAGTATGGATCGTTTATTTGTATTTCAACGTGCTGATTGGATTGGTCGAAAAATATTCAATTGGAAAGCAGTAACAGTCTAGTGCTCTTTCACAAAAGTCAGACTCACGGTAGACGCGCCAGTTGATGAAAAGCGGTAAAGCGAGGATACTTGGGGTTATGCCAAAACTCCAAGTCCGCTCGCTTTACCACCGCGAGCATATCAAAAAATTGCGCCGT
>JACRMI010000021.1 GCA_016215025.1 Chloroflexota bacterium
GGTGCCAGTCGAGAGAACGGTGAAGGCGAAGATGGCGGCGACTACGACGAAGGCAATCAAAATGATCGCGGTTTCCAATGCGGTTATGCCACGTTCGTCTTTCATCATGTTTCTAATTTGCGCTTTCATGTAAGGTCTCCTGTAGAAATTGAATTGCCTTAGTTCAGTAATTATCAGCGACCATGCTCGGATCTTGACTTTTCGTTCTGCCTCCTTTGGTCAGGACGCTGACCCATCTCAGTGTTTTATTTTTTCGATCTACTTTAGTCTTGAATTCATTCTAAACTCAGACAGCCAAGTGTGCCGTTTCAACTCTATTGCAAAAAAGTTCGGAACGATTAACTACTCACCGGATCGATTACGCAGCGCAATCAACATATTTTGAGCCGCCACGCTAACCACCACGATCAAAAGCACCAGCGCAAGCATCACCCACACGACCGGCATGATCGTGTCGATGAGGGCAATCACCAACACCACCAATGTCGCCAAGACGAGCAAGCCCGGTCGATCTCGGAAAAATCCCAAAGCATTGCGCCATACTACGCCGCGCCATTGGCGATCTTCTTGTTCGAGCAAGAGTGCGAGCGGGTACATCTGAAGCAAAAGCCAAATAAATGCGAGCGCAACCCACAACGCACGGAGCCAACCTGTCAGTGTCGGATTGATTTCCGAAAGAGGATTACCCGGAATATAAATGTAAATATTGGTGAAGAGGACAACGGCGAGAAGGAGGTTGAGCAGCGCCAAAACCCACGCTTTCTTTTCCCAACGCATCGGAGCATTTGGTTTTTCAGGCAAGGTTTTTTGGATTTCAAGCAACGTTCGCCCAATCTCAAGTTTGAGATTCTTGACTTCCTCTTCCAATGCTTGAATTCTCTTTTCCTGTTCCATTATTACCGCCTCTTTCAAAACACGGCTCTGTCTTCTATATACTGCAAGATGTGGCTCGACGCCGTTTTAGAATTATTTCAATAAAGTTCGTAATAGCTCAAGAATGTCACCCTTCGCTTCGCTCAGGGTCTCGTTTTCCGCACTGCGAGATGCTTCGCTGCGCTCAGCATGACAGCTACACCGGCGAGAAAAAATAGCCGCGTCCGCGCACCGTGCGAATGAGGCACGGTGCATCGGGTCCCGTTTCGATCTTGTGCCGCAAGCGAAAAACAGTCGAACGAATGACGCTTTCGACTGTCCACTTGTCCATTCCTTCGTAGCCTAACGCCGATTTTGCCAAATCGTTGTACGACAGCACTTGATTCGGTTTCTCCATCAACGCGATCAATACCGATAATTCGCCTTCGGTTAGATCGATGATGCGCGGCGGATTCATGCGTAATTTCAATTGCCGCTTGGATCGATCAAGTTCTACGATGCCAGAATTTTTCACTTCGGAAGAAAGCGTAGGCACAGGCGTGGGAGTTGCGATGGGTACGGAAATGGATTGCGTAACCGTTGCCGGTTCACGCAGTGCTTCCATCGCCGCGCCAACCAACGCGAGCAATTTTTGTTGTCGCAGTTGTTGCGCCCGCGCTTCAAGCGCACGCGTAATGGTGAGAACCAAATCGTCGGTTTTGCATGGCTTGGTCAAATAATCGACCACGTTCAGCTTGACCGCCGCCACGGCGCTTTCGACCGTAGGATGAGACGTAAGCACAATCAGGGGAAGATCGGGGTAATCAGCACGCAGACGGCGCATGACGGTAACGCCATCCGTGCCGCGCAAGGCAACATCGAGGACGACTAGATCACACGGATACGTTTCCAAGTGGGCAAATGCTTCTTCGCCGGAGCTTGCCTCGACGACGGCATAGCCCCGCAAACGAAGATTTTCGGCGGTGCAAGCGCGCGCGCTGATTTGAGCATCGACGAGCAGCAACGATGCTAGGGTAGTCGCTTGGGCTTGGTGCAAATTTTCCAGCACGCTCATTAGTTTCGGCTCGCCTAGTTTAAATTGCTCTCATGCGCTGAATGGAATCGATCGCGCGCAAGAAGGACCTTGACTCGCAAGTTCAATTCTTGAAGGTCAAAAGGTTTCACCAGGTAATCATCTGCACCGGCATCAAAGGCAGCGGTTTTGCTTTCTATATCGTTGCTCACCGTGACGAACAGAATCGGTATGGTCGCGCTCGATGGATTTGAACGCAATTGACGACACAATTCGATGCCATCCATGCTGCCGGGTAAGCCAATATCCAAAAGCACCAGATCGGGTCGAGTCCGTGTCGAATGTTGCAATGCTTCGCTGGCAGTGGCAGCACAAATAACATGATGACCTTGGTTCGTCAAATCGCGCTTGAAGGTTTTGAGAATATCGAGGTCATCGTCCACAACAAGGATGCAAGCCATAATTATCCATTCGTCTAGAGGCGGATTATTGTGAACCGCCTGACAAAAGTTGGAAAACCGATCAAATGTGAGGAGGTCTCACGAAGGTAGCATAACACCTGACAATGGGTTTGTCAGCAAAAGAAGGGTGAATCTTAAGTGAAGATTGCGTGAAGAAGAAAAGAAAGGGAACGCTGCGGCGAGCGTTCCCTACCGTCGTATTTTTTAGGGAATGGACGTTGTTCCGTTCCCTGTAATGCCCATTCTGAATATTTTAGAGACTGTAGTATACCTGCCGATTTGCTCACCGCCGAGACACAGAGAGCGCAGAGTTTTTCTCTGTGTCTCTGCGCCCTCTGCGGTCGCCATACTACAGTGTCATATTTTATCCTGGATTATCGTTCGAAATAGTATAGCCAAAGCGCCCCACCGTTTTAATGTATATCGGTTCCTGCGGATTCGGTTCGACTTTGTTACGTAAATTCTTGATATGCGCACGAACCAATTCGGGGCTGCCGGTACCATCCGGATATTTCCAAACTTGCCGCAAGAGATTTTCTGCCGATAATACTTGACCAACATGCAACATCATGTGTCGCACAAGCTCAAACTCGACCGGCGTGAGTAAGATCTTTTTGCCCTTGACTCTTAATTCAAACGTCTGACAATTGAGCACCAGCGAACCCACGGTAATTTCAGCGGAAGCTTCGCCGGACGTTTTCGCCGCACCGCGACGCAAGAGCGCCTTGACACGCAAATTCAATTCTTGCAGATCGAACGGCTTGACCAAATAGTCATCTGCGCCTGCGTTAAACCCATCCGTCTTGCTTTTGATGTCTTTGCTGACCGTCAAAAACAAAATCGGAATCCCGGCGGTTGCCACATTCGCGCGCAGCCGCCGACAAACTTCGACGCCATCCATCTCCGGCATCGCCATGTCCAACAGCACGAGATCGGGCGTTTGACGATTGACACTCGCGAGTGCTTCGTGTCCATTGTGCGCGACTTGCACTTGATAGCCGTTCTGCGTCAAGTTGATTTCGATGGTCTTGGCAACATCGACATCATCATCGACAATTTGAATGAGAGCCATTGAGTTCCTCCAAAGAGTACCGCTGTGTGTCATTGCGAGGAGCGATATCAAAGAGTACAGTAATCGCCAAACCAGCGAGCGACGAAGCCGCGTACGCGTCCGTCCAAGGTGAGCGCTTCGCGGCTTTGTCGGCACGCGAATCGTCCAGCGCTACCCATGCTGCGTACGTACTGCGCGCCTCCTCGCAATGACAACCTAATTACGAAACAAGTATGGTTTTGGAAAATCTGTGGTAGAATAAACCAAGCTTTCCGGTTCTATCTTTTGAGAAAAACTGATGCGTCTAATCAAAATCTACGTCAGTGGAATTCGAGCTGAAATGCGCCTGGAGCGCCAAGCACTGGTGCGCGCCATTGGCTCGCTGCGCCTCGACGGCGCGCTGATGGACTTGAAATATTCGGACCCCAAATTATCGCGCGAGCAAATCTCCAGCATGATCTATGAATGTGATATGTTCATGGTCTTGTTGGACCGCGCGCCGCGTACGGGCATTCCATCTAAACTCGACGTTTCGCTAACGGAATCAGAAATCGATCAAGCGCTCAAACTAAAAAAGACCTCGCTCTTTTTCGTTAAACGAAGCGAACAACTCGACGACGACAATCCCGAACAAGCGGCGTTCATCGAACGCGTGATGAGTCTCCATGCCGAGCAAGTCCGCATTGTCGATTTCGACGATCCAACGCATCTGGAAGAACAGACCGCCGAAATTTTGCTAACGCTCCTTCCCGATATATTCGTCGTTAAAACTAGCCGCCCTGTTTTTGAAGCGCCGCGTGCACCCGAGACATTTGTCGGTCGCACATCCTGGATGGGACAAATCCAACGCGCGCTTGCGCCCGGTCGAATCGTTTTGATTCAAGGCATCAGCGGCATCGGCAAAAGCGAATTGGCAATCCAAATCGCGCATCGCTTACGTGATCGCTTCACGGATGGAATCCTTTGGGCGGATATTCACTCTGCTCGCCCCGACGACATCCTGGCGAAATGGGCACGCGCGTATGGCGGTTTCCCTTTCCTCGGTCGCGGCGATTTGCGTTACGAATTCCGTACCACTTCGCTGGATGAACGACGCAGTGAAGAAATCGCCGTGCGTGCCAACGAGACCTTGCGCGTTTTGACTGGCAAACGCGTCCTCGCTATTCTGGACGGCGCGCGCGATGAACGAGATAATCCCAAGTTGATTCCGCTGATGGACGCGCTCAGAAACTGCGCTGTCCTCATCACGAGTCGCACGCGGCAACTGCGTTCGTCGAAAGAAATGATCGTGTTCGAACTAGACCGTCTCAGCGAAAGCGAAACCTTGGAATTGTTCACTCGCATTGCCGGCGAGAATCGCATCGAAGAACAACATTCACTCGTAGCAGAAATCGGGCGCACGGTCGATAATCTTCCGTTGGCGCTCAGTTTGACGGCAGCGATATTCCGTGAACGTCACACGATGTCGTTGAGTGCTTTGGCTGCCATTCTCCGCACCGAACGTGACCGGTTGGAATCGATCAAGTGGGGATATCCCCATGCGCGCGGTAGTCAAGCGGCGATCAATGCGATTCACGAATTGTTAAGTGACGACGATCAGAAATTTTTTGCGGCGCTCGGCGTTTTCACCGGCGATGATTTCGGCGAAGAAGCCGCTGCCGCCGTGGCAGATACGGTCGATTATGTTGCGGGTCGCACGTTGGAACATTTATCCAAGCTGGGTCTTGTTCAGCAACGTGTGCAACCTCGGCGCTATACGCTCCATTCCATGATCCACAATTACGCGCACGATAAACTTGAAGATCGCGACGCCGAGCTAAGACTCGCTCGGCATTATTGTAGTCTCGCCAAAGAGTACGGTCCCAAGTTGCATCGTCTTGAAATGCGCCAAGCCGACCGCATTTTGACGAACGAGTTGAGCAACATTCTTGCGAGTCAACGTTATGCTTTATCGCGCAACGATCAGGCGGGCTGGATTTTGTGTCGCGATTTTATTTTGGGTGCGATGACATTCTATTTCAATCTCCATCAAATGTGGAGCGATTGGATAAGCTGGTCGCACACCGGCATTCAAGCGTGCCAAAAACTCAAGGATGAGCGCAGCATCATTTCGATTGCGGGCAGTCTTGGCATGGCATATCAACGCAAAGGCGAATGGGACCAAGCCATCGATTTCTACCAGACCGCGTTGAACCTGCTCGAAAAAGTGAGCAACCCACAGGGCATGGCGTCGATTTACATGAACTTGGGCAGCGTTCAAACGCAAAAAGGCGAATGGATGGAGGCAATTACCTCCTTAAATAAATCGTTGCAAATCAACGAACGTTTGGGCAACCTGCGTGGCGCGGCTCAAGCGCGCGCGAATATCGGTATGCTTTACTCGAAACATGGCGAAAAAACCAAAGCCAGAGCCATTTGGTTGCAAGCGATGGAAATGTTCCAATCGGTGGGCGCTCAAAACGAAATGGACATTGTGCGCAAATGGCTCAAAGGTTTGCCGCCGGATGGTCGCTGAAAATTCTTTGTCAATGCGGATTATTTTACTGGCTTGCCATCTCCACCGGCAAACTGACGATGAACGTCGCGCCCTTGCCCATTTCACTCGATACCTGCATCGTCCCATTGTGATGCGCGATAATCAAGTGACTCACGTACAACCCCAGTCCCGTCCCTCGCCCTTGCGGCTTGGTTGTAAAGAACGGATCGAAAATCTTCGGCAAGTCTTTTTCGGCAATGCCCGGTCCATCATCCGCAAACAGGATTTGAATGAACTTGCCATCCTCGGCGAGCTGTGTGGTGATGTGAATAGTGCCGTTCTTTTTTTCTCCAATCGCATCGCGCGCATTAAGCAGCAAGTTTGTCCAAACGGTTTGCAAGTGCGATGAACTGGCTCGCACTAAAGGCAAGTCCGGTTGCATCGTCTGCGTCACCTGGATCGTACTGCGATGCAATTGATGCAGAATCAACGACAACGAATCCTCGATCGTCGAATTAATGTCCGTCGGTTCAAACTGATAATCCTCGCGCCGCGAAAAGTCCAGCAGATTGCGGACAACCTTGCTCGCGCGCAACCCCGCTCGTTCGATCAACTGCACCATTTCATAACGCGAGTCCGCTGAATCCAACATCTTGAGAAGCATCTGCGCGTTGCCGTAAACGGCAGTGAGGGGATTGTTGATTTCATGCGCCACGCCTGCCGCAAGTTCACCCACCGCCGAAAGCTTGGCAGACTGAACCAGAGTCGATTCCATCTTGCGCTTTTCGGTCACATCGCGAACAATTTCGATCACACTTTCGACTGCCCCTTCCGAATTCTCAAGCGGATAGGTTCGGATTTCCAGCTCTTGAGCCGCACCCTTTTTGGTGATACGGCTTTGAGTGACCCAAGCTGATTTGCCGGTGCCGAACGTGTCTTTGACCGGACATTGCTCGCATGGCGCATCCAGGTGATCCATGATATCGTAACAGAGCTTGCCCACTCCAGCCCGAGGTTCCAACTCCGATTCGGCGGCGGCAGCGCGATTGAGCGCGAGCACGCGCAAGTCCGAATTGACGATACAAATCCGGTCGTCGATGCCGTCAAACAGGGTTCGCAGTGTGTTGCGGCTTTCAATCACTTGCGATTGCGTTTCCGCCATCTCCTGATATGCTTTGTTCAATTCGCCAAAGAGCCGCGCGTTTTCAATTGCGCCCGCCACCAAATTGGAAACGGAATTGAGCAAGCGCAAATCCGCATCCGTAAATCCGCCTTCGATTTTGTTGATCAACTCGACCACGCCAATTGTTTTGCTGCGCGATTGGAGCGGCAACGCCAAGATCGAGCGCGTGGTAAAACCCGTAATCGAATCGGGAACCGGATCCCAGCGCGGGTCGACAGGGACATTGTTGACCAGAGCGGGATTACCTGTCCGCGCAACCCAGCCAGCAATTCCGCGATTGATATTGAGTCGGAATTTTTTAGAAGCAGGGAGTCCCAAACTCATTTGGAAAACGAGTTCATTGGCAGGCTCGTCCAAAAGCATGACCGAGCATTCTTCCACGCCGAACAAATCCTGGGCTTCTTGCATCGTCAAGCGCAGCACCCATTCCAATTCCAAAGTCGAATTGATGCTCGTCTGAATTCGATTCAACGCGCTCAATTCGCGAATGCGGAGGTGACTCTCGGCGATCAGGCGCGCATTTTCGATTGCCACCGCCGCTTGATCGGCGAACGCTTGCAGATAATTTGCATGAACCGGATTGAACATGCCGCGAATGGCACTATCGACATTCACAAAGCCAATGATCTGTTTGGCGATTTGGATCGGTACAGTAATGTGAGAGCGAACCCAGGATGCGCCTTCAAACTCTATTTCCGCAGGACGCTCCGTCGTGTCTGCAATCACAACCGCTTGCCCATTCGCAATGACTTGGCGCAATTGCGGCACTTGATCGACCACTAGCGGATGTGAGACTGGGGAACCTTCATTGCGATGGAGGTTGGACACTTTGGAGCGGACGACGCGTGCGGTACCATTTTCGAATAGCATAACATCGACGGAATCACAGGGAATTAAATGTGCAATGGATGCCAGAATTCGATCGAGTGCTTTTTCGATGTCGAACATGCCGCTCAACGAAACTGCTGTGTCATGCAAGGCTTGAACAAACTCTTGTTGTTCTGAATCAGCAATATCCACTGATTTCTGTTCAGCCCACTCTTGAGTTGGGCTGGATTCGGGATTACTTGACAGGTCGATTTCGAGGGGACTCGTCTGAACTGGGTCTTGAGCGTGAGCATTTCCGTTTCGCAAGCGTTGAACAACACTTTTCAACTTGGCGTTCCAATGCCGCCAACTCATAACGCCCAACGGTGAACGAGAATCCGAGGAATCCGTATCGCCTTCGGTTCCATCGAGCACTGTTTTGTCAGGATGGGTCCAAGGCTCTTTGTCCAATTTGGCGAATGGCTCGTGGTTCATAGTTTTACTTGGTTGGACCAGTCGAAATAACGCGGGCATCATTCGATGAGCACGCTGCGCTGAAACGATGCGAAATATTTCCCGTTAGACTATCGTCAACCGATTTGAGTAATTGATCGGGCGTAAACGGAAATTCTAGGCAGGCAATTTGAGCTTGCCAATGCGGCTGAAACGATTTCTCCGAAACGATGAGCATCGGAACTCGATTGAGCAAATGACCCAGCGCGGAACGCGCCAATACGACGATTGGCTCACTGCGCTGTTCAGACAGAACCATTATAATAAGATTCGGGTTTTCCGGCACATTGAATTGTTCCGAGGCTTGGTCCGGCTCAACCAACAGCGATACCACCTCTGCCTGATCTTCAAGCAGACATCGAGTTGCCCTCGCAATTTCGGCATGATCGCATAGGAGCAGAAACTTTTTCTTGGCAAATCGTTTGGACATTGAGAACCTCTGGCAAAATTGGTCTGGTCAATACTGCTTTTATTTGGCAGTGAGACGCCTTCAAGATAACATATCCAGTTCCCAACCAGTTCCCAACATGCGATCCGGAGGCTCACCCGGTTAAAGGTTTAAGACTGAAATATCGCAAAAAACAACGAGCCACCCTATTCATTTTATGCTGCGGCTCGTCACTGAAGGATCTACTCTCGCGAAATCATGTATCCACTGCCCGCCCTCGTCTCAATTCGTTCCGGGTGACTAGGGTCGCGCTCGATTTTTTGGCGCAAGCGATGAATCGCTCGCCAGACCAATCGAAATTCTCCTTCGTATCCAATGCCCCACACTTTTTCCAAAAGCACTTCCGGTGACATGACCGTATTGACGTGGCGCATCAACTCAGTCAAAAGCCGAAATTCAATCGAGGTCAAATTCACCGGTCTCTCATCGACCCAAACCCGCTGCCGCGCCAAATCCAAGACGATGCCATGCGCTGTCAATGTGGCCTGCGGCTCTTCTGGGTTGACGGACGCTCCCCGGCGTAAGCCTGCCCTAACCCGTGCGACCAACTCTTCTGCGTTGAACGGTTTGGTCACATAATCGTCTGCGCCCAAGTCCAGTCCCTTGACCTTGTCGTTCGGTTCGCTGAGTGCGGTCAGCATGATAACCGGCACGTTGGAAAAATTGCGAATGCGGCGGCAAGTTTCATAACCGTCCAATTGCGGCATTCTAATATCGAGCAAGATCAAATCGGGATTTTCGCGCGCCGCTAAATTGATGGCAGTCTGTCCATCTGGCGCTGTGATGACTTGAAAACCGCGCGCTTCCAAATTAACTTGGATAGCGCGGACGTAACGCGGCTCATCATCGACCACGAGAATTCGTTGCTTGTTCATGGTTATGCCTTAGCTAGTTCTTGTCGGAAAATTCATTTTGCTTGACGTTTCGAGCCGCGACGGCGGTTGTGAAGTTTTCGGGCGATCACTACCAAGTTAGCGACGATGATGCCCCAACCGATCCAGCGCTCGAAACCGTCCAGTCCGTGA
>JACRMI010000051.1 GCA_016215025.1 Chloroflexota bacterium
AAACGCAGCGCCGACTCCAAGTCCTGTATCGGTTTCGGCATCATCCACGGCGGTGTCTCAAAGAATTGGAACGTCAATGGGCGGAAGCCGTTCGCCGCAAACCTTAAAAAACTTGTAGGTGGAATTTTGCGGTTACTGTTCTTTTATGCATAATGGGAAAGAAAATATTTCCCTCGGGGATTCTAGCATGATCGTAGTCAATGTAATTTACCATGCCAATACCCACTTTTGCTGCTAAAACCGACCGAAGATGTGCAAAAGTAGATTGAACAGCTATTGCTTCGTTGGACTTTGCGTACAGCTTCCACATTGCAGCTGACTCTTGGTCATTTATGTGCCAGCAATTTAGTAAGAGGTAAGCACGCTGACTTTTATACAACTCGAATAGCTGCATTACCTTCTCCCAATCTAGCCCTGAATAGGTTGTCCTTCTTTGTTCTATATTCTGGCGAGCGAATGAACCTTCGAAAGCATCGCCGATTAAATCTGCACGTGTGAAGAATAAACCCTGATGTTCTAACATCGATACAAATTTTGTGAAATCCATGTAACGCCATATGCGTACGTCAGGATTAGTTGGGGCGCTAAAAGCATTTGGTTGTTTCTCGTTCAGCAACGGCCTAACACTTGGCAAGTGGTTAGAATCGGTATCTCTTGAATCCATTCGGAATGCTCCCCAAAATGCTATTGCATGCACAACATCGTTCATCAAAAGTGGTACTAGGGCTACGCCAACAAAATCATCGAGCCTACTCATCAAGTGCAATCCCAGTATATAACCAACACTCCAAAACTCAAAGCATCAACGAATCGCCGCGGAACGAATAAACGAATCTTTTGCATGACCGACCTGCATTCGTTTACGCTCTGCGGTTCGTATTCGTTGAGTCCGTTTGCCGCGCCGAGTCGCCTATGCTAAAATGGTTCGGCATTTTGAGACCAATGGTTGAATGAAAATGAATTCCAATCTCGCAATTGAAACGCAAGACCTGGGACGCATCTACAAAATTCGGGACGCGAAAAAGAAAGACCGCAAAGAACTCGTCGCCTTGCATGATGTAAACCTGGCTGTCGAACGAGGAGAGTTGTTCGGCTTGCTCGGACCCAACGGCGCAGGCAAAACCACGCTCATCAAAATTCTTACGACGCTGCTCGCGCCGACGCTGGGCTGGGCGCGCGTGGCGAGTTTCGACGTGATGAAACAGCAAGCGCAGGTGCGACCGCTCATCAACATGGTTTCGGGCGGCGAATCGTCGGGCTATGGGTTGCTGACGGTGCGTGAAAATCTCTGGATGTTCTCGCAGTTCTATGGCATTCCCACCGCTCAGGCGAATCAGCGGATCAAAGAATTGCTCGATGTGGTCGGCATGAGTGATCGACTCAACACGAAATCCGCCGATCTTTCGACTGGCTTACGACAGAAAATGAACATCGTGCGCGGATTTTTGACCGATCCGCACGTCGTCTTTCTCGATGAACCGACGCTGGGACTCGACGTGGGGGCGTCGCGTGATGTGCGCGCCTTTGTTCGGCGCTGGGTCAAAGAGAATCCTGAACGCACGGTGATGTTGACGACGCATTACATGGTCGAAGCGGATGAGTTGTGCGACCGCGTCGCGATCATCAATCAAGGGCGAGTGTTAGCGTGTGATACTCCGTCGAATCTCAAGCGGCGATTACAGCGCGAGGCAATTTTCCGCGTCGAGACCAATCGAGTGAATGGAACGGCGTCGCGCGTCTTTGAGTCATTGCCCGGTGTGAAAAATGTCATTCATCGTCCTGGCGATGCGCGCGACATCATCGAATTTGTGTTGGAACAGGAACACGTGCTCGGTTCCGTGTTCAATGCGATGGAATCGAACCACATTCAATTACTGCACCTCGAAAAACGGGAGCCAACGCTCGAAGATGTATTTGTCGATTTGGTCGGGCGCAGTATGGAGCAGGTGGAACATGCTGAACCCAGTTAAAAAAAACACGGGCTGGCGACTGTTTTTGATGACGATCATCGGGCGCGCGTACCCGCGCGTCATCGGCACGCAGCGCGAAAAATCGTGGCTGTTTTTCGAAGTCCTGTTACCCGTGATGGCGGTATCGGCGTACGTGTTCGTGTATCGCGCGATGCGCGCGCCGGAAGAATACGTCGGCTTTGTGGTCGTCGGCGGAGCGATGACGGCGTTTTGGATGAACGTCCTGTGGGCAATGTCGAGCCAGCTTTTTTGGGAAAAACAGACGGGCAATCTCGCGCTCTACATCATGGCTCCTAATTCGATGATGGCGATTCTGTTGGGCATGGCGGTCGGCGGAATGCTTGGAACGTCATTGCGCGCGGCGACGGTTATCCTGGTTGGCAGTCTCGTCTTTCAGGTCCAGTACGTCATTGCAGGACTAGCCGAATTGCTCGCCGTGTTTTTCTTGGCGATGACGGCGCTGTACGGCATGGGCATGATGCTCGCCTCGTTGTTTCTCTTGCTTGGGCGCGAAGCGTGGCATCTTTCAAATCTCGCGCAAGAACCGATTTTTCTTTTTTCGGGATTTTATTTTCCGGTCAAGAGCTTCAACTTTTGGATCGCGGCCGCCGCATCGTTGATTCCACTCACGCTGGGACTGGATGCGATGCGGCAATTGGTCTTTCCCTCCGGCGCGACGCTCGGATTCCTTAACGTGTATGTGGAGATTGGCATTCTGACTGTTCTCGGTGTGGTCTTTCTCGCAGCATCGAAAATCTTGCTCGCGCACATGGAAAGACTGGCGATTCAAGAAGGACGCCTGACGGAGAGTCGCAGATAATGTTGGACAGAATTCATTGGCGATCATTCAGAACGGCGACCTGGCTCGGCTGGCAAATCGAATCGAATTGGACCGATCCATTCTTGTTCGCGGTCTATTCGATTGTCAAGCCGCTGTCGAGCGCGATGATTTTAGTGATGATGTATGCGGTCATCACGCAAGGTGATTTCGGCGCACCGTTATTTCCCTATATTTATCTCGGCAACGCGTTTTACATGTACGTTGGCGCGGTCATGACCGGCGTATCGTGGTCGGTCATCGAAGATCGCGAGCATTATCGCACGATCAAATACATTTACACTGCGCCGGTCAACTATGTGGCATACCTTTTCGGGCGCGGCGTTTCGCGTGTGATCACCGGATCGTTCTCGGTGTTCATTACGATTACGTGCGGCGTCTTGTTCTTGCGCGTTCCGATTACTGTCACCCAAATCGATTTTCCCCTCTTCATCGTCACGTTATTGGTTGGCATCGTCATGCTCGCCATGATCGGATTGCTCTTGGCGGGCGTCACCCTGCTCACGGCGTATCATGCGGGCTTTCTGGGCGAAGCGACCGCAGGCGCCTTGTATCTATTCAGCGGCGCGGTTTTTCCGCTCGACGTCTTGCCCGAATTTCTGCGTCCCCTTGGTTTTCTCATGCCGATCACGTACTGGCTCGAACTCTTGCGCCGTTCCCTCATCGGCTCAGTTGCAAATGCGTTTCCGACTCTGGTTGGTTTCAGCAACGCGCAATTATTGCTCATCCTCATCGTTCTGGTTATCGTATTTTCTACCCTGTCGTTCTTTGCTTTTCGCTTTTGCGACGCGCGCGCGCGCGATTTGGGAAAGATCGACGTGGTGACGAATCACTAGGACATCTACCTCAGCACCATTGGCATGTACACAAAACATCCCAGCTTGTTCGGATCGAACGTCTCGACGAATTGGTTATCGTAGCTGCCGGTGCCAACCCAGAGCTTGCCATCGCCTCCCGCCGCGATGCTGTTGCCGAGATGCGCCAGATACGGATCGGTCGATGGCGAACCGAAAGTGGTTAGCGTGCCATCCATCGCAATGCGCCCAAGCAAAAAATTATAGCGCAGCCGCAAGATCGCCCACAAGTTTCCATCCACGCCGGCCACAATGCCGTCGATTGGATACGTGGGTCCGAAGCGCATGATCGTACCGTCGGGTGTGATACGGTTGTAGTAGCTGTACGAGCAATAAGGCACGCAAGCGACCGTTTCGACGAACCAAACATTGCCATCGGGCGCAGCGGTGATATGTGTCAAGTTGGCGCTCGGCGTCAACGTTGCAAACTCAGCGATGATACCCGTCGTCGAGATACGCCCAATTTTTTGCGCCGCCTTTTCGATGAACCACAAATTGCCATCGCCACCCAGGACGATGTCGCCGAGTTGGCTGTCGGCAGTTGGAACTGGGAATTGTCCGGTGATCGTTCCGGTCGCCGTCATGCGCTCGATCTGATTGCTGGCGCTCTCGGTGATCCACAAATTTCCATCCGCAGCGACGGCGATTCCATTCGAGATCGTGCTGGAAATCGGAAAGGAGTTGATCGTATTCGAGAGAGTCAATTGACTGACGACACCACTATCGGAGCGCGTGTACCAAACATTCTGATCGACGGTAAAAGCTAAACGAACAGGAGTGCCGTCGACAGGGACTTCGGCAAGCGTTCCATCCGGAGACATGTTAGCGATGTGGTACGTGTTTGCTGCGCTCGGTTTGACGAACCAAACGTGGTTGTCGGCTCCACGCGCCATTCCAAAAACGTACCAGTCTGTTGCGCCAATGGGGAATCGATTGATGGGGCAAATTCCACCGGGGGTATCCGCCGATGTGGGGACAATCAAGCACAAGACGAGAAGGATGCCTAGTGCAAGCGAACGCAGCAATTTGGGTCCAGCGGTGGCATGAACATCCATGAACACTTGCCCTCCAAGTTGGTGTGAGCAACGTCGGCAATAAAAAAACACCTGACGCGCCAGGCACATCGAGTGCCATTGTCAGGTGTTCTGGTTCAATTGCCAAGTTTCTTTTGCGCGTTGGCGACAGTATACAATCAATTGGGTAAAAGTCAAAGATACAATTTGATGACCTGGTAGATTTCTGTGTTATAATGCGGTCAACTTTCAGCACCAAGGAGGCTGCGATGCTTGTTCGTGAACGAATGACCCCCAATCCAATTACGGTTTCGCCCACCACATCCGTCAATGATGCGCTGCGTTTGATGCGCGAAAAGAAAATCAAACGTCTGCCCGTGCTCGATAATCGAGGACAACTCGTCGGGATCGTCAGCGAAAAAGATTTGCTCTACGCTTCACCTTCGCCTGCAACATCGTTGAACGTTTGGGAAATTCATGAACTCCTCGGCAAGCTCGTCGTCGAAAAGGTCATGACCCCGCGCGTGATTACGGTCGCCGAAGATCAGCCGTTGGAAGATGCCGCGCGCATGATGGACGATGGCAAGATCGGCGGGCTGCCGGTGATGCGAGGCAAGACGTTGGTCGGCATCATTACCGAATCGGATTTGTTCAAAGCGTTTTTGCAATTCCTGGGTGGACGCCGCCCCGGTGTGCGCGTGACCGCGTACATTTCAAACACCAAAGGTACGCTCGCCAAAATTGCGCAAGCGATCTTCGATGCGGGCGGCGACATTGTGGGATTAGCATTCAGCGAAGACCCGGATCCCAAAAAGCAACAATGGGAAATTGCGATCAAGGTGCAAGGCGTGCCGCAAGCTAAACTGGTCGAGACGCTGCGCCCGGTCGTGCGTGAAATCATCGACGTGCGCGGGTCATAGAGAACGTCCGGACCATTGTCTATGTAGGGCAAATCTCCGATTTGCCGCGCACGTCTCCGACGTGCGCTACTTTGGATAGATTATCAAGCTCCTGAAATTCAGGAGCTTGATTCATGCTAATCGTTTTTTCTCTGCGTCTCTGCGCTCGCTGCGGTCGATCTGTTACATTGCCCCCAAAAATCCATTGCCATCTGCCCTGCATCAGTGTGACAAAGATGCGATTCTCAGGTATCATACAGCCACAGAGCTATGTCTCGAAAACTAGTCCCGTCCCAAAAAGAATTTGCGCTTTATCTTCTTGGTTCTTTTCAACTTGAAATGCGCGACGGCGCAAAGAAAACCCTCATCCGCTTGCCCCGCCGCAAAGTTGAAATCCTCCTCGCCCACCTCGTTCTCTTTGCCGACCGCGAAGGACATACGCGAGAAAAACTCGCGGCGTTGTTCTGGGGTGATACGTCCGCTGAACAAGCGCGCATGTCCTTGCGCACTAGTCTCGCCGTTCTTCGCAAAACATTTGGCGATGACGTTCTGATCGCCGACCGCGAACACATCCAAATCAATCCCAGCTTTCCTTTGTGGGTAGACGCGCGAGAATTCGTAAAGACGCGCGCCTCTGCACCCGAATCGGCTATCGAACTCTATCGCGGCGATTTGCTCGCCGATTTTTACGACGACTGGGTGTTGAACGAACGCGAACGTTTCCGCGCGCTGTATATCGAAACGTTGTTGCGCCTCACCCAGCACATGCGCTCGCAAAGCGAATACGAACGCGCGCTTGATTTTGCGCGCCAAGCTCTGGTGACCGATCCCGCGAACGAGACGGCGCATCAACACATCATGTTTTGCGAAATGGCGCGCGGTAATCGCGCTGCCGCGTTGGAACAGCACACGGAATGCGTGCGCCTGCTGCGCGATGAACTCGCCGTCGAGCCGTCCCGCGAAACGCAAGCCTTGCTGAATTGGATCAAGCAAACGCCGGCGACGTCGTCGGACGCCGCGCGCATTTCCAACTTGCCGATTCCGCTCACGAGCTTCGTCGGTCGCAAGCACGAGATGATGCAAATCAAAGCATTGCTTGCGAGCACGCGATTGCTCACGCTCGTCGGCGCGGGTGGCAGCGGCAAAACCCGCCTGTCGATCCAAGTATCGATGGAGTTGATGGATGCGCCGCAATTTCGCGATGGCGTATGGTGGGTTGAGCTGGCGACCGTTACGGATGCCGAACTGGTCCAACAAGCGATTGCCAAAGCATTAGGCGTTGGACAAGTACCCCGCCGCACGACGCTGGAAACCATTGTGAATTATTTGCGTGCGAAAAATTTGCTTTTGATCCTCGACAACTGCGAGCACGTGATCGACGTGACCGCGCGAGTGGTGGAGACCTTGTTGCGGGAATGCGCCGATGTTAAAATCCTGGCAACCAGTCGTGAACCGCTCGACATTGCCGGCGAAGCGATATGGCAAGTTCCCACGCTCTCGGTGCCAACCGATTTGCAAACGCGCGAGCAATTGCTGATGCGTTATGAAGGCGTGCGTTTATTTGTCGAACGCGCCAGTGCGGCGCAACCTGGCTTTGCGCTCACGGAACAAAACGTCGACGCCGTGACCCAAATCTGTCGGCGGCTCGACGGCATTCCGCTCGCTATCGAATTGGCGGCGGCACGCGTGGCGGTGCTGACGCCCGAAGAAATCGCCGCGCGACTTGACGATCGATTCAATTTGCTGACAAATGGAACTAGAGCAGCGCTCCCGCGTCAGCAAACATTGCGCGCGCTGGTCGATTGGAGTTTCGATCTGCTTTCGCCCAGCGAGCGTACGCTATTTTCGCGCTTGGCGGTCTTTAGCGGGGGCCGCACGCTGCAAGCCGCCGAACAAGTTTGCGGATTTGAGCCGCTGCGCAAATCCGAGGTGCTCGATTTGCTCGGCCGCCTCGTCGCCAAATCGTTATTGTTTGCCGACGAATCTAGCGGCGAAATGCGCTACGGTTTTCTCGATACGATCAAACATTACGCGCGCGAAAAAATGCTCTTGTCCGGCGAAGCCGACGCGACGCGCGATCATCATCTCCTTTATTATCTCGATCTTGCCGAACAAGCTGCGCCCGAGTTGGAAGGTCCTCGCCAAATCGAATGGTCGAATCAATTAGAGCGCGAACATGCCAACTTGCGCAACGCGCTGCATCATGCCGTCGAGCATGGTCGCTATGAATCGGCGTTGCGCATGTGTACGGCGCTCACCGAATTTTGGGGCGTGCGCGGTTATCTCGTGGAAGGATTCGATTGGTTCAAGCAAGCGCTCGAGTGCAGCCGCGCGGCTTTCGAGCCGACCGACTCGCCAGAGTTTCGCACATCCTATGCATGGGCGCTCATCAAAGCGGCGGATCTGGCGGGACGAAAAGGTGATTTCGCAGCTCACGCATCTTATGGCGAAGCTGGTCTCAATTTATTCCGCGAACTTGGCGACAAGCGCGGCATTGCCGGGGCGCTCATCGTCCTGGGAACGTTAGCACGGATGCAAAGCAATTTTCCTTTAGCGCGGGAACGCGTCGAGCAAGCAGTGCTTTTGGCGCGTGAATCCGGCGACGAGCGCCACATGGCCGCGGCGCTGCGCCTCCTGGGAATCGTCAATGAATTTCAAGGGAATTATGCTCTGGCAAAAACTCAACTGGAAGAATCGTTGCAAATCGCGCGCAAGCTCGGCGATGTTCATGCGATTGCGACAACCCTTTCCAATTTGGGAAACATCGCGCAACAACAAGGCGACTATGCGGGCGCGCGACGCGTATACGATCAGGTCTTGACGATGGAACGCGAGATGGCAGCCAAGTGGAGCATCGCCGCAACGTTGTCGAACATGGGTAATCTTGCACACTCGGAAGGTGATTACGTCGCCGCGCAATCGTATCACGAGCAGGCGCTCAAGATCATGCGCCAAGTCGGCGACAAACGCGGCAGTGCAGTCGTTCTGACGAACCTGGGAAACGCGCTGTTGTCTCAAGGCGATTTTGAAACCGCGCGCAACTTGCACGAAGAGACGTTGCAGTTGCGGCGCGAGCTAGGCGACAAACGCGGCGTCGCCATCACGTTTGGCAACCTGGGCGATGTGCATGTCGGTTTGGAAAATTACGTGGACGCGCAAAAACTTTACGCCGAAGCGCTTTCACGTTTGCAAGAGCTAGGCGACAAACGCACCATCGTGAATTGTTTGATCGGCGCAGCGCAAGTGGCGGTGGGCTTGGGCGCGTTTGAACGCGCAGCCAAATTAACAGGCGCGATCTACGTCTTGCGCGCTACTCTCGACGCGCAGATCGATATTCGCGAGCGCGCGTTCCACGAGCACGTGATCCACGAAGCGCAGGCGCATCTCGACGAAGCGACGTTCAATGCCGCGTGGACGGAAGGCGAGAACATGACGCCGGAGCAAGCCATCGATTTGGTGGTGCAAAGCGCAATTTGAATTGATTTGTTCACAGAATCCAGGTTTCTCAAAGATGGAAAACCTGGATTTTTATTTGTCACGTTCTTGTCACGGTAAGCTGATAAAGTCATTGTGCGAAAATCGATTCGCCTGATGATGGAGAGCAGCGATTGTCCAGAAGCGGCAATGCCACGTCGTCGGACGCATGTTGACGTCCGGACGTGGCAATTGATTTCTCAGGCGCAAAAATCGATTCAGTCCTCATTCGGAAATTCATTCAAAGGAGATAATGATGAAGCACTATCGTGCGATGATTGCACTTGGATTCATTCTCAGTTTGACCGCGCTATTTTTTTGGTCGGTCCCGGTTACGCATGCGGCTCCCAAGGACACGGTCGTTACGAACTGTACCGATGCGGGCTTGTCGGCGGCGTTAGCCACCGGCGGAACGATCACGTTCAATTGCAGCGGACCAGCCACAATTTCGGTTGCATCGCAAAAGACATTTGCTTTGAATACCACCATCGATGGATACAACGCGGGCAATGGGGTGACGTTGACCGCGCCAATTAATGTGCGGTTGTTTTGGATTAACGCCGGTGTTGGATTGACGCTGACGAATATCAACATCGCAAACCTCAATTACACACCTTGGCCTGGCTATCCCATTATCAACTATGGCAAACTCGTTATTTCCAATAGCGCATTCGTAAACAATGCCGTTGGTATCATTCAGAACCTAGCTGGTTCTACCCTAAACGTAACAGGGAGCACTTTTAATGGTAATGTAGGTGGTTCGGGTGCTGATACGATCGGCAGTGCCGCCAATACTACATCGACCATTGCCAACAGTACTTTCACACACAATTCGGGTTACAAGGTCGTTTCCACTCAGAGCGCCTTGACGGTAACCAACACTTTATTTGTCAGCAATACTGCCCCGAATATTCAAAGTCAGAACGCGGCTTTGGTTGTTATCGATGGCGGACAGTTCATCAGCAACACCGGCACGGTGATTGTGACGAACGGTGGACAAATCGCCGTGAGTAACTCTCAGTTTCTTGAAAACTCGAATGGCACCTCGGCAATGATGGCGCTCTATGGCGCAGCCAGCTTCAATGCAACTGACTTTATCAGCAACACGAGCGGCGGCGCGATCTACTCCACCAACTCACTCCAAGTCTCCAATAGCAAGTTTACTGGGAATCGGAGCACCGGTTATGCGTCATCGATTTATCTTTATGGCTATGGTTATTCACCTGCATTGACGCTAACCAATAGTTCATTCATTAGTAATACCGCAAGCGGCGGAGCGATTTACAATTATTACGGTGGCACGGCATATATCACCAACACAAGCTTCATCAGCAATACCTCAAACAATTCCGCTGGCGCACTCTACCTCGATTATCCCGGCGTGGTCCAAGTACTGAGCAGCACGTTTCAAAGCGGTACTGGTGGCGGCATCTACACAAATGGTCAAAGCAATCCGCTCATCATTTCTGACAGCAACTTTATCAGCAATACCTCTGCTTTTAGCACTGCTGGGGTCAGCGCCGGAACGATTACGGTCACGCACAGCAATTTTATAGGCAATATTTCCAGTTCAGGTACAGGGGGATTGTATGCCAGTCGTCAGGCATACATCAGTGGGAGCACCTTCATCAACAATGTTGGAACCTCTGCCGGTGCGATGAATTTAACCTCTGGCGGCTTTGGTCCTTTTTATGATGTGGTTGCGAACACGGTTGTCAAAGACAACATCTCGAAAGCAAATGGCGGTGGCGGTATTCGAGCCGACCAGCATCTGACGCTGATCGATTCGGAGATAAGCGGAAACACCGCACAAGGAAATAATAGCGGCGGCGGTTTGTACTTTTGGTCGTCGTATCCGCTGACGCTGACACGCAGCTTGTTCTATAACAATATCGTCACGGGCACGAACGGTACCGGCGGCGGAATCTATTTGACCGGCGGCAGCGCCAGCATTTCGAATACGACTATCTACAGCAACACCGCAGGCGATGGCGGCGGCATCTACTCCAATGGCAGCAGTTTGACGCTGACGAATGATACCATCATCAGCAACACAGCGACCACGGCGAATAACACGGGCGGCAACATTCGCAATGGCGCAATGGCTCCGGTGAATTTGCGCAATACGATTATGGCTGGCGGCAGTCAAAGAAACTGCTTTGGTTCGTTATCATCCCTGGGCCATAATCTGAGCAGCGATGCGAGTTGCGTGATTGCAGCTACCGGCGATTTGACCAATACGAATCCGCAACTCGGCGCATTCCAAAATAATGGTGGACTCACCTACAGCTTCATGCCCCAGTCATCCAGTCCAGCGGTGAATGCGGGCGATAATACCGGTTGTCCGGCAGACGATCAACGCGGCGTGGCGCGACCTTACGGGATGGCGTGCGACATCGGCGCAATCGAATCGCCGCACCTTACACCGCAGACGATCACGTTCAATTCGCTCGCGAACAAAGTTATGGGCAATGCGCCCTTTGCAATCACGGCGACCGCATCGTCCGGTTTGCCGGTGGCATTTAAC
This sequence comes from Chloroflexota bacterium, assembly GCA_016215025.1. Taxonomy (GTDB): domain Bacteria; phylum Chloroflexota; class Anaerolineae; order UBA4142; family UBA4142; genus JACRMI01. The sequence continues at coordinate 11,576 of JACRMI010000051.1, forward strand.
TCCCAGACGCCGACGATTTGCGCGGTCAATGCCGTCACCGTCACACTGAACTCTGGCGGCACGTGTACGATTCGCGCATCGCAAGCGGGTAATGCGACGTACGCGGCTGCGCCAAATATCGATCAAAGCTTTACGGTGCAGTTCACGCAGACAATCAGCTTTGCGGCGCTGCCCAATCGGCTGTTGAGCCAATCGCCCTTTACCGTTTCGGCGAGCGCGACATCCGGCTTGCCCGTGTCTTTTACGGCGAGCGGTCAGTGCAATGCGAGCGAAACAAATGGCACGACGATCACATTGACTGGGTTGGGCAACTGCACCGTGACAGCGCATCAGGCTGGCAATGCCAGTTACACGAGCGCCTCAGATGTTTCGCGAACTTTTGCGATCAACACCGGTTTGTATCTGCCGTTGATTCTGCGGTAAATGAAACACACGCCCTGCGACCATCACAGGGCGTGTATCATCTGGTAGGGCATGGTATTGACACAACAGTTTTTGACGATTCAAGTCATCAAATCAACAAGCGGCAGACAAAGCGCCTGCCGCTTGTCTTATTTCGTTTCGTTCGCCAGCGCCACTGCTTGTTCGACGGACAATACTTGTCCTTCTGCCCACGCGCGTTCAAACGCCGCATCGCCTAGCTGCGTACGCAACTCGGCGATAAAACCTTTGTATTCTGCTAGCGTTGCTGCTGGCAACACAAGTCCGATGTCTTGTCGAATTTTTTCGCTGGTACTTGTCAACTGGGTCGCCAAACAACTATCGCCTAAATAGTGAGAACATACGGCTATGCCATCAAGTGCAAATGTCAGTCCCTTCAAGTCGCTTTGTTGTTGGCGAATTGCCAGACCGGCACGATAGGAATCGAGCGCAGCAGCATACGCTTTCAATTCAGTCTGAACGTCTCCTAAACCTTGCAACGCATGCGCCAACGCGTTTTCGTTGCCGCTTTGGCGACTCGACGCAACGGATTCGGCGTACAGCTGCTGGGCGCGTTCGAGATTGCCCAAGCGCCGGGTCGCGAGCGCAAGATTGTTCAGCGCCGTGTTCAGCCGCACCCGATCGTTCGTTTGTCGTCGATATTCCAAAACTTGCTCAAGCAATTCTGCCGCTCGCGCATAATCGCCCTGCATACCCGCAAGCATGCCAAGTCCTTCTAACGAATAATGGATGCCGGCTTGATCTCCCAACGCTTGACAAATGGCTAGCCCCTCTTCTTCGAAAATGCGTGCGCTCGCGTAATCCCCCTGAAACTTTGCAAAATCACTCGCACAAGCCAACATTGTGGCGCGCGCTTTCGATGGCGTCGCATCCAGCGCAAGGATTTGTTGTAGCCAACGTCGTGCTTCCGTAAGATAGCCCCGCGCGTGCCAGAAACTATTGAGCGCAATTGCAAACTCTTGAGCGATAACGACGCGGGCCGACGATTCAATACTCCACGCTAATGCGGCGCGGAGATTGTTGAGTTCGCGTTGGACCCGATGGAGCCAGCGCGCCTGATCACCGCCCTGTCGCCAAGAGGAGAGAAATTCTTGCGCGAACTTTAAATAGTACTCGGCGTGCCACTGTTGGGCGCGTTCCAATTCGCCCACGGCTGCCAGCTTGGCGCGCGCATACTCGCGCATCGTTTCCAGCATGGTGTAACGCGCACTGCCCTCCGCATCGAGTTCGTGCCGCACCAAACTCTTCTCAACGAGATTTTGAATTTGGGATTTCGGATTTCGGATTTCATCAGACAAATCTGAAATTGCCTCTTCGGCGCATCCATCCACAAAGATTCCCAGCCAATCAAATAAACGCTTTTCCGCTTCGTCGAGCAGATCGTAACTCCAATCGATTGCACCGCGCAGAGATTGTTGGCGCGGCGTCAGGTCGCGCGGTCCGCCGGTCAATGCGTCCAAACGTTGACTCAACTGCGCGAGCAATTGAGTCGCCGTGTGCCATTTAACTTGCGCTGCCGCAATCTCAATCGCCAGCGGCAAGCCGTCGACCCAGGCGCAGATGCGCGCAACATCCGCCGCGTTTTCCGTCGTCAATCGAAAATCGGGTTTGGCGGCGCGCGCACGCTCTTTGAAGAATTGGATGGAGGAATAACGCGAATAAAACGTCAACGATTGGGTAGTGGGCAAGCGTTGCACGTCGAGAAGTTCGAGCGGCGGCACGGGGAATTCGTGTTCGCCGTAGAGGTGCAAAATCTCGCGACTCGTAACCAGCGCCTTGACTTGAGGCGCGGCAGTCAGTAAATCGGTGACCAGCGGCGCGGCAGGGATGAGATGTTCAAAGTTGTCGACGATGAGCAGCAAATTCTTGTCGCGCAAAAATTCGGTGAGGGCGCGAATGATGCCGTCGCGCGTTTCCTTGACGCCGAGTGTTTGCGCGATGGTGGCGGCGACGAGCGTCGGATCGGTGATCGGTTCCAGCGCGACAAAGTGAACACCGTCGCGAAAGACTCGCGCGACTTTTTGTCCCACCGCGATGCTCAACCGAGTCTTGCCGGTGCCGGGTGGGCCGGTCAAGGTCAATAGTCGCACCGATGGTTGACGCAGTAAATCGACCAGGGCGGAAACCTCGCGTCGCCGACCAATGAGCTGGGTCAGCGGCGCAGGCAAATGATTCGATTCGACTGAGACGTGCACTGAGGGCTTGGCATCGGGAGGAAGATTCGTTTCGCCGCGCGCAAACGCGACGAATGATGCGCACTGGTTGGCGGGAATATTCAGTACGCGCGCGATCGATTCGGCGAGAGTCGGCGACGGGCGCAAATCGTTGGTCTCGAGTCGCCACACCGCGCTCACTGAACAGGGTACGCGGCGCGCAAGCTCGTCGCGCGTCAGGTCAAGCGATTTGCGCCGTCGTTTGAGCCATTCTCCAAAGGAAATCGTCTGTGTCATGGTTGGCTGCGATTATAAGTCTGACCGGGTTTTTGTGTCAATTTAGTGTGAATTTTTATTACTGACAATGACCCTGATTTCCCATAGAGTGGAGCGAAACAAACTCGAATAAGAAGGATTTCCATGTTTTCACTCAATCGGACAGAAAAGACACGCTCCGTAACGAACGAGAATTTGCAATTTTGATGTAAGGACAGCGACTATGAAAACTCGAATGACGCGCATGGTGACGTTGGCAGTGGTCTTGCTGGGCTTTGTCTTGCTTGGCGCGCAAACGTCGATCGCTCAAGCCCAAAACGTTTCACCAGAAAAATTTCTGAACGACGATGGCACGCTCAACTTGGATGGCACGTTCAACGGCTCGCTTGACTTGAGCGGCTGGAACGTGCAGTTGGATCCAACGCGTGGTCCCGTCTTTAATCCAGGGAGCAGCCAACCCGCGGCGCCATCCGCCGCCGGTGCGTGGAGCAACCTGGGGAGTGGGCTTGCGGCTTTGAATGGATCTGTGGAGGCAATTGTCGTATGCGGGACCGATATCTACATTGGTGGCTTTTTTACCGATGCCAACGACATTCCAGAGGCGGATTACATCGTCAAGTGGAACGGCAACACGTGGTCGGCGCTGGGGAGCAATGGTGCAGGCAATGGTGCGCTTAACAGTTGGGTCAAGGTTATCGCCGTGAGTGGCTCGAATGTGTATGTCGGCGGAGACTTTACGGATGTCAACAACAATGGCACGGTGCTGACCGCGGCCGATTATATCGCGCGATGGAATGGAACCAACTGGAGCGCGTTGGGCAGCAATGGCGCAAGCAACGGTTCGCTTAGTTATCGGGTGAATGCCATTGCGGCCAGTGGTTCAAATATATACGTTGGTGGTCAATTTCAAGATGTGAATAACAACGGCACGGTGTTGACGGCAGCCGATTACGTTGCCCGATGGGACGGAACAAGATGGTGGGCGCTAGGCAGCAACGGCGCAGGCAACGGCTCAATCACTAACCCAGTCTATGCGATTGCTATCTTTTGGACGGACGTGTATGTGGGTGGGGCTTTTTACGATGTGAATAACAATGGTACAGTGCTAACGGCGGCAGACTTTATTGCCAAGTGGAATGGAACTACCTGGTCGGCGCTGAGCAGTAACGGGGCGGGACATGGTTCGCTCAGCTACACAGTGCATGCCATTGCCGTAGGCGGAACCAGTTTGTATGTGGGTGGTCAATTCCAGAATGTGAACAACAACGGCACGGTGCTGCCCACCGCAGATTTTATCGCCCGCTGGGATGGAACGAACTGGAGCGCTTTGGGCAGCAACGGTGCGGGCAATGGCGCAGTGCCGGGTGGTGCGGTTACGGCGATTGCTGCCAATGCCACCACGGTGTACATCGGCGGCGATTTTTGGGATGTGGGTAATACAGCCGGAGACAGAATTGCCAAATGGGACGGCAGCACCTGGTCGGCGCTGGGCAGCGACGGTGCGGGCGATGGTTCGCTCAACAACACTGTATATGCCATTGCCATCAGTGGTTCGAACGTGTATGCCGGCGGTTGGTTTGAGAATGTCAACAACAACGGCACGCTCTTGAGCGCGGCGACCTATTTCGCCACATGGAATGGTTCGGTGTGGTCAGCGCCAGCCGCGACAACCCTGAATGGTTCTCTATCCAATTACTTTAACATGAATCCTTACGTTAATGCCATCGCCGTGAGCGGAACGAATGTGTACGTCGGCGGCTATTTTGTGGATGTCCAGAACGGCGCTACGGCCTTACCCGCTGCTGACTATGTCGCCAGGTGGGATGCCCTGACGGGCAACTGGAACACACTAGGAAGTGATGGTGCAGGCAACGGTTCGCTTAACGGCATGGTGTTCTCGCTCGCAGTCAGCGGATCAAATGTGTATGTCGGCGGAATATTTACCAATGTGAACAACAATGGTACGCTGTTGAATGCTGCCGATTACGTCGCCAAGTATGATACGCTGACGGGTAACTGGAGTGCGCTGGGCAGTAACGGCGCAGGCGATGGCTCGCTCAATAGCGGCGTTTATGCTATCGCCGTGAGCGGATCGAATGTCTATGTGGGCGGCGCGTTCCAGAATGTGAACAACAAGGGGACAGTGCTGACTGCGGCGGATTTTATCGCGAGATGGGATACATCATCGGGAAATTGGTTCTCGCTGCTGGGCGATGGCATCTCGAACGGGTCGCTTAATATGCCAGTCCGTGCGATTGCCGCGAGCGGATCAATTGTGTATGTCGGCGGTGATTTTGTGAATGTCAATAATGGCGGCACAGTTTTGAACGCGGCGGATCACATTGCAATATGGGACGCGCTAGCGAGCAACTGGAGCGCGCTGGGCAGTAATGGCGCTGGGGATGGTTCGCTCAATGGCAGCCGTGTGTATGCCATTGCCGTGAGTGCATCGAATCTGTACGTCGGCGGCGATTTCACCAACGTCAACAACAACGGCATCTTTTTGAATGCTGCCGATTACATCGCCAAGTGGGATACCTTGACAGGCAACTGGTCAGCGCTGAGCCAGAACGGCGCAGGCAACGGCGCGCTTAACGGTGAAGTGAGAGCCATTTCCATCACTGGCAGTGATCTGTACGTGGGCGGTGGATTCACCGATGTCAACGATCGCGGTAATGCGCTGCCCACCGCGGATTACGTTGCCAAGTGGGATGGAACCAACTGGAGCGCGCTAGGTGGCAACGGCGCGGGGAATGGCGCGCTCAATGGCTGGGTCAATGCTCTAGCGATGAACGGTTCCAAGTTGTACGCAGGTGGCGGATTTTCTAACGTGAACAACAACGGCACGCGGCTGACCGCCGCGGATTATATCGCGGCGTATGACTCGGCGTTCCAGTCCAAACTCTATTTGCCATTGATCGTGCGGTAAGCGTGAGAGTGGGCATAGATAGAGACAGGTCTCCAAGAGGAAAAGGGTGAAAACAAGAATCTTGTTCATTAGTTTGATCGTATTGCTCGTTTCGGTATCGGTTCCGCGTATAGCCAGTGCGCTTTCGCCCTGGGTCAACGGGCAAGCCGCAAACCTTGTCCTGGGTCAGGCGGATTTTTCTACCAAGACTTTCGGCTCTACGTCGAGCAAATTCTACGTTCCGTACGCGGTTGCGGTTGATCCCAGCACCGGCAAATTGTTTGTTGCCGATTACGTGAATAATCGCGTGTTGCGTTTTACTGGGGGTGTGGCGTTTACGAATGGCGCGGCGGCAGAAGCGGTGCTGGGTCAACCCGATTTTGCGACGACGGACTCCGGCACGACGCAAAACAAAATTGGTTCGCCCTCTGGTGTTTTTGTGGATTCAAGCGGACGCTTGTGGGTGAGTGATACGGGAAACAATCGCGTTCTGCGATTTGATGGTGCGTCCAGCAAAGCGAGCGGTGCGAACGCCGATGCTGTGCTGGGTCAAGCTGATTTTGTGAGCGGTAATTGGGGATTCGGTGCCAGTCGCTTGAGTGGTCCGCGCGGTTTGGCGGTGGATTCGCGCGGACGCTTGTGGGTTGTCGATCAAGGCAATGGACGCGTTCTGCGATTCGACAATGCGGCGAGCAAAGCGAACGGCGCAAGCGCGGATGGCGTGTTGGGCCAAGCCGACTTTACCGCCATCGGCGGCGGATTGGGACAAAACCGGCTGAATCAACCGATGGGAATTGCAATGACCAGTTCCGGCACGCTGTTCGTCGCCGACTTTTCCAACAATCGCGTCGTGCGATTCGATAACGCGGCGAGCAAAGCGAATGGCGCGAACGCGGATGCGGTGTTGGGGCAAGCCGATTTTGCAAGCAATACTGGCGCGACGACGCAGAACGGAATGCGTCAACCATTCGGCGCAGCATGCGATAACCAGGGACATTTGTATGTCTCGGACACCAACAACCATCGCATTCTGATTTTCAACAACGCGACGACGATGACGAACGGCGCGAATGCGAATAATGTGCTGGGGACAGCCGATTTTACATCGCAAATAGGCGGACTCGGCGCAAGCGGTTTGTATTTTCCAGCCCAGATATTTGCGGATGACGCGGCCGGTGCGTTGTGGGTGGCGGATGCGTGGAATCATCGCGTCTTGCGTATTATGCCCGTATCAGCCAATGCTGATTTGAGTAACTTGACTTTGAGCAGTGGCACTCTCAACCCAGCATTCACCTCCGGCACAACCTCGTACACCGCGAGCGTGGCGAATGATGTCGCAAACATCACCGTCACGCCAACGACGGCAGATGTGAATGCGACCGTCACGGTGAATGGCACGCCGGTTACATCGGGCAACGCATCCGGCGCAATCAACCTCAATGTCGGCGCCAACCTAATCACGATCATCATCACCGCGCAAGACGGCACGGCGACGAATACGTACACCATTACCGTCACGCGGGCCGGGGCATTGTTCAATCTCTTTTTACCGTTGATTACCAAATAAGACGCTGAAGAGTCTTCCAACGCTCCTGGCTTCCAGTTGCTCCTGGCGCTCATTCGCAAGTAAGAGTATGATACCCAATGCGCAACTTGATTGTCACTTCGAGCGAAGCGACAAGTCTCATCCGTAGCAAAGCGAGACGCCTGGCGTCGCCGCAACGCCATCAAAGATGGCGCAAACGCGGCTCGAAGTGCCAAGTTGCACATTGAGTGAGTATGATATAAATCCATCGACTTTTAATTTAAACTCAAATTCTCATCGTTACGAGGTAAATTCAATGAACATGTGGCATTATTCCTTGCTGGCTTGTCTACTTCTGAGCAGTTGTAGCTCCAACTCTCCCACCAAGCCAACCACGACGATTAGACCATTCCCAACTGCTGGAAAAACAACGGAGCCGACAGCAAAAATCAATCCGGTTCCCACTGCCGGAGTGGAACAACAACTCCAGGAGTTGTGGAATCGACTCGACAAAGGTACACCGCCAGCTAATAAACTGCCGATCTCGTGGAAGCCCGCTTATTCCGTTCTATTCCCCGGCGAGTGGCCACCTTCCGCAACCACAACCTGGGTTCGGTACGCGTACGCGCAAGGAATGGATATGGACTTGCGCGACGGAGTGCGCGTGGCAGCACCATGGGCAAAGTTGGAATTTCGCGGCAATTCGGATAATGTCACCATCGTCCCGCTCAGCGCCAAACTGGAACCCGTTACCATTCAAGGTGTTCAACCGATCGATGCTGCGACGCAAGCGATTCTCGCAAAAGGGGATGCCGTCTCGACTTTTTCTTTGCAACTCACGGCGCTGCCTCAACCGAAAAATCCCCAGCTTGTTGAGATGCGAACATTTTATCGAACTTGGCTGAAATACAACGGAGCGTTCGTCAATCTCATTCGATCTAATCACAGCAAGTTTCTGGAATGGTTGAACGATTGAGAAATATGATGCACCCATGATCGGCACAAATTCTTTCTCAAACTAATTGTCAACACCGCGAAGGTTATTGCTCATTTGATGATGGATAGGGCGAAATCCCCGGCATTGCGTTCGACAGCGCCGGGCAATTTGCTTGTCACGTTCTTGTCACGTTGGCATGATATCGTGATAACACAAAAGAGCCTCTGATACTTGCAATCAGACGTCGAAGGTCTGACTGGATAATTTTTCGAAGGAGAAAGAAAGATGGCTCGTCGTAATTGGCTCGTTGGATTGGTACTGATTGCATCGTGGCTAACATCATCCCTTTTAATTACACCCGAATTGACGCACGCCGCTGCATCAAATGCTCCACTGGCGGGTGGCACCTTCACCGTAAACACAACCTCGGACGGCAATGTCTCAGACTCGATTCTAAGTTTCCATGAAGCGCTACTGCTCGCGCGCGGCGGGACCGGCGCGAGTGGTCTCAATCGCACGTTAAGCAACAGTGAAAAGGTACAACTCAGTGGCTGCACGTTCAGCGGTAATTCAATCACCGGTGGTTGCGGCGCAACTATCACCGACACCATTCGTTTCGACCTCACCGGCAGCACAACCATTTACCTCACAACGCCCACCCCCAACATCGACGATAGCGCGGGTACGATTATCGATGGTGCTTGGGGATCGGTTTTTCCCGTGATCGATGCTTCGTTCCTCAGCCCGCAAAATGCGCTGTACATTTATTCGAACCATAACTGGCTGCAATTTTTTACCGTCAGAGGCGCACCGATCACAAATATTCTCGTCACCGGTTCGTACAATACCTTTTACGACGTAACGATGACGAAAGCAGGAACCTATGGCATTTCGCTTAGCGGCAACTATAACACGATTGACTCGTCGCAGATCGGCATCAGTTCAACATCCGAATGGGATTGCGTTAGTGTGCCAAGCGGAAATGGGTCGCATGGAGTTTTTATTCCGCAGGGCGCGCATCATCATACGATTCGCAACTCGGATATCGGGTGCAATGGGGGCAATGGAATCGAGGTCCAGCCCTCGGTCACGGATGGCTACCATACCTTCGGTCCCAATAATCGCATCGGTACCAACGCTTCTTCCGGAAGTCTTGGTAACGATCTGTATGGCATCGACTTGGGAACGGGATGGAATGTGATTCACTCCTCGACGGTGGTCGATAATCAAGGCGGTGGGATTCGAATCACCGCGAATGCGAACAATGTCTATGGCACCACCGTCAATGGGAATAATCTCAAAGGGATGGAGATTTCCGGTACGGCCGCCAATAACAAAATCGGTTGTACGGCGGATTGTTTCTTTTCTGGCTCCATCATCGGCAATATTCTCACTTCGAACTTTGGTCCGGGGCTGCTCATTACGGACACGGCAAACAACACTTCTGTTTTCGGAAATCGGATCGGCGTAAACGGCGGGGGCGGCGCAGCCTGGAATACCGCCGAAGGTATTCTCATCTATGGTTCGAGCAACAACCGTATCGGCGATGGACTCTCCAGCGTTTACCTAAACCGGATCGGCACGCACAAGTATGCCGATAACATTCGCATCGACGGCGGAGCATCTTCTAACACGATAGCGAACAACCTGATTTACAATTCTGATTTTTATGGCGTGCGCATCACCGGCGGCTCACATGACAATACGATTGGCGGTTCGTCGGCGAGCTATGGCAATCAAATCCATGGCAATGCTTTGGACGGTGTGTACATTTCTGGCAACAACAATACGGTTAACGCTAACCTCATTTATTCCAACGATAACGGCGTGCATATCACCGGCAGTTCGACGGGCAATGTGGTAGGCACCAACTCCAATAGCGCAAACTCCATTTACAGCAATCTGGCGGATGGCATATCCATCGATGGCACGGCGCACAGCAACACGCTTGGAATCAATCACATTGGCACCAATCCCAGCTACCAGCAATTAGGCAACCTGGGAAATGGGATCACGATCTATGGCAGTGCTTATACCAATGTCATCGGCGGTTCATCCGCCGGCAATTGGATTGCATTCAACCAAATGAATGGCATTGTCATTTCCGGCGCGTCGGTGAGAAACAATCTATTGAACTCCAACCACAGTGAGTTTAACGTCCAAAATGGGCTGCTCCTAACTAATGGCACGTACGACAATATTATTCACAAGAACGGAGACTCGAACTTTTTCGGCGGCAATTCACTCAACGGCATTCTGATTTCTTTAGGCGCGCACGACAACTGGATCGATGTGAATCACGTCGACGGTAACTTGCATAATGGCATCGAATTGACCGACAGCGGTACGATCAACAACGTGATTTCAGGTACCCTGATCTATTTGAATCAAATGGACGGCATCAACGAACGAAGCTCCGCCAATCAAAATTCTTGGTCGCACCTCAGCACCTATCAAAACGGAGGTTTAGGAATCGACAAATCGGCTGCGATTGATGGGGGTAATAGCGTCACGGCACCATTCCCGCAAATCACGTCTGTCACCACGAGTGGCGGCAACGTGACGGTCAACGGCACAGCGTCGCCAAGTTGGTTTGGCGGAACCCAAACCACCGTCGAATTGTACACCACCTATGTCGATTCGACCGGCGTCGCCGAAGGCAAAATCTACCTCGGCGCTAGCACCAGCGGTTTGGGAAACGGCGCATGGAGCGTTACGTTTCCAGGAAGCGCCGGCTGCTACGTCGCATTCCAAACCACCTACGACCCTGCCAACGGTTCATCGACCTCATCTGAATTTGGACCGAATAGTTGCCGGTTGGCTTTACCGCTCATCATGCGATAGCAGAGCACAGCAAGTTATTGTCACGATGTGGAAGCCATTCGCATGTATCGCCAACGAACGGGCGCGAACGCAGCAGCGGCGATGACCGAAGTCGAAAAGATGGAAGGGGTCCTCAAGAACAAGTGAGACAAGAGCAGCAACGCCAATCGTGACAAAGATCGATATGTACGGTATGATAGCACCGATTGTTATGCCCCGTCTGTCGAAAAAAGAGTTTTCGCTCTACCTCTTTGGAACCTTTCGGCTCGAAAAGCGTGACGGCAATTCGACCTCGCTCGTGCGGCTGCAACGCCGCAAAGTCGAATTGCTTTTCGCGTACCTCGTTCTGCATCCCGAACCGAACGGACATGCCCGCGAAAAAATCGCCGCGCTGTTTTGGGGTGATACCACCGACGAACAAGCGCGCACGTCGTTGCGGACGCATCTCGCCGTATTGCGCAAAGCCCTAGGCGAGGGTGCGCTGACCACCACGCGCGGCCGCATCGAACTCAATCCCGATTTGAAATTGCACGTCGACGTGTGGGAATTCTTGCGGCTGCGCGTTGGCTCGCCTGAAACCGCCATTGATTTCTATCACGCCGCTTTGCTCGCCGATGTGGACGACGAGTGGGTCGAGACCGAACGCGCTCGCCTCCGCTCGCTCTACGTCGAATCGTTATTGCGCGTGACGCAGCAACTGCGCTCGCAAAGCGAGTACGATCGCGCGATGGATTTGGCCCGCAAGGCCATTCAAGTCGATCCGGCCAACGAAACCGCGTACCAACACCTCATGTTCTGTGAAATGGTCCGCGGCAATCGGGTTAATGCGTTGAAACGCTATGACGAATGCGAGCAAGCCTTGCGCGATCAATGCGCTGTCGTGCCGTCCGCCGAAACGCAAGCGTTGTATCACTGGATCAAGCAAACGCCGGCAACCTTCGCCCCAAATGCAGCGCGCACGACGAACTTGCCCATTCCCCTTTCGAGTTTTGTTGGACGAGAAAAAGAACTCGCGCAAATCAAATCGATCCTGATGGGCACGCGGTTGCTCACGCTCGTCGGCGCAGGCGGCAGCGGCAAAACTCGGCTCTCCATTCAAGTATCGATGGAACTGATGAATACGTTTCGCGATGGCGTGTGGTGGGTCGAACTTGCCAACCTCAGCAACGCGGCGCTCGTACCGCAGGCGGTTGCCAAAGCGCTCAACATCGCCGAGGTAGCACACCTCACCATGACCGAAACGCTTGTTCAAATCCTGGGTTCAAAGCAAATGCTTTTGATCTTGGACAATTGCGAACATCTTCTCGCGGCATCTGCCCAGCTTGTCAATGAACTCATCCGCCACTGTCCTGATCTTAAAATTCTCACGACCAGTCGCGAGCCGCTCAACGTTGCGCGCGAAGCCGTGTGGCAAGTTTCGACGATGACCGTGCCGAATGAACTACTCACGCGCACGCAACTGCTGATGGGCTATGAGGGTGTCCGCCTTTTTGTCGAACGCGCGCGCGCGGTCAATCCCAACTTTGCGTTGACGGATGATAATGCGCTGGACGTGATCGAAATTTGCCAGCGGCTCGATGGCATTCCTCTTGCAATCGAATTGGCGGCGGCGCGCACCCAGGTTTTGTCGGCTCGCCAAATCGCCGCGCGGTTGGATAATCGATTTAGTTTGTTGACATCCGGCAATCGAACCGCGTTGGCACGCCAACAAACGCTGCGCGCCTTGATCGATTGGAGTTATGATCTGCTCTCCGAAATCGAGCGCATCATCTTGCGTCGTTTGGCAGTGTTTCAAGGTGGTTGGACTTTGCAAGCTGCGGAAGCCGTGGTCGGCGACCAAGGACAAATCAACGTTCCCCAGGTCCTGTCTCAGTTGGTCAACAAATCATTGATATACGCCGAGCAGGATCATGTGGGCGATACGCGGTATAATTTCTTGGATACCATTCGCCATTACGCGCATGAAAAATTGGATGAATCGGGCGAAGAAGAAATTCTTCAAGCGCGCCATCGCGATTGGTTTATTTCGTTCGCCGAACTTGCCGATGCCCAAACGCGCACCGCCGAGCAATTACTCTGGCTCAGTCGCCTTGAATTGGAACACAATAATCTGCGCGCGGCGCTGGAATATTCGCGGCAACAGGCACAAAAAGATAACAACGTCTCGACCATTCGCTTGGCGGCAGCACTGGGACGTTTTTGGGGACTGCGTGGATATTGGTCTGAGGGACGCGCTTGGCTGGCTCCCGCCTTGGAGTGCAATCTTTGCACTGCCGCTCACGCCAAAGCGCTCTTGGGATTGGCGGAACTGGTGAGCTGGCAAGAAAGTTATACGATTAGTCAACCCATCTATGAAGCCAGCTTATCCATCGGTCGAATGCTCGGCGATAAATGGAGCATCGCTTGTGCTTCAACTCATTCACTGATCGTCGAAGATGACGACGCTAAATGCCAAGCGATGTTCGACGAAGGTTTATCCATCGCGCAGGAAATGAAGGATTTTTGGCTCACGGCAATGGCTTTTCAACGCATGAGCATATCTACGCTGCGACGCGGCCAGGATGCCACCACTCTGCTTGAACAAGGTCTAGCATACGCGCGCCAAACGGGTGATCGCTGGCTCATCAGCAGCGCGCTCAACAATCTCGGCGAAATCCTGCGTTCGCAACAAGACTATGTGCGGGTTGCGCCATTATATGAAGAAGCGTTGGCGATCCAGCGCGTACTAGACGACAAGTCTGGAATCATTTCGTCGCTGCACAATCTAGGACACGTGGCATTGCGCCAGGGCGATCCTGCTCATGCCTCCGCGCTGTTTAAAGAGAGTCTTGCACTCAATCGAGAACACGGACGCAAACGTGGCATGGCAGAGTGTTGGGCGGGATTGGCGGGTGTCGCCGCAGCACGCCGATTGCCGGTCTATGCGGCAAAATTATTGGGCGCTGCCGATGCATTATTCGTAGAAATAAAAACCACGATGGATCCCGCCGACCGTTTTGAGTTCGATCACAATGCGACCATGACTCGTCAGCAAATCACCGAGGATGAATTCTATCGAGCTTGGGAAGAAGGACGCGTCATGACACTCGACCAAACCAGCGAGTTAGCAATGACGATTTAGCCAGACCCTAATGAGTTTTGACCGTCAAAATCAGTAATGGAGTTCCGGACTCGACGCTGGAGCGGGTTGCTTGCCAAGCCAATAACCGCGTAAACAGCCCGTCCTGAGCGAAGCCGAAGGACTCGACTCCAGAGCATTACCGAATATGAGTTTCAAAATTCATAAGGTTTCTTTTCCAACCAATACCTTTATCATCCAAGGCGTCATTCACTTGCCAACCTACTGATAAGACCAAGAAACCTTTAGGGTCTCCTCTAGACCTTCCAGGTCGCGACTCTTTGAGTCGCAAGACCTGGAAGGTCTTTTTGTTTGTCACGTTTTTGTCACGCTGCGTTGTTATAGTGACGCCAAGAACAAAAAAAGAAAAATGCAAGAAAAATTTCTGCGTTGCTTTACAACAAAGCGCGCAATTACCCAAGGAGGGTCAAGTGAGCAAGAAATTGTTCGTCGTATTGTCGTTGATGGCTGTGTTAATGTTAGCCCTGACTGCGTGTGGCGGCGGCGGCAGCCCCGTCACGATCAATGATGTGCCCGTTTATACCGGCGCAACCGAGTTCAAGGCTGGGGATAGTCGTCTCGGCGCAACGTTGGCGCAAAACTCGCAGCAGATCACGGCGTTGAGCCAAGCCGCTGGCGCTGGCGGCAAGACCGATCAAAAAGGTTTTGCATTGCCCAAAGATGCAACCTGGGATGCCGTGAAAAAATTCTATGACGATAAATTGAAATCCGGCGGCTGGAGCGAACCCGGTGGAGTCGCAGGCAACGTGTTGGCGCAAGTCAACGCCAGCAACGACGCGTTTCAAACGGCGACCTACACGCGCGGCAATCAATCGCTCATCGTCATGCGCATCACCGAACCGGTTTCCAAAGAAATCTGGTTGATCTTTTCGCTGACCACGCGGTAATCATCAGAAACCCGTTTTCTCGACAGGAACACAAACGTAGTTTGAAACACCTTCGAGAAAACGGGTTTCTTAAAAAGGGAGACTCTAATGGCAAACGTGTCATCAAGCACGACCATCAATCAGCCGGTCGATCAAGTCTTTGCCACTGTGATCTCTGCTGATGCGCAAAAATCATGGCAGGCGGGAATTCTGGATGCGAAAGTGACGCCGAACGGTCCAGTCGCGCTGGGTTCGGTCTATCACTATACAACCGAAGTCATGGGACGCCGCATGGAAACGCAACTTCAAGTATCGGCGTTCGAGCCAAACAAAAAATGGGCGGTGAAAACGACCGGCGTGCCGCGCCCTGTCGAAACGGTGTATTCGTTCGAAGGCGTTGGCGCGTCAACCAAGCTGACGATTTCGATGGAACTCACCGGTGGTTATCCCGTTGCCGCCGAAGCGATGGTCAAGCAGCAAATGCAAAAGAGTTTGGACGATCAGGGAAAACGCATCAAGCAAATGCTTGAAAAGTAAACACGAAAACCACGAAAGGGCGCGAAAAGAACAAAGGGTGCGAAAGGATGGCGCGTCGATTATTCGATGTAGAGCATCGAGTCAAAGACGCGCCGTCACGAAAAAGCGCGAACGCTGCGGAAGAAAACATCGCCGCCTATCACATCCTCAATCATGTGTTCATCGGACGCTTCGCGCCCGATGAACGGGGCGGCGATAGCGAATAAATCAAGAGTAAGCACAAAAGGTGTCGGCATCGATCCAATTCATCGGAAATGAATTCAATAATCCAGGTTCAACGCTGATTCAAGCGTCAGCTATGAACAATACAGTCGCGCAGATCGCATCAGGATTTACGATTGAAGGCATCCTGGGTCCCGCCGTCAAAGGATATTTAGCGCGCCGCGATAATTTGCGAGGAATGTTTATTTTCAGTTTAGGCGCGCTGATTGTGGGGACTGCCTTGGCGATACTGTTCTATATCGGTGAAACGTTTTATCTTATGCCGATCAGTCTCATCGCATTCGGACTGGGCGCAGCGCTGCTTGGACTGAACATTCGCGCTCAGGTGCTTGGGCGGACAACTCTCCAAGCGTTGGTTTTATATCGCGATGGATTTGCCTATCAATGCAATGGAAGAATCGATACGTGCAGTTGGTTGGAGGTCGCGTCGATCATTTCACGCGAAGAAGTTGATGTGACGGAGAATCATCGTTATACCGCCTATCTCTACACGCTCATCAAGACCAATGGCGAGCGCATCGATTTGGAAGCGAATCAATTCGCCGAAATTGTCGAGATCATCGGCCGTATCAAACAAAATGCTTATGCGACTTTGATGCCACCGCTCCGAGATCGATACAAATCCGGACAATCCGTCAGCTTTGGTCCCGTGACGATCAGTCAACGATCAGGCATTCAAATCCATGGCAAACCCTTTGCGTGGAGCAACGTGTTCGATATCAAAGTGGAAAAGGGGCGCTTGGTCATCACGACCCATGACAATCATTTCGTCAACGTTCGCGCGTGCATGATTCCGAATATTGAATTGCTGTGCCAACTTGTCGGCGTAGACCTGGGATCAATTGATCTGGCATATAGCTAATTTCTCACGGCTGCTTTGCGCCTGCCGCATACCCCGTCAACTCGACAAATCCATTTCCTCTGACTGGGTTATTGCCCGACTGTCCGCTGATACTCACCGTACCTTCCCAGTAAACAATCGACACGTGCATTTCTTGATCGGCGACGTATGGCTTGAGCACAAGCTGAATGTTTGCGGATGGAACGGCAACATTCCACGTCGATGGATACGTCGCGCCGGTCGGATTGCTTTTCCATGTGGACGCCACATCGATTTTGAATTGGTCATGCGTGAGGTGGCGCGTGCTTCCGTCAGGTTCGACCAGCGTTCCGCTCGATAGCGGCTCGACGCTGCCATCTTTTTGTCGAATCTGAAAAAGCATCAGCTCGCGATTGTCGCTGAGTTGAATCGAGAACCAATCCCAGCCGACGGCATTCGGTCCCAGCACTGCCGTACTCCACTCGTGGTCCATCCACGAATGACCCGTCACCGAAAACGTTTCGCCGTTCACCGTAATCGTCCCCGTCGTTTCGAGTCGCGTGAACGAATAATAGTACGATGCGTTCCCAGCTTCCGCCGATTTCTGCGACAATCCTCGGTCGCCATGCAAGACGACTGGCTTGGCTGATTTCAACGTGAGATTCAGTGCGCGGCCGTCATCCTCCGCTTGCAACTGCACGTGGCTGCCGTCGGCATTCAGCGAGGTTGCGTTCCATGTTTCGAGCCAGACGCGGAATGGATTGCCCGTTGCGCCTGCAAGTCCCGCCGCGCCACGGCTGAGTCGTTCCGCCGACGAATGCGTATTGTTCTTGACATCGGTCAGCGCGAAATGCGCAAAGTATATTTGATTCGTCGCCCACTCCGATGCGCGGGGCGTCACCGTCGGCGTGATAGCGCGGCGGAAGAACGTGAGTTGATAAGCAAAGTGCCGCCCATCGGCAGAATCTAAATTGCCGGTGTAATACCACCACTCAGTTTGATATTCAGGATGCGGACCGTGATCGTCGGGAAATTTGAAATCGCGTGATTGAGTGACGCGCGCATAGCCCGCCATGCTATCGTTGGATTGCAAGCCAGTGACAGATGCGCTGATAGTGGATAATTGCTGAGAGCTGAAAAACGCAAATCCGATAACAACAATGACTAGAAATAGAAATATGATGCTAATGACTCGTTTCATTTTTCACCGAAAATAATGGGACGCTGATGAACGCTGATCACGTCTTTTGCATATTGTCATTTCGAGCGAAGCGAGAAATCTATTTCCCGTGAAAGATTTCTCCTCGCTCCGCTCGTCGAAATGACAGGTCAGTATACAAAAACAGATTATTTTTTATCCGCGTTCATCTGCGTTTGTCCGCGTCCAATTTCCTATTCTTCCCTCAACGCATCCGCTACTTGCATTTTCCCCAGCCGCAGCATCGGATACACCGCTGCCAATAGCGCCGCGATGATCGAAATGGCAAGCGCCTGCACGTACACTTCGGGCACCGGTTCAAAGAAAATCGTCCAGCCGAACGAGCGCAAGTTAATCACATAAATCAAAATCGTCGAAAGCAGCAAGCCGGTTGGAATCGCGAGCAAGCCAGCGGCCGCACCCATCAGTCCGCTTTCGAGCAACGTCAATCGCCACAACTGTTGCAGCGTCATCCCCGTTGCACGCAGCGTTCCCAGCTCGCGCGTGCGCTCAAGCTGCAATGCCATCAACGCGCCAAGCACGCCGATGAAGGCGACGAACACGGCGATGATGCGCAGCGTCGCCGTGATCGCAAACGTGCGGTCGAAAATCACGAGCGCGGCGTCGCGCAGCGATTTGTTGGATTGCACCACGACCTGGGCATTGCCAATCGTCGCGCGAATCGCATCCTCGATTTGATTCACGTTGGCGTTCGGCGGAACGTAAACGCCAATCGCCGAAATATTTGGGTCATCCCAATACTTTCGATAAACGTCGAGCGACATGAGCACGATGCCTTGATCGGACGAGTAATCGAAAAAGATCGCGGCGATTTCAAACGACTGCGCGCCGTGATCGGTCAACAGCGTAATGTGATCGTCGACTTGGACGTTATGCCGATTCGCAAATGGCTCGCTGACGAAAACACTTCCGTTGCGCCAATCGTCAAACGCATTCCCAGGTCGATTCGTCTTGAGCAAGCGATTTTGCACCGTCGATGCGGACACCAAGCGCACGTCGCCAAACTCGGTCGAGGTCACATCGACATCGCGAATCGATTCCACGCGCGAACTGCTGCTCACCGCACGAATTTTTTCCAGCAGAGCAGGATCGACGGATGCGCTGCGGCTTGCACCGGTGACCGACGGCGAAATGTAAATGTCGGCGGTCAATGTTTGATCGAGCCAACTGACCACCGTCGAGCGGAACGATTCGATCATCACGGTGACGCCGATGACGACCGAGACGGCAATCATCAACGCGGCGATAGCAACCGACGTGCGGCTCAGAGCTTGCGTCACCGTCCGCGCTGCCATTCGTCCAAGCAAGCCGGTGCGTCCGAGTGTTCGCGTTGTGAATCGCATGAGCGCAACGGTGAGGAGCGGCACGCCCAGCGTGATGCCGATCAAGCCGATAAAAATTCCTGCGAACGAAGTCGTTACGCTGTTGACGAGCAATAGCGACAGCGCGCCAATCGCAAAGAGCACAACGCCGAATGCCGTCACCGCCGGAAGCGCGCGCCGCAAGCGCAGTTCAAGATCGGAACGCTGCAAGACCGTGACCGCGGGAATGTTCGCGGCTTCGGCGGCGGGCAACGCGGCGGCGACCAGCGCGGAGAGGATGCCAAGTAAAACGCCTTTGACTATCGACGCGGCTTCAACATCGACGCCACGCACTGTCACGGAAAAATACAAATCGTTGATCGTTTGCGTGACGAGCGCGACGGTGAGTCGCCCCAACAAAATTCCCAAACCGATGCCGACGATCGAGCCGACGATGCCGCTGATCGCCGCTTCGAGCAAAATCATCGCAAAGATTTGTCTGCCCGTGACGCCGATGCAGCGCAAAATGCCCAGCACGCGGCGACGCTGCACAACGGAAAAGAGCGTCGTGTTGTAAATCAAGAACATGCCGACGAGCAACGCCAGCAAGCTGAACGCCGTCAGGTTCAACTGAAACGCGGCGGTGAGTTGCGTTACCGTGTTCGCTTGCTCCGATGCAGGAACGATGCGCAAGCCCGTCGGCAATTTTCTCGCAATCGCTTTTGCCTCTGCTTCGGTCGCAATCAAATCGATCCGCGAGAGGCGTCCCTTCATGCCAAATAATTCTTGCGCGGTGGAAATGTCGGTGAGCAGCAAGCCGTCGAGCGCGCGCGCAGAGATTTCGTTCGGCGGACGCAACAAGCCGACCAGCGTTATAGTTTGTTCGTGTGAATCGATCACGAGTGTCAGCTTGTCGCCGGGTTTCAGATTGAATCGTTCTGCGCTTGCCGCGCTGACGAGCCCAGTATTCGGCTGGGCAAAGAGCGCAGCAAACGAATCGAGTCCGACTTGGGTTGTGTTCGCGGTAAGAAAAGTCCGAAACGGCGGCTCGGCAAAAAAATCGATGCCGAGCACATGCAGTACCTGCCCGCCCATTTCTTTTGCGCCCACATAGTTATCGACGACGGGCGCGGACAGACGATTGCCTTGCGTGACACGCAACTCGCGATACACCGATTCGTCGATGCCGCGCGAAGCGGTGCCGGCGACGATTTGATGCGTCGCTCTGCCGACGACCGCATCCGTCGAAAGTTTGAATGCCCGCGCCGCCGACGCGTTCGCGAGATCGACTGAGACGACGACGGCAACGCCCAGCGCGACGGAGAGAATGACGAGCAGCATCATCCACGGGCGGCGAAGTTGGTCTCTTAGAATGGTTTTAAAAAGTGTGAGAGTCATAAAATCTCTGCCACAGAACTACACAGAAACACACAGAATAAAAACAGGAATTCTTTTCTGTGCAATTCAGTGTGATTCTGTGGCTAACTTTTTGTTTCCACGAGATGGCCGTGATCCAGCTTCAGGATTCGGTCTGCTAGTGCTGCGACATCCATCGAATGCGTGACCATAATCATCGTTTTATTTTGTTCGCGCACGAGACGCGTTAGCAGATTTAGGATGCTCGCCCCGGTATCGGCATCGAGATTGCCGGTCGGTTCATCGGCGAGAATGATGTCGGGATTGGCGCACAGCGCCCGCGCGATGGCGACGCGCTGTTGTTCGCCGCCCGAAAGTTTATCGGGAAAGACATTGGCGCGATCACCCAATCCGACCGCGTCGAGCAATTTGTTTGCTTGCGTTTTTGCATCCGCATCCTTCCAGCCATTGAGTTCCGCCGTGAGCAAAACATTTTCGCGCACCGTCAACGTCGGAATCAAATTGAAAAATTGAAACACAAAGCCGATATGGTCGCGCCGAAAGAGCGTGCGGTCGCGGTCGCTTAGCCCGCTGATGCACGTATCGCCGACCCAAATTTCGCCAGAGGTAGGTTGATCGAGTCCGGCGAGCAGATTGAGCAAAGTGCTCTTGCCGCTCCCGCTGCGCCCGACCATCGCGACGAATTCACCGCGGCGAATGGTTGCCGACAAATCGGCGAGAACGGTACGGCGTTGATCGCCTTCTTGGAATTGCTTGATAATGTGCTCAAAGCAGATGAATTTATTGTCGGGTATCATTTCTAGTCCAGGTATTCGGTGTTCAGTCTTCAGTATTCAGTTGCATCAGTGGTTAACCGAAAACTGAAAACTAAAGACTGGATGCTGATTATATCTCTTTTGACGTGTTGCGGCTAGTGCATTAAAATACGCGTAATGAAGAATAGCAAGCCAGCGGCAAAACACAAGTCAAGCCCGCAGCGCCGTCCCCAAAAAGAAAAACGCGCCGCGCCCGCCAAGCGACGCCCCACTCTATCCGCATCGTCTTCGGACGCCGCAGACCGTCTGCTGCAACTCCATCACGCGGTCGAGCAAAGCCCCGTTTCCGTCATCATTACTGATTTGCAGGGCAATATCGAATACGTCAACCCCAAGTTTACTCAAGTGACCGGTTACGCGTTCGCCGAAGTGATTGGCAAGAATCCACGCTTTTTGAAATCCGGTGAGACGCTGCCCGACGAGTATCGGAATATGTGGCAGACCGTTCTCGCCGGGCAGGAGTGGCACGGCGAATTTCACAATCGCCGCAAGAATGGCGAACTGTATTGGGAAGCCGCGTCACTCTCGCCGATCTTTGATATGCAGGGCAAGATCACGCACTTGCTCGCGGTCAAAGAAGACATCACCGAACGCAAAGACATTGAAGCAAAGCTGCGCGCCTCAGAGGAATACGCGCGCAGTATCGTTGAATCGTCATTAGACATCATCATCGCCGTTGATAATCAGCGGTGCATCACCGAGTTCAATCCCGCCGCCGAAGAAGCATTCGGCTATAAACGCGATGAGGTGATCGGCAAACATATTGGCTTTTTGTACGCCGATGTCAAACAAGGTCAGAGTGTCCACCAAATGGTTTCGCGCCAAGGCAAACTGATTCAAGAGGTAGTGAATCGACGAAAGAACGACGAACTATTCCCCTCGTATCTTTCGGCAGCCGTGATGCGAAACGATCAGGGTGAATTGCTCGGCGTCGTGGGCATCTCGCGTGACATTACGGCAAACAAGCAAGCGGAAGAAGCGATCGCGCACCGGGATGCAACGTTGTCGGCGGTGGCTTTTGCGGCGGAACAGTTTCTGCGCGCAGCATCTTGGGAAAAAAGTCTGCCGGCGGTTTTGGAACGCATCGGGAAAGCAACCAATGCGAGTCGCGTTTATCTCTTTGAAAATTATTTCGATCAAGCGAACACTCTGTTCTGGCGACAGCGCGCGGAATGGGTTGCGCCCGGCATTACGCCGCAGATCGACAATCCCGAATTGCAGAAACTGAATGTCGCCGAAGCTGGTTTTGCGCGCTGGCGCGACATTTTGCAAAATCGCCAAATGATCCAAGGGCTGGTCAAGAATTTTCCCGACAGCGAGCGCCCGTTGCTGGAGCAACAGGACATTCTATCGATTGTGATCGTGCCGATCTTTGTCAAAGACGCATGGTGGGGCTTTATCGGTTTGGACGAATGCACTGCCGAACGCGAATGGTCGCTGCTCGAAGTGGAGGCATTGCTCGCCGCGGTGAATACGCTCGGCGGAGCGATCGAACGCGCGCGCGTCGATCAGGAACTCAAAACTCGCGCGCAGCATCTCGCGTTGCTCAACGAAATTACGCGCGCCAGCGTCACAACCTCCGATTTGCATCAACTACTGCAATTGATGACGAACAAGCTGGGTCAGTTGCTCAATGCGCCCAGTTGTGTGATTTCTTTGCGCGAAGATACACATTACCGCGCCCAATCCGTCGCATGGTTCAGAGAAGATTCGCAAATGCAGCCGGAGCCATTCAAAGAATCGGACATGGCGATTTTTGTCGATGCCGCACTCCGAGCCGGACAACCCTTTGCGATTGAAGACGTATCGAATGATTTGACGGCGAATCACGAAAACCTGCTTGCGAACTTTCCCTTCAAATCAATGCTGTGTTTACCGTTGATAGAAAGCGGACACAAGCTGGGAGCGGCGCTCATCGGCTTTACGACGCTGCATTCGTTTACTCAAACCGAAATCGAGCTGGGTACGCAAGCCGCCGCGCAAATTGCGCTCGCCATCGTCAAGACGCAATCCTTTGCGGCGGAAAAAGAACGCGCCGCCGAACTCGAAGCGCTGCGCCAAGCCAGTCTCAGTCTAACGTCAAGTTTGGATTTGTCGGCCGTGCTCGATGCCATTCTCGAAAGCATGATGCAGCTCAATCAGAACGCGCGCGACGCACACATTTATTTGTACGACGACGACCGACTGACGTTTGGTTCATCGATCTGGCGCGATGGCAGCAAGGGGCAAGAATGGTCGTCGCCACGCCAAAATGGATTGACGTACGCAGTCGCACGCGGCGGCGAAATCATCGCCGTGCCCGACATGCGGAATCATCCTTTGTTCGTCGGCACGCCCTCGACGTGGCAAGGCGCCATTATCGGAATGCCGCTCAAGATTGCGGAGCACGTCGTCGGCGTGATGACGATCGCGTTCGAAGAGGTCCGCGAGTTTGTCGAAAGCGAATTGCGCGTGTTGCGTTTGCTTGCGGCTCATGCGGCTATCGCGATTGAGAACGCGCGCTTGTACGATCAAGTGCAGCAGCTCGCCGTTACTGACTCGCTCACCGGTCTATTGAATCGACGCGGCTTTTATCAAATCGGCGCACTAGAGTTTGATCGCGCGTGGCGCTTTAATCGACCGCTGGCCGCGATGATGCTCGATGTCGATCATTTTAAACAGATCAACGATACGTACACTCATGCCATCGGCGACCAGGTTCTGATCGCACTGGCAAATGCGTGTCGGAACAGTTTGCGCACGGTCGATGTGATTGGGCGCTATGGCGGCGAAGAGTTTGTCATCTTGCTGCCCGAAGCCGACATCGAGGTGGCGAGCCACGTTGCCGAACGCTTGCGCAACACCGTCGAAGAAATTCGTTTACCGGCGAATGGCGCTGAGGTATATGTAACCATCAGCGTCGGCGTGGCGGCCATGTCAGCGAACACGACCACTCTTGAGTTGCTTATCGAGCGCGCCGACCGCGCGCAGTATCGCGCCAAGCAAGCCGGACGCAATCACGTGGTCGTCGACGATAAATAACCGCTCGGAATGTCAGTGTGAAAGGAACTGATGGAACTATTGGAAATTAGGGCAAGTTCCCTTGTTTCCCTGGATTGAGATTTCTCACTTTATTCACAATGCCTGTGAGCTGAAAGGATTCCTATGGCTTGGGAACGCAAGCTGATGCGAACGGTTCGCTGTCAAAACGATCAACAACGCGGCACGCTGGCGCGACTGTTGGCAGCGGTCGCCGATGAAGGCGGATCGATTGGCGAGATCGAGCTCATCAAGGAAGGCAATCAGCGCGAGGTGCGCGACATCGTGGTCTTTTGCGAGGACGAGACGCAGCTCGACCGCATCCTCCGCGCGATGTCGGCAAACCCAGGAACGCGCGTCCTCGAAGTGCGCGACCAAGTTTTAGAACTCCACCAAAAAGGCAAGATTGCGATTCGCAGTCGATATACGATTGATTCTCTGGCGACGTTACGGAAGGTTTACACTCCGGGCGTCGCCGAAGTTTGTCTCAAGATTGCGAAAGACCCAGCGCTCGCGCGACGCTATACTGCCGTCTCGCATCTCGTCGCAATTGTCACCGATGGCACGGCGGTGCTTGGCTTGGGCGACATCGGCGCGCTGGCGGGAATGCCCGTCATGGAAGGCAAGGCGATGCTGATGGAAACACTTGTCGGCTTGTCGGGTGTTCCGATTTTGCTGAATACGAAAGACTCGGATGAGATCGTCGCAACGATCAAAGCAATTGCGCCCACCTTCGGCGCGATCCAACTCGAAGATATTTCCGCGCCGCGCTGTTTTGAAATCGAAGAACGCTTGCAACAATGCATCGATGTGCCGGTGATGCACGACGATCAACATGGTACGGCGGTCGTCGCAACCGCTGCGCTCATCAACGCATGCCGCATCGCCGGACGCGATTTGTCGAAAGCCGTCATCGGACAAATTGGATTGGGCGCAGCAGGGCAAGCCATCGCGCAAATGATAATGAATCTCACAGGCAATCCGTTGCTGGGTGCGGATTTGTCGCCGCAAGCGCTTGATCGTTTAGAGCGCAACGGCGGCAGACGCTCATCACTGACTGAGATCATGGGATCGACCGACATTGTGATTTCGACGACGGGCGCAAAGGGACTCATCAAGCCGGCGATGGTGCATTCGGGACAAATCATTCTCGCGCTGTCGAATCCGAATCCCGAAATCGAACCGGACGATGCGCTGAACGCGGGCGCGAAATTCGCCGCCGACGGCAAATCGGTAAACAACGTTTTGGGATTCCCAGGAATTTTTCGCGGCGCGGTGGATACGTACGTGCGCCAGATCAGCCACGAGATGTACGTTGCGGCGGCAGAAGCGATTGTCGCGGAGACGCCCGCCGGCGAGTTGATGCCGAACCCGCTCGACAAGCGCGTGCATCATGCGGTCGCGCGCGCCGTGGCGAAAAAAGCGATTGAGCAGGGGTTAGCGAGAGCGGAGTATGTGGAGTATGTGGAGGAATAGAGTACGACAAATTTCCAATTTGTCCCACCGCGATTCTGCGTTGCCTTACATAGACTTGCGCGTTATAATGTGAATCGAAGGAACTGAGAGGTGAACATGGATAAGGTATTACAACTAACGGCTGTGATTGAGCGTGAAGGCGATGGCTATGTCGCCACATGTCCAGAACTCGATGTCGTGAGTCAAGGCGAAAACGTCGAAGACGCGCGGACGAATTTGCTTGAGGCAGTTGAAGGATTCTTTGAAGCCGCATCGCCATCCGAGATTCGGCGAAGGTTGAAGAAGGAAACCTACGTCATGCCGATCATGCCCAACGCACCCGTTTTCAAATTCAACCGAACCAAGTTGCGCCATGCCTAAACTACGTGTCCTCTCTGGGAGACAAGTTTGCAAAATACTATCTGAGCATGGTTTTACGCAAGTACGACAAAAGGGCAGTCACATCATCATGCAAAAGAAAGAAGCGAACACGACCGTCACTGTACCTGTTCCAGATCACGATGAATTGAGAATAGGCACGCTTTTGGGAATTATTCGACAGTGTGGTTTGCCCCGTTCGCTATTTGAAAAATAGTTTCAAGCTGAAACCCATGTTCATTACGTGAGTAATGACATGGGTTTTCACATTTCAACAAGCGCGTGCATCATGCCGTCGCGCGCGCGGTGGCGAAGAAAGCGATTGAGCAAGGGTTGGCGCGAGCGGAGTATGTGGAGTACGTGGAGGAGTAGGAACTTTGAACAATGGACACGTTGAAACAAATTGCAACAGAGGCTTTCATTATTTGCGTGGGTCCACTCTCGTTTGCCGTGTCTGCTTATTTTCTTATGCGGCATCGAAAACTAAATTTGGTTTCATTAGCAGCTAGCGCAGGGCTAATGTTTTTCGTTACAATGTCCTTGGTCATAATCACCGGAGATGATCCCCGATTGCGACCTGATAAATTAGAATCATGGCTAATGCCTCCTGTCGTTGGGATTATTGCTTTTCTAATCGCGTTGCCGTCGATGAAGATTCAAGCCGCAATCAAGGGTTACAAATCAGTTGAGGATTATTTTGTAGCCGAATCCCAAAAGAGCATGCAAAAAATCAAAGCATTGGAACAAATCCGTTTGCGAGAACGCCTCAAAGACTGGTTTCAACAGATACGGAAGGAAATGGACTCGTTATAGTCAGATGTCGTGCGCGTGAAGACGAAGAGAACGAGAAACTAAATCCATGAAAATTCTACTAACCGGAAATCGCGGGCTAATTTGTCAAGCAGTTGAGAAGAAACTTGTTGGGAATGGTCATCAAGTCGTAGGTTTTGATTTGGTGGATGGTCATGATATTCGGGATCAAGCTGCGGTCATAAAAGCTGGAAAGGGCTATGAAGCGGTTGTACATTTGGCGGCGCTGCTTGGCAATGATGAAATCGAAAGCGCAGAAGAAATAACAAGAACCAACCTGTTGGGCACATGGAATGTGTTAGAGTCAGCTAGAATAAATGGGTGCCGCAAAGTCGTGTTCATGAGCAGCGTGGACGCGCTTGGAATCTTCAAGGGCGAAGGCGTCCCGGATTATTTTCCAATCGACGATGATCTTCCCTGCAAACCAACAACACCGTACGCCATATCGAAAAAGCTCGCAGAGGAAATGTGTTGTTCTTTCAGTTCCACCAACGATATTCCAACCATTTGCCTTCGACCACCGGGTGTATGGAATGAGCAAACTTATTTCCACATCGTCGAAAATAGACGGCAGAGACCCGAATACGAATGGGATCCATATTGGGAATATGGCGCTTTTATCGACGTGAGAGACTTGGCAGATATTGTCGTTCGATGTCTGGAAACTGAGTTCAACGGATACGGCTGCTATCTGGTTGCATCGGACGATATAACAACATCGGGACGGACGACAGCCGAACTCGCCCGTATGGTATTTCCACAAGTGAAATGGAAAACTCAAGCCGATTATGAGCGTGAGCCGTATCGCTCATTGCTGGATTGTCATCGCGCCAAAGAAACATTTGGGTGGAAGCCGCAGTTCAGTTGGAAGAAATTTCTTGACGCGCATGGCTATGGTTCATAAACCAAGGTCGCGCGCGGTGGCGAAGAAAGCGATTGAGCAAGAGCTAGCGCGAGCGGAGTATGTGGAGTACGTGGAGGAGTAGGTTCAATTGTCTTAAATGCTAGGTTGAATGAAAGAAATGATTTCTTTTAGAGTGTGCTGTATGCGGCGAAGAAGAACAGATCAGTGAGCAAGTAGTATTCATTTTAATACAATATCGACAAAGTAGTCGGAGGCATCAAATGGCAAAAACTCTTCTACTCGTATTGTTGAGCGTCTTTGGATTCATTGTTCTTCGTTTTACCAATTTGCCCGTATTTTTGTTGATTATGGGTAGCGTGGCAACTGTTGTCTATTTCTTTTTAACTGTAGTTCTCCCGTGGAATGCTGAACGCAATGGAAAAACAAACGGACAACCCTATCGCGTTCATGGTTTTATCAGCTTGATTCTATTGCTAGCGATTATTACTTCATCGGCTCTATTCTTCAGCCTCTGGTATTTTTTTGTGCGCTATGAGCCGCCTCCTCCATTTGGAGGACATACTGGGCAGGTTGCTGCAATGGTATTCGATCCTGCTGCCAATCAGCTTGCATCGGGTGGAATGGATACCGTTATTCGTCTTTGGAACGCCAACAAGATCGACCCGAACAAGAGCGCACTGGTTAGTACCTTTCCAGCAAATGTCCCGTTTTATCTTGTCTACAGCCCAGATGGTTCCCTTATTGCAATAGGTAGCGCGGATGGAACAATTCGAATTTGGAATGTGGAAACTGAAAGCTTGATCAAACAACTCTACGGTCATTCGGGTGATGTTGCGGTGTTGGCGTTCAGCCCGGATGGAAGTTTGCTAGCAAGTGGCGGTAAAGACAAAGCCGTGCGGCTCTGGCGTGTTAGCGATTGGGCTTTGCTCAAGGTTTTTGATGCGTTTTCACAACCCATCACCGGCTTGGCTTTCGACTCTATGGGCAAAATGCTCGCCGTGGGCAGTGCCGATCGCACGGTACGAGTTATCCAAACAGATTCTTACGCTGTAGTTCGTTCGATGACCGTGCATGGTGAAGCTGTTGCAGGCGTGTCACTTAAGAATATGCCAGATGGACTACACTTGATTACGGTTAGTGTTAAAGGAGTCCTGCGACGATGGCGTATTGCGGATGGGGCGATGGTGCAGCAGTTGATGTATGGTAGCGCGGAAAGCAACATTACCAGCGTGGCATTCAGTCATAATGGTGAATTGTTTGCCCAAGGTGATGACGAAAACAAAACGATTCGGGTTTGCACCACCATCGAATCGCCCCTGGCGCCGAATACGCCAACGCCGACCCCATCGCCACGGCTCGCCTGCAAGATCACGATCAATAAGCAGGGTCAAAGTGTCAAGAGTTTGGCTTTCGATCCAAGCGATACAAAACTAGCGGCAGGCTATCAGGATAAAACTATCCGCCTGTGGAATTTGAATGGGAATGACGCTAATGAGATCAGGTCCTTCAACAAACACGAGAACACAATTAACGGTCTTGCATTTTCACCGAATGGACAAAATCTTGCCTCGGTGAGCGCGGACAAAACCGTGCGCATCTGGAAGTTCGATGATGATAATCCGCTTTACACCTTTCAAGGCGAAGCGGGTGAAATCGAGCATCTTGCCTTTAATCGCGATGCAACGAGTCTGGTCTCCATGAGTGATGCTGCATATGTTCGGACTTGGCAGGTCGAAGAGGGTAATAGTACTTTGCTCTACGAACAATCTCTCAAGCCAGATACACTCACCGCTTTGGCAGTGCATCCGATTGATGGGACGATTGCCGTTGGCAATAGCCAAGGTGCGGTGCAGCTTCTTATGCCAGTAGGCGTGCCGAACAAATTTCAGCCCTTCAAACATGAGATTCCGAGTTTAGCGTATCGACCCGCCGGCAATGTCCTAGCCATTGCCAGCGTCGATCAGCCGATCCGCCTATGGACCGCCGATGGTAAAAGTCAGCTTGCCGAATTGGATGGTCAAAAGGGGCGAATCACGCATATGCTTTTTTCCGACGATGGCAAAATCCTCGCCTCCGCGAGCGAAGACAACACAGTTCGCCTGTGGTTCTTTCCAGACGAGCAAACGGTTTCAATGACGCAAACAATTGAGTTGCCGATGACGAGTAGTGAAACGACTGCGCTAGTATTCACCAAAGATAACCAAGTCTTGCTGACCGGCACAGCGGATGGCATGGTTCGTTTGTGGAATACGCGTGATGGAAGTTTGATCGAAGAGATTCGGGGTTATGCTCAACCAGTAATGGTGCTTGGTGTCAACGGAAATGGAGTTATTCTAGCGGCTGGGGCAAGAGGAGTCCGTTCCGAGATTCAACTTTGGTCGCCCGGAACTGTCCAGGAGATTCGTGATCCATTCAGTTTCTATTCGATCAAAAATCTTCTCTTGGGAACCGAACTTACTCGATTGTTCGGGTCAATTTTATTAGGATTGACAATTGCAACAACAATCGTACTTTTGCCACTTTGGCAAATCAGTAACTCAGCAGCGAAAGTTATGTTTGAACAATATCCAGGTTTTGATCGTGATAAAGCACAACGAGCAATTTTTGATATGAGATTAGGTATCAACAAAGCGCATCTTTTAATTGACAAGGAAGGTCAAGTCAAAAGTGCACGTCCTGCGGCAGAAGGTTGGGCAAGATTGGGAGGACCAGGCATTTTGATCGTTGAAGAAGGTTTCGTTGCCGTTCTTGCAAAAAGTGGCAAAATCTCGCGAGTTGTTCCGGCGGGCATTACCTGGCTCCAGGCCTTTGAGCGGGTAGCCATGCCTGTCTATCTTGCACCACGTTCGGAACGGATTGTGGTAACTGATGCCACCACGCAAGACAAAGGGATGCTTTCAGAGTTTTCGTTCCTTATCTTCCACCGGGCAGACCCTGGGGATCGCAGTCGGGTCAGCGGTCAGTATTGTTACGATCCATCAGTAATTTTGAATAAAATTTGGTCGCCAAGCGGTGGTGATTGGCGTATTGCGGTTAAGTCAATGGGTGCCTCGGTAGCACGGGATTTGATCGCGCAATATAAGTTGGAAGATCTTGTTTCGATCGCGGGCGAAGAACGCCAGCAACTAATCTTTGATCTGAAAAACAGGCTCAATGCTAGAACATTGCCACTGCTGGGAGTTGAGGTTATTGCAGCAGACATTGGAGTCATTGTTGCGCCGCAGGCAGTGCAACGTGAATTTGAGTTGAATGTGTTAACGGTGATTAGAGCCCGGACTAGATTAATCGATAAACAGGCGGACCGACATGATCTTCTTCCCCCAGACCACGTCCAGATTCAAACTCCTCTTCCAGCACAACTAACGATTGATAGTTATATCAATGACACAGAACCAGCTGTACTGGCAATCGATTACATCTATTCGGTCTTGGCTCTGGTAAATGCAGGCGATCAAGAAGTTATTGCAAGATTTGTGCAAATGTGCCGAGATGGTGCTAACGATGGTGCAGTATCTAATTCCCAAATGTACCGCTTTCTTGCTGCAGCAGGCGTCGAACCATTAAAGTTGGCGGCTGTCCATTATGGCTCTCTGTCCTCGTTTAGCGTGTTAGGTATTGATAGCATTTTGCTAGCAATTAGCAGTGTCGTGAAAGATCTTGCTTGGAGAGGTAAGTAACTATCTCAAAAGACCAGAATTCTGGTCAGATTTGAAAATTCATCTCAAAACTCAAAATCGTGCGATAATAGGCATAGGTTTTCGACTAGGAGGAGACTATGCCTAAACGTAAACGACCCATGCCCACCTTGTGGGAAGTGCCCGATGAACTGTGGGAACGAATTGAGCCGTTGCTGAACCGGCTTGACCCACCTGCCGCCACCGGTCGTCCGCCAGAGGATCGACGTCGAGTCCTCGATGCCATCATCTTTCGGTTGCGCACCGGTTGTCAATGGAATCATATCCCAGGGGTGTATGGCGATGACAGTACGATCTATCGCTGCTTTGACCACTGGTGTAAAGTGGGTTTCTTCAAGAAACTGTGGGCGCGGTTGGTCAAAGAATGTGACGAACTCCACGGCGTGCAATGGAAATGGCAAGCCGCCGATTGTATGCTGGGCAAAGCCCGGTTTGGGGGGGCGCTGTAGGGCCCAACCCCACGGATCGTGGGAAAAATGGCTCAAAAAAGAGCCTGGTAACGGATGGCGCGGGTGGACCCTTGGGTGCGATCGTCGCCGCGGCGAATGTAAATGACGATCAGTTGCTGCGTCAGACGCTGGAGGCCATTGTCGTTCCGCGACCGCGCCGCCGAAAAAACCGCACGCAACATCTGTCGCTGGACAAAGCCTATGATACGCCCACCGGGAAGCGCGTCGTAGCGCAGAGACACTACATTCCCCATATTCGTCGGAAAGGGGAAACGCCTGTGCCGAAGGCTCAACGCACGTATCCCCCGCGTCGCTGGGTCGTGGAACGGACGCTTGCCTGGCTGTCCAAGTGTCGTGCGCTCCTGGTGCGCTATGACAAGGATCCGCAACATTATCTGGGCTTGCTCCAGTTCGGGTGTGCTTTGCTCTGGTATCGCCGCTTGCTGATGAAACTAGCGCGCCATTGAGTTTTGAGATGAAATTCTGATTTTGACGTGAATTCATGAGTTTTGAGATAGTTACTAAGTATGAAAAGGAGTCCGCAGAGGTTGATCTAGGTCAAAAGAGATTAGATATGGAAAGAAAAAAAATCGAAAATGAATCCGCAGAGGCTGATCTTAGTCAAAAAAGACTAGAAACGGAAAAAACAAAAGTAGAAATTACTGCAAAGGTAATAGAAATGATAGATCAGTTATCCAAATCCGAATTGAGACAAGAAGAAAAAGAAGTGATTGTCCACAATTTGGTAACACATCTCGAGATAGTGGCAAATACTTCGTATCCAACTATGGTGCGCACTTGTCAAACTGAGACAGCGTTACCCCCTGCTCAGACACCTGAGACACTTAGTGGTCCTTTCAGTAAATTCGTGTGGGGTTAGCAGAGCATCCGCAGACGCTCTTCCAAATCAGCGCGTGTGAATTTCCAGTTAAAGGGTCGCGCCGTGCGATTGTAGAATGCCTGAAATTCCATCAAGCGTTGTTCGAGATATTCCAAGTCGCGAAAGTCATTCGGCGTCAAGACCTTGCGTTGGAGAATTGAAAAATACAACTCGATTTGATTGAGCCATGAGGCGTGCGTCGGTAAGTAATGCAACATCACTTTGGGATGATGCTGCGCGACCCAGGCTGGGAAGGTGTTCGGATGTTGCGATGTGCCGTTATCCAAAATGAAGTGGATCCGTTTGGCGGATGCATACGGTTCGCAACTGAATAGTTCATTCACGAACGCTTCGGTTTCAGCGCGTCGCTTGCGGGCGAAGCAGCGTCCCCAGACGCGACCGCCGTGTACATCCAAACACGCCAACAAATTCAAAGCACCTTGGCGTTCATATTCATGTTCCACCAATTGCGGATGACCGCTTTGTGGCGGGACCGACGGATGGCGACGCGCGCGCGCTTGAATGCTTGTCTTTTGATCGAAGCTCAAGACATATTCGCGCGCCCGCAACGCACGCTCTTCAAAAGTGCCTTGGTACAGGTCTAGAATTGGGGGCGCTTTGACCAGAAACTGCGGATCGCGCGGAAAGAGCCAACTGCGATGATACCAGGGCCGAATCGCATCTTCATCTAAAATTGTCCATAGTTTGCCAATGCTGATATGCTCGACGACTTCCTGTTTGATCAGATAATCTTGCAACTCGGACAGACTGAGCCGACTGAACGGCAACTTGAGTTTGTAGGGCAACTCACAGGCAATGGCTTTGATGGCGGCGATCTGGGTCGGGGGAAAAAATCGGTGGTCGCCCCGAGCGCGGGTGATCGTCCAAATGAAATCCGTGAACCGTCCAATCTTTACGCCATTTGAAAACGGTGTTGGGATGCGCGTCGATTTGACGACCCAGTTCCGGATTTGAAATGTCGGGATGATCGGTGAGCATCAAGACCATTTTGGCGCGTTGCACTTGAACATGCGGTGCTTGATGGCAGGCGGCAAAGTGGTGTGCCTCTTCAAGTTGTTCAGTTGTAAAAGTTGGTTGATATTTTGGTGTGGGTCCAGACATTGCCGCACTCCTGGGTCATGAGATGCTGCAAATTGTATTCCTTTGACTCATTTCAGGCAATGCCGGAACCCCACACGAATTTACTGAAAGGACCACTTAGTTCTGGCGGTAATATTGCGATTCACAATCTGCCCACTTCTCTAAAAAATGGCGAATTTGAGGAGGAAGTCCAAGATTTGGAGGAGTAATAATGGATACCCAGTTGTTGGTTTTGGCAAAAAGTTCAGGAACCGATTAGAATCTTCACCCTTACGTCGTCGTCACTCGCCTTGTCGTGCGCGTAAGAACCCAGAAGAACACGACGAGCAGCGCGGCGTAATTGACCACATCGAAAATGCCGGTGTAGTAATCGCCTGTTGCCAAGCGCGTGAGCAATTGCACGGGCGCAACGTCGATCAGGGTGCTGACGCCGACGGCGAGCAGGATAAAGAGCGAGTAAATAAACTGCGAGCGTTCGCGGTCGCGCAAGAAGGTAGCCGTCGATGCGGAGATGACGATGTTCATCGCGGCGATCAGCATCGCCAGCAAAAATACGAGCGGCAGGTTTTGTATATCGATGCGATTGAGCCGCAGCAACGCAAGCCACACGACAAGTTGAATCACCGCGACAATCCACGCGGCAAAAATTTTCGCGCCGAAAATCGCATTGACCGAGAGCGGCGCAGACCGCAGCGTTTCAAACGTGTAAGTTTCCAACTCTTCCGAGAGCGAGTCGATGACCATACTGCCTGCAACGAACGCCGGGAACAGCATCAACATTGGCACGATGACGGCGTAGAGAAACTCAAACGTCGTCGACGGCAGACCAGGAACGTTGGTATAATTGACCGCAACGCCGCGTTCTTGCCGCAAGAAATTTTCGTAGCGCTTGAACGGCTCGCGCAGAAAAATCATCATCAGCGATGCGCGCAGTTCCGAAGTCGGCAGAAACATTTTCATCTCGACCGCGTCGCCGTTGTCGGGCGGAATGTAGAGCACCAAATCGACGGCTTGATCGCGAAAGGCATTTTCGGCGATGGTCGAAGTGTCGAATGGCGTGACGCGCATGTGACTGTCGCGCAAATAAAGGACGAGCGGACTCTTTGCATCGCCGAGAATACCGATGCGCAAATTGCCGCGCGCGAATGTCGTCATCGATTCTGGATCGTAAAACGAGAGCAAGCCAATGAGCAGCGCCGACGAGAACGACGCGATGAAAAGCTGGATCGTGATGGCGATGATGATGGTGCGTTCGCGGGTGACCGAGCGCAATTCCTTCTTAACAATGGCGAAGAACGCGCTCATCCAATGCCTCCCACCAATAGCCAATTGTAGAGCGAATGAATCGCGGCGGCGAGGATCAAAGCATATGTGTAACGGACACGAAAGCGCACGGTCAGCACGGCGACAATCGACGTAAAGGCGAAATGGACGGCGAGCGTCACCGGCAATAAACCTGCATTAAAAAGTGCGCTGGCGACGGCAGATTGTGATACAATGCCAAGTGAAAGAAACAGCAGCGCCTTTTCGCCGGTCAGGAATCCAATCGCCGACAAGAGCGATAACCAAAACGTTTGGCGAGTGGATCGAATGTAGCCGTGTTCGTTCAGCACGACGATTCCGACTGACTTGGCTATTTCTTCGATAATCGATGCGATGACGAGCATCCCGGCGACGGCAAATTGAAGCGGCAGATTCAGCGCGATGGCGAGCGCAACCAACTGCGCGATGTAGACAATCGGAATGAGCAGCAAGCTCAACACAAAAATCGAAATGCTGATGTGCTCGCGATTGACGATGAGGTAGATCGAGTCGGCGATTTTGCGCGAGAGCGGACGATAGCCCATGAGGAATTCTTCGTTGAGGACGCGCGTGCCGACGTAGAGCGATAATCCAAAAATCAGCGCGAGCGGCGTCGTCGCAAAAAGATATTCTTGCAAGCCGAACGATTCGCCGCGATACATTTTCACGGCGAGCGTCACCGGCGACATGAACGCAATATCGGACAAGCCGGAGAACATCGCAGGAAAAATCAGATACGCCGTCGTCATCGCCGTTGCCAACATCGAAATAAACGTTGTGTCTTTGAACGTGCGATACAGCATCGGCACGATGAGATAGATGCCGAAGATGAAGAGCACGGCGGGCGTAAAGATGGCGAGCGCGAGCAGCGGACTGACCTGGGTCACGAGCGCCATCACGACGACGCCGACAAGCGAGAACGTCACGTACGGCAGCATTTTGCCGACGATGATTTGAAACGGCGTGATCGGCGCGGAGAGCAAGATCGTCAACTTGCGATTTGTTTTTTCGTCCATAAAGCCGCTAGTGAAAAACACGCTGACGAAAAAGACCGGCAAGATGTACAAGAATGTGAGGATGACTTGGCCGAACGGATTCGGCGGCGCGGTCAACGATGGAACGATGATTTCCTTGTCGGCAGTCGATTTGAGTTGAGGGAGCGAGCCGCTCGTGCTCTCTCGAATTTGTTCGAGAACGGCAGAGTCGGTGGTGTTTGCCGGGGCTTCTGTCGAACTGGGCGATGATGCAGCCGGCAGCGTGATGAGTGGCTCGGTTGAGGTGACAGCCGATGGAGCAGTGGACAAGTCCAAATAATCGACTTCAATTCTCAGCGGAAACGCGTGCGCCAAATCGAATTCGCTGTTGATGCGGCTCAGTTCCAAATTTTCGAGCACGCGCCGCAGTGCGCCGGCAGCATAGCGCGATTTGTTATCACCGCGCGTGACAACTTTCGTCCCGTCGATGTACGCGTCAATCGCTTTCGATTCAAGCAGCGCGCGTCCCGTCGCTGGGTCCGCCACGACGACGTTGAATCGACCATCGGTGGGGCGTGGCGCATCCACGGAAACACCGATGCGATAAATCGTTTCGCCGACGACGGGCGCACGGCGAAAAGTCATGACCGACATCGCGGCGGCGATGAGCAAGAAAACGATAAAGCCAACGCGCGACCTGCCGCCGAAGCGGGCACGCAAGCGCATAAGTTCACGCTTGGAAATGGTTAGAATATTTCGCATGTGATTTAATTGCAATATTTGGAGTCGAAACTTTAGCTGGTGGATTGTCTGACAAATCGACCGCGTAAACGCGCGACTCCAAAATCGAGATGGGAATGATCGAACTGAACCAGGTTACAAAAAAATACGGCGCGCAGTTTGCGGTGAACGCGCTCGATTTGCAAATTGGCGATGGCGAGATTGTTGGCATCATCGGTCACAACGGCGCGGGCAAAAGCACGACGCTGAAAATGATCGCGGGCTTGCTCACGCCGACATCGGGGATGGTCCGCGTGATGGGCTACGATATGTCCAAGGATAGCACTGCTGCAAAACGCTGGATCGGTTATCTGCCCGAAGAAAGCCCGCTCTACGAAAACATGACCGCGCGTGAATATTTATTGTTCTTTGCGGAACTCTACGGCTTGACGAAAATGCACGCGCGCGTCCGCATCGACGAACTGCTCAACTCGCTTAACTTGCGCGAGCAAGAAAAATTGACCGGCGAATTTT
Organism: Chloroflexota bacterium; assembly: GCA_016215025.1. Taxonomy (GTDB): domain Bacteria; phylum Chloroflexota; class Anaerolineae; order UBA4142; family UBA4142; genus JACRMI01. The sequence continues at coordinate 49,116 of JACRMI010000051.1, forward strand.
CCAAGGGCATGAAGCGCAAGGTCGCCATTGCGCGCGCATTGCTGCACGACCCGCGCCTTTTGATTCTCGACGAACCCAATTCGGGACTCGATCCGCTCACGTCGTTTTTCATTCTCAATTACTTGAAGACATTGAAGGGCGAGGGCAAGACGATTGTGTTGAGCGCGCACAATCTCTTTCACGTCGAATCGATCTGCGACCGCGTGGCGATCATCAAGAGCGGACGCATGATCGTGTGCGATAACATGGAAGCCATTCGCGCCAGCTTGGGCAATCGCGAATTTCATGTCGTCTTCCGCGCCGAAGCGTCACTCGATCAAGAGTGCCGCGATTACGAACGCAAAGACGGCAGCTATGTGTTTCGCACCAACGATGTCGGCGCGATGTCGGCGATGCTGGCGAAGATTTCGGAAAACAAGTGGACGATGGTCGATTTATCCGTCCAAGAATCGGCGCTGGAAGAAATCTACGTCAAGTTGATGACGAATTGATAATTGTCGCCACTGAATCACACGGAAACACACAGAAAAAAACGTCACCACAGTCTGCCTGTCATTTCGAGCGAAGCGAGAAATCTCAATCTATGAAAAACAGATTTCTCGTCGCTTTGCTCCTCGAAATGGCATTGTGAATAGTCACAAAATTCTGTGAAATTCTGTGTGACCCAAAGCGTGTGGCAAAGCAAATTTAGTATAACACACTCACGTTTTTAATCAAAGGATTCCATCATGCCTTACTTTGAATTTCACGTTTCTCGACTCGCCCGCGACCGCTATGAATTCGACGAGGTGTTGTTCGCGCTGAGCGGCAACGTCATCTTTGCAAACTTTCACGCCGCACGCGTATTCGCGCAAAAGATGAATAGCAAGCGCGACCTCGTCAACTTTCCAGAGCAAGCTGTACAAGCGGGACGGCTCAACGCCATGGGCTTGATCGACGAGTTACTGCATTACATCGTGGCGCAATATCGCCAGCAAGTCAATCCGCAAGCGCTGAACAACGCGCTTGCATCGCTGAACAACGCCATCGGCAAAGACGCAGTCGATGCGACGCTCAAAAAATTCGCGGAAGAATTTCCTAGCGTCGCGGTTTATCGTCACGATATTGATCCCGCGAAATTTTTGGAAGGCACAACCGATGGCGTGCCGCATCGCGAGATTGTTCTCGAAGAAATGTTGATGCTGTGGCTCGCGAATGTGAATCCCGCATTCTCGCCGTTCGGTGAACTATTCGACGATTCGACGTTGGCAAAAGAAACCCCCTACAAATCTCTCATCACCAATCTCTATTCTTTCTTCGACACACAGCCGCGCTTTGGTCCCGACAATCAAAATCTGATCGATGTGTTGCGCGCCCCCGCGATTGCCTCGCCACATTCGCTCGAAGGGCAGCTCGAGTTTATGCGCACGCGTTGGATGACGCTTATCGGCAAATACATCTATCGCTTGCTGAGCAGTCTCGATCTCATCAAAGAAGAACAAAAGATGGGATTCTTGGGACCGGGCGAATCGCCGGTGCCAATGTACAAGCGCGGACGCGGCGTCGACGATTTGTATCCGGAGTACGAACGCTTCAGTCGCGATCTCGATTGGATGCCGCAACTCGTGCTCATCGCGAAAAGCACGTACGTCTGGCTCGATCAGTTGTCGAAAAAATATCAGCGCACGATCAACCGCCTCGACGAAATTCCCGACGAAGAACTGGACTTGCTCGCGCATCGCGGCTTTACTGGTTTGTGGTTCATCGGTTTGTGGCAGCGCAGTCCGGCGTCAAAACGCATCAAGGAATTGTCGGGAAATATGAACCCGGAATCATCGGCGTACTCGGTGTACGAATATCGCATCGCCGATGATCTCGGCGGCGATGCGGCGTTGGAAAATTTCAAAGCGCGCGCGTGGCAGCGTGGTATTCGCGTCGCCAGCGACATGGTTCCCAATCACATGGGGATCGATTCGCGCTGGGTGATCGGACATCCCGATTGGTTCGTCTCCGCCGACTATCCGCCGTTTCCATCTTATACGTTTAATGGTCCCAATTTGGCGAACGATGAGCGCGTCGGAATTTATCTCGAAGATCATTATTACAATAAAACCGATGCCGCCGTCGTGTTCAAGCGACTCGATCATTGGACGGGTAGCGCAAAGTATATTTATCACGGCAACGACGGCACGAGCTTTCCGTGGAACGATACGGCGCAACTCAATTTTCTAAATCCACAAGTGCGCGAAGCCGTCATTCAAACGATTCTGCATGTCGCGCGCCAATTTCCGGTGATTCGACTCGACGCGGCGATGACGCTGGCGAAAAAACATTTTCAGCGTTTGTGGTTTCCGCAACCTGGGACCGGCGGCGACATTCCATCGCGTTCGGAATTTGCGCTGACGAAAGAGCAGTTCGATGCCGCGATGCCACAGGAGTTTTGGCGCGAGGTGGTGGATCGCGTCGCAGAGGAAGCGCCGAATACGCTCTTGCTTGCCGAAGCGTTTTGGTTGATGGAAGGTTATTTTGTGCGCACACTCGGCATGCATCGCGTGTACAACAGCGCGTTCATGAACATGCTGCGCGACGAAAAGAACGCCAACTATCGCTCCGTCATCAAGAACACGATTGAGTTCGATCCCGAAATTCTGAAACGCTACGTCAACTTTATCAACAATCCCGACGAGCGCACGGCGGTCGATCAGTTCGGCAAGGGCGATAAATACTTTGGCGTCGCAACGCTCATGGCGACCATGCCCGGCTTGCCGATGTTTGGTCACGGTCAGATCGAAGGATTCTCTGAACGCTACGGCATGGAATTTCGGCGTGCGATGTGGGACGAACACGAGGATGACCAACTCGTCGCGCGCCATGAGCGCGAAATTTTCCCGCTCTTGCACCGGCGTCATGTGTTCGCGGGCGTCGATAACTTTTTGCTCTACGATTTCTTCACGCCCGACGGCTCCGTGAACGAAGATGTATTCGCGTTCTCGAATCGATCGGGAAACGATGCGGGTCTCGTCATCTATCACAACAAATATTCCAACACCGCGGGCTGGGTGCGCACATCGGCGGCGTACCTCGACAAGGGTGCAGGACGACTCGTGCAGAAAAATTTGAGCGAGGGATTGACGCTGCATCGAGATCCAGATTATTTTGTTCTCTTGCGCGATCAGGCAAGCGGTTTGGAATTTATCCGCAACAGCAAAGAGCTGTGCGAACGAGGACTGTACGTCGAACTCGGCGCGTATCAACGCCACGTCTTTATCGACATCCGCGAGGTGCGCGATAATCAATGGCATCAGTATGCGCAGTTGACGGCGTTTCTCAATGGGCGCGGTGTTCCCAGCATCGACGAAGCGCTGCGCGAATTTTTCTTGCAAGGCGTGCATCAGCCATTCCGCGAACTTGTTAACGCCGAAACGTTCCGCGCGTTGTTGAAGGCACGCGTAACAAAAATATCGCGCGCGCTCACCCTAAAGGGCGAAATGACCTCGCCCCTACTAGACGAAATCGAAGAAAAATATTTGCGTCTTGCGCGCGAGGCAAAGCGATTCAGCGGCGGTATCGGCGACGAAGTAGCGTTAGCGAAAAGAGTACGACGCGAATTTGAAATACTTTTGCAGATGACCGCGGACGGCAGACGGCAGACCGCAACTGTCACGCTCCGCGTGAGCGGAACGGAGCGCAACGGAGTGGAGTCGAAGGATCAGCCGTCAGTGGTCAGTGGTCAACGGGCGGCACTCAAATATTTCAAAGCGCAATTTGGCGACGATTCTGCGTGGGCGACGATGTGCGCGTGGGTTTTTGTTCATGGACTCGCGCAAGTACAAGGTGATGGTGATGATTCGCTCACGACAAGTTTTGCAGCACGCAGCCGCAGTTGGATCGACGAGTGGCTGCTGGGCAAATTGGTCGCGCGCGCGTTCGTCGATCTTGGCATGAGCGACGCCGAAGCGTGGCGAGCAGTCGCCATCATCAAACTGATGACGACCCATCAACACTGGCACGCGTTGCGTGACGCGCAAAAGGGCAGAGCATATCTGGCATTGGAAACTTGGCTGGAAGATACCGAGGCGGAGCAATTCCTGCAAGTCAATCGTTTCAACGGGGTGTTGTGGTTCAATAAGGAAGCCTTTGAGACATTGCTCAGTTGGATGTTCACCGTTGCCGTTGTCGAACTAACGGTCGACAAAACCGACGCAGCGAAAAATATCGTCGAAACGCACGAGGTTATCAAGGCGCTGCTCAAAGCGGAGAAAAAGAGCAAATATCAAGTGGAAAAACTCTTGGCGGCGCTTGCGTAAATTGTCATTGCGAGGAGCGAGGCAAGCAAGCGTCGTCGATGACAAATCAAAGAGCGACGAAGCAATCTCCGTCTAAGGTGGGGATTGCTTCGTCGCTTTTCCGGTTTTTATTTGAATCCACTGGTTCACGACGCTCCTCGCAATGACATTCGGAGGGAGCTTGACAAGTTAGTTCGATTACGTATAATTCTATCTGTTACTATATAGGAGACCGCTCAATGAAAACGGATCCGGCTATAACCAAACATGAAAAAGAATTGCACGAGATATTTGCCGCCGCGGGCTTGGACGAGACGCGCGGATTGGCACTCATGCGGACTATGATTGGCACCGCGCACCTGGTCGAAGTTCTGGCCGACAACCATCTGCAAGCCAAAGGTTTGTCGATGTCGCGGATGCGCTTGCTCGTGTGGCTCTATGTCGAAGAGCAGCGCGGCAACAAAGAGGGCGTTTCACCCAGCCACTTGAGCCACTATCAGCACATCAGCAAGAATACCGTTAGCGCCCTGCTCGGATCGCTCGAGGAGCAAGGCTTGATCGAGCGGACTTTGAGCAGCGAAGACAAACGCAGCTTCAAGATTTGCCTGACGAAAGCGGGACGTGATCTTATGCGTTCCACTTTACCCGCCCACAATTCGTCGATGACGCAAGTGTTCGGCGTGCTAACCATTGAAGAGCAGAAAACACTGCTCAAAATTTTGAGCAAGCTGCGTCAATCGCTCATAGAGCAAATCGGAAAAATCGATCTCAGTTCGTACAAAACTTCTGTGGAGTAAAAGAATGCAAGCTCATGCTATGATGGGTGCGCGTGGACCCCGCCATCCGGGAGGAAGCAATCGGGGTGGCGGCGTAAATTTTGCGGGACTGCGGCGGGCCGGTATGTATCTCTTTCGCTATCGCAAAATTGCGGCGATTGCCTATATCAGTTTGTTCGTTTCGACGGGGGCGATGCTGATGGTGCCGCAGCTTGTTCAAAGCACCATCGACATTGTCACCAATGGCGTGCTCGCCAATACGATTTTGAAATTGCCTGCGCCTGTTCAGGCCGCCGCACAGCAAAAGCTGGGGCTGAGCGCCGCGCAAATGCAATCGAACTCCGTCAATGCCGAGACCTGGTTAATTACGGCGGCGATGGGTCTCATGGGCTTTGCGATCATGCGCGGCATTTTTGCCTTTTCGCAAGCGTACAACGCCGAGCGCACCTCGCAGAGCGTCGCATTCGACATGCGCAACGAACTCTTCGCCAAGATTCAACGCTTGTCATTCAGCTATCACGATCAAACCCAGACCGGTCAACTGATGATCCGCGCGACCGACGATGTGGAAAAAGTTCGGCTGTTCGTCGGACAGGGTTTGATGATGGCACTGCAAGCGTTCATTCTCTTGATCGGCACGCTCATTGTTTTGTTGTTCACCAATTTTCAATTGACCCTTGCCGTGTTGCCCACCCTACCGGTTGCACTCGTGCTGTTCATGGGCTTTAGCGCCGTCGCGCAGCCATTGTTCATGCAAGTGCAAATTCGCTTGTCGAAACTCAACACGATCTTGCAAGAGAACCTAGCCGGCATCAAGGTTGTGAAAGCGTTCGTGCGTGAAGTGAACGAACAAAAACGCTTCAACGCCGCGGCGCAGGATTTAATGCAGCAGCACCTCCTGGTCGCGCGCGTGTTTTCGTTCTTGTTCCCGTTCATCTTTTTGATTATGAACCTGGGACAAGCCGCGGTGCTGTATTTCGGCGGCAGACAAATTCTTGAAGGAACGCTGACGATTGGTGAGTGGCAAAAATTCTCGCTTTATCTCATCTACGTGTTCTTTCCGCTCGGTCAACTCGGCATGATTATTTCGCAGATGGCGCAAGCGGGCGCATCGGCAACGCGCATCTTTGAAGTGATCGATGCGAAAAACGATGTAATCGATAAACCGAATGCGATTGCGTTGCCGCCGATTCAAGGTCAGGTTGTATTCGATAACGTCACCTTTCGCTATTTTGGCAGCGACGATCCCGTGCTGTCGAAAGTGAGTCTCGACGCGAAACCTGGCGAAACGATTGCGCTCCTTGGCGCGACCGGCAGCGGCAAGACGACGATCATCAACTTGCTGCCGCGTTTCTACGACGCGAGCGAAGGTCACATTTTGATCGATGGGCATGACGTGCGCGATGTCAAGATCGATTCGCTGCGCTCGCAAATCGGCATCGTGCTGCAAGATACCACCCTCTTTTCGGGAACGATTCGCGACAACATTGCGTTCGGTCGCCCTGAGGCGACGATGGACCAAGTCATCGCAGCAGCAAAAGCGGCGGTCGCGCACGATTTCATCATGAGTTTTCCGAACGGCTATGATACCCAGGTCGGCGAACGCGGAACAACGTTGAGCGGCGGACAAAAACAACGCGTCGCGATTGCGCGCGCGCTGTTACTCAGTCCGCGCATTCTGATTCTCGACGATTCGACGAGCAGCGTCGATCTAGCGACCGAATACAAAATTCAAAAAGCGCTCGACGAGTTGATGAAAGGGCGCACGAGTTTCGTCATCGCGCAGCGCATCAGCACCGTGTTGAACGCCGATCAAATTCTCGTGCTCGATAAAGGTCAGATCGTCGCGCGCGGCACGCATGAAGAACTGCTCGAAGAAAGCGAAATCTACGCCGAGATTTACAATTCGCAGTTGGTCGGCGATGCTGAAATTGTCGAGCCGACAATTACTGGCAATGGTCAGGAGGCCAAATAACTATGATGCACGGTCCTGGTGGTCCTCGTTTTTTGCTGGAACAGCAAACGAGCAAACCTAAAAATGTTTTCTCGACGCTCGGTCGGTTCGCGTCATACTTTCGACCATACTGGCTCGTGCTGCTGTTGGTCGCCGTGTGTATGGTGGTCGGCGCGTGGGCGCAAGTCACGTCGCCCGATTTGACCGGTCAAGTGGTCGATTGCTATCTCACACCCGCACTCGCCGGAAATACCCAAGCGTTGGGTGGACTTGCGGGCGCGTCGAATCAGTCTGCGAATACCAACTGCTGGTACGCCACGGTCAATCCCAATCGCACGATGGACGAAACGGTTGCGGGTCTTGGCGGATTGATCCTGCTTCTGGTCGGTTTGTATGTGGGTGGCGCGATCCTGGGTGGTCTTCAATTTTTCTTGATGACGTGGGCCGGTCAGCACGTGCTGACCAAAATTCGCGTTCAAATTTTCGAGCATATCCATCGACTGTCGCTCAGTTATTACGCCGAGAATGAAGCAGGCAACGTGATGAGTCGCATCACCAACGATACCGACACCATTCAGCAAGCGATTTCGTTTGCGCTCATCAACGTGGTGAGCGGTGCGCTGCTCTTGGTGTGGATCGCATTCAACATGCTGCACAAGAGCATCGCTTACGCATTGCTCAGCATGGCAGTCGTGCCGTTGATGATCGTCGCAACAACTTGGTTCTCCGGGCAAGCGCGCAAAGCATTTCGCCGCACGCGTAAAGAAATCGGCAACGTCAATGCGAACTTGCAAGAGAGCATCGCCGGGGTGCGCGAGGTGCAGGCATTCAATCGCGAACAAGCCAACATTTCCGAATTTGAACGGACGAACGCGGCGAATCGCGATGCGAATATTCGCGCCGTGTCTTTCACCGCTGCGCTCGCGCCTACGCTCGAAGCGCTCGGCTATCTCGCGATTGCGATCGTCGTCGTGGCGGGCGGTTTGGCGTTGCTGCGCAATCAAGATTTGTTTGGCACGACCGTGTCGCTCGGTTTGATCGTCACGTTCCTGGCGTACGTTCAGCGTTTCAATCAACCGATTCAACAAATCTCGGTGATGTGGACGAATATTCAAAGCGCGATTGCAGGCGGCGAGCGCATCTTTGAACTCCTCGACATCGAGCCAGCGATCAAAGACAAACCGAACGCCATGGCGATGCCGCAGATTCAGGGCAAGGTCGAATTCGTCGATGTGGCGGCCGAGTACGTGAAAGGCGAACCGGTGCTCAATGGCATTTCGCTGTGCGCCGACCCAGGCCAAACAGTTGCGATTGTCGGTCCGACCGGCGCGGGCAAGACAACCATCATCAATCTCATTCCGCGCTTTTACGATGTGACCGGCGGTGAGGTCCGCATCGACGACATCGACGTGCGCGATGTGACGCGTGAGAGTTTGCGCAAGCAAATCGGCATCGTGCTGCAAGACACGTTCTTGTTCAGCGATACCGTGATGAACAATATTCGCTTTGGTCGATTGGATGCGACCGACGAAGAGGTGATCGCGGCAGCCAAGCTTGTCCACGCCGATTCGTTCATCGAGCGGCTGCCGAAAAAGTACGACACGCTCTTGGGCGAACGCGGCGCAGGCATCAGCCAAGGTCAACGCCAACTGATTTCGATTGCGCGCGCGGCGCTCGCGAATCCGCGCATCCTCATTCTCGACGAAGCGACGTCCAGCGTGGACACGCGCACCGAGCGCTTGATTCAACAAGCGTTGGAAAAATTGCTGCACGGGCGCACCAGCTTTGTCATCGCGCACCGTCTCAGCACGATTCGCAACGCCGATCAAGTGCTGGTCATCCAAGACGGCAAGCTAGTCGAGCGGGGCAAGCACGACGAGTTGTTGGCGAAGGGCGGCGTGTATCACGATTTGTATATGAGCCAGTTCCGCCGAGAGGAACAACCGTCGAGCGCGAAAGCAGGGTTGCCGGTGGCGGCGGAGTAAATGACGAAACCCGAAGAGTTGAACACTCTTCGGGTTTTTCTTTCGTTCAGACTAGTTGGAATAATGCGTAAATGTGTGTAAATCAATACTTGACTTACATTATGCCATATGGTATACTGTCGCCAGTTTAGATTACAGGAGGGTGAGATGGAAACCTACGCAACCGTAAAGGGACAAATCGTCATACCGTCATCAGTGCGACGGAAATTGGGAATTAAAGAAGGAACGCGCATTCAAATAGAAGTTGATGAGCGAAGTCAGCATATCATTCTTACTCCTATTACGCGTGAATATGTTCATAGTCTACGCGGTAAGTACAAAGGCAAAGGACTGCTCAAAGCGTTGATGGCAGAGAAAAAACGTGAGCGGGAGCTATAAAATGGCAAAGCCTAAAGCATATGTCCTTGACTCGTGGTCGATGATGGCATACTTGGAAGATGAGCCATCAGGTCATCAGATCGCAGACTTGATTGCAGATGCTCATGAAAACGGGATTCCGTTGATGATGAGCGTAATCAATGTAGGTGAAGTTTGGTACATTGTTGCTCGCGAAGTTTCAGAGGAAGAAGCTAACAACAGTATTGCAGAAATACAGCATTTAGGAATTGAGTTTGTCGATGCAAATTGGAAACTCACCGGCGAAGCAGCACGTTTCAAGTCCAAGCATAAGATGTCTTATGCAGATTGCTTTGCTGCTGCACTAGCCAAGGAGAACAAAGCATCGCTCGTTACTGGCGATCCCGAATTCAAGCAGGTTGAAGATCAAGTCCGAGTAAATTGGGTCTGAACGCGAATTCTATTCATGCAAGTGAGGCTTTCTCACATGTTGACAGGTAACAGTATTCCAAAATTTGATCCGCAAATATATACCAAGATTGCTCTGAATGAGTTGGTGACTTATTCCGTTTATTTCCTGTCTCAGTCAAATGAAGAGGTAAGCACCGAGAACATCGTCGCGGCATGTTTTCTGATGTTTCCACAAAGGTTTGCTCTTCGTGGATACGCTCAATGGCCCGACTCGACGGTTGTAGAGAAAAGGTGGCTAGATTGCCGAAACCGTGGACTGATAGAAGGGAGTACTGCGCGTGGTTTCTCGCTTACGCCAAAAGGTTTGGAATTGGCGGAAAAGGTAGGTAAGACGCTTAGTGGCAAAAGGCCGATATTTAAGAGTCGAGGGTCGGAGCGCGTACGTGCAGAGACACGCACAAGAGCAGGCAGGTTTGTTCGTGCAATCGAAGACTCTGATGCTTTTAGGCTTTACCAAGTAAACAGAGAGCACGCACAAATAAGCGAATTTGATTTTAGAAGCATGTTGCTTTGTACAATGGAAAGTTCTGCGAGTACATTGAGGAACAATCTTGAACAGTTCAGGCAATATGCAAGCGTTTATGAACGAAAAGATATTGATGTTTTTTTGGATTTCTGTGAAAAAAGATTTGCTCGCCTCCTTACTGAAGTAACGTCCCAGTCAGAACAATATCAAGGTGGCATGATGCGTAGGAAAATCAAGTAGGAAAGGAGTCAACTATGGCGACACGAATTAGCCGCAAATTGGAGTACGATGATCGTTTTGCGCTTCAGCAAGCCGATCAAGCAATCCGCAAAGATGTCATTCGGGCTTTGGTCGAGTTGGTAACTAACTGTAATGACAGCTACCATCGCTTAGAAGATGCTGGAGTTAAAGTAAATGGACTAATTGCAATTGAAGTTCTCAGCAAGCGCGAAAACTCACTCATACGTATCCGCGATTTTGCTGAGGGCATGAACGGTGAGCAAATGCAAAGTGCAGTGGGTACTTATGGCGGAGCAACCAGCGGTTTTAGCGATGGTCGTTCCGTCCGCGGCATGTGGGGAAGAGGTTTGAAAGATGCCATCTATGGACTTGGGCACGGGCATGTACATTCTATCCAGGACGGACAGTTCTATGATGCTACTCTTTCGATTAAAAATGGTATTCCGACATTCGATCTAGAGGTGCCTGTTCGAGCGACTCGTGGTATCCGTACCCAGTATGGAATTTCTTCAGGGAATGGAACGGTCATCGAGATTGTTGTTTCGCGTCCAGATGTTTCTGTCCCCCAATTTGATAATATTCGACGGTATATGGAAAGACATTTCGAGTTACGTGAAATTGTCGGTAGTCCACTGCGACAAGTGTTGTTACGCAAGTTAGATGGCCACTACAACCTTAAGGAGGAAGTACAATTAACTTACAAGCCTCCTGTAGGAACTCTTGTGCTTGATGAAGTGATTCGTGTGCCTGATACTTCGGCGGATATTCACTTGGAAGTATTTCGTTCTAACGAACCATTATCTACACCGGCCGAAGAGCGCGATACAGCGGATGGCGGACTGCTAGTCATTAGCTGTCATGTCCAATGACATCGTACTCAATTTTTTGATTTCGTTAACTTCGCGGAGTCCAGAGACATCGTACACACTTTGCGGCGTCGATGCGAGCGACGAAACTCAGAACGTAACGGGCGAACCGGCTCTGCGATT
>JACRMI010000082.1 GCA_016215025.1 Chloroflexota bacterium
ACAAAATCAAGGTGTTTTGGAATCTTGGTCGCGAATGTGCCAAACTCGCGAGCAAAACGTAATCAGTCAAATTCACTCATTCCGTTTTTTCGCTACTTCTGTCAACCTTGGCGGAATGAGTCCTGACTCCGCAAATCCTCCTCACAGGATGTAATAAAATAAGCCCCGGTTGCAAACACTGCTATGCTGAACGCATGGCAATGCGCTTACAAGCAATGGGGCAACCAAACTACAAGAATGGCTTTCAACTTACTTTGCATCGCCATGCATTAGAACTTCCTCTGACTTGGAAAAAACCGCAAGTGATATTCGTCAACTCCATGAGTGATCTTTTCCATAAGGATGTTCCGGAAGAATTTATTCAGGAAGTTTTTGACGTAATGCGGCGTGCTTCTTGGCATACATTTCAGGTTCTCACCAAACGATCCGAGCGCCTTGCCCAACTGAATAGCAAAATCGAATGGCCAATCAATGTGTGGATGGGCGTCAGCGTTGAAAATAGCGACTATACTTTTCGTATTGACCATTTACGACAAACTAATGCCCGAATCAAGTTTCTGTCGCTAGAGCCACTTCTTGGACCATTGCCTCATCTCAAGTTGCGTGGCATAGATTGGGTCATCGTTGGAGGCGAATCGGGTCCAGGCGCAAGACCTGTTGACGAGAATTGGGTCATCGATATTCGAGACCAATGCAGAACTGCACGAGTTCCTTTTTTCTTCAAGCAGTGGGGAGGTGTGCGTAAAAAGAGCAAAGGACGAATCCTCAAGGGACGGACTTGGGATCAAATGCCAAGATTGCCCAAGCTCTCAATCGCCTAGCCCCGAACTTTTGCATTCCCTCCCTTTGATGCTATAATCGCCCCAACTTGAGATTGGCATCGCCGACGAGCCACCGCTTCATGGATGGCTTGTCTTTCATTTTCGTTCGGATAACTAACTGTGTTTCAGCATCCACCTACGACTTTCAACCTCGTGTGTTTCGATTGCGACAGCACCCTCGTCTCCATCGAAGGCATCGACGAATTGGCGCGGCTCAAAGGCCAGTTCGATCATATCGCCGACCTCACTCGCCGCGCGATGGACGGCGAGATCAAGTACGATCAAGTCTTTGCCGAGCGCCTTGAATTGATTCAACCCACGCGCGCCGATTTGCTTCGCATCGGTCAAGCCTACATCGACGCGCTCGTTCCCGATGCGCAGGAAACCATCGCCGCCTTGCGCGCAGCGGGCTGCGACGTTCACATCGTCAGCGGCGGCTTGCTGCTCGCCGTCCAGCGACTCGCGCGCGCGATAGGTCTTCCCAGCAAAAATGTCCACGCCGTCCCTATCGAATTCGATCAGCTCGCGGGCAAATGGTGGCAATATCATCACCATCAATACGGCGGCAATCCCGACGAACGCTATCTCGCGTATGCGCCAACCCCACTCGCGGAAACCGACGGGAAACGACAAGTGATCGGGCAACTCAAAGGCAAGTCGATCAACACGATGCTCGTCGGCGATGGGATTACAGACTTGGAAGCGCGCGACGCCGTGAAATTGTTTGTCGGATTTGGCGGCGTCGTGCGACGCGATCAAGTCGCCAATCAAGCCGATATATACATCCAAGCGCCACGCTTATCGGCAATCGTACCGCTCGCTATTTCTGCGGCGAGCGCCAAACAATTGAGAGCCGGTCAATATAAGAATGTGTTAAAGCGCGGCTTGGACGATATTGAGCAAGGTCTGGTCAAGTTCAACCCACTGTCATTCTGAGCGGAGCGAACTTTGCGGAGCGAAGAATCTCGCCAGGCAGAGCGAGATTCTTCGGCTCACACCTGCCCTGGCGGGCGGTGCCAGGGAAAAACGCGCCTCAGAATGACAGACTGAGTAGTAACATAACGAGGGGAGATCATGTATCGTATTCTCATCACGGATGACCTGGGACAAGCTGGACTGGCGTTACTCAAGCAAGCAAGCGACGTTCAATTCGATGTCGTGAAATTGCCCGACCGCAAAACGCTGAACGAAATCATCGGCGTGTACGATGCCGTCATCACGCGCTCCGGCACACCGCTCGACGCCAGCGCCTTTCAAGCTGCGCGCCGACTCAAGATCGCAGGACGCGCCGGTGTCGGCATGGACAATGTCGATATCGATGCGGCGACGCTGCGTGGCATTCTCGTGATGAACACGCCCGAAGCGAACACGCTCGCCGCGACCGAAATGACCCTGGCATTGATGCTCGCGCTGTGTCGGCGGGTTCCATGGGCAGATGCATCCATCAAGCGCGGCGAGTGGACGCGCAGCAAATTCAACGGCGTTCAATTGAGCGATAAAACCTTGGGTATCATTGGACTAGGACGCATTGGCTCACGCGTCGCGACGCGCAGTCGCGCGTTTGGCATGAACGTCATTGCATACGATCCGTACATCTCCGAAGAAGTCGCGAATGAGAATGGCGTCGAATTGGTCGTCGATCTCGACGAGTTGCTTACGTGTTCCGATTTTGTTTCAGTGCATACGCCATTGACCAGCGAAACGCGCGGAATGATCGGCGCGGTTCAAATCGCCAAGATGAAAAATGGCGTGCGCATCATCAATTGCGCGCGCGGCGGCATCATCGACGAGCAAGCGTTGTACGACAGCTTGGTCTCTGGCAAAATTGCAGGCGCTGCCATCGACGTTTATTCCTCCGAACCACCACGCAGCGAACTATTGCGCAATCTACTTGCGCTCGATAACGTCGTCGCATCGCCGCATATCGGCGCGAACACGCACGAAGCGCAGCGCGATGTCGCCGTGCAAATCGTGAACCAGGTCCTCGACGGTCTGCGCGGCGTGAACTTTTGCAACGTCGTCAATCTGCCGTTCGTCGAAGGTGTGGACTATCGTTCGATTCAACCCTACATGACGCTGGCAGAACACATCGGCTCATTACAAATGCAATTGGTGCGCGGACGCATCGAACGCGTCGAAGTCGAATGTCGCGGCGAACCGGTCGATAAATTGGTCAAGCCGCTGACCGTCGCCTTGCTCAAAGGTTTGTTGTATCCGATTCTCACCGATGCGGTAAACTATGTGAACGCGCCACGCCTCGCCGACGAACGCGGCATTCTCGTTTCGCAAACGCGCCATCCCGTCGCCGAAGATTATTCGAATGTGATTCTCTGCCGCGTGACCTCATCGGTTGAATCGCGTCTGATTGGCGGTGCATTGTTCTTGCACCAGCAACCACGCATTGTGCTGATGGACGATTTTCGATTGGATGCGCTTTTGATTGGCAGAGCGCTCGTCACGGTGAACAAAGATGTGCCCGGTGTCATCGGCACGGTCGGATCGATTTTGGGCAATCATGGCGTCAACATCGCCGAGTGGCGTATGGCGCGTGATGAACCTGGGGGCACTGCGCTGTCGTTCATCAACATCGACTCAGCCGCCGACGAAAATGTACTGAGCGAATTGCGCCAGTTGTCGTCCATGCTCGATGTGAGACAAGTAGCGCTTTAAGCGTGTCATTGCGAGGAGCGAATTTTGCAAGTGTCGCTGCCAAAAGTCAACAGAGCGACGAAGCAATCTCTGTCTGAGGATGAGATCGCTTCGTCGGCACACGAAACCTTGGATTCGCTTCGCGTCCATTCCACTTATGCGCTGTGTGCCTCCTCGCAATGACACTTGATTGCAAATTTGCATTCCATTCTACTGATGTTATAATCACCGCCGTGAAATTTTCCGTAGGTCCACTGCTCGTCGTACTCCTCGCGGTCTTTGCCGTTGCGCCGTTGGAATACCCCGGCGCATTTCAATCTCACACGGGCTTGGCTGCTGTCTATAACCTCATCCACCTCGATCAATTCCCCGCGCAGTTTTGGAATTGGGCTCCCACCGTCGGCCGCCATTTCGATTTGTTTCGCACCGATGGTGCGTTGCCGTACCTCGTCGCCGAAATTTTTCATTGGATCGGATTCTCGTTTCTGGATTCGATCAAGCTCGTCTACGCGCTCGCGTGGATGGCAAGCGGCTTGGCGATGTACGCCCTCGCGCGTCGCTGGTTCAGCGAAAATGGCGCGCTGCTCGCGGCGATTGTGTACGTTTATCTTCCATTTCACATCGCAACCGTTTACGTACGCGGTGCGTTTGCGGAAGCAGTCGCTTGGTCGATATTTCCAATTGTTTTGCTTGTCGCCAGTCGTCTCGGACGCAGTTCGTCCGCGTCGCCAGTCGCCAGTCGATTACGTTTTACGCTTTACGTTTTACCGTTCGTATTGCTTTTCCTCACTCAGCCCGGAATCGCAATTCTCTTTTCGCTTTTTACAATCATTATCGCAGCAGCACTTGGCAATTGGCGCAGCGGTCTGCGGTCTTCCGTCGGCGGTCTCATTGTCGGCGCTCTACTTTATCTTCCGACAATTTTTCGCTATGGCGCAATCATCCTGCCAAACGGATTCAACGCGAATTTTGTTTTGCCGTTTCAGTTGTTCTCGTCGTTGTGGGGTTATGATGTTAGCACCGGCAGTTACCTCGATAAATTCCCGCTTCAACTTGGCGTCGTGCCGATTGGTTTGGCGATTGTAGCGGTGGCGCTTGCGTGGCGTGGGAACGCCGTCGATTGGAAATCGACGGCTGATAGAGCTGAAAGTCGGCTCGAAGCCGACTCATGCAAACGCCGAATTGAGATGCAGCGACTCGTCGTGGTCTTGCTTGCGTCTGCCGTCGTCACAACGCTTTTGACTTTTGAAATCTTTGCGCCAGTATGGAAACTACTCGGCGTGTTCGTTGCTTATCCGTGGCAATTGCTCGCGCTTGTTGGATTCGCGCTGGCGTTGGTTGCGGGCGCGGCAGTCGAGTTTGACGCGCGCTTGTCTCGTCCCGCAATGCTGGCATTCTTTGTCGGGCTGCCCGTCATCGCGAGTTACAATTTTCTCGCGCCGCGCTTTTTCGAGACGAATCCGACTCGCCCGGCGATTGCGTTTTTTGGCAACAACGAAATCGCGCTGTGGAGCTATCGCATCGTTGGACCGCTGCGTCACGGTGCGACCGATCGCCTACAATTGACCTGGCAAGCGTTGCGCCCAGTCGATCACGACTATACCGTTTTCGTTCATGCGGTTCACGAGAACGGCAACACGTACGCCAAAGAAGATTCCAAGCCGCAAGATGGCGCAATGCCGACGCTCAAGTGGACGCCCGGTCAAGTCATCTCCGACACGCACACCATTCAAATCGATATTGACGGTCCGAGCGAGGGATACCATCTCGAAGTTGGACTATACAACGCGGCGACCGGACAACGTGCCCTGATGGAAAACGGAGCGGATGTGCTCATCCTTCCGCGTCCCGGCGATCCGGAGCCGACGATCACGGACCAAGTCCGACCCAGTCAAAAATGAATCGAATCGTGCGTTTAGTAGCAACATTAGCAATTATCACGCTATTTGTTGGTCAATTCGTGATCGGAATCCCCGCTATCGTGACGGCTATGTCGGCACCCTTGCAAAACCCCAACCGATCCTATGAAGAGAAAATGCGGGGAGTATGGGGCGATTATTTTGACTTGATGCAGTTTATCCAAACCAAAACATCGGATAATGCAGTAATTTTGATCGACCCAAAGTATCAATACGCAATACTAAACCTTTACTTTCTACACCCGCGGAAGCTTATATACGGCAGTGAAGCGGTTTTGCAAAGCCATTCTGAAATTGACTATGTACTGATTAGTGAAGACTTTCCTGATTTTGCTGTGGCTGGCGAGAAAATTATGTTGGATGACAAGCAAGGTCTCTATAAGGTTCGAAAATAACAATGATCGCCGCATCTGTGTTTCTACTCGCCCTCTCGGTTCTCGGCTGGATAGTGCTCGCAGTTCTTGGACAAACTCAGAGCATAGTAGAACGAATTGGGCTGTCATTTCCATTGGGCGCAGGCTATTTCACCTGGGTGGTATTTCTGACTGCCAGTCTAGGCATACCAATTACTTTGGCAAGCGGAAGCATTATTTTTGCCATCCTACTGGGATCGTCTCTCTGGCTACTTTGGCAAAGGAAGGGTTCTATTCTTCCTGTCGTGGTTCGCCGCACAACTCCACACACAACCCACATCGCTTTAATCGGGCTGACTGGATTGGTAGTCATTGCAACATACGCTGTGGCGATTTATATGCCGCCATACGTATGGGACTCTCTTGCAATTTGGGGACTTAAGGGCAAACTGATCGCGGCCAGCGGTGAGCTGACTTCGCAGGCACAAGCCGCGTGGCCGTTTTATCCACTGAATATCCCACTTCAGATGACGTTTCTTTTCCTGGTTGGTGGAGACTTTGTACAGATTGTCTTTCCAACATACTTTCTTTCAATGCTCCTGCTTTTTTACGCCAACTTGAATCATTGGGTGGGAACAACACTTGCGCTCGCCTGTACGCTCTTTTTGAGTCTTACTCCTATTGTGCAGTATCAGGGGACAATCGCATACGCCAATTTGCCTTTTGCAACTTACTATATCGGTAGCGCGATCTATCTATACAAGTTTCTGAAAGAGAACAGAATCCTATGGCTTGTTCTATCGGGAATCTTGATTGGAGTTGCTAGTTGGACACGCACGGAGAGTCAGCTTTATCTCGCCATT
Organism: Chloroflexota bacterium; assembly: GCA_016215025.1. Classification (GTDB taxonomy): domain Bacteria; phylum Chloroflexota; class Anaerolineae; order UBA4142; family UBA4142; genus JACRMI01. Next base: position 6,606 of record JACRMI010000082.1, read on the forward strand.
AACATCATTGCATTGCTCCTATTTCGAAACACCAGCCGTGACTTGTTGAGACACATCAGCACCTATGTCGGTATCTACACAATTTTATGGGCTCCCTGGACCATTTTTTGCAAACTTGCCGGATATGGCGACTATTTTGGTAACGCGCTTGGCGCATTCACCAGCATAGTTTCCGGCAACCTCGATCAAACGCTATTAGCGCAAATTGTAAGTTATGCCGGAGCACGCGTCCAGACAGTCGGTGTTTGGGGACTTTTATGGATTGGGCTAGGGATTGCCCTATTAATCGGAATAAAACATTTGCGCGAACATGCGCCCATCCTCGTTTTGCTCGCCCTAAATAGTATTGGTTTGATTTACACTTACTATTCAGCAGGCACAAGTTCTACTAATCCAATCGAATGGTGGCTCTACACCGGCTTTGACCGGATGGCACTCCATTGGGCACCGCTCGGCATATTCTATCTTGGCTTAACTATTGAGGCAGCAGGCTTGTCGAAGATAAATCCGTTTCCCTTTCGAATTCAAATTGACCCATACCTAATCCTCCTCATCCTGTTCTCACTCTTCGCCATCGGTCCCTTGCTGGGTCCCGGATATTTCTGGGGCGCGCACGATGGACGCCACTCGGTCTATTTCCTTTTCGAGTTTGACCGGGTGATTCAGGACGGCATTCTCTATCCGCGCTGGCTCCCCGATTTTACTTTCGGCTACGGTTATCCATTCTTCAATATCTACGGTCCTGGCGCGTTCTACGTCGGCGAAGCGTTGCACCTGCTTGGCATCGATTTCGTCACCGCGACGAAAATTGTTTTTGCGTTGGCGATTTTGCTTTCGGGTCCGGCGATGTTTGCGTTCGTCAAGCGCCTGACCGGATCAAGCCAAGCCGCATTTCTCTCTGGACTCGCTTACGTTTACATCCCATATCACATCGCCGATATTTACGTGCGCGCTGCCCTCGCCGAATCGGTTGCATTGATCTTTTTGCCGTTGACACTATGGGGATTTTACGAAACCGTCGTCAACCCAAATCGCAAAACAATTGTGGCGACCGCGTTGGCGTACGGCGCAATGACCTTTTCGCACAACGGCGTCGCCCTGCTCTTCACGCCGATTCTCGGCATTTGGGTTTTGTTTCTAATGATCGGCGAACTTCGCCGCGCGCAGGGAAATCACGTTTTGCGTTTTATTCGACTAGGTCTCCCCTCGCTTGCTGCCTTACTCCTCGGCATGGGCATCGTCGCCATGTTCTTGATTCCGCTCGCGCTTGAATATCAATTCGTGCGCGTCGATCAATGGACAGCCAACTATTACGATTACTCGAACCATTTCGTCAATCTCTCCCAATTGTTCAATCCAACCTGGGGATTCGGCATCAGCTATCCCGGTCCGAACGACGGCATGTCGTTCCAACTTGGTATCATGCCGGTGTTGCTCGCCGTTTTTTCGATTGTCGTGATTCTCAAGAATCCGAATCACACGCGGCGTTTTTGGCTTTTCTTTCTGGGGATGACCGTCATCGTCGCGTTGCTGATGTTTGGTTTCTCGCTGCCAATTTGGGAAGTTCTTCGACTCGTCACCTTTGCACAATTTCCATGGCGCTTGCTGACGCTCACAACGGTTTCGCTCGCCGTTCTCGCCGGAGCGATTGCGCTCACTCCGGATGCTGAAGAAAAATCGCACGGCGTTTCGCTATCGACACTTTTGCTCGGAGTGTTGATCGTGCTTGGTAGTTTTCCTTATCTCACAGCGCAGATGCAACTCCAAGCCGCCGAAGGTCCCGTCGGCGTCCTCGGTCTCTTTCGATTTCAGCAAAGTGCTGGCGAGATGACTGGCTCGACGGCGTGGGTTAAAGAAATTCCAACGTGGTCGCCACTTGCAGATGTTTATTTCGCCGGGAAAAAAGTCAAGACCAAAATCGATTCCACCATCTACGAAAATCCTGACGACGTATGGTTCGGCGTCGATCAGGCCGGCAAGGGACTGCGCGCTGATGGCGAGCGCGTGTTCGTCGACGCCAAAGTCGACAACTTGCCGGTCGTGTTTAACACGTTCTATTATCCTGGCTGGCGCGCTTGGCTCACAACCGAAACCGACAACCAGTTCGTCAAAGAGTTGCAGATCACTCAAGTCGATGATGTTGCACCGACGGGAAGAATCAAGGTGTACGTCCCGCAAGGTCGATACTTTCTCAATCTGCGCTTTGAGGATTCGCCACCCCGCATGGTGGGATGGTGGATTTCCGGTGCTAGTATTCTCACGATGCTTGGTATCATGATTTGGGACTGGCGAATGCGAAGGATGAAGGATGAATAACAATCTACGAGGGAATTTCTCATCCTTCATCCTTCATCCTTCATCCTTCGGCAAGTTCATAACTTTGCCTTTTTTTATTCTATTAGCTTTCTTGCTCTTCGCGCTTGCTCCGCTCACCGCGCCCGGCTATTTCAGCAACGCGCACGACGCGCGCCACTCGGTCTTTTTTCTCCAAATGTTCGACCAGTCGATTCGGGATGGCGCGTGGTATCCGCGCTGGGCCGCCGATATGGTGTTCGGCTACGGCTATCCACTGTGGCTCATTCTTGCGCCGATTCCGTTCTTCGTCGGCGAAGCGTTTCACCTCGGTGGGTTTGATTTCGTCACCGCCGTCAAAATCGTCGATGGACTCGCGCTGTTGTTTTCCGCCATCAACATGTACCTGTTCACGTCGCGGGTGTTGGGCAAAAACGCCGGGCTGATCGCCGCTATTGCGTATGCCTACATCCCATACCATCTCGTCGATCTGTACGTTCGCGCGGCACAAGCCGAACTCGTCGCGTTTGCGTTTCCGCCGCTGGTGTGCTGGGCATTCTACGAACTCGCCACAACGCAGCGCATTCGCTACATCGGCGTCGCGGCACTGGCATACGCTGGGCTTCTCCTGTCACATATTTCGATGGCAGCATTGTTCTCGCCGATCATTGGTCTGTATATGCTCTTTCTGCTTTTTGTCGTGAGACCGCCGACCGCTGACGGCCGACCGCCATCGTCTCTACGCTTTGCGTTGTACGCGTCGCTTGCTATCGCACTTGCACTCGGACTAGCTGCTATTTTTCTCCTGCCGATTCTCACCGAGCAAAAGTATCTGACCAGCGACCCACTCATCGGCGGCTTTTTTAATTACCGCAAGCATTTTTTGAACGCAAGCCAACTTTTGTCGCCAATGTGGGGGTACGGATATGCCGGTGAGAATGGGACCGATCAGTTCTCGCTCCAACTTGGATTGATTCCGGTCTTGCTCACGTTCGTCGCATTATGGGCATTCGACAAGACCCGCAAGATCATTCGCACACACATTGCTTTCTTCGTCGTCATTCTGATCGCCATGGTCTTTGCGATGCTGCCAATTTCTGCACCGCTTTGGGAACCATTCGCCAGCATCGTCGCATTCACACAATTCCCCTGGCGCTTGCTCATCGTGAGCGCGTTTTCACTCGCATTCCTCTCCGGCGCAGCAATCCACGCTTTACCCGACGACGCACACGACCTCGCACCAATACTCGGCATTGCATTACTTTTCGTCGTAGCGAATTACAATTATACCGAACCTCAACACACTGATGCGGTGTTTAATTATCAGGCACAGATGGAATTTGAGGTGAAGGATCGCGAGTTGCTCGGTGATACGATTTGGATGACAGGCGACCGTCCGCAAGATTCGCCGCTAGTCGATCAATACATCAATGGTCAGCCACTCGAAAAAGCGATTGCGTTGGATGACGGCGCGACTGTCAAGACGATTCGAACCGGGGGACAATCGACGGATGTTCAAGTCGAAGGAAACGCGGCGACGCGCGTTCTAGTTTACACGCGATACTTTCCTGGCTGGACGGCAACCATCAACCATCAAGCGACAGAAGTAAAACCGTACGGGGACCAAGGATTGATTCTCGTCAATGTGCCTGCCGGATCGCACATCGTCCGCTTGCGTTTTGAGGATACAATCAATCGGCAGCTTGGCGCGGTGATTTCCGGTGTGAGCCTGCTCATTGCGTTGGGAATCATCAAGTTCAGAGATCAAAGTCAAAAGTGAAATCGAGTCCTTTCCTTTGCACTTTTTCCTTTTTCCTTTTGATTTGTTTGTCGTTTGCAAATTGGAAAAGGTTTGTTATAATAGCAACCAAGAATTGTCTCGAAATCCATTTCAGGTTTGAGGAGAGATTTGACACAAGACCGTCCTACCCCACCTCCGCCTTCGCGGCCCGGACGCTCTGAAGCGTGGCGAACAGAGCGTATGGTGCAGCGCGTTCCTGCGCATCTTGGTGAAGCGACAGGCGACCTGGTTTCCCCTTGGGTTATGGTCGCGGGCGTAGCGCTCCTAATCCTCGTCGTGTGCGCCGTTCTCTATGTTTTCTTGGGCGGTGGCGCACGTCTAGGCATTGGCGTTTCCGCAACGGCAACACCTACTCGTCCCGCGCGCACATCGACGCCAGCTATCACCGTTTTGCCGGTTACATTAGCTGCGCCGTCGCCTAGCGTAGGACCGACTGCCGCCACCGTCAAATACGTGATCAAGTCCGGCGACACATTGATTGGCATTGCCGCCAAGTATAAAGTAACCGTTCAATCGATTGTGACGCTGAACGGATTGAAGGACGAAACTATCCGCGTCGGAGATGAGTTGAAGATTCCATTACCCACACCAACGCCACCACCTAATCCACCGACGCCTTCTGGTGCGACTCCCACTCCGATTTCGTTCCAATCTCCCCCGACTTTTGCATCGTCCGCCGCAATGTCGGGGGTTCTTCGTCATGTGGTCAAACGCGGTGATACCCTAAGTTCGATTGCAGGGACGTACGGCTCAACTATCGATGCTATTCGCGTGGCGAATCAACTGGACAGCGATTTTTTATCGATTGGGCAAGAGCTGGTCGTTCCGCCTGGCTCGTGGACTCCGACACCAACTTCTGTGCCGACGAGCAACGCAACCGCAACGCCGACCTCGCAATTTTCGTACGCTGCGCCTAGCTTGCTTTCTCCCGCCGACAATGCAACCTTGCGCGGCAAATCAGAAACGCCGATGCTTGCTTGGACTGCACCCGCCACGCTCAAATCGACCGAGTTCTATGTCGTGCATATCGATTATCAGATCAACGGCGCGCCCAAGTCGATTGTGCGCCAAGTCAAGCAAGGCACCAGCGCGCGACTCGACCAAGCCGACTATCCCGGTGCCAATCCAAACGGCACGACATTTTCCTGGTATGTTGTAATCGTCAATCAAGCAAAGGGATCAAGCCAAGTGCTGGCATCTAGTCCAGCTAGCCCAACCTGGACGTTTGTGTGGTATTAGCAAAAGACCTGACAGGTTTTCCAAAACCTGTCAGGTCTAGTCACTTCACCTCGTACGTCGCCAAGACAAAGGCATTGTCCTGGCTCCCCGGTACTTCCAATCGATCATCCGTCTCCGGGTCGTACCATCCCACTTTGAGCACGTACTTGCCCGGCGATAAATCCTCCGAAATGTTCAGCGTGTACGTCTCGCGCACCATTTCGTTCGCTGCCCACCGCGTCGTCGGATAGTTGCCGTAGCGTGGCTCACGGTCATCTTGGGTAACCTTGTCGCCATCCCATCTTTCGACCAGCACAAACGCTTTGTAACGTCGATCCATCCCGCGCTTCGCCTGCCAGACGATGGTCAAGTTGCAAATCACAGGTTGCAGCGTCGCAGGTTCCAAGTTCCATCCGACAAGCGCAATTACATTGCCGAAATTTGCCGATTGGAGTTTGAGCGGCGGCGCGGGCGTGTAGATTTCGTACTTGCCAGCCGTTTGCGTGCGCGCGTAATAACGGTCCAGCGTCGAGACAAATTCGCGCGTAAAGCGGCGATAGTGATCGACATTTTCGCGCGTGCCGTGTTCCAAAATCACCAAGGGAAACAGACCCTCGCGCAGTCCATTCAGTTCCCAATTCTGATTCCACTTGGCGCTGCGCGCCAACATGCTGTACTGATACGTGTAATAGTCGACCGACTTGCCATTCGTCGCGAGCGCGCCCATGTCTTCGGAGATGATCGTGCCTTGCGTGCGTTGCAGCAACGGCGAGAGCTGTTGGTTGGAGGAATAATTCCGCGCCATCAAATCGGCTGCAATCCACGGGTCGTGATTCATCAAGGCAAGTTGGATCAGCAAAAGCACCGGAAGAATCAACGGCGTGATGCGTGTAGCGTATTGCGTATTGCGTAAAGACAGAACACGCAACACGGACCACGTCGCAAATTGATATCCCAAGAAAGTACACAAAATGGCAATTGCCTCAAAGAAATAATTCTCCCATGCGCCAATGCGCCCTGCCAGACTCAACATTGCAATCGCAGCGACAGCATACCATTCCAAAACACCAATCGGTTTTGCGCGCACGCGCTGAATCCAACTCCACAATGCCAGCAACAACAAAATCGGAAACGTCGTGGCGAACGTGATAAGCTGCGCCACGAGTTGATCGACGAGGAATAGCGACACGTTCGATTCAATCAAGCCAAGATAAAATCCGCCTGCAGTCAGAAAATTGATAACAAGAAAAAGCGCACCGCCGATTGCGCCCAGCACGACCGCGAACAAAATCGCTTGGCGGCGATTACGCATCCACAGCGCCAAGAACGCCGCCGCCGGTCCAGCCATCAGCGTCTGCTTCGTATACAACGCAAATAAAAAGCAAAGAACGCCAAATGCCAGAAATAGCAGCGGCCGGCGGTCGGTGGTCGGCGGTCGCAGATATTCCCAAACAAAATACACTCCGCCAAACGTAAACGCCAATCCAATCAAATCGACTCGATCGAGCGGCGACCAATGATAGATGTACGGCGAGCCAAGAAAGAACAGCGCCGCCAACACACTCGCATTTCGATTTTTCGTTTCGGCTTGGACGATGCGATAGATCAACACCGCGACAATCAGCATCGATACGAAATTGAGCAAGCGCCCACTCGCGTAACCTTCGCCGAAGATCGGCATGAGCGCCGCCGAAAGCAGCATCGCTACCGGCGGATAGTTGCTCGATGCGAACGGAAAATCGGTCAGCGATTTATAGATTGGCTGACCGTGATAGATTTGCTGGGCAAACCAAAGCACAATGCCTTCGCCGTAATCGAGTTGGTACGCATAGACAAGTCCGGACATGCCGAGCCACAGTGTCAACCCAAGATAAAACACGAGACCTAGCCAAACCAGTAACCATAGCACGCTAGATATTCGAATCATCGGCGGTATCTTAATCGAGATTGGAACTCACGTCAAAAAATTGTCTCCTCCTTTGTTGTCACCCTGAGCACACGCTCCGCAGCTGTGCTCAGTATAAATTCCGCTCAGGGTCTCGCGCGGCCAAGCTAGATTCTGCGCTCCGCTCAGACTGACACTTGGCTTGTCAAAAAATTGTCAATCAATCGTTTTCCGATTATAATAGGCGCACCCTTGAAGCTGAGGTTGAACTCTATGTTTTTCATTGCACGACCTATTCTCATTATCGGAATTGTTCTAGCCGCTCTATCGCTCGCCGCATGCGAAGCTGCCGATGCCACACCTACACCTCGACCGACCTGGACGCCACGCGTTGTTACCATCGTCGTTACGCCGACACCTGAACCCACCAATACCATTGCTCCAACACCTGTACCAGTTGCGGTAGTTCCCGTTCCAACCTCTGCCCCTGCACCGCGTGTCGCCGCACCCGCGCCTGTGGTGAACGATCCACTCTTGCCCAAGTTCGCGCCCTTCCCTCCCGTTCCAATTCCGGCGCGACCTGCCAACATCAATCCACTCACCGGACTCCAAGTCGATCCCGCCGTGCTGCAACGTCGCCCGATTGTGGCGCGTATCGGTAACGATCAGATCGTGCGCACGAGCAATTGGCACGCCGGTCTAAGCCAAGCCGATCTCGTGTTTGAGGAATTGATCGACATCCTGGGTTCGCAATACGCCAACACGCGCTACAGCGCCGTCTATTTGACCAACGATCCACCGGCGCTAGGTCCCATACGCAGCGGTCGCATCGTCAATTTCCAAATTGTACCGATGTTTGATGCAGCGTTGGCACATGCGGGCGCAAGCAATGGCACTCGCTGGCTCTTTTCGCAATCGCCGATGGTCAACCTCGACGAATATTTTAATCAACCGGCATTTTGTTACGATACGCGACACGGTTACCAAGGTCGACTCTATACCTCGGCGGTACGCATCCGTGAATGGCTCAAGCAAAAGGGGTGGGAAGCGCCCGTGCCATTGTACGGTTTCAACTTTTCGACGAGCGCGCCCGCAGGTTCGCCTGTGACAAGCATCGCGCTGACCAAAGCGCCTTGGCCCACTTGGGACGCGCTTCAATGGAAGTACGACGCCGCGAGCGGAAGCTATCTCCGCTTTGCGACGAACAGCCCACACATGGATTCGTTATACTCCCTCACCGCCAAGTGGGGCAACGGTGCAGATTGTGTTACCGCAGGCAAAGAAACCCAGGTTCAGATTCGCGCCGCAAACGTCGTCATTCTGTACGCGCCACACGAAAAAACCAACATCATCGAAGACTCGAACAACGCTGTGTCGGTCCATATCACGCTGACCGGACAAGGCAACGCGCAGTTCTTCCGCGATGGCGTGTCTGTGTCGGGCAAGTGGGCGCGCGGCACCGAGCAAGAATTTTTCAAGTTCACCGATTCAGCGGGCAATCCCGTATCGTTGAAACCAGGCATCACTTGGTTTGAAATTGTCCCGGTTGGTTATCAACCGGATTTGAAATAACGTTTCTGGCGTCATTACAAGTAAAGCTAAAATCTAAAATTAATCGAGGGAAATGAGGGAACTTTTAAGGTGGACCCCTTTGTCAAGACACTGACGGAGGCATATTTCAGATAGAAAATCCTCCTTGGGTAAAAGATGACTTTGCCGTGCAGCTGTAGCCGTAGTCGTCGGGGTTGTGGATGCTGTGGGCAACTGGGTTTCA
>JACRMI010000083.1 GCA_016215025.1 Chloroflexota bacterium
GATGATGGCGGATTGTCCGAATGGTTGCAAGTTCGTCGATCCGATTGCGGATGCTGAAAGTTTTGGACGATTTGCAGAACACCACTCGCCGCAAAGTTGCAAGTTCGTCGATCCGATTGCGGATGCTGGAAGTTGCCGTAGCGTGGATGCTCGACAAGCTCATCCACGGTTGCAAGTTCGTCGATCCGATTGCGGATGCTGAAAGAATGAGTTTAATCCGTTGCAACGGGTTTTGATTCCAAGTTGCAAGTTCGTCGATCCGATTGCGGATGCTGAAAGAATACGAACGCGAAATAGAATCCACCGAAAAAGAACGTTGCAAGTTCGTCGATCCGATTGCGGATGCTGAAAGAACGGTTTGTCAATCCTGTGGCAACCTGGGGACTGTGTTGCAAGTTCGTCGATCCGATTGCGGATGCTGAAAGGAGAAACGATACCGCCACAAGCGCAATCGCAATAACGTTGCAAGTTCGTCGATCCGATTGCGGATGCTGAAAGTAGGATTTGTAGACCGCCCAAAACGTGGTAGGGATGGTTGCAAGTTCGTCGATCCGATTGCGGATGCTGAAAGTGCCTTGCACTTCGGACATTTGTCCGTCGCGCGCGTAAGTTGCAAGTTCGTCGATCCGATTGCGGATGCTGAAAGTCTGTACCAGTCGGCAATGACGGCGATGTCACTAAGAGTTGCAAGTTCGTCGATCCGATTGCGGATGCTGAAAGGCTCGAAGGCGCAATGCTGTTCTTCGAGTTCGGCGTGTTGAGCGAGCAAGGACAGTTGCAAGTTCGTCGATCCGATTGCGGATGCTGAAAGGTATCCACGACCGACTATACCGCGAACACTAACGAGGGTTGCAAGTTCGTCGATCCGATTGCGGATGCTGAAAGCATGACGTCCGCACGCATCAACACACCACGCTAGACGTTGCAAGTTCGTCGATCCGATTGCGGATGCTGAAAGTTGAACAGGCGAGCGAGGACTTTTTGCTGCCAGATAGTTGCAAGTTCGTCGATCCGATTGCGGATGCTGAAAGATACCGATAGACCACGCGCCACAAATACGCCGCTTGGTTGCAAGTTCGTCGATCCGATTGCGGATGCTGAAAGAGGGTCGCAATTTCAAAGTGCGGCTGGATTTTGCGGTTGCAAGTTCGTCGATCCGATTGCGGATGCTGAAAGCGATTCGCGCACAGGGCGTTTTGTGCCTCAGTCGCAAGTTGCAAGTTCGTCGATCCGATTGCGGATGCTGAAAGAACGCACGCACTTTTGCGCCCGCGTCGGGAATGAGAAGTTGCAAGTTCGTCGATCCGATTGCGGATGCTGAAAGGCTTGTCACATGCCCCTCGGCGTCGATCTTCAGTTCAGTTGCAAGTTCGTCGATCCGATTGCGGATGCTGAAAGATCCAACCGAACCCACCGCCAGCGTATAGCAACTCCGTTGCAAGTTCGTCGATCCGATTGCGGATGCTGAAAGGGACAGGCGGCGCGTTTGTGGCGCACGGTCGAAACAAGTTGCAAGTTCGTCGATCCGATTGCGGATGCTGAAAGACCTGATACCGATTGATGCGAGATTGAGCGCGGGCGGTTGCAAGTTCGTCGATCCAATTGCGGATGCTGAGAGTTCACAGCAATTAAAACTACTAAGGGGTCGGTCGCAGTTGCAAGTTCGTCGATCCGATTGCGGATGCTGAAAGCAATTGTCAGTATCCTCTAAATGAGGAGAATGAATGGTTGCAAGTTCGTCGATCCGATTGCGGATGCTGAAAGTCATCGGATAATCCAAGCTCGAACATTAAGAAATTTGTTGCAAGTTCGTCGATCCGATTGCGGATGCTGAAAGCATACGGCAAGCGCATGGAAAATTCTACGTGATGCGTTGCAAGTTCGTCGATCCGATTGCGGATGCTGAAAGACATAAAGTCAAGTTCGCGTTGAGAGAATTTTTCTTGTTGCAAGTTCGTCGATCCGATTGCGGATGCTGAAAGATACTCATTGATTGGTTGACAGGCACACCGATCAGTTGCAAGTTCGTCGATCCGATTGCGGATGCTGAAAGTTGTGTTCCACCGCCGCCGTATTGCCTGCGGAGTTGGTTGCAAGTTCGTCGATCCGATTGCGGATGCTGAAAGTCGCGTTCTACCGTGAACAGCAATCCGCTAACCGTTGTTGCAAGTTCGTCGATCCGATTGCGGATGCTGAAAGTGTTTGTTTCGCCACCTGTAACCCTCGGCGTTGAGGTTGCAAGTTCGTCGATCCGATTGCGGATGCTGAAAGATTCGGGCCGTCGGCGCGATCCGCCGGTATCCGCAATGTTGCAAGTTCGTCGATCCGATTGCGGATGCTGAAAGAGAGGATTTGCGGAGTCAGGACTCATTCCGCTGAAGTTGACAGAAGAGGTGAAAAAACGGAATGAGTCAAAATGACTCATTCCGTTCTGCCCAATCCTGGAATGTTTTTGGTTCTTTAACAACTGGATCGTTTTTCAGATTACTGCGCGCGCAAGCGTTGCAAGAAACGCAGATTGATCAAGAGATAGATCAAGGTATTTTCGTTGGTGATTGCTTGACCATTGCGGAGATGCGGACGTTCAATGCCGAGCGCGACCGCTTGCGAATTGATCCGCTCGGTGGCGGTCCGTTGGCGATACACTGCCTTGTAGCGTTCACTGTCACGATCCAAGGTGTGGCGAAGGCGCGCGCCAATGCTCGTCGGCATCTGCGCCGTGCAGCCACCATGTTTCCACCTCGCATGATGCGCCGGACAACGCGCGGCCGTGCCCGTCGGAAAGTGGAGCGGGCACACATACACGCCGCGCTCATGTTCAATGATGCACTTGGTGCGATCGGTGAACGTGTACTTCAAAGGCATCGCCAAGCCGGCTTTGCACAGCGGCAAGCCCTGTGGATCGAATTGCCGCTCTTTCGCTTTGTAATTGCCTTTCTCCGAAAACGGGACCGCCGCAAAGCCGAAATCGGGATCATTTTCTCGATAAAAGTGGGCGTACACATACCAGGCATCGAAGGCGGCATCGAAGGTGCCATAGCGCGGACGAAAGCCCAAGCGTTGTTCGACTTGATGCATCAACGGAAAAAAGTAGGTGGCGTCGCTTTGGTCAAACGGCTGGGTCATTTCGGCGAGAACGAATTCGCCCCAGCCGGGGATTTTGGTGACGACGATGCCCGAACCATAGCCCCAGTAATATTCACCGACCGCAACGGTAGAAGCCGACCTGGGATTGCGCGTGGGGGTCACGCGATTGTGTTTGCGTTTGCAGCCCAAGCGACAATCCGGATCGCCGAGTGGCGGATACTGCGCGTTGTAGCGTTCTGACATATACGCTTTGGGATTGTTTTCCTTCACCCAGGCGATGATGTGTTTGGTGTCCAGTGCGGCGCAATCGATGGGCGGTGCGTCGAGCCGCCGCAACTCCGCGCGAATCAACTGCACACTATCCGCGAGCAAGAATTGGGGCACCGAGTTTGGCATCTCGCGCAAGAGATGGGCGAAATGGCGCGGCGTCGGGAGACTGGCGCGGGGATTGAAACCCAGGTCGGTTTCGGGGGCTGATGTGAGCGGAAAACCGAGCAGCCATATGAAACCAGGATGTTCGATCAGAAAGCGGTGGAGACGTTCGGGGGTCGGCAAGGGTTCGTTGAGCCGGATCAGTTCCGCCGCTAGGAAAGCCGCGTACGGAACAGTGGGGTGACCCCAGTCCCGTTGCAGATCGCGTTCGGGCAAGCGTGTCCAGTCGAGGGGCGCGAGCAATTCCCAGCAGCGCATGATAGTCGGGGAATCGGTGATCCACTGGGGTAGATGGTCGCGGAATTGCCAGAGGGTGTGCAAATCGCTTGGATTTACCGAGGTTTTTGGCACGTGGGGTGCCCAGTGCCAGAAAGGTAACTGTGTTAGAATAGATGTGTCCGTCATAAGAATGCCTCCTTGGGCAAAGGTTGGATCGGGCAAATCCTATTTTACCCAAGTGCTTCTTGTGACGGACAACGGAATGAGTCAATTTGACTCATTCCGTTTTAGGGAACTAGCGTAATCTGAAAACGATCAAGTCGGACAAACAACGGAATGAGTCATTTTCACTCCACAAATCCTCCCTGGTTCCATTGACCACGAATAGTTCTTGTCCGAGGGTGTAAACAGCCAAGAACAACGCTGGCGACGTAACTGGGGTGCGGTGCAATAACGGCGCGGGGATCAGATGAACCTGGTGCAGGATACGCTTGAACCGCGGCCCCACCTGCTTCAACGTGCTCGCGAATTCCAACGTGACGTGAGTGTGGCGTCCTTCCGCAACTAGGAATTGATCGTATCCCAACGCACCAACCAATTTCGCCGTTCGGATCAAATGGGGCGTGGCTTCCTCGGGGTGTCCTTGCCTGTGGAGAAGATGCGCTAAATGGTACTCTGCCAACGCTTCGAGATACTTGTTCTCCATTTGACTGAACGACTTGGCTGCCTCGCCGATCAATTTCAATCCTGACTTCAACCGACCTTGTTCGGCTGCCAACAATCCTTGAGCGAGCTTCAACTGCCCCAGTTCGATGGCCGACTTTCCTGTTTCAGTGCTCCGTGCGGCTTGGTCAAGCCACTCGCGCGCCTGCGTGACCTCTCCCATCCGCCGATACACATCCCCAGTGAATAATTGGCTATAGAAGATCAAGCCCGTGTCGTTTCCTTTCTGCGCCGTGTGGAGACAGTCCCGGTAGAACTCGAGTGCTTGGGGGTATTCGCCTAGATCGCGATACAAATCGCCCAGGGTCGAAAGCACGCCGGCTTCGATGCGCGGCCAACTGCCCTGGCGAGATTTTGCCAGCGCATCCTGCAAGACCCTTTCCGCGTCTTCCATTTTTCCTTGAAGGAGAAAAGCAAAACCCAGGTTGTTCAGTGTGTTGACAGCTGCACTCACGTAACCGAGACGCTCCCATAGCGCGAGTGCTTGTTGATAATGTTCGATGGCTTGAGTCAAATGCCCTATGGCCCGCGCCGTAATGCCCAGGTCGTTATAAACATTCGCCTGACTGATCAAGTCGTCGGTGGTCAGAAAGAGATCACGCGCGCGTTTGAGGTCGAGGTACGCTTTGGCAAGTTTCCCCAATCGATATTCGACTAGTCCCCGCAAGTGTAAACTGGCGGCGCGTAACGGCGTTGGGGATATGTGACGAGGCAACCTTGTCAACAGAGCATCTACCTTCTTGCTCTCCGTGAGACTCTCGCGATACCGACCCAGGAACCTCAGAGTCGTGCCTTTCCATACGCGCTTGTCGGCGGCTGCTTCGTAATCACCGGCGCGCGCGAACATCCGCGCGGACGCGTCGAATAACACGGCCGCTTCTTCCTGTAAACCGCGTGCCATGTTGATTTTCCCTCGCAGACTCAATAGCTGCGGACTCTGGGATGTGATGTCGGTGGGTAGTTGCTCGACCCAACGCGTCGCACTGGCGATCTCAGATAGTTTTCGCAGGGACTCCGCAACCGATTCTAACACGCTGACTGCTTTCGTGGTTTCTCCCAAATCGAGATAAATCTCGACGGCGCGATGCCACTCACCTTGCTGTCGATATTGTTCAGCGGTTGCCAAGCTGAGTTGCTCAAACCAAGTTGGATTCTCTTTCTGTAAGCGCGTTTTGAGAAACTCACGCAAGAGCGGATGGTACTCGTACAGGTCATCGTCTCCGCCCAAGCGGGTCAAGAAAAAGGGTTGTCCCGCTAAAGTTTCGAGATAACGCTTGGACTCTGCCAAGCCAGGCAACTGGTCGAGCATTTCAGGAATGAGCGGAGTGAGGACAGACGAGCCAAGTAGGAAATGCCGCATTCCCTCCGATTGCCGGGCGAAGACCTGCTCGGCAAGATAATCAAATACCGGTTTCGCCGCTTCAGGCATCGCGAGTGCATCTTGAACCAATTCACGCCAACCCGTTTGTTGTCCCATCAAGAGCAAAGCCGTGATCCAACCATCGGTGATCTGCGCGAGTTCTTGAGCGCGATGCGCGGAAACGGTCAAGCCGTAGTTTTGTTCGACCAGGGCTTGAATTTCTGGTGCGGTGAAGCGCAACTCGCCGATCCCCATCCCGCTCATTTGGCCGCGCGCGCGGAGCAAGAGTTGGTCTTGAATCTGCGGAAGTGTCCGCGAATTGATAAAGAGGTGGCAACTATCGCCGGCATAACGGATGAGCAATTCGATCAGTTCGCCCACGGTTTTGTTTTCGATGACATGATAATCGTCGAGAACGACGACGAGATGATCGGAGAGATGGACCATGTCATTGGCGATCAGTCGGATGACCGGTTGCAGGCGCGTGACTGTATCAGCAGACTGTTCCAGTGCCGCTAAAGCCTGAGTTCCAAATGTGGGAAACTGCACGCGAAGGGATTCAATCAAGTAAGTGAGGAACGTGTGCGGGGTATTATCGAACTCGTCGAGCGTGTACCATGCGACTGGAAAATCGGCGTCGTGTGCCCAATCGAGGAGCAAACTGGTTTTGCCATAGCCGGAGGGCGCATAAATCGTGACAAGCTGTCGGTCGATCTGCGAATGAATGTGATCGATTAAGCGTGGTCGTCGCAACAATCCGTTGCGGCGAGGCGGTAAATGGATTTTGGAAATGGCAAGTGCGGTTGAGCGGTGCACTGTCTTCAATTGAGAACTAGAACTTTCTAGGTGCCCATCGTACTAATACGAGGCAACCGAAATGAAGAAGGAACCGAATCTTTCGGCATCTTGGATCAGGAATTATAGGCCTCACCGATGGATGGGGAGCAACGAATAAATAGGTCGTTGAGAGAATGCTGAAAAGAGGGTGTGATGCGAAGAGAAATCAATTACAAGTCACTGCCAACCGATAGATTATATCGCGGCTATCGATAAAGTCAAACTGAGTAACTGGGTGCTTGGCTCGCCATAACTGTTCGGCATCTGGTGAGACTCGTTTCATTCGCGCCGAAGGCGCACATACAACTAAATGCGGCGAATGGGCCCCGCGTGAACAATCCAACAACAAGGTGCTAATCGTTGATGTGAACAATTTCGTGCTCTGCAAAGATGTTTGGCACTTGAAGACCCATCACGGCGTAAACACGTGTTGGCACGCTAATATCTCCCACATACAACTCACCAACGACGGCACGCGCCGATTCAGTCAACAGTCCGACTTTGGGAAGCGCGAGCGTCAGCGTCGCGTTTGCGCGAATGCACGGATCGGAAACTTCGCCCGTCGTGGTGTCCAGTCCCGATGGCGTATCAAGCGAAATGATCAGAGTACCACTTGCGTTCGCTGCGCGAATCAAGTCGGCGATCGTACCTTGCGGTACACCACTCAACCCATAGCCGATCAAACAATCGAGGATCAAATCGGCGGGTGGCAATGTCACCACGTGAAAAATCTTGACGCCCATCTTTTGCAAAATCGCAAGTTGATGCGCGGGAACATCGCGGTATTCATTGAGCGATGCGGCAAGCACCATACAAACCTGCGCGCCCCAGTTTGTCAACCGTCGCGCGGTGACGAGACCGCCACCGCCGTTGTTACCGCGTCCCGCGAGAACGACGATGCGTTTGCCCTCGACGTTGCCTCCCAGTTTTTCGCGTGCGAGCGCAGCGAGATGTCGCCCTGCGCGCGTAGCGTCCATCATTTGTGTCAGCGTGATGCCGATGTCTTGAATCATCGCCCGATCCATCTCACGCATTTGGTCGGTGGTGAGCGCGGGAAGAGTCAAGTGGTTCATGATACCTGGCTTGATTGTTCAAATCGTTTGATCAAACCCCGTACGTTGCCCAGACAACACGACCCCTGTGGATTGCGGAGATCGCACGCGCATTGATCGGCTTGGATGCCTGCGTTGATGTCATTCAGAATTGCATTGCGCGCTTCGGATGAAGCGTGACGAATTTCGCCGACCGTGTGTTGGAAACAATAACAAATTTTCACGTCGCCAGCTTCAGGTTCCTTTTGATACACCCGCTCTCGAACCTGGTCGGTGGTGAATGTGTGTTTGCCGTCCGCCGAAAAATATACGACAGGACACGTTCGAGTGCCGCAAAACATATAGTCTCCGTTTTCCACCTGGCGCAGGGTCACAGACAACAGCGCTTTGACGGTTTGCCCTTGCACGGGCTTGCCTTTTTCGCCACAAACAGGACACGTGGTGACAACGCGCGGCAGGCGTTCCACAGCCGGCGCAGGGAGTTCGCACGTGGCGCTACCTGCCGACGAAACTGAACAACAAATCTCTGCCATTGATCATTCCTCTTTCTGTCGCAATGAACGCAGAGACGTTGCCTGCATTGCAAACGTCTCTACCTTCTTGCCGTTAGTCGAAGATTATGCTTTGGCGAATCGATAGTTCAACGTGCCGAGCGCGACGCCCCACATCAAGTGTCCCAGGAAGAAGACGACCGTGTTCAGGTTCGCCATCACGGGGTCAACGAACGGGACAACCACGAGCGCCATCACCACATAGACGACTGCGCCATACATCATTCCTGCGACGACTTGACCGATGAGCGATTTGAAACGCGGCGCGATCACGAAGGCGAAGATGAGACCGAAGATGACCGAGTTCATCATATGTCCCATCAAACCTGCCATCACGCCGACGAAGTCAAATGGCACGGGGCGCGAAATCGTTTGCAGATTGCGGAGCAAGGTCGCCGCGATGTACGTCGGCGCAGACCAAAACCCTGCGCCATTCGGGATGATCGCTTCGACCATCATTTCCCACATGCCCATCACCAAGCTGGCGATGAGTCCTGGGACGAGTAATTTTGCTGAGAGCGTCGAACGAGTTGTGCTGAGAGTTGTGCTTGACATGATTCCTCCTTTTGAGAATCGAATTGGTTTTTCACTTCTGCCACATAGACGCTGTAAGCAATAGAAATCTTACTTGGGGTTCACTGCAAGTTTTTCAGATACTCGCGCATCATCAATGCCGCCGTCGCGCCTTCGCCTGCCGCACTCGCCGCCTGCTTGGTCGAACCCGCACGCACATCGCCCGCCGCAAAGACGCCTGGCAGCGTCGTCATCAATGTTTCGTTCGTGATGACGAATCCCATTTTGTCGCGCTCGATTTCAGCAGGCAGCAAACTTGCATTCGGCGCAAGCCCGATGAAGACAAACACGCCATCGGGATAGCTGACCTCTCGCTTGCCCGTTGTACGATTCTCGACGACGACGCCCGCAAGTTTGCGATTCTTGACTCGGAATTCCTTGATCGCATGATTCGTCACCACGCGCATATCCGAACGCGCGGCGACATGCTCTTGAAGAATTTTGCTCGCCTTCACCTCAGGTGTGTTGCCAACGATCGTTACCTGCTTTGCGAACTTGGTTAGAAATAATCCTTCTTCGAATGCCGAGTTGCCACTGCCGACGACGAGCACTTCTTTGCCTTTGTAGAACGCACCATCGCAGGTCGCGCAAAAGTGAACGTTGATGCCGATGAGTTCGTTTTCCCCAGGTACTTCCAACTTGCGATACTTGGAACCTGTTGCGACAAGAACGGTCCGCGCGGCATAACTCGTCCCGTCGCTTGTGGTGACGCAGGCGTAGCGACCATCCTTGAAAATGTTTTTCACTGCTTGCGCTTGGAGGATTTCGACGCCGAAGCGCCGTGCCTGATTGCCGAGTCGTCGCGCAAATTCTGCGCCACTAATGCCTTCGTCGAACCCAGGAAAGTTATCCATGGTTTGCGTGATGCCGACTTGCCCACCAATCGCAGATTTCTCGATGACGAGTGTATCGACTCCTTCGCGCGCGGTGTAGATCGCAGCGGTCAAGCCCGTGGGTCCACCGCCGACAATGGTGATATCGTAGAACCTGCGTTGAGCGTGTTGTTGCAAACCCAGCTTCTCCGCCAGTTGCGCGTTCGACGGTTCGACCAAGATACTCCCATCGGGAAAAATAATCGTCGGGATGCTCCGCATGCCGTGATTCACTTCTTCGACGTACGTCATCGCTTCACTATCCTGCTCGATGTCCACCCAGCGATACTGAACC
Organism: Chloroflexota bacterium; assembly: GCA_016215025.1. Taxonomy (GTDB): domain Bacteria; phylum Chloroflexota; class Anaerolineae; order UBA4142; family UBA4142; genus JACRMI01. The sequence goes on from JACRMI010000083.1 coordinate 10,002, forward strand.
CGATGTTCGCCAAAGAATTGTTTTGCGCGCGTGCAGTCGGGACACCATGTCGCGCCGTAAACCATAATTAGGTCGTCGTTGTTCATTTCAAATTCCTCGTTGTTAGTCTTTGCTCGTTCTACGTTACAGACAACCCGAAACGAGTTTTTCTTACCTTTGCGTCGTTCGACTTTCGTGATAGAATGGCGCGCAATGAACACACGCACCAATGCCGAATGGCTCACCGATCTGCGCGCAGATGAAAACATCCGCGACGCTGCGCTGATCGATTTGCGCGCTGCCATCGTAACAAGTTTGCCCTACGCGCTCTCAAACTGGCTCGCGGCGAGCGATCCGCAGTTCGATGCGCTCGCCGAAGACGTGACCCAGGAAACAATTCTCAAAGTGCTCAAGCATCTCGATTCGTTTCAAGGACTCAGTCAATTCACGACTTGGGTGCAGAAAATTGCCGTGCGCGTTGCGCTCACGGAACTGCGCCGTCGCCGTTGGAAAGATGTCTCGCTTAATTCCATGATGACGGAAGAAGGCGAAGAACAAATGCCTGTGGCGCAATCGAACACCGCACCCGACCCAGCCCGCGCCGCAGAGCAATCGGAAATGATGCAGATGCTTGGGCGAATGATCGCCGAGGAACTGACGGAGAAACAACGAACGGGGATGATCGCCGTGCGCGTGAACGGAATGCCGATTGATGAAGTCGCACGGCAGATGGGAATGGAACGGAATGCGCTCTACAAACTCTTGCACGACGCGCGGCTGAAACTGAAAAAACGGATGGAACGCGAGGGGCTAACGCCTGAAGAAGTTTTAGCGACGTTTGGCTAAAAGTAAGAAAGACGCGGGACGACGCGTCTATTCATAGAAAGCACAAGAAATGCAAATTCCAATCGATAAACTCAAAACGATGGTTCGCGGCGTAGCGCGAACACAGGAAAAAGAATACTCGTGCGACGATGTGTATCAATTGCTCGACGAATTCACTGAAGCGGTCGCGCAAGGCAAAGATGTGGCGAAACTGATGCCGCTTGTGCAACAACATTTGGAAATGTGTCCCGATTGCCGCGAAGAATTTGAAGCGTTGTTGCGCGTCGTGCGCGCAGCTCAACCAGGAGCATAATGGAAACCACCCCCGCTAGGCATCCGCGCGAACAAGACGCGCCGCAAGTGGGCGCAAGCGCACCCTTGTTTACTCTTCCCGATGAAAAAGGTCAACCCCACGCGTTGGCGGAAGCGTTGCGCGCGGGCAAACCCGTCGTGCTCTTCTTTATGCGCGGCGAATGGTGAACGTGGTGCAATCACCAACTCGTGCAGTTGGTCGAACATGCCCAAGAGTTACAACAACGTGCGACCGTCTGGGTCATCAATCCGCAGGACGAAATTAGCACGGGACGATTCAAAGAAAAACGTGCCGCGCCGTTTACGTTCCTCGCCGACGAGAATCTGGAGGTCATCAATCTCTACGGCATCTATCACACGCAACATGAAGAGCATGGACCCATTCCATATCCTGTGACGTTCATCATCAAACCCGATGGCACCGTCGCGTGGCGCTTCCTGGGTCTCAAGCCGCGTGACCGCCCGAAGGTTGAAGATGTGATTCGGGCTCTAGAATTGCAGACCCGTCAGGTTTCCGAGACCTGACGGGTCTGGCTCCGTCTCCATCGCCGGTGAATTCGGCATTACGAAATGTCGAGGTCGTGTTTCATTTGCTCAAATTGCTCTTTGGTGATTTCCCCTTTAGCGTAGCGCTGTTTGAGAATTTCGAGAAATGATGTATTTGGGTGTCCGCTGTTCCCTGTGCCACGCGCAAGTGACTGGACTAACCACACTACTCCGCCGATGATGAGCACCCAAAACACGATCATCCAAATTCCACCCATAAACGGAAAGCCGAATCCGCCAAAGCCGCGCATCATCCCAGGTCCCATCATGCCCCAGCCATAGCCGCCTCCATAACCAAATGGGACGAGCAGACTGGAAACCAGGCCGACGATGACAAGGACTGCAACTCCGATCACGATTACCCATGCAAGTTTACTCACCGAGGTGACCTTGGTCATAACCTGATTCTCCTTCCGCTAGTGGTGTGTGTGTTCAACCGAACCTGAATCGGTCACACCCAAGACGCGTTGCATTTCCTCGAATTGCTCGCGATTGATCTCGCCGAGTGCGTAGCGGCGTTTGAGAATGTCCAGCAATGATTCGCTAGCCGGCGTGTTTGTGGGCATTGCGTGCGCGTCGTGTTCAGAGTGATCCATCCCGTGCATCATCATACACATCATGCACATTTCTACCCTCCTATTGATCCAGTTGCTTCGCGGCGACGAAATTGCCGTGCCACGTGTGATACCACACCGCGCCGGTGTAGCCGTTCACGCTGAGCATGCCGTAGGTCTTGCCGTTTTGCAGCACGTCGAAATTGTAATAACCGTAGAACGTATCGCCCTTATCCTCGACGGTGGTGTTTGGCAGATAGGTTTTGAGATATTGCGCGGCATTGTCATGCGCAAGCGTCACGGACATCTGGGCGCTGGGGGCATTGAACCAGAATCCGCCGTGCATCCAACTCATTGGCGAATACTTGGTATTCCACATCATGCTGGGACCGTACTCGGGAGAGATTGCGCCCGTGTACTTGTCCATCAGGAATTGGAACGCGTTCGTGCCGGTGCTCTTTTCTTTCACGACGCCGTAAAAGTTGGCGGTGTACTCTTCGATTTCGGCGAGAACCAGGTCGCTGTTGTTCAACGCGGCGACGTACTGCTTGGCGCTATTGAAGGCTTGGTCGAGCGAGATCGGCGTGGCGTTGGGAGCATAACCGTAGCCGTAATCATAATTGCCCCAGCCACCCATCATACCTGGTCCCATACCCCGACCGCGATAGCCGTACGGAACAGTGGCCATGTAACCTTGAGCCGGCCCATAGCCGCCCATCATCCCACCAGGACCCCAATAACCCCAGGGATTGGTGTAGGGAGCTGGTGGTGTGGGTGTCGGACCTTGCGCCGACGCGATGGTAGCAAAGCCCGCCGTCATCACGAATGCCACTAGCACCGCAATTCCTAACGTCCATCTGAGCTTGTTGTTCATGTTGAACCTCCCACATAATATTCGAGATGATTTTTTCTAACTTTCACCCGAATAGTAGCAGGCAAGTATGAAGGGTTGGTGAAGAGGCGGTGTTGAGTCTGTGAAGGATTTGATGTCGGGAAATCAGCTATGCTGGAGAGGAAGCATGAACGCGAACGTCGATCCTACACCTAGCGTACTTTGCGCCCATATCTGTCCACCGTGCGCCTCGACGATCTGCTTCGAGATGGTCAGACCCAACCCAGAGCCATCCGTCGAGAATGTGCGCGAGTGGTTGGCGCGATAAAAGCGGTCGAACACATGCGGCAGTTCCTCTGGCACAATACCTACCCCGGTGTCGCGTATGCTGATCACAACCGTCTTATCGCGGACTTCGGCGCTGATCGTGATGGTGCCGCCGGTTGAAGTATAGCGCATCGCGTTGGTCAGTAGATTGAAAAGCACCTGGGTGATTCGCTGTTCGTCAGCATCAAGCGAAGGCAATATTTCGATTTGATTGCAGCTAAGTGTAATGCCCTTCTCGCGTGCTTGCCCTTCTAAACTCTTGCAGACCTCAGCGATCACCATTTTCAAATCGATGGGTTGCCGCTCTAATTTCAGTTGACCCGCTTCTGCCAAAGCAAGGTCACGCAAATCGGCGACCAGACGATTCAGTACCATCGTTTGCCGATGAACGGTGGCGACGTTTTCAGAAGTCAAATCAAACACACCATCCAACAGCCCTTCGAGATTACCCTGAATGATGGTGAGCGGTGTGCGCAGTTCGTGCGCGATGTCGGCGAGCATATTACGTCGTTGCGTGTCTGCTTGCGTCAGACTCTCTGCCATCCGATTGAACGCGCGCGCCAAGCGCCCGATTTCATCTTCCGAATGGACTTTTACTTGCTGTTTCAATTTGCCACTTGCAATTGCTTCGCTCGCTTGAGTCAGCGCGCGCAGCGGTGAAGTGATCTGCCATAACAGCAGCGAACCGAACACTAATGCCAACAATCCAACGGTCAGTGAAGTCACCAGGATGGACCAATTCACCGAATTCAAAAAATCCTCATCGGCTGGATTCAAGACCGGTTCGATCATCGAGCCAACCAACACGGTGCCGATAATTCGATTATCGATGGTAATAGGAATGCCGTTCTGAAGATGCGTGAGGGGATGCTGCTCACCTGTACTGACCTTGCCGGTGTCCGCGACGACGCGCCCAGAGCCGTCGAACACAACCACGCGATTATCCGTCGGTCCAACAGTGCGTGCCGCTTGAAACCACTCGCGCCAGTTGCCCATCATACCCGAGCCCATCATTCCATCCATCATCGAGCCAGGTGAAGGATTCGTCCCGGGCTGCGGTGTGGTCGAGAGAAATGTTGTCACGCCTTCCCAGTTTTGGTTTTGCGAGTAGTAACGCGCGAGCAGCGGTGCGAGCGCTTGCGCCTGCGCGACGTCATTGGAGAGTACGCGACGACTGAAATTTGTCGCGGCGGAAAATCGGAGCGAGATGACCATCACCAAGACGCCCACGACGATGATGCCAAGAAAAACAGTCAGCAACCGAATCCACAAACTGTGTCGCATCTCACGCCTCAGCTTCACAAAAGCGATAGCCCACACCCCTTACCGTCTCAATGAAGTGAGAATCTTCGCAATCGTCGCACAGTTTCTTTCTCAAATTTTTGATGTGAGTATCGATCGTCCGTTCGTATGCCTCGTAAGCGATTCCCTCCACTTGTTCAAGCAGTTGTTGACGCGTGAAGACCTGCCCGGGATGTTCGACCAGCACCGCAAGCAAATTAAATTCCATCGTCGTCAAGTCTAAGGGCTTGCTATTGATAGTTGCGGTGTGTCGCAGCAAATCTACGCTAACGTTCGAGGCAGAAATCACTTCCGCACGATGAGGCATTCCCTCAGCGCGGCGAAGGATGGTGCGCACGCGGGCGACGATCTCACGCGGACTAAACGGTTTCAACACATAATCATCCGCGCCTAATTCCAAGCCAATCAATCGGTCTTGCTCTTCAATTCGCGCGGTGAGCATGATGATCGGAACATCGGAGTCGCGCCGCAAAGTGCGACACACATCCAAGCCGTCCATGCCTGGCAGATTCAGATCGAGGATAACAAGGTGGGGACGCTCGTGACGGAAAACGGCAAGCGCTTCGTGTCCCTCTCTAGCGGTCACAACGACAAAACCGGCGCGCTCCAAGTAGGCGCGCACCACCTTGATGATTTCCAGTTCATCGTCGACGACGAGAATTTTTTTCGCCATAACTGATCCCAGTCTAGTTATGCTATGTGAAGGGAGTGTGAAGAGGCAATAGGGATTGTGTGAAGGATCTACCCTGACTTTGCGTTTTGGGCAAACGTGCCGCGCTCCACCGGTCCGAGCGCCTTGAGCAAATCCTCGGTACGCAAAATCACAGTCGCAAAGCGTTCTCCAGAGCCGATGGAAATCTCCTCTTGCAAAAGAACGCTTTGGTCGATCAAAATGCGCAGGGGCGCCGGTAAACCAAATGGAGAAACGGCTCCCACAGGATAGCCGGTGACCGAAAGAACTTCTTGCTCACTCGCCATCGTCAGACGGGATTGACCCAGATAGTTGCGTAGCGCCGGCCAGGAAACCTGAAGTGTCCCGGCGATGAGCACCATCGCAAAGTTGTTTTGCGCCAGGCGAAAGACAATACTCCGAACGACCTGCTCGGTTTTTTGACCGCGCTCGCGCGCCGCTTGTTCCACGGAATGTACGGGACCCGCGTGACGAAATAACCGGTGAGGAATGTTTAGACTGGCGAGTGCGCGGGTAACGGGTGTTGAGTCCAAGGTTTGTTTCCCTCTGCGAGAATTAGATCACTGATGGAATGCCCAGCCCTTTGCTGCCCAATGTCAAAGCCAACCGCAATGTCTCGCGTTTTAGACCCTGGGGAGCCAGCCACCACTGCTCGAAGAGCACTTTGCCCCAATGCCAGGCACGCCCCATCTGACGAAGTTTGACTTGGGGTGACGGCTCACCAAAAAAGTTACCGAAAGCAAAACCGGCGAGATCTTCGCCTGCTTCCAACATGCAGTAACCCTCGCCACAGAATGTTTCCTTTGCTGGAGCGCCCATTATCTCAGCGGCGATACGGCGCGCGACCACTTGGGCTTGCGCGTGCGCGAACACGCCGGCTTTCGGTAACATCATTGGCACGTCGGGTTTCCATCTGCCCGGAATGGATATGGCGGTTACATCGCCGAGCGCGTGCACATTTTCGTACTTGGTTCGCAGTGTCGCGCGATCAACGGGAATCCAACCGGCTTCATTCGTCAGTCCTGCCTCACGCACAAGCTGGGGTCCTCGATGCGGCGGAATTGCGACGAGCAAATCATACTTGAATGGCTCTTTTCCGTCGAAGGCGAGTTCACACTTAGTTGGATTCACCGCCGTCAATTTGTGCAATGGATGAAAGACAACGCCCTTTCCCGCCAGCATTTGCTTCACCGCATCGCCGAGTGTGGGACCTGCAACGGGCATTGGTTGCGGCTCAGGTGTGAACAAGTGTACTTGCACCTTGTCGCGGATGCCGCGCCGCCGAAACGAATCGGCGATGAGCATCGCGCCTTCATGGGGCGCGCCGGGACATTTGTAGGGTAGCGCGCTCACCACCACAGCAACTTGTCCGCTGTTGAATGTTCGCAGCGCATCCCGCAATTTGCCCGCGCCTTCAAAGGTGTAGAACGTGTGAACCGTATCCAAGCCAGGGATCGCTTCAGGCGCAAGTTCGGCACCGAGCGCGACGATGAGGTAATCGTAGTTCAGCGTCTGTGCGCTCGTTTCGACGCGCTGACTCGCCAAGTCAATCGCGCGTGCCGAGTCAATCACGACCTCGACGCCAGGTCGCACAAGTTGCCGCACCTCGCGCGTGATCCGCGCGGGCTGGCGGTCACCGGTCATCAGCCACAAAAAAGACGGGGCGAACGTGTGCTGCGCGTTTTTCTCCACCAGCACGATGCGATGCTCGCGGGGCAATCGCTGCCGCAGTTCATTTGCTGCGACCAGTCCACCTACGCCGCCGCCCAGAATCAGAACCGTTTTGCCACTCATCAGCTTCCTCCTCCTTGGAATCTCGCCTGCTTTAGCGAAAAAGTTTTCTCACTTATTACTCTTGCCCCAACGCATCCAGTTGCGCGCGAATCTCCGCGAGGCGCGCCTCCAGCCGCGCCTGGTCGCGATCAAATCTCGCACGATATTGTTGCAAAAGCCGCGCGCCGACGTGAACACCCGTCTGTCCCAGCACAGCGCTCCGCATCTCCGCCACTTCTTCTAATTCCGCCTGGATATTTTCCAGTTCGCGTTCCAACTCTTCGCGTATCATTAAACCAATTCCTTACCATTCCCAGCGCGCAAGTCCGTTCTATTCCTTTCGCGCGACGACCACAACGGTGTAACCAAAATCATACTCCGTTGTTTGCACGTCCTGAAATCGCCGCGCAATTTCGTTTATCAGTGGACGATCAATCGCATAGAAAAAACCACGCGCCATCCACCGAATCAACGGGTTGAGAAAACGGGTCATGCCATCGCTGAGTGCGGCATCCATCACCACGAACACTCCCTGGGGTTTCAAGACCCTCTGCACTTCATCGAGCGCTTGCTGATAAAGCGGGATAGCCTTGAGCGCGTACGTGCAAAGCACTCGGTCAAATGTGTTGTTGGCGAAAGGCAACTGCGCCGCATCTCCCAGACCGAGCACAACCTTATCCCAACGATTGCGTTTGACGCGTTCCTGAGCTTGTTCCAAACTCCCCAGTGAATAGTCCAATCCGAGTAACCATCCATTGGCGTTCACGGTGATGAGATTCTCAAAGTTGATACCCGTCCCGCACGCCAAATCGAGGATGCGAGCACCGTCCTGGATTCCCAAGGCGTGTACGGCAGCAGACCGATGCGCCATCGTAAACCGTGCTGCTCCATCATACCATTTGGCGATGGCATCATAGCGTGCTTGCACGGTTGCGCGGTCAGGTTGATTCGGATTCGTTTTGGGTATCGGATTCACGATAATTTTCGACGGGATTTCACCATATTCACAGTGCGCCGATGACGCGCGTGTGCTGATCGAACAAATCCACGAGTCGTGCGTAATCGGCGACCTGAACTTGCTCGCGCACTTTGAGCGGCGTGAATCCGCGCAACTGTAAGTCCTCGCTCAGAGCATAGCAGCATATTTCGCGCGGCAGATCGCGCAATGCCGTCTCGCCCTGGAGCGCCGCGAGCACGCCATCTTGCAGAAGAAATAGCGATACGGCTTGGCCTTGTTCGTGGAACATGCGCGCCAACTGCCAAGCGCGTTGGGTGTTCACGCTGGATGGGGCGCTATTAATCAGCATCAAAACCGATTCCATTGTCATCTCTCCTTAATACACCATGACCATTTCATTCTCGGTCAGTAAGCGCGTCAGCCCAACATCGTCAACCTGTTCAACGCCGATGACGAAATGCTCGTCGTTCAACAGTCCTCGCGCTTGCGCCGACGGTGTATGAACATAAACACGCGCGCCTTTGGCAATTGCTTTCGCGAGAGGTGGGATGAGTGGCGTCCACGCCGTGTTGCCTACATCCTGTCCATCGCGCGCGACATACACACCATCGTTTACCAAGACCACGCTGGTTTGAATTCCTTCACCGAGCGCACCACCCAGGTGGCGGATGGCTTCTGCCGCGTGAATCTGACCGTACGGTGAACGGCGAATTAAAATTGCAAGTGAACTTTTTGTCGTCATTTCTCAACTCCCCAATGTGATGAATACATCGCTCGATTTCATCAAGCCAAACAATCGTTTCATCGAACTCGGTTCCGCGCCGGGCAAAAAATCATCCGCGCATATGCCGCGAAAGTTCAGGCACGTCCCGCACAGTTCGACGCGCAAGCCACGGGCGATCAGTTCGGCGAATTCCTTGCCCGCGTCCGGCAGCCCCTTGGGATTTTGGTTGCGCGAAAAATTGTGGACGCCATCTGCCGAGGCGAACAGGTTGACCGCATAGCCCTTGTCGAGTGCAGCACGCGCCATTTGAATTGCCGTGTGCGTGTTCTCGTACGCGTACGGCGTCGTCGTGAGAAAAAGCGTAAGCGTTTTCATCGTCGTTCTTCAATTCCTCCTTTGGAAGGTGATGATTTTATCAGATGCAGTTATTTGCTTCCACTCGCGCAAAAAATCTCGACCTCAGCCACGTCACCTGACGTGGTCGAATGCACGCATCACCGTTTGCCGATCAATTCATACCGTCGAGACGACAACCCCGCTCCACCAAACCAATTTTCAATCTCGTCGCGCGTAAAGCCCAGCCATACGTCGGCGAGTTCGGTTCTAAACCAATCGAAGGTGTGATGCATGGCGTCGGTAATCACGACGTGTCCGCCTGGCTTGCACACGCGCACCATCTCACGCAACGCGGCAACAGGATCGGGCGCGTGATGGAGCGCCATGTTTGCGACGACCACATCGGCGAACGCGTCGTCCAGTGGCAACTGTTGCAGAGTGCCCTGGTGAAATTCCACGTTGGTCAGTCCCAACTTTGCCATGTTCTCACGTGCTACGGCAAGCATCGCATCCGAGAAATCCACCCCGATCACTTGTCGGGCGAACGGCGCGAGTCCTGCCGCCACAAAGCCAGTGCCAGTCCCCACGTCCACGACCGTTTGAGTTTTGGCGATGGGTGCGTGTTCGAGCGCTTTGACGATCACAGACTCATCGTAATAATTGGAGCGCAGCGTATCCCACTGCTTCGCCACGCGTTGGAAATATTCGAGTACGTTAGTGTCCACCGAAGCCTCCAAGCTAATGTTATTGAACAGACATGAGACGGAGCAATTCTTCCCAGTTCGCTTTTGCCGTTTCGACAAACACGCCCTGATAGCCGCCCTTGCCCAAGACGACCGTGTAATCGCCGCCCGAATACAGCCAACCGTGCTGCGGTATCCAATTATTTTCGCTGAGCGCGGTAAACGATTGTGCCAGCGTCCCGAAGGTCATCGTGACCAACGAGCAAAACCGCGTGATCATCGCCGCCATTTCTGGGGAGACGTTTTTCTTCGATTTGTAAGCGATGCATTTTCCATCGGGCGTGTATTCGAACGCGATGGTGACACCGTCGATGTTTAGCAAGTCTTCAAGAGTTGTTGTCATTTTGCCCCCACCAGAAACCAGGTCTCTAGCTCGCCTTTCCCTTTGACCATCACTTTACCACGCGGCTCACAAACAAATTCGTCTTTCAACAGTTCATAGGTCGTGCGCGTGATCTGAACCTTCCCAGGTACGCCATGCGACTGCATCCGATTCGCGGTGTTCACTGTGTCGCCAAACAATTCAAACGCGAATTTCTTGCGCCCGATCACACCGGCGATTATCGGACCCGAATGAATCCCGATGCGAATCTCTAAACGTCTGCCGTTGTAGGAGGGAAAGCTCGCCATGAAAGAACACATCTGGAGCGCCAGTTGAGCAATCGATTGGGCATGGTTCGGATTCGCGCGCGGTACTCCGCACGCTGCCATGTACTCATCGCCGACTGTTTCAATTTTTTCAACGCCGTACTGATCGACGAGCGAATCAAAATGAGAGAAGATTTGGTTGAGCAGTCCGACCATTTCACTTGGCGAAAGTTCGGCGGAGAGCGGCGTAAAGTTCACTAAATCGGCAAACAGAATACTCACTTGGTCGTATTGATCGGCAATCGTCCCCGCTTGATTCTTCAGAATCTCCGCGATCTCTTTCGGCAGAATGTTGAGCAAAAGATTTTCCGATTTCTCTTGTTCGGCATGGAGGAGTTGATAGGCAACGTCTTTTTGGTTGATGAAGAAAACCAATAGCCCAAACACAATCGCCGAAATCGCGCCCACATTCAAAACAAAAAGTGTAATGACCAGGGACGACGAGAGATTATTCGTCGTCCGCACGTATGCTTGCAGAAAACCGCTGACGACGACGAGCAAAAGATAAAGCGCAAACCAGCGGACGGCTTGACGCGGTCCCGCAAAGATGAGCGCACCGATGGGGCAGATCAACGACCACAAGACTACCGCGCTCGAATTGATGAACCCGCCCAGGGCAATCTGGAGTAGAAACGGCAAAAGCAGAATCAGAAGCAATTGAGTGAAACGAAAAAAGACATAATGGCGATGCCGCGCAAAAAGCAAAATGCTCAGGACCGACAAGACCGCATAGCTCCCCGGAATGCTACCGGCAATCGGTTCACCGAATGCAACATACATCACACTCCAGACCGCACCCGCTAGGATGAGGGCAGGGCTGATGCTCAGCAGCAGCGATTTTTGCAGACGTACTTCTTCGCTGTCGTCGGCATTTACGCCGATGCGCGCGGTGAACGCGAAATACGCTTGAACCAAACGGTGAAGCATTGCGATCCTAGCTCGCTTTCACTGACTGGGGTTCGACGGATGGCACATTCTTTTGTCGCGTGGGCAAGGTTTCATACATCACCCCTGCAACGATTACACCTGAAAGAAAAGTCAGCGCGCCAATCGCGCCAATCGCAATCGGAATGTCAAGCCAATCCGCGAGCAACCCTGAAAGCAGCGCGCCGACCGCATAACCCCCATCGCGCCACAAACGATAAACACCGACCGCAGTCGCGCGCCAATCGGGATGCGCGACATCGGACACGGCAGCAAGCAAGGTGGGATAAACGAGCGCGGTGCCGATGCCGAGTAGAATCGCGCCGCCGAGCCAAATCACAAATATTTTGCCGATCACAAACAGCGCGATGCCGATAGCTTGCACCCACATCCCCACGACGATCATCCACTTGCGTCCCCAGCGATCCGAGAGTGCGCCTGTGAACAATTGACTAATGCCCCATACGCCAGGATAAATTCCCGCGATAATTCCGATTTGTTCGAGCGGCAGTCCCAAGCCCGCGAGAAAAATCGGCACGAGTCCCCACACCATCCCGTCGTTGAGATTGTTGACCATCCCCGCTTGACTCGCCGCAAAGAGCGCGCGGTCGCGCCAACTCGTGAGTAACAAAATCTCTGCAAATGATTTTCTTCGAGTTCCTTCGGTTCCCCCATTTCTGAGTGAAGAAACGGAAGAAACTAAAGCCGCTTCTTGTCGAGCATGTCCACGCGTTTCGCGGACGAAGAAAAACGAGAGGAGCAAACCTAGGATGGCAAACACGATGCCTGGGAGAAATGGTGCAGGACGCAAACCAAAGTGGGCGGCAAGATAACCCGTACTGAACGCGGAGAGCGAGACTGCCACATAACCCGCGAATTCGTTCAACCCCATTGCCAGCCCGCGCTGTTTCGATCCCACCAGGTCAATCTTCATGATGACCGTTGTAGACCAACATAGACCCTGATTAATTCCCAGGAGTACATTTGCCAAAACGATCCAGCCCCAGCTTGGCGCAAGAATGAGAAGAAATGGCACAGGCAATCCCGCGAGCCAACCCAGGACAAGAATGCGCTTGCGTCCGATGCGATCCGAGAAACGTCCCGCCAACAAATTGGCAAGTGCTTTGACAATCCCGAAACTGACGAGGAACGATAGAATGATCGAACGTGCGACGAGTCCGAAATCTTGCTCGGCGATCAGTGGCACAATGGTTCGTTCGAGTCCAACCATCGCGCCGACGAACGCGTTGACGACAACGAGAAGCGTGAACTGTTCCCAGTTTGCGCGCAAGCCAAGAGCGATACGTGGCTCATTCATTATGCATCACGCACGATTGGGTAGCCCGCGCTTTCCCACGCGCTAAATCCGCCATGCATCAATCGCACATTGCGATACCCGCGTCGCTCCAATACAGAAATCGCAACCGTCGAGCGGTCACTGTGTCCGCAGTGAACGACGAGCGGTTCATCTTTTGCGATGGGCACGTCACCCAAAGGCAATTGCCCGCCTTCGATGTGGATTGCGCGCGGCAAATGTCCTGCGCGCCACTCCGCATCCTGCCGCACATCGAGCACATGTGGCGCAGTACCATGTTCGCGCGCCGCATAAAATTCTTCGACCGAAAGGATTGGCACGCCCGTAACAGGCAATCCTTCGGCTTGCCACGCGGCGACCCCGCCATCGAGATAACCGTGCAAGTCATCGAAACCAATGCGAATCAGTTGTCGGACAGCATCCTCACGCGCGGACGGATCGTCCTCGATCAAAACAATTCGCGCGCGAAAGGGCAACACCCAGCCCGCCCAGGTGCTGAGCGGTGCGCCAAGCGGAATGCCGTAGGAGTTCGAAATATGTCCTTCGGCAAATTCGCGCGGCGACCGTATATCCACAATCGCAACGCCTTGTGCCATCTGCTCACGTATGACTTGCGGCGTGAGTGGTTTTAGTGCGGGGATTCCACGCAAAAGTTCCGCGCCAAGTTGATTGACCGCGCGCAGAAAGTTGAAATAGGTCGGATAGGAGGGCAGGTTGCCAAGCGCGTGCGCGATGAATGCTTCTTCCGATTCTGCGAGCGCGAGCGGATTCGATTGACGCTCGCGTCCGACGGTTGTCATGCGGTCAGGACTCGACGGTGCATTGCAAAACGATCCTGCGCCATGCGTTGGATAAATAGCAACGTCATCGGGATAGCGGAGAATTTTCTGGTGAATAGTTTCGTAGAGGAGGTGCGTCAACGGGCGTGTGAAATGATGCCCCAACAAATCGGTCCGTGCCGCCCCGCCGACGATGAACGCGCCACCCGTGAAAAGCGCGGTGGGTTCCATTCGATGCTCTTCCATCAAAGCGAAACTGATGTGCTCGGGCGTGTGTCCTGGGGTAGCAAGCACGGCGAATTTCACATCGCCGAGCGGGAGCGTGTCGCCTTCCTTCAATCGCAGATAATCAAAAACCAAATTCGATTCCGCGCTCGCCCCCATCGTGACGCCATGCTGCGCGGCGAGTTCGCGCGCGCCCGAAACGAAATCGGCGTGCAAGTGCGTATCGAGCGCATGGGTCAGTTTCAAACCTAATCCTTCGGCGACGCGCACGTAGCGATCAATGTCGCGCTCCGCGTCAATCACGACGGCTTGCTTCGTCTGTTCGGATGCGACGAGATACGATGAATTGCCGAGGTTTTCATCTACGAACGGTTTGACGAGCATAGGTCAAATCTCCTCACGATTTGGCAACCGCAAGCGGATAGCCCGCTTGCTGCCACTCATGCACGCCTTCTTCCAGGCGCGCGACGCGGAATCCTTTGCGCTTTAGTTTTTCAGCGGCTTGATCGGCAAGCACACAGTACGGTCCACGGCAGTAGGCGATGATGGTGCGACGGCGTGGTAATTCGTTTAGTCGTCGTTCCAGCTCTTCCAGCGGAATCGAGACCGCACTTGGCAGATGGCTTGCCGCATACTCGGCACTCGGGCGAACGTCGAGCAGCACAGCCGTGCCTTTTTCCATTCGCGCGCGCAAATCGTCGATCGAAACGCGTTTGAACTCGTGGCGGTGCACACGGTAAGCATCCAGCGTCAGTGCCACTTGGTCCAGTTGTTGTTCGGCGACCGTTCGGATTTGAAGCCATAACTGAGTCACAAGCGGATCGGCGATGCGATAACGGATATAGAATCCGTGTCGCTCGTCGATTACCAAGCGCGCGCGTTTGAGTCGCTGGAGATGTTGTGACGCGTTCGCAATGCTCAGGTTCGCCTCGCGCGCGAGTTCTTCCACCGTGCGCGGACCTTGCGCGAGTAGGTCGAGCAGTTCTAGGCGATGAGGGTTCGCCATCGCCGCCGCGATGCGCGCAAAGAGGCGATAGAGGTCTTGTTTGTTGGCGTGGGGTTGTTTCTTGTCAGAAGTAGCCATTCGTACACACCTTGAGTATTCAATAAATTTGTTGAATACTAGCACGCTTCGTCGGTTTTGTCAATCCATCCATCCTGAAAAGTAGCGAGAGCACAGCTTCGTTTCGAACGAGGTCGTGGCTCGCATGGTACTAAAATGCACCTTTTCTAGCTGTATTCACAGGCACGAGCACCAGAACTTTACGGACGAAGAATTGGCGAAGCACTTACGCCTTCCCCAGCTTTCCAAACGAACTACCCTGGTCAAAAATCCACGTATCTTCCCCCTTCGGACACAACTCGGAGGTCAAGTGTTCCAAAAATTCTTTGGGATTTACTGCTTTTTTGGTCATTTTTTATTTTTTTGTTAGAGCCAGGTGTTACAATTTATTCGAGACTCTCGTTCAAGTGTGGCGATTACCCAATGGTATGTGTCTGCATCGAATGGTCATCCAAATCAAGTGGCGAAAGTATATCCGCGTGCCTGGGATTTTGCAGAGCGACCAAATGAAACCTTGCAGCAAATTCACAAGGTAATCGTCCATGAGTCGATGGCTCACTGCCAATAATAAAAATGGCGGTGGTCAGCAGTCGGTTGTTGGCGGTCAATTTTCGATGGAGAAAAGGGTTCGATGAAGGAGAAATATCTTGTTGCCTGGGATTTTGCCAAGAAACCAAGTGGGAGTTTCTATCGTCTTTTGCACTCGGAATTTGGCGACTCGCACTCGCACGGAGATTTCGAACTCATCCAGAGAAGTGTCGCCGTCTGTCGTGATGATTTTACAGCATGCAGGCTCGCTGAACTCGCCGAGCATTTCGGCGCCAAGGTCGCCTATTACACTGTGACCCATGAAGGCATTCCCAGTGAAGGACAACGTGAGGCGCGCGAGTTTCTGTCGCGGGTACTTCAGCGGCGGCTCAAACAGCGAGGACAGAGAAGAAGTAAGAGCAAACTGGGTTACCGCTGAACAAAAATATCGCCCAAACAAAGCGGTTACCTGGGAAAGGAATTTCCCGCAGCGAGTAAACAAGCAACGGCGCATATGCGCCGATACGCCAATGGCGATCAACGATCGAGAGTCAAGAGAAGCAAGAAAAAGAACAAACCAGATTTTTCATGCATCATTCAAAGGCGATGAAATAGTTGACACACATGAGGAAACCAATGAGCAAATGGACCGATGAAGAAATTAGTATTTTGAAAGAAAATTACGCATCAATGCAAATTGACGCACTATTGCAATTGTTGCCATCCAAAACGGTTTCATCAATCTACCATAGAGTTTGAATTGAGACTGCGGAAACCGTCAAAGCCGAGAACAGAAAAGCCGGTTGAAGCACAGAAATCAAATGGTGAATCCCAATCTCAAAGTGTCAAGGTCATTGAACAACAACGCATAATTAAGATCTTGCCATACGAACGCCAGGTCATATTGGATTTTGGCAAATCCTTATCCATCCCAGAACTGAAAATGCTTTTGC
Organism: Chloroflexota bacterium; assembly: GCA_016215025.1. GTDB lineage: Bacteria > Chloroflexota > Anaerolineae > UBA4142 > UBA4142 > JACRMI01. The sequence goes on from JACRMI010000083.1 coordinate 26,339, forward strand.
CGAGGCGTAGCGCAAAAGATATATTGCAATTGTTAGATTATTACCACATGCGCTAGTTATCTAACTGATGTTACGCATTTTCATTTCAATTGTAGCGAGAAACACTTGCACCGCACGCACACTCCCAGAGGGAGCTGTAAAGCTTGTCCTGAGGCAGTGCTGAAGGGAGTGCAGGTGTCTCAATTTTGAGCGGAGACGCTCCGCGTCCTCACTTCGCTCGTCGAAATGACAAAAGTGCGTAGGGTGAGTCATCTAATTGAAGTCATGCTGTGGATCGAAAACTGCAACGAGAAAAACGTATCCCCAACGAACCCAGGTTAAAAAGGAAAAAAGATATGACGCAGAGATACTCGGTCGCTTGGGATTTTCTCAAGAAACCAGGTGGAACGTTCTACCGGTTTTTGCGAAGCGAATTTGGCGACTCTCATCCAAAAGGAGATTTTTGTTTGATCCAACGGAGCGTTGCGATTTGCAAAAACGATTTTATCGCTGGCCGCTTGGCGTCACTCGTGGATCATTTTGGAGCGAAAGTAGCTTGCTTTGCAATCGCTCGCGAAGGGTTTTCGCATGAAATTGAGTGCGAAGCGCGTGAGTTTGTTTCTCGCATCCCCAAAGCTCGGCATCATCATCGTCGTGGAAAATCCTAGGTGGATCAGTCTGGTGGTCTTGTTGAGCGCGTGCATGCTCATTAAACCAATCGTCATGGAGGAGAAAAATAAGAGGAATGTCTGCGAGAATTGAATCTGAATCGATCGAATTACCCCTGGATGAAAAAAACGAAGAAACAGAAGTGGATTTGACTGTCGAAGTATTGGCGGATGTACTTCGTATCTTTGCAGCGCGTGGACGCGCCATCCGCGAGTCCCGTGAGAAAGACGGACTTGAGACTGTCGATTCCTCAAAACCAAATAATCACCAGCTACTACCTGGGGAAGTATCCGACACCTCTCGTGTGGCGGATCCAGAGACTTGAGGACGTTTCAAATCGTTGGTTAGTAATATCGTTCCTATTCACACGGATTGAAAAACGATTTTGGTTGTTCTCTCCTCTGCATATTTCTGCGACGTCGCGATTGCAGGAGTGACGGCTTGCTGATCGTATTGCATCGGCAGCACTTTTAAAACCTATGATCCAAACATTGCGCGTACTCCACAAATGATGTAGAATCAAATAAGACCTGGGAGGCGCGCCTAAATGGTGGACGATTGGATTACAACACAAGAAGCATCGAAGATTAGTGGTTATCACCCAGAAAGTATCCGCGCGCTGATCCGGCAAGGCAGAATTAAAGGACGCAAGTTCTTAATTGTATGGCAAGTCAGTCGCTCTAGTCTCTTAGCATACCTCCGAGAACAAGCTAAGCGCGGTGACAAGCGCGGGCGCAAGCCATTGACAAATTGAGTGGATATGATATAATTCGTTTAAGACACAATAATTCAATCCTTAAATCGTGCCGGGCAAGTGTTCGTAGCACTTACACGGCACTAACCCAACCCACCGATCGAGCCGGGGGCTAGGCTAACCGCATTATAACATATTCGCGGGCAGTCTGCCATTTTCGGCGGGCTGCCTGTTTTGCTTTGTAGGGGGGGAGACTCGTTGAGGTGATAGGCATAAGCTGGTTTATTCTGACGGAAAGATTATGATGCCTCCGATGGTGAAAGACCATCGCAACCATCCGCGCCAGGATACAGCGTACAGATGTGCATAGCGGGCAAAAGCCAAAGATCCCCTCAAAAACAGAATCAACATCACCAGCAAGAGAACTAACCAGGAGAGTCTCAATTACACTCGGATTATCAACGTCCAAATTTCTCAATGAAACGCACGAGCGATCACCTGTGGTGATCGAGTAGCGAAACAACCCTGGAGGCGGGAAGACCGCCTCCAGAATTCATCAGAAAGGACGATTACCACGAAATGAAAGCTGCAATTTATGCCAGAACTGCCGTGAGAAAACAATCACCTCATAATGACGGCATTCGTATGCAGATTGAGGTTTGCATGAAATTTGCGAACGAAAATGGATACCAAGTAACGGGTGTTTTTACGGATGTTGGATATTCAGGTCTCAGACTGGATCGTCCAGGATTAGATAAAATGCGTAAATTGATTGCTCGCCAATCGATTGATGCGGTTGTAGTTTCGGATCTGTGGCGCTTGACGCGCTCGGCAAAAGACAATGCATGCCTCGAAAGAGAATTCGCTGATAGTGGCGTCGAACTACGTTGTGTGGCAAGCAAAAGGGGAATCATGACCGCACAATTAATTCACGTTCAGGCAAGCCGGTAAAGATAGCGCGTGACAAACATGATTCGCCACAAATGGAGTAATTTATGATGCACAAAAGAGTGGTCTTATATGCGCGTGTATCAACGGATGATCAGGCGGACAAAGGCTATAGTCTGCCAAGTCAGATTGAATTATGTCGCAAGTATGCCGAGCGACTTGGCTTTACGATTGTCGCGGAATTTCTGGAAGACCATAGTGGGGCGACCCCGATTGCTGAACGTCCCGAAGGAAAGAAAATGGCTGCGTTAGTCAAATCCCGCCAGGCTGATGCGGTTGTGGCTTACCAGGTTGATCGTCTTTCCCGGGACATTGTTGATTTGCTTGCGACTGTGCGGATATGGGTTCGCGCCGGCATCGAAGTCCATGCGTGCGATATTGGCAAGATCGAAAGTGAACTAGATATTGTCCTAGTGATCAAAGGGTGGCAGGGGAGTGATGAACGCAAGAAAATCATTGAGCGAACCTCACGCGGACGATATACCAAGGCACAGAAGGGGAAGGTGGTTGGCAATGGGAAACCTCCGTTTGGGTATCGCTACGAGGATGGAAGCCTCCTCATTGTCGAAAGTGAAGCTAAGATCGTGATCCTTGTTTTTCATTGGTATGTCTATGGAGATGGAGACAATAAACCAATGACGATGTGGAGAATCGCCGTTCGCTTAACTGAGATGGGATTTCCCACTCCGTCCCTGATGTACGGTCGCAGAGTCAATCGGAGACGTGAGAACCATATTTGGAGTCTAGGAACGATTCGATCGATTCTTTCCAATGAAACGTACACTGGGGTCTGGCACTACGGCAAACGCATTGGCTTCCAGGGGTTGGGAGGTAAACGAGCGCAGGAGGAATTGGTTTCAGTGCAAGTCCCAGCGCTGATTGATCGAGAACTCTTTGAGGCGGCAGAGAGACGCAGAAGCCTCAATAAGTTGCGAGCCAAACGTAACGCAAAACGAGAATACCTTCTCTCGGGTCATATCCGTTGTACTGTTTGTGACTACGCTATGACCGGAGCTCATAAAAGTAACGGACAGGGCAGTCGTTTTTATCGATGTGGAAGGTATCGATTCACTCAGTTGGAGAAAGGTGTGTGCAAACGAAAGCAAGTTCGCGCAGATTTGTTGGAGGAGATAGTCTGGAACTATATTCTCTCCTTAATTGAAAATGCCAAGGATTTTGAGGCGGCTTTGCGTCTGGCGCAGAAAAGGGAGCAAGAGACTTTCGAGCCAAAACGTGAACAACTGCAGACCTTGATGGAGCAGATCGCCGAAGATGAACAGAAGGCAACCGAATTGGCAGATACTCTATTCCAAACCTCCGAAGGCACAGTAAAGAAAATGCTGCAGGAGAAAATTGCCGAATTTGAACGATTGCACGATGAGCGCCTCAAGCGACGAGACGAGCTTCAATCTGCCCTTACTGCCCAGCCGCTGAATGATGTGGAAATCGCAACAGCCTTACAGTTTCGTGAGGACATAAGCGGGGGGATGAATGAACCAACTTTCGAGGATAAGCGACGAGTTTTAGATTTGTTGCGGGTAAAAGTCGAGTACGCCGACGGCAAAGCGACAGTGAAATGCGTAATTCCGATTGCGCCTCACACAATTGATATTACAACTTCTCGAAATGATTGTATGCGCCAGCGGTCTGTTTATCGGGCGGAACGGTGTTGTCGTCGAGCGCGACGATGCCGCCGCGTTTGCAGACGCGCGTCATTTCTTCAATCGCCTTGCGCGCATCGGTGTAATGATGCAGCGCCATGCGATTGGTCACCAGATCGAATTCTTCATTGGCAAATGGCAACTGATGCGCATCGGCTGGTTTGAAGTCGATGTTGGCGATGTGCCGTTCATTCGCAAGTTTCTTCGCGGTGTCTAGCATCTCCGGCGTGAGATCGCTAGCGACGACGCGTGCGACGTGCGGCGCAAACGTCAGCGCCGTATGTCCTGCGCCCGTCGAGACATCGAGCACTTGCCAATTTGATTGTGGATGGGTTAGCTCGATCAAGCGCGCCAAGCTTTCGCCTTTGGCGTGAACATCGCTGGTCGCATATTTGCTGGCATTCGCGCCGAATTGTTGTTGAATCAACTTGCTCGAATCTTCCATGGACATGACCTCGATCTTCCCTATTTCGTCGATTGATTGCAAGGATTTTAGCATAACAACGAGGCATCGACAAGTTGCCGCGCAGTTTGCCGAGGCGGGCTGCCTTATGAAAATTCTCTGGATGAACTCGAATAAAACGCAACCCTCAAAAAGAACGTCTACGATTTTTTCAATCGTAGGTGATGGTTGCCAAAGACTGATGGACTTTTCACTTTATGTTTCTGGGAGACCCAGCCCAATGCGCTCGCGTTCAGCATCAATGGAAAGAATCACCACTTCGAGGACATCCCCTACGGTAATGGACGTTTGCCCACGCCGCATTTGGCTTTTATGCAGCAGACCATCGTGCTTGAGTCCAATATCCACAAATGCGCCAAAGTCGACGACGTTGCGGACTGTACCTTTTAAGCGCATCCCTTCTTTCAAGTCTTCGAGTTTCATGACATCGCGCCGCAGCAACGGTTTAGGCAATTCATCTCGCGGATCGCGACCGGGACGTGCGAGTTGTTCAAGAATGTCAGCTAGAGTTGGCTCTCCGCAATCGAGAACTTGCGCCATTTCTGCTAGAGTTGTCTTCTGACAAAATTCGGCGAGCTGCTTCGATAAATCGCGTCCGGTTCCCGTTACGCCGATCAACGCGAACAGGTTGCGAACAATGGGATATGATTCCGGATGAATGGCCGTATTGTCGAGAGATTCATTTCCATCCACGATGCGCAAAAATCCAGCGGCTTGTTCGAACGCTTTGGGACCGAGACCTTTTACTTGGCGGAAGGCGACACGATTGCGAAATTCGCCGTTCGCTTCGCGATAAGCGACAAGCGCCTCGGCGAGTTTCGCCCCGATCCCCGCGACGTAACGTAACAACGCCGGCGAGGCGGTATTCACATCGACACCGACGGCATTGACGACAGATTCAACCACGGCATCGAGTGCCTCACTCAACTGTTTGTCATCGAGGTCGTGCTGATACAATCCAACTCCAATCGAGCGAGGATCAATCTTGACCAGCTCTGCGAGCGGATCGATCACGCGCCGCGCGATGGACACCGCACCGCGCAATGTCACATCGAGGTCCGGCAATTCCGCGCGTGCTAGTGGCGAGGCGGAGTACACGGAGGCTCCTTGTTCGCTGGTGATGAGATATTCGGCGCGGGTTCCCTCAGCAATTATTTCAGCAACGAGTTGTTCTGTTTCACGCGAAGCCGTTCCGTTGCCAATCGCGAATACATCCGCGTTGGTTTTTTTAACAAGGCGTTTGAGCGTGGTTTTGCTTTCATCCCATTGCTTTTGTGGCTCATGCGGATAAATGGTGCCGGTCAGCATCACTTTGCCCGTTGGATCAATCACTGCAATTTTACATCCGGTGCGAAAGCCGGGGTCAATCCCAATCACCGAATGATTTCGAATGGGTGGCTGCAGCAGCAGTGCACGGACATTCTCCGCAAAAATGCGAACTGCGTGAGCGCTCGCTTCCTCGGTCAGCATCCGACGCACATCGCGTTCAATGGCGGGCAAAAGCAATCGTTCGTTGGCATCTTGGGTTGCTAAGAGAAGTTGTTTCGCAAGGGGTGATTGCGGATTGAGTGGATATTTCTGTTTCAGTCGCGCAAAAATTTCGACCTCTGGCATTCTCAACTCTATCTTGAGTGCACCACTGGTTTCGCCCCGATTGAGCGCGAGGATTTGATAAGGACGTACTCGTGACAGCGGAATGGTGAATTCGTAATACTGTGCAAAGACTTTCGTGGGGTCTTGAGCAGCCTCCAATTGAGTGCTACAGATTTCGCTTCGTTCTCGAGCCAGTGTTCGTGCCGCACCCCGCAACTCAGGATCGTCGGAAATGATTTCGGCGACAATGTCGCGTGCCCCTGCCCAGGCTGTCTCAATTTCCGCAACTTCTTCATTGAGAAACGGCTGGGCCAATTTCGCCAGTGAATCGTGCGTGAGTGGTTGAGCAAGGATCATCTGAGCAAGAGGTTCCAAGCCGCGTGAACGCGCCATCATCGCGCGCGTGCGACGTTTCGGTTTGAACGGCTGATACAAATCTTCGACCGCTTGCAGGGTTTCAGCTGATTCAATGGCAGCCTTCAATTCCGGCGTCAATTTCTCTTGGGCGCGAAGCGAATCGAGGACAGTGGTTTTCCGATCAGCCAGCGTACGCAAGTACGCTAATCGTTCGACAAGTTGGCGCAGTTGTTCTTCATCGAGCGAGCCAGTGACTTCTTTGCGATAGCGCGCTACGAAGGGAACGGTATTCCCATCGTCAAATAAGGTCACTGCTGCTTGAACCTGGGTTGGGGCAAGTTTGAGTTCGCGGGCAAGAATAGCGTGTATATCCATACGACGGATTATAGCGAGGAGTACGAGATTGCTCAAATTACCTGAATCGGTGTGAACGGTCTCCTCATCAATTACTTTGACGCGCTGTCCAAATGGCGATCAGCGTGTCGTGTCCTTCGGCGATGCGATTTTTGCCGTTGAGCGTACGTCAAGACATACAGAGAAACCTGTCCTATGTGTGCAAAATGTCAGTAGCAATATTCAACGCCTCGATTTGCGCGCATGGCATCCTCCTAGCTCAACTGGCACGTTGATCGACTTGATTACGCAGCAGACATTTGTAACAAGTAAGCCAGTGAATTTGGAACCGTATGCAACACTTTGGCTTACGCACGCATCTTAGAACGCTGGCGATCATTTGTTTTTTGTGACCGGATAGGTTCAGACCTTCCGGTTTCGTTTCGCGGAAACCTGGAAGGTCTCTGGCTTTAAACCGGTCTTGCCAAACCGTGCGCCGTCAAGTTATAATAAGCGCGCCTCCACTCAAGGTGGGTGAGGCGTGTTTTTCTCTGACGATTTTGGAGGTGTCCGTGGCTCTGCAAAACCCTCCCAGCGGGACCGTTACTTTTCTTTTCACCGACATTGAAGGCAGTACCACCATCGCCCAACAGTTTCCTACGCAATGGGAAATTGTGCGGGCGCGTCATCACGCTCTCCTACACCAAGCTATGCAAGCTCACAATGGCTATGTCTTTCAAATCGTCGGCGATGCGTTTTGTGTTGCTTTCCATACTTCGACCGCGGCGGTGAATGCTGCCATCCTCGCTCAACAATTATTTTTGCAGGAAAAGTGGGATACCTCGCCACTCCGTGTCCGCGTGGGCATCCACACCGGAATCGCGCAAGCCACTGCGATGGATAGTGTCTCGGGTGGCTACATGGGTTTCTCCACAATGGCGCGCGTCCAACGCGTCATGTCGGCTGCGCATGGTGGACAGATTCTACTTTCCCACGCAACCGCCGAACTTGTGCGCGATGAATTATCCCAGGAAATTTCTTTGCGCGATATGGGTGAACACAAACTCAAGGGTTTGCTCCGTTCCGAAAGGTTGTGGCAAGTGGTCGCGCCCCAATTGCCGCAAGACTTTCCTCCGCTGGAAACTCTCGATGTCATGCCGAGTAACTTGCCGAGTCCACCCAATCGTTTGGTGGGACGCACGCAGCAATTAGAGCAAGTCAAGCAGCGACTCGCCCAAACACGCTTGTTGACCTTACTCGGACCCGGCGGTACCGGCAAGACGCGTTTGGCGTTGCAAGCCGCGCATGATTTGCTCGTCGATTTTGAAGACCGCGTTTATTTTGTTGACCTCGCGTCGAGCCGCGACTCGAATGCGGTGCTGTCGGCGATTGGCCGAACGCTTGGCGTACGTGAATCAAGCGACAAACCGCTGCTGAATGAACTGAAAGAGCAAATCAATCACACAAAAATGTTGTCGTTACTTGACAATTTCGAACAGGTCACCGTTGCCGCGCCGACCATGGTCGAGTTGCTGCGCGATTGTCCTGAGTTGAAACTGTTGGTCACAAGTCGTGCCGCGTTGCACGTGCGCGACGAATACGTCTTTCCGGTACCGCCGCTCACGCTCCCACAATTCGAACCTAGGAATTTATCCATTGAACAACTGGCGCAATCCGAAGCGGTGCAATTATTTATCGAACGCGCGCAGACCGTCAAGCCCAATTTTGCATTGACGCCAGACAACGCGCCGGCTGTCGCCGAAATCTGTGCGCGCCTGGATGGTCTGCCCTTGGCAATCGAACTTGCAACGGCGCGACTCAACGTCTTTACAGCGCAAGCGCTCGCGGAACGATTGGGGAATCGATTGAAATTATTGCGTGGCGGCGCGCGTGACTTGCCGGAACGACAACAAACCCTGCGGGACACAATCGATTGGAGCTACGAGTTGCTCGAGGCGCGCGAGCAAGATTTATTCAAACTGCTCGCGGTATTTTCGGGCGCGACGATCGAAGCGGTCGAAGCAACCGTGAGTAACCTCGAACGATTCGCCGAATTCGACGTGATAGAAGGCGTCGGCTCGCTCGTCGATAATAGTCTCATTCGTCACCAAGAAGACTCTGGCGGCGAAGCACGTCTGCGAATGCTGGAGACCATCCGTGAATTTGCGACTGCTCGTTTGGAAGAAGACACAACCTTTCTGATTCCCTTACCAATTTAAGGAAGTAGCAAGGTTGCCCATGTTGAGGCATAATTTGGTTGTCTGACGACCAAAGGAGCCCCAAACATGAGCAACAGTTACGAATTGTATCAC
>JACRMI010000084.1 GCA_016215025.1 Chloroflexota bacterium
ACAAAATCAAGGTGTTTTGGAATCTTGGTCGCGAATGTGCCAAACTCGCGAGCAAAACGTAATCAGTCAAATTCACTCATTCCGTTTTTTCGCTACTTCTGTCAACCTTGGCGGAATGAGTCCTGACTCCGCAAATCCTCCGACAGGGGTTTGAAACCCTTTACCGCCGAACGACCCGCTTTGGGTTTTGGTATGGTTGCAACGAGAATAATTCCCGACAGGGGTTTGAAACGAACATGGTGATCGTGGCGAGGAAAATCAATGTCAAGTTGCAACGAGAATAATTCCCGACAGGGGTTTATTGGAAGGATGAAAGATGAAGGATGAAGGCAGAATAATTAATCCCTCATCCTTCCGCTCTTATTCTTCAAAGAAGTTCCTCATAAAGACTTGGGCGAGTAGTGCGCTGGTCGAGAGCTCGCCAAGCAACCATGTGTTCAACTATCGCACGATTGCTGTCGACCGATCCTACTAAGCCAACGGGGACAGTTGTGCTATAATAGCCGTGTCCGTCATAGGAGTGCCTCCTTGGGTGAGAATGGGATTGGGCCAAATTCATTTTGCTCATGAGCTTCTTATGACGGACAGTTTGACGATTATCGTCGCACAGCCATAAATTCTCAAGTAGGAAAGAAAAACGAGCCACGTTCCAATAAATTGGAACGTGGCTCGTTCAACTTTTCGAGTAAACAAATCTTTGACAAGAAAAGCAGTTCGGCGTTCTGCTTATTGCACAGGATGCTAGATTCAGGAAAGGTGAAGTTGAGCTAAGAATCGAAAGTAGAGTTCAAGTCACATGTCGCAAGTAGCATGGCACACCCTTGTATCAACTGTAACTGATAACTTGAAATTTGCGACCTGAATTCTACTTTCAATCCCTCCCAGTTCCACCGTAACATACACTTGCCAAACGCACAACCAAGAGCGGTCGCCGTCTCTCAAGTACTCGACGAACAAGCAACTTGAGATGTCAGATTCTCCACGACCCGCAAAGGTCGCTGTCTCCGAACTGCTTTCCAGGACACATTCCGCCCGCCCGGTGGCTCAAGCGGTGCTGCGCCCCGTTGAACAACGGAGGTGATCCATAGATTCAGTACGATCACTGAAAGCCGTTCACTGGCAGAGAGTTCCCTCCGTTGCTCATCGCGGAGCAGCCGCATAACTTAACGTGCCCGCTGCCCATCGCGCGTAAAGCGCATCTCGGCTAGTCCCGTTACGTGGATCGTCACATGTCCGACGAACTTGGGGAATAGCTCACTCACATCCGCATCGACATTCGCCGTCACACTGTTGCCTTCAATCTCAATCGAGCGTACCTGCGCCGTGACAGCATGTCCAGCCGCCAACACGAGATTGCGGTTGATGTAATCCTGGGCAACGCGCTGTGCATTGCCGGTTAACAAGATTTCGTTACCCGTTTCTTGGAACGTGGCGACATCCGCTTCCTGAGCAGCGGCGAGTGCCGCCAAGTCTGCGGCTTGCTGGATCAACACCCGCGTTTCGGCGTACCGTCCGATCTCAATTGAAAGGGCGAGTATAGGACCCAGTACGACTCCCAGAAATATTGCGGCGATGACATATGAAACGCCGGATTCACTTTGCAAGTTGGAAGTTAGACGTTGGAAGTTAGAGGTTTGCAATTTGTTGCACTTTGTTCCTTCAATCCAACATCGAACATCCGACATCGAACTTCCAATGTCCAATCTCACCATCCTTCCATTCGTCCTTCTGCGACCGCCGTCACTTGAAACGCATTTTGCGAACCGGGTCCGCCATTTTCGAATCCGCTTGAGCCACCGAAAAAGCCCATGATAGGTCCGAGCAAATTCGGGGGGATTGTGCTCACACGCACGCGCATTGTTGAGCCCACGACACCGCCTGGTGCTTCGAGCTGCGTGGTGTGTCCCCAAGGTAAGGCACTGGCCGCATATTCATCCGCCGCGGCTATCGCGGCACCGCCTGGATTCCCGATATTGACAACCCCGCGTCGCACACCATACCGCGCGGCTTCTTCGGCGCTTTGACGGGCGTAGACCAGAGTCCCAAACTGGATGATCACCAGCACCGCGAACATCATAATGGGAAACGTTAGCGCGGTTTCAATCGCACTCGTCCCCGTTTCCGAACCAAGCCCATTCAGAATTCGACGCATACCGCAACTCCTTTCGTAAGGCTACACAGATCAAGAATCACGTTGCGGGTATTTCGTCCAGCTCTACCCGCAACGTACGCTACAAATGAATCTAGAATCCGAGGCGAGCGGGTAATCCACGGACGAACGCATCGACCGAACCACCCAGGAACGTGAACGCGCCGTAGACGAGCACTAAGAGACCGGCGGCGATCATGATGTATTCGATTGACACCTCGCCTTTTTCGCCCTGGGTCACATTCATCCATCGGAGTAACATCCGGTGGCTTTTCTTCCTTACAATTTCAAACATGATTTCTCCTTTGAGTTTTGCTCTCGGCGGTGGGCTTGAGCAGTTTGGTTTACACAGTTGCCCTCCTCCCGGGCCCTGGGAAGATGGTTCAGCTTTACCTTAACACGAAAATAGCACCTTGGGAATTCGCCCATTTCGGGTGATTTTTTTAGTGGGTCAACAAACGAGTGACACTCGCAAAGAGGGGCGACGCCACCACGATCAAGTACGGAAAAAAGAAAAAGAGCAGCACGGGAAACGTGATCTCCGTCCCCAATTCTTTGGCGCGCCTTTGCGCCTCTGCCTTGTAATCGGCTGCTTGGTCATCGGCGAGAGCGCGTAACAGATCGGCACTTCCCGCCGCGCCTTTGATAATAATCAGTTCGAGTTTCGTTGCTAACGCGAGCAAGCGTGGATGCCCGGAGATTTCTGCCTCCGTCCGAAGCGTCGCGATCAGATCGCCTCCGTGCGCTTTGGACATACACAGCGCGATCCACTTTGCAAATTCTCCGCGATATTCGGTTAGCCGTCGTAGTGCTTCCGGCAGTACGATGTTGACCGCCACCATGGAGGCGATCAGGTACATCGCATCCGGCAATTCGCGGGTGATGGCGCGTTCGATCTTGCGCGCCGAACTGCGCAGCAACGCGTACGGCAGAAAAAATCCAATCCCCGCCGCCACGAGCGCCATCCACGGATTTGAGCGCAAGAGGAACGCGCCCGCGACCCAGCTCAATGCCATCGACAAACCCCAGAACTCTATTTCATTCCAGTCCGTCCACCCACCGGCCAGCTTTGCCCAGTACAGATACCGGACGACGTTTTCGCGAAAACGACGCGGCACGAGTCCATCGACCAGCGGACGAAACAATACCAACGCCGCGCGCCAAAAGGGAACGGCGCGGTGATCGTCGAACTGGGTTCCCCGCACGCGCGCAAACTCGCGCGTCCGCACACTCGTCGCCGTCGGCGTCATTTCGTAGACCACAATCATCGCCAGCGCTGCACAGAGTAAGGCAATCGCCGGACCTAATGATGCAACCATCGAATCCTCCCTGATTTAGATAACATTCTGCACCGAAGATTGCACGACGCGGTAACCAACGAACATCAAACTTGCGACGACGATCAGCAGAATTTGTCCGCCAAGCGAAAAGTAGAACGCGCGGAAATAGGGATCCTGCATCAAAAAGACCGTCACTCCGATAAGCAAGACCGGAATGATCTTGACTGCCATCATCGCATCGGCGGCTTCGGCTTGGGCTGTGCCGCGCGCTTCGAGCGTTTGACGAATGCCGCGCGCTTGCTTTTCCAGCGCATCGAGATAATCGCCGCCACTGCGCGAAAAAATACCCAGGGCAAAAGCAAACATCGCGAGCGCGGGTGATACGGCGCGGCGTGCCATATCGCGAAACGCCTGGGCTTCGTCGGTCGCCAAGTCCTCCAGCGTCCACTGCAATTCCTGCCCGAGTGGAGAACGCGGGTTCATCCGGACGAGCAGTGCGCGGGTTTGATCAAGAGCCGACTTGAGCGATGGCGTCACGCGCAAGAGTGCGACGAGATCGCTCAACGCATCCGGTAATTCTTTCTCGATCACAAGCGCGCGGCGGGTTTCCTGCGATTCGAGCACCATCTGTGGGAGATACCAACCCAACCCCCCCGCGGCGACCGCGAGCACCATCGGAAAACCCAGGACGAGCACGAGGACCGCCGCCAACATTCCTTCCACGATCCGGACGAGCCGGTACGCTGTTTCGGGTTGTCCGCCCAGGTTCCAACCTGCTGCCCGCAAACGATCGGCGAGCGTGCGCGGTTCACGCAAAATTGGTTCGTCCACTTGGCCTACTTGGCGTCCCGCGACCAAGTTGGCTTGCGCGGCACGTTTTGACCGCAGCGCCTGCGCCCCTAAGGTCAATCGATAGACCACAATCACTCCCAGGATCGCACTGAGAAAACCGATCAAGATAGGATAAGGTAAATGCATTGTCATTTCCTTTAGCGAGTTTTGGTCAGGTCCGCGAGTTGATGCCACGTCGTCGTCGCCGGATCGAAACGCCATAAATCATTGAGAAACACGTCGCCATGCTGAAGCGTATCAGCCACCTGAGTTACCCGCGTGACCCGTCGTACGCCGTTGATGTATTCAAGCTGCACAATGAGATCGAGCGCCTGGGTCACCAACTTTTTGATCGCCGCTGGTTGAATCCGCGTTGTCGTTGGATCGATCTGCATCAGCAAGCTCAAGCGCTCGAGGGCCGCTTCGGGCGACAGAGCGTGAATCGTCGAGAGACCGGGATGATCGGACATCTGCGCCGAAAAAAGGGCAGAGGCGGCAGACCCTGTCCGGATTTCGCCGACGATCAACCACTGCGGCGTCATCCGCATTGCATCCACGACCAGGTCGCTCATGCTCACGCCATACTTGCCCTCCATTGAAGGAGGGCGCGCTTCGAGCGTGACAACGTGCGGGCGGTCGATAAAGATTTCAACGGTATCCTCAATCGTGACGATGCGCGCTTCGGCCGGGATAAAATTTCCAAGGGCTGAAAGCAACGTGGTCTTCCCTGTCCCCGTTCCACCAGAAATCATGACACGACATTTTTGCTTGACCGCATTCGTCAAGAAAGCGAACACCTCTTGAGATAGCGCGCCCCAACTCAAAAGCGTCGCCGGCCGAATGGGCTCTTGTTCATAGAGACGGATGTTGAGGATGGGATACTCGCCAACGGCGATCTGCGGGATCACGACGTGAATGCGCGCGCCATGCGGCAGACGACGCGTGCGCGGCAAACGAGCATCCATACGCGGTTCGGCTTCGGTCACACGGCGGTTCGCACCCCCCAGGATTTTGCCAATCACGAGCATCACATCCGCCGGAGACGGTTGAACATCGAGCACGCGCTGGGGTTGGCTGGAACCTCGCGGGATCACCCAGAGGGAACCCTCTTGATTTACCATGATCTCGATCACATCCCGCTGCGGCGGCAACAGCACTTCGAGCCAACCGTAACCGAGCAGCTTGTTAAGAATGGATTGCACAAAACGATCTTCGACTGTACCGGAGTACGGAATACGCTTTTCGCTGAGAACGCGCATGAGCGCCCGCCGCGCCGCTGTTTCAACTTGTTGCTTGAGTGCTGGGTCGGGTTGATCGATGTTGGCGCTCGTCAGACGCTGACCGAGTTCGGCGTTGACGACGGCAATGACTTGATTCTCAATTGTTTGGAATGCTTCATCCGATAGCGTCTGGATCGCCGGCGCGGCGACAAAATCGAGAATGCCGGAGCGAGCGGGTTCAGGTGGCAACGCGGGAGCAATCGGCTTGAGACTAGTTGTCATGATGATCCCTCAGCTATCCGACTTTAACCTGGGGCAATTTGAAAGGAAAGAGACTGCGTTTGGTCGTTGCTTGCGCCGACTGTCCGGTAAAGTATTGACCCAGGGCATCGATGCTCTCTGCGAACGGTCCTTTCCTCGCGCCTGGGATCAAGCCATCGACCTGATACTCGCGGACATTTTCATCGTACGGAATCCGCGCGATGATGGGCGGGCACCATCCGCCGAGTCCTTGGCGAAAACCCTCTTCGATATCCTTGACCTGATATTTCGTCACCGGCGTCCAGCGATTGATGACCACGGCAATTTTATTGCGATCAATCGGTTCGTGCGCACGCTCCGCAAATTTTTCGATGCCATCCACTGCTTTCGTTAGACACTGCAAGTCGGGTTCGATGACGAGGAGCAGCCGATTGGCAAATGCCATCGGTCGAATCGCATATGCATCGTACGAGGGCGGCACATCCATGATGATCGCGTGATACCCAGGGTTCGCCATCGCCGCTTCGACGAGTAGCTCGCGAATGATTTGACTGCCGATGATTTGCCCGCCCTTGCTCGCCTCACTCAATTCTTTTTGCGCCATGCGATCATCACCTGGACTCAGAATGACGTCCGCTTGCCCCTGGAATTTCTGGATGCTCGCCCGCAACCCCTCGAACGTCGGCGTGTGGAAGTATTGGAGCATGTTGGGTTGCGGCGACAGGTGGAGTTGAGCGGCGCAATCATCGGGGGTATCAAAGCCCACAAGCAAACTAGAACCGAGATTCTTGTTGAACCAATCCCACAAGCTAACGGCAACGGTCGTCTTGCCAACCCCACCCTTTTTGAATGCAATGACACAGATGTTGAGCTGACCGCCATGCGACACAGGTCTTGTTGGCGAACTCAAGAGCGGTGAGGTTTGTTCCAGGCGCACGCGTTCGGTCAGAGCTTGGCGCGCAGCTTCTGCCAGCAACGCTTGTGGGTCGCATGGCTTGGGAAACGATCCGCGTACCGGCGAGAATTGCGCGAGACGATTTTGGACCGCCGCCACATTGGAGACAGGTGGGAAAACCACCAACGCAATGGTTTGCCCTAACTTGCCGAGCAAGTCGAAGAAGGGTTGCTCGCCCATCTCGCGCGCGAACTCAGCATCGAGAACAATTATTTCGGGCTGGCTTGTTCCCAGCATCCCCTCGATGAGTCCCGCCGCAGGCGCGATCGACACCAACATAATGCGGTCCGTCATCAATTGCGCCGTTGTCTGCACGGCATTCACGAGACCAAGGTCCGGCGATGCAATCAGCGTGCGGACGGGTCCACGATTGGCTGGCTCCGGTTGGGATGTGGTTTTGAAATCAAATAGAGTCATCACATTTTCACCTGGCGTAGAATTTCTCTAAAAGCTCTTTTGCCTCAACGCCGCTCGTCGGCGGATGCGTCGTCTTCGCGGTCGGCTCCAAGAAAAAGTGGAGTCGCCCTTTATCGTTGAGGAGCGCCAACAGTTCAGCCGGGCTAACCTTGTAATTGGGCGCAAGTTCGATTGGAGCCACCGGCACTTCGAGCACGATCACTGAGTTTTGCTGCTGACTCGTCGATGTCCGCACCGTTGTGAACGTGTCGCCCGCAGCGCCTGGCGCGGTTTCCTCATACCGGAAGCTTTGCGGCACGACCAGGACGCGCAAATCGTAGAGCGCGACGCGGGCCGCAACGCCCGCCGGCATACTGGGTTTAGGTGTTGGTTGGACGCGCGTCCCGGTGATTGAACCCGTACCCGAAATCGCCAGAGCGGAAGAGAACGTTGCGGGAGTTGGAACCGGGCTAAAGCTCAAATCTTGCAATCCCAGGTCAGCGGCGTTGACAATCCCAATCGCGCCCACCAGATCGCCGACGCGCACAATCCCCGCAAGTCCACTGGCTTGATCAACCTTGACCGCCACGGCAACTCGATCAGCAGGTAACGAAGCGGCTAATGCTGAAATCGCTTTGTCGCCGACCATCTCTTGCGTAATCTGATCGCCGGGCATCCGCGCTGAGACCAACAGTTGACCCTGTACATCAGCCAGCGTCGTGAAAACGGCAGGCATTGCGGCGGAGACATTGATCCGTTTGACCTCCAAGAGCTTGGCATCCAAACGCGTCCCCGCCGAGAGCGGCACTTTGGCCACGACCACCTCTTGATCATTCGCCAGTCCGGCAAAGAACGCCGATACCGCGAAAAAGATCAGCGCACCCAGAATCACAATGACAATCAGTGAACGTCCACCTTTTTTGAGCATCCTTTCTCTCCTTGAAAAATTAGATTGTCAGTCCCGAGGAATCTAGTCTTCGGTCTGTTTGAGCGATAGCGAAATCGATTCCACCGTTGTCTCGACCGCGCGGCGAAAGCCTTCCTGACGCCAGCCCCACAGAATCGCCGACATCCGGTCGCTAACCTGCAGTTTGCGATACAGATTGCGCTGATGCGTTTTCACCGTCCATTGGGTCACGCCTAATTGCTGCGCCGTGTTCTTGACGGTCAAGCCGCACATGAAATAGACGAGCACTTGTTGTTCCCGCGCGCTGAGTCGAATGGACACAGTGGACACGGGTTCGACTGGAGAAGTTAACATTCGTTGGTTTCTCCGCGCTTGGAATGCGAGTGACGCACTAGCGCACCCACACTGGATCCCAATCCTCGGCCGGACGCGGATCGTTCGAGATCGAGTGCAGGTTGGTCCCGTCGGCATGCAGCACCCAGATCTGCCGTGCGCCCGACACTTTGTTTGACCAAACAGCCAACTGCGTCCCATCCGCCGACCAAGTCGGTCGTTTAATCCATTCCCAGGTCGTCGTCCATGCTTGTCCAGGTAGACGCGTCAAACGTTTGAGGTCGGTTCCGTCGCGCGTGATGGTGTACAAATTGTCCTGTCCCAGTTCCTGGGAAATGAAAGCGAGGTGATACCCATCGGGCGCAAAGACCGCATCGTAGGAGACGCCCACGCCAAAATGCGTAACCATCTTTTGGGTATGGGTCGAATGATCGATCACAAACACCTGAGGTCGTCCGCCGTTCGGATCACTCCCGATGTAGACCTCAAACCGTTTATCCGCAGACCAGGTCTGTGCTGTTATGGCAGCGTCATAGATCGCTTGGCACTCCGATGCTGGTTTTTGCAACAACCGGCTCATATCACTAAAGAGCATCACCGGCGTCGGCGTACCGGCGGGAAAGGGCGTGGGAGTCGCCGGGGGCGAATCGCACGGAGCCAGTTTGCCCCACACAGGATCGAAACGCCATATGACATTGCCATTGTCACTAACGCCTTGAAACAATCTAGAGTTGAACACCTGTAGGTTGCTTAGACTCGTCGATGAGTACGCCGCGGGCAAAGGACGCGACGAGCGAAAGAGCAATTGACCTTTGAGCGTTTCGGCGTTGAGCGGTGTCGGCGTCACCGTTGGCGTTGGACTAGGCCCCGGCGTACCGGTCGCCGTCGGCAGCAGCGTAGGCGTTGCGGTACCGAAGAGCCAGGCATTCCCCGTTTCAAAACTTCCCAGATTGCGCGGTGTCGTCGTCGGCACCATAGCGCGGATCGAGCGTGGAGTGGATGGTTGCCTACTTGAATCGTCTTGACTGTTGCATGCAGTTTGAACCAATGCCCCAACCAGTAGCGCAAGCATCAAAAACTCGGTTCTAAGCATGGCGGGGTTGCTTCGTAGCATTTGCGGTAGCATTGCTTGCTGAGTGCCCTAGGCGACTGCCGGTCTCAACCAAGTCCTTCGTTTGAACCCGAGTTGAGGCAATCCTCGATATTGAACGATGTTCCTTCAGATTCGCTAAAAGTGGTCCCCAAGTTTGGAAATGAGCAGCGACCTCGGAATCAGATGGCTCGCGGTCAACCGGTAACATGATCGTCTCGATCAGAATCGGCTCGATCTCTTTACGGTCCAGCGCGATGGCCGTTTTCCAAATCATCCACGCGCGCGGCATGCGCGAGAGAAAACGGAGATAGGCATTATCTTCAAAGCCCATGGTCGAACGGGCAAGCATCGCCATCATCGCTTTGCGATCTTTGTCGCCTTTGAGCGTGGACACGGCCATGATGCCGCAGGATGTCATCATCTCTTCAGGAAACGCCGCGGGCGATTGCCCAATGAGACAGTAATGAATGTGGTACTTGCGGCCGTCCCGCGCCAAGGTTGCCCATAGCGGTGCCGAGATGATGGAGGCATTCGATCCACTTTGGTCCGGCGTACCGGAGTTTTCCGACACCCCGTTAATGATCTTGTGCGCTTCTTCGAGCACCAAAAACATGGGATGTTCCTCTTGTTGCGAAACTGTTTCCATGGTCTCTTTGCGCTGCTCGATCGAATTCTGATAAATGTGAAAAGCCGCGAGTCCCAGGATCATGGCCTTTTGCGCCTCTGCGAGTGTCCCCCCTTCGATCACCGCCACGCCGTACGGATATCCCAGGTCTTCAAGAGCGATGGATCCTTCACCTGAACCGTACATGCGTCGCAACGCGCCATGCCGAAACGGGCGCAGACGATGCAGTACGCCTTCGAGCGCCGTGTGGTCCGGCGAGCCGGCTTTCTTGGTGCTTTGAAATTGCTCAAGCCGGTCGAACCATAACGAGAGGTCCACCCCTTTCGAGCGTTCGGCGGCTAACAGTTGCAAGTCTTCGTTCGCAAGCACGGATAGCGGAACGTCGCCCGTGAGCATCGGCCACGGAGTCCGCGGCAAATGGTGAACAGTTAGATGAGCATTGCGTTGTTGTCGATCACGATTCAACAACTCAAGTTCCTCGGGCTGGACATGCGCCAAGCGAATGCGCTGCGTGCTTAGGGGATCGCCGGGACGAGCTTTAACCGTTTTCGAAAATTGGAGCGGGTCTTGCACTTCCTCATCGGACGTAAGCACCCCATGTTCGAGATAGAGCTGACGAAGAGCATCCCACATAAAGCCATATTGACGTTGCCCCATGCGTCCAGCGGCGGCGATGATCTGGCACGTCTGCTCGAGTTGGGTCTGCGGCTTGATACGCTTGCCAATTTGAAGTGGATTCCATCGAATCGGACGCGGTGAACTGTCGTCGAGACCGTACAATTCGAACTGTTCCGGGGGAATGATCTTCATCAAACTCCGATGCCCCCGTCCGAAATCGAGAATCACCACCCGGAACTGCCATTGGGTCGCAATCTGATATTCAAGCCAGGTCGCCAGCACCGATTTGCCCGCGCCACTATCACCCACGATGCCGACATGCGCCATCTTGTCACGTGAGAGCCGACAGAGCGCCTCGGTCGGCTCGCCCGTTTCATACATGACTTGGTGACCGACGATGACTTCGCCGCGAAGGTGCGGATTGAAAGCGAAAGGTGGGATCCGTTCTTGCACCGTCTGAGCGCGCCCAGCTTCGACCAGTCCCACCGCCGTGTATGCGGCTAAGCGCAAAGGCGGAAGAAAAGTCGCATCCCGGTACGTCTCCAAAAGCCCAGCCACGCGTTCACGCCGAGTGCTGGGTGTGAACGTCATCGCGCGCGTGCGTAAATATTCAAACTCGGGCGCATCCATCGGACGGGTTTGTGCGGGGGTAACCGCATCCGTTCCCGTAAATGCTTGAGCGTACAGCGCCGCCAGGGACTGTCGTCCACGCTCGGTGCGACAGAGATAATAGTTGTCGACCAGAAACGCGCCTTCGACCGCCGCCTCACGGAGCAAATTTTCCTGTCCACGCAACAAATCTGCGACGAGCGTTGCCGTATGGTCTTCCCACTGATACGATTTGCTGAGTGAGAGATTCGGCGAAAACCCGGCTCCCACACCGAGACCACTCATTTCTGTCGCCGAACGCCCCTCGCTTTGCCCTAATCCGCGCGAGACACCGTGCGATTGAGACGTCGATTCCGCGACCGATTCACTCGCCGACACGGAATCGCCCACGCTTCGTGAGATCGTATCCGAGTGCATTACCGAACTCGAACGCGAGACGGCATGACTTGAACTCACTTGTTGCGAGGTACCATCTCCATGCGACGTGGTATCCGCGGTTCCTTTCGTGTCGGCGGTTCCAACGGTATCGGCGTGACCGGAGGTCGTTGATTCCGAATGCCCGTGTGACACCGAGTCGCTCGAACTCCAAGTGTCTGAAGATCCCTGGGTATTTGTTCCCGTCGAGAAATTGACGCCGGCATTCAAGCCGCCGCCGCCATCGAGTGTGTTACCCGGTACGCCTCCGTGTCCGGTGACATTTCCTCCCAGGTTGCCGCCCGAAACACTTTTTAAGACATCGCCCAAGATTGGCACGCTCTGCAAATCGCCACCGATGCCATTGGGCTGCGTTACACTTGATGAATCGGTGTGCGAAAAACCGTCCGTGTGAGTCACCGCGACACTATCGGTTGACGTGTTCGAAACGGAATCGGTATGTGACTTGGAATCCGTATGTGCCTGAGAATCCGTGTGCGCCGTCCCATCGTTGTGGCTGGTACCTTGTGTGGTCGTGATCCCGTCGGTGATCGTGGTCGTGCTCGACACGCCATCGGTGTGAGCTTCGCCTTGGGTCACCGTATGCGCCAAGCCCACGCCCTGTCCGTGCGCTTGTCCCTGGCTGGTCGCATCCGAGACCCCCACGCTCTGGTTTTCGCCATAACTCGTACCAACTGCATGACCGAGATTACCCGAGAGAATCAGCGGAATGCCAAGTCCCAGGTTGATGCCTTTCGTTCCGCGTTCCATCGACGCCCAACGTGAAGCCTCGCGGCTGGTTCGAACTTGCAATTGGTAAATGTCGGCGGGGGTGACGCGGTACGCCATCACGACGTTCAGAAATTCTTCGCCCAGGAGCGCCATGCCCCGATACAACAGTTCATTTTGTTCAAGCGTAAATTCATCGGGCGCCGTCGTATGCCGCATCTGCGCTTGTTGAATCGATTTGCCCGTTCGCCCCGGATCGGGATGCCCGAGTCCCACCAGACCGAGCTTCATTTCGGCGAATGCTTGCCGAATCCATTCGACTTCGGTGCGCGACAGGCGCTTGAGACGGGATTGTTCAAAGTTAGCCATCGCACTGCGGAGCGATCCCATCGCGCGTTCCGCTCTGGCGGTTGCCATAGCCCGGCTCTCGCTATCGTAACCAATCACACCGTAACATTGCGTAATTCCCAGGTACGGTTTGAAAATTCCGGCGACGAGGTAGACGAAATCGACTTGCGCGTTATAAAGTCCCCTGAGCGCCATGCGCATCTTTTCCAAGACCGAGAGCTGCTCCCGCGCTTCAAGGGGAACAAAGTCGAGCGCCAAGACCTTGACCACTTTATGGAGCGAATAATTTTGCCCATTCTCTTGCTCAATGGTATGGAAATAGTAGGCATCGAAGTGATCCTGCTCGTCGTACACGAGATCGACCTGGTCGACCGCCAAATCCACCGTCAAGGGCGATGGATCGACCGGTCGCCCCAATAGGTCACTGACCGAGTGCAGCAGGTCTTCCGCGCCGTGTTTGACTGATTCGATAAATTGAAAGACCGAAGTGGTCATGTATCCATCCCCTACCGGTTCACCTATTGGCGACGCCGCATAGCGATTAGAATATCCTGCACGTTCTTTTGCGCGAAAAAGAGCGACGGTGAGTTGACGAGAACCCGCTGCACCAGATACGAAAAATGCGCGAATGGCACGATGAACCAGGTCGCCCAAAGTCCAATGGTGGTGAACAAATCGCGCGTCCGCACGAGCGCATCCCGCGCCGTTCCAACAGAGCCGATCGTGCTCGCCCAATCTTCCGGCGAAGCGGTTTGCGCTTGGGCAAGGTAAAACTTGAAACCCAGGAGCACCAACGCATACAAAAGCAATGTACCTTTGACCCGCCACAAAATAGGTTCGCGTTCGGCAGGCAGTAGCACCAAGACCATTACGGCGCTAAACCACATACCTGCCAAGATTGTCGGAATCGGTTCCGCATAAACCATACCTGCGCCGCAACAGACTCCTACCGTCACCAACGTAAGAACGCGTACGCCAAGTCCCGTCTCAACCTGGGGAGCTAAACGGCTCCCAATCCGGCTGGGTGCCGCGCTGATAAGCCGAACGGAGGCACAGTCAAACACGAGGGCAAAAAGCAGCCCGCATCCGACGACCACCCACAATCCGAGATGATCGAGGAACGCATAGCCGAGAAACAAAAAACCATTGGCGGTGAACACGGGAATGCGATTCAAATAACCCCAAAATAAGTTGAGCTGGTTCATTGTTCTTGCCCCGCCTCACCCCAACTCGTCCCGGTTGGTACCGTTTGAAGTAGCAACCATGCGGCTGCCACATTCACCTTGGGATCGACATCCAGGGACCAAACGGTCAGATCTTCAGAATTCGACCAATACGGCACAGCCACCGTAGTGGACCTCTTTTCCTGCCCCCGATTCCCGACATCCTTGGTATCGGAGATGCCAGGCGCTGCGTGTGCCTCAGCGGACCCAGTCATCGCGATGGGCTTGGTCACCGAAGAAGCATAGAGTGGCGAACCGAAGAGCATGACGATAGCGAGAGCAAATCCCAGGAATAGGAAATTCAGAATAGAGCGCAACCGACAAGGTAAATGATGCATGGGGTCTCCTTTAATCTAGCGCCGAATCAGTGGCAGCCACACAGCATACTTGTTCGCGATCCAAGCGGGGAAACGACTATGTTGCTCGCCGACCCCCCAGGTTAACGCAGTTGGATTAGAGCCATCCAGATTCATCGCATAGATCGCTTGGTAACCATCGCGGACACTGGAGAATGCAATCGCTTGTCCGTCCGGTGAGTAGACTGCCGCCCAATTGTCGCGCACGGTCGTGGTTAAGCGATTTGCTTCGCCACCACTTGCACTCACCGTATAAATTTCGCCATGACCATCCCGCCAGGATGAAAACAAAATCGTCGAACTATCGGGTGACCACGTTGGATACCAATTATCGGCAACGGTCGTCGTCAAGCGCATCCAGTTTGAGCCATCGATACTAGCTCGGTAAACGTCGGAGGTCGTTGTGGTGACCGCGTCCCGATTGGACACGAACGCAATCATTTGACCGTTCGGCGACCACACCGGTTGTGACGTGTACTTGTTTGTCGTGGTGAGAATCGCCGTAGCTCCACTGCCATTCGCGTTCATCGTATAGAGGTTATAGACGCCCATCGTGCGCGTAGAAGCAAAAGCGATTTTCGATCCGTCTGGCGACCAGGTCGGATAGGAATTGTCATAGGTCGCGCCGTTGGTAAGAGTGATCGGATTTGAACCATCTATATTCATTCCGACGATAGCTCCGTACGTACTTCCACATTGAGCTCGATATACGATGCGTTTCAGGTCCGGCGACACGCGGGGTGTCGAGTCATCACAATTCGGATCGCGCGTAAGTGCCGTTTGCGAACTGCCATCGGCTTGCATGACGTAGATGTGCCAACGACCGGTTCGGTTCGACATGAAGATTATTCGCCCCTTGAGAGTCGGTGTCGACCGCACCGGCGGTGGAAAAGAATAGGTGGGCGGTGGAAGAATGTTCTCGCCTGCCATGTTTTGAGTTACTGGAGCGATCCAACCGCAGCGGTCTAGCGTCGAGTACCCTGGACTGCATGCGGGTTGCTCAAAATTCGAGGGTCCAGAGATCGCTGGTCCTCCCTCCTCGCGGGGTGACTCCGCCGTGACCTGCCATACCGCGATGAATATCAAACCCCATGCAATAAACAAACTAAGCGCCAATAACTTTTGTTGTGATATCGACATTTTTTACCTAGCGCGTTAGATTCTGCTCACGCAGATTCACAGGAATCTTTTTGGGAAACGGGACTGTCCACTGTGCCGGTCCACAATGGGTGGTCGCTTGCGTTGCGATATTGACTGTTACGTCCCAGGTACCGGGATCTTGGAGCGGATACTTGAGCCCCTGCATCGACCACGTCGTCGGATTATCGACGATGTACGAGATCACGCGCGCCAGGGAATTCGGAAAGAAGGTAAGCGTCCCCTGCTGCACTTTAACGCCCGGATATTTGGATTGCATCGGACCGTTAATGTACGTCACGCTGTCTGCCGCCAAATCACCCCGAATCGTTACACCGGCAATCGGATACGGCTCAGTACAGGTTTGATCCCACTCTTTCCAACGTTGGCGGATTTCGCAGTTGTCTTTGGTGCAGTCACAGCTCGCTTTGCCGCACCATACGTAATCTTCCTGAACCCGATAATGCCAATCGAGGGTGCAGGCATTTACCGTAATGACCGCATTGAGATCAACCCCACGTTTGGTTGGGTCTTGACCGACGACAATCGGATTGGCGGGCTGGGTGTTGATAACAACACCCGGCGGATCGACCCGCGTCCGAGTGACCGTGCCGCCATAATTTTCCGGATCAGGTGGGCACAGCGGTTGTGGAATTGGCGTCGGCGTTACAATGGGTGTCGCTGTGGGTGCTGGGCGAGTAGCCGTGGGACCAACGCTACTACTCGTGCTGGCAGCACTGGAGGACGAAGAACTCGTGCCGCAAATCGCAATACAAGCATTCGCCTGACAAGACCAGACCGAGCCACCTTGTTGGCTATAGGGACAGTCGGGAATGCCGCCACAGTCAGCCGCGGTTTGGCAGCCGCCACTTCCACCCTTGCAGCGGCAGTTCGCACCGCTGCCACAGGTGCCCTGGCATTCCAAACCATTCGGACAGTTACCCCCAGTACACGAGACCCAGCTATCGCATTGCTCTGACCACGACACGCACACGTCCTCCCAGGCATTGCATGGACCTTCCTGGTATTCATACCCGCCAATACACATTTCCGCGGTGGATCCATCGTCGTAGTAAATGATGATGGACTCGGTACAAACCCACCTGCCCTCCGCCCGATCGGTGCATTGGTGTTCCCAATTTGTGCAAACCGATGTGCAGGCCGCAGAGTTCCGAGCATCGCAACCGGGAGTTTGCTCAGGCAATGCCATCGCAAAGAAGACGATGATGCTACAGAGACCGATGAGCACTGGAAGTAGAAGGAAAATCGGCCGAAGCCGGGAATGAAGAATGTTTTTCATTGAGGATCTCCTGGTTTTTTGTGCGAACTGAAAAATACTACCGTGGGGGATTCGGTGAACAAATAGCCAATGGTCACCTGTCGTCCGAGCGACGCTTTGACCGTATCCATTTTGATGTTCGTTTCGACCGGCGCGGGAGTCTGCAAACCCACCCAGTAGAACAAGACGGTGACGCGATTCCAATCAGCGATAATAAAGTCGGTCTTCATCGCGATATCATCGGGCAGGATTTCAACATGGATGTGATTATTTTCGAGCGTCTCGACACGCTGAACTTTGCCTGTGCTGGAGAAAACCGTAGGAAGAACTCGAGTCGCTTCAGGTATTCCGGTCGTTAATAACGGTCCTGACATGGACACCGAATCCATTTCACCGACAACTCCGATAGTCGCCATGCGAGTGGCTCGCACCTGTGACCGTTCTCTCCCAATTGCACCACAACCGAGAAGAATTGACCCCAGGAGCGTAAAAACAATTGGAAACACAAGCGCACGCCAAGGTGAGTCTATCGACAAAAGCCGCATAAGAGACATCGGATACTCCTACTTGACCAAACGCTGTTCGCGCAACCATACGGTAAGCGCACTCGGAAAATCCTTGTTCCACTGAAGTGGACGACAATGGGCTGTACCGGATGTTTGCAAGGAGGATTTGTGGAGTCAAAATGACTCATTCCGTTTTTCTCATTTACAGATAAGTCCAACGCGATCAAGAACACCAAAAACGTAATCAGTCACAGCACTCATTCCGTTTTGTTAAAGCGGATTCGCTTGAAAAAGTCGGG
>JACRMI010000085.1 GCA_016215025.1 Chloroflexota bacterium
CCCGATTCGTTTAAACCAAGTATCATAGAGTCGGTTGATCGACATTGGGAACCTCCGTCAAGTAGTTTGGGCAAAACCTATCTTAACAGAGGAACAGTGTCGGTCAACTATCGTTTTTGTAAAACTGTCAGGTAGCTAGATCGTGCACCAGTTGTTCCAGCGTCACTTCTGGCGCTAGCGTCGGGCACTCGCGGGTCATAATTTCGCCGACGGTGTGCCCGGTGAGTAAGCGTTCCAGCGTCATCTGCTGTACACTTGCGGTTGCCGCATTTTGCAGGAACCAGCCAATAAACGCGATCCACAGTCCACCCGCGAAATTTCCGCTGAACATTTGCCACACGCCCCAGAAGATAAATAACCAAGCAAACAGATTTCCTGTGGCACCCGCGATTTCCGTGGCGCGGCGGTAACTGTGGGTCCCCCGCCAAAGGATGGCGCGGAAGACGCGCCCCCCATCGAGCGGAAAGCCGGGGATGAGATTGAACAGCCCCAGACTGCCATTGATATAAGCGAGATAGGTCGCAAGCGCGGCTAGCGGCGCGATGCCCGCGCCAAGCCAGCTCAGGGCGTAGAACAGTCCGGCGAGCACGAAACTCACGATCGGTCCGACGATGGCGACGCGAAATTCTACGCCCGGCGAGCCGGGTTCACGACCAATTTGAGCGACCCCGCCAAAAATGAATAACGTGATACTACGCACCGGGATGCCGTTACGTAACGCGATCACGGAATGACCAAGTTCGTGCAAGACCACGGATACGAAAAACAGCAGACTCGTCGCCAGTCCGATTGCCCAATACAATCCTGTACTCCAGCCAGGAAATTGTTCTGGAAAATACGAACCTGCCAGCGACCAAGTGACGAGCGCAAAGATGAGAAACCAGGAATAGTCCAGCCCGAGCGGAATACCAAGAATGCGCCCAAGTGGAATCGAACGTGTCAGAGACATGGTAGTATTGCTCCTTTCATTTCTCAACGTGTAGACCCCAAACGAGATTTTTTCTTGAAACTTGCAATGTCTCTTGCTCCAACTGGCAACGCCACAGGGGTCGTCGATTCAGGACGAACAGGATAGGCAGGATAGATGGGATAGGCAGAATGTCCGGGATGCGGTCGCTGAGGTCTGTTGTCAAAATAATAGAACCGATTCGTTTCGACGATGGTTCCCAAATACTCACCCTCTTGGGTTGCGACAGAATTATCGCTCCATGGTAGCCATCCGACCCAGTTACATCTCTTATCGAAAACGTCTTGTCCTTGGCGGAAAGCAATCCAACGGCGGAATTCAAACCCCTGTCCCAATCGCAAAAGAAGGTTCTAGTGTTCTGCCGCTTCTGCTTCGGCTTTCGTCTTATGCACGGTCCCATCCGGATGGTTCGGCGGCGTGTAAATCGTATATAGCATGAGCAGCTTGGTCGCAGAAGCATTGATCACATTGTGAAAAGTACCCGCAGGTACCACCACTGCGTCGCCATCATGGACCAGATGTTCCTCTTTGCCACCGAAGACGAATTTGGCATCACCTTCTTCAATACGGAAGAATTGGTCGGTCGTTGGGTGTACCTCGTTGCCAATGTCCTCACTCGGCTGCAAACACATCACTACGAGCTGACTGTGCTTGCCAGTGAATAACACTTTACGAAAATAATTGTTCTTCAGAGTTGCTTTCTCAATCGATCCAACAAAGCCGGTCATAGTCTTTGCCTCCTTAGATACTATTCAGTGCCTTTGACATTTTGGCGCGGCCAGTTTGTACAACATCTAGCAGTTTGTCGCAGAGTTGACTGCCTTGAAACTGTTCCCAGAGATTACCGCCCGACTTGAACAAGTTCAGACCAACGACTGCGCCGAGGACAAGACCCAGCCCGAGAGTGACGCGCAATAGCCCACGCTCCATAGAGTGCAAGCGGTGAGTTCCACGCGACTCGGAGATTTCTTTGAGCGATTTTGTAACATGCGATTTGTGACTGTTGTGCAGTGCAATGTCGCTGAGTGACACGATCCCGATAGGCACTCTATTCTCGGCAATTGGCAAACGGCGGATTTGATGTTTGCCCATTTCCTTTGCGATTTTGTCAAGGTTCCAGTTTGGTTCTCCTGTCCGCACGCGGGTACTCATCGCATCGCGCACGAGCACCTGATCGGGGTCGAGCGATTTCGCGGTGACGCGGATGGTAATGTCGCGGTCGGTCAAAATTCCAACAAGTTTTCCTTCGTCGGTGACAAGCACATCGCCGGTGTTGTGATTTCGCATCAACTTGGCGGCTTTGGCAACCGAGGTTTCTGGCGAGCAGTTGATTAACGTTTTGGTCATGACATCACAGGTTTGCATAGGTGCTCCTTTTGTAAAGAATTTGACGCAGAGCCGGGGCAAGGCATCTGTCCCCATTATCGAAGGGATAAAAATGTTTCGCCCCGGTTCCGGGATGGGAGACCGCATCTTGAATCGGTCTCCCGGAATTGCGATCTAATCGCTATGCTCTCCTGGGATGAAGAAACATGCGGCTGATCCAAATCAGAAGCATCGCACCGAGGAACGCAACGACGATGCTGAGGACGTTGATCCCATTCACCGCGTCCGCGACTCCGAACAACGCACCGGCGAGATAACCACCCACGAGTCCGCCGATAATGCCGAGAATGATGTCACCGACGAGACCGTAGCTGCCACCGCGCATCACCTGACCAGCAAGCCAACCTGCGATCAGACCTACGACGATCCAAGATAGTACTCCCATTTCCTTACTCCTTTTGGTCGAACATTTACCAGCCAATGGACTGGCGCAGGTTAAGATCTATTACGCCGAGATTTTTTCTTTAGACTTGCAATGTTCCTCGCTCCAACTGGCAAATCCGCGTACATCGCCAAGGCAGGCGGGACAGGATAGGCAGGGTATGCAGGATAAGTAGAATGTCCGGGATGCCATCGATGCGGTCGGTTGTCAAAGTAATAGAACCGATTCTCATCGATAATGGTTCCCAAATACTCGCCCTCGCGCGTTGCGACATCATTATCCTCCCACGGCAGCCATCCGATCCAATTACATCTCTCGTCAAAAACGTCTGGTCCCTGTCGAAAGGCAATCCACTCACCGCTTGAGTTGAACAGGTATTGAAAATCCATGAGGGCCAATCCCCTTTATTAAGCATTTGACATGGAACTGGGGCGAGGCATCTGTCCCCATTCTTGAATCGAGACACATGTTTCGCTCTGGTGCCAAAGATGGGAGACCGATTCGAAATCGGTCCCCCGCAATCGCAAACTAATCGCTATGCTCTCCTAGGACGGAGGAACATGCGGCTGACCGCAATCAAGATTATTGCGCCGACGGCTGCGACGAGGATACTGGTGACATTAATCCCATTCACCGCGTCCGTAACTCCGAACAGCGTTCCGGCGATATAGCCGCCCACGAGTCCGCCGATGATCCCAAGAATGATGTCACCGACCAGACCGTAGCCACCCCGCATCACCTGAGTGGCGAGCCAGCCCGCAATCAGACCGACGATAATCCAAGATAGTACTCCCATTTTCCCTACCCCTTTTGTCGAACATTTACCAGCCAATGGACTGGCGCATTTGCGTACTCTTTTTGTTACGCGGACTTGTTGTGTTTCAGATCATATTCTTTCACGCGGCGATCAATTTCCTCGCTGGCTTTTTCGCGCGTATAGCCATACTTTTCTTGCAGCGTGCCGACGAGCTGATCGCGCTTGCCCGCGATGCGATCAAGATCGCTGTCGGTGAGTTTGCCCCACCACTCTTTAGCGCTTCCGCGCATTTGTTTCCAGTTTCCTTCCAGAATGTCCTTGTTCATAGTTGATCCTCCTAATTTTTTAATCGAACGGGTTACCAGCCAATGGACTGGCGCTTGCTCATCCGTCGCGCGCGTTTCGTTTGCGCGGCATATTTCTGATCGTATTTCTTCAAACGGCGCTCGATTCTCTTGTCAGCTTTTTCGCGCGTATAGCCATGTTTTTCTTGCAACACGCCCGCGAGCTTTTCGAACTTGCCTTCAGTGCGCTCCAGAGTATTACCTGTGAGATTACCCCGGAACTCTTTCGCGCTTCCGCGTATTCGTTTCCAACTTCCTTCCGCAATATCGTCGTTCATGGTTGAACTCTCTCTGATTCCATAGAAATTAAATGCGACCAGTGATCAGCAAGACGACGACTATGAGGACAACGAGTCCCAAACCGCCGCTGGGATAATAGCCCCATCTTCGACTCCCTGAAAATGCTCCAAGAAGTAGTAGAATCAGAACGATAAGTAAAATGGTTCCTAACATGGGTTGTTCTCCTTTGATGAATTCACCCTTTGAATCGCGGTGACATTGATAGTTTACGGGTCGACCTGCTTCGAACGTGAACACAGCATACAGCCAGTTGAGCGAAAAAGTAATCACTTGGACATGATGCTTTTTGTCGTAAATGCAAGGAACGCATTGTCGCTAAATACGACAACGCGTTCGATAACGTAGCGTGTCAATTTCATTTTCGAATCCGTGCGTTTTACATAGATACGCACGCGCAGTATAATCAGGCAAATTCGACTTTTGTGCCGCTATGGCGCGCCGAAAAACGGATCGCTCACTGTCGTCTCAATCGTCTCGTTTTTTCTTGTGCGGAGACTTTGGCAGCACCCCACTTTCGAGTGATCCCAGGGTCGAGTTTTAGGAAGACATGTCCGACAAACATTTTCTAACTGTCGCCACGCTGAATATTCTCAACGATGTGTCTTCTTGGTATGTGCGCCGGCAATTGATCGTGCAAGAGTTGAGAGCGCTTGAGCCGGATGTGATCGCATTGCAAGAAGTGGCGTTACCGTCAAACAATGCACAGTGGATTGCGGATCAACTCAGCGGTTACACAGTCCACCTCTGCCCCAAGACAGGGCAGAAAAGCGAACACGAAGCGTTGGCAATCCTCAGCCGATTGCCAACTCACGATCAAGCAACGCTCGCGCTAGTTCATCAGGATCGAGTGGCCCAGTGCGTGACGATTGAACATCGCGGACAAAGGGCGACCTTCACCAATGTCCATCTTTATTTCAGTCTGCTGAACGATGTACCCCGCGTAGCTCAAGTTCGCCGTCTCCTCGATTGGCTGCCTCACGATGCGCCCGTTATCCTCTGTGGCGATTTTAATGCTTTGCCAACTCGTAAATCTATACAACTTTTGCGAGCGCAATTTGTTTCCGCATACGCGGCCGCGAATGGAAACGAGCCCGAATTCACGTTCCCCTCACCTCTCCAGCGTGGTCCTGGCTTACGTCATTCCGCGCGAAGTGTACTCTTGAAAGCCGTCGGGCTAGCCCAGCAACGTCGGAACGCTCCACTCCGCGTGACGGTTGACTATATTTTTATTGACCCAAAGATTCACGTCCACGAATGTCGAATTGCTTTCCACCGCTCGGACGAACAGAATGAACGGCTCTACCCGTCCGATCATTTAGGCTTGATGGCGAAGCTGGAGTTGCCACATGCCTAGTTTCCAACGCGTGGTCATTCGTTTTGTGCTTGTCTGGATCATCGAAACGCTCACGCTGTTGGTCATCGCACAAATTGTTCCTGGGATTACGATTACGGGAACCGATTCTAAACCGGCGTTATTCGTCGCAGTGTCTGTTCCGCTCGTGCTCGGCATCATCAACGTGCTTGTGCAACCCGTGCTGCTGTTGCTGACGCTCCCGATCAATGTCCGGACGCTAGGGGTTGCCACGCTCGCGGTGAACGCAGTGATGTTGCGGCTTACATCGGAATTGGTGACGGGCTTTGTGGTCTCTGACTGGGCAGCAGCGATTCTCGGTGCGCTGGCGTTAACGGCGGTCAACACGGTCTTTTCCAGTCTCGCTTCGGTTGACGACGATCAATCTTTTTTCCAGGGCATGGTCGAACGTTTGAGCCGCATCCCACATCTGCGAGGAACGAGTGAATCCGGACGCGGCATTGTGATGCTAGAGATTGATGGTTTGTCGTATTCGCGCTTGAAACGCGCAGTCGAACGCGGCTATATGCCGACGATGCGCGAGATGCTGCGCGACGGTAGTTACACCATCTCGTGTTGCGACTGCGGCTTGCCCTCGCAAACGTCGTCGTGTCAGGCGGGCATTTTGTTCGGCGACAATTACGATATCCCAGCGTTCCGTTGGTACGATAAAGACCAGCGCAAAGCAATGGTGTCGAACAATTTTCGCGACGCGGCGGCGTTGAACACGCGCTATTCCAAAGGCGCAGGTCTGTTGCGCGGTGGGTCGAGCATCGTGAATCTGTTGGCGGGCGATGCGGAGAAATCGTTGCTGACGATGGGGGCATTGCTGAAAGATAATCCAGAGGAATTGAATCGACGCGCGGAGGATTTGAATCTGTTTTTCTTTACGCCGTCATTGTTCGCGCGCTCGGTCATCCTAAGCTTTTGCGATATTGTGGTCGAGTTGTTTCAGGCGAATCGTCAGCGCGTCCTCAAGGTTGAGCCGCACATTAATCGTTTGAAAAAGGGCTATCCGTTCCTGCGCGCGGTGACGAATGTTTTTTTGCGCGACCTGGGTTCGCACATGGTCACGCTCGATATTCTGCGCGGCACACCAGCGATTTATATGACGTGGGTGGGTTATGATGAAGTCGCGCATCACGCGGGTCCCGATACGCCCGATGCGCTATCTACTCTGCGCGCATTTGACAAGGTAATTCGCAACGTGCGTGAGACGATTCAAAGTAAAGCGCCGCGGCCTTATGATTTGATTGTCTTGGCGGATCACGGTCAATCTGCGGGCGCGACGTTCAGACGGCGTTACGGTCAAACGCTGCAAGAATTCATCGCCGCGCAAGTATCGTCCGAAACGAGTGTGCACGCCGTGGAAGCGCAGGACATCCACGATATTTACGCGGCAACGCTGCTGATCGAATTGCAGAATATGGAACAACACGTGGTTAGCGACCGACTTGTTCGCGCGACCGTACGGCAGGCGAATCGTGTATTGTCCGAGAGTGTCGGTGTTCAATCAACAACGGTTGTCGAAACGAACGCGCATATTCTCGTTTGTCCCAGTGGAAATTTCGCGAACATTTATTTCCTGCAGCGTGATGGAAAAGTGAGCTTGACCGAGATGAATGCGGCACATCCTGGGTTGGTGGACGCACTGGTCTCACATCCTGGGATTGGTTTTGTCGTCACATACGACGATGAGCGCCGACCGATGGTGTTGGGTAAAAATGGCGCGCGTCATTTGCACACCGGTGATGTGACTGGAGTCGATCCCTTACTACCGTATGGCGATCAGGAGTTGCGGGCGGCGCAAGTGCGGCGCGTTGCGGATTTTCCGCACGCGGGCGACTTGATTGTGAATAGTACTCTGTACGCCGATGAATCTGTCGCGGCATTTGAGGAATTGGTCGGCACTCACGGTGGATTAGGTGGAGAACAAACCGATGCGTTCATCTTCCATCCGGTCGAAATGAATATTCCGCCGACAAGAAATTCTGCGGAGATTTTTCCTTTGCTCAACGCGCGACGTGGCTTGACTGGGGCAACCGCAGCATCGTCTCCAGTCGAGCCGATCAATGTATGGTCGCCTGCGATATTGTGGCGCGGCTTACACGATTGGCGACACTGGCTGCCGCGTACGTTCCGTGCGTTGTTGCTAGAAAGCTCGGTGTACGCGGAAGTCGCACGGAATCCTTTTGCGACCGGTCCTGCGCTTTTCATCGCGGTGAGTGCGATTATTATACATGCGGTGTTGTTCGGACAAGCGAGCAGTTTTGTCGGACTGTTTCAGGAATTCGTCGGCTGGGGGCTGGGCTGGTTGATTGGCGTTTTTATCGTCCAAGCTGTCGCGTTTGCTATGGGCGGAAAAGGATTGCCGACGGCTACCTTTCGCGCGCTTGCCTTTGCGCAGAGCACGGTAATCGTTTTGTTCCTGGGATTGATTCCATCGCTCGGGCCAACGGCAAGGGTGGTAGCTCTCATGTTTGGCTTTATTGGCTCGTGGATTGCCATTAAAGAATCTCAAAAGCTGAGCGGATGGCGGATGATCTGGGTCCCATTCGTCGGCGCGCTCGTTCTACTGATTAGCACGTTGATCGTAAAAGTTTTGGTTACGGGAACTGAATTCACGTTGCAGGGTTTGTTCTTCAATTGAATCTAATAAAAAAACGCGTTGCCGTAATTACGACAACGCGTGTGATTGCTGGGTGGCGTTTTTTGTCGATGATGCCGCGAAGCATTCAGCGAAAATAGGAAGGTGCGCAATAGCGTTTACGCTGTGGCAGCTGCGGCAAGGATGCGCTTGTCTGGCTTGACGGTCTTGACGCCAACCACGAGTAGGTATAAGACCATCCAGACCTCCGCGATGGCGGGCACGATGACGATGAAGGGATGGATCTGTGTGGCAAAGTCAGGAACCAGGAACGCCGCGAGCAAGTCGACCAGGTAGCAGACGGCGGCCCCGATGAGCACGACGCCCAGCGTCTTGGGGAACAGGTCTGATTTGTAGGCGAGATACCCAAGCGGTGCCAGCCACAATCCAAAAAAGACCTGTGCGCTGAGGGTCCCATAATGCTGAATGTCGAGCAAGAACAGTACGAGCGCATTCGACCCCGCGGCACCGAAGGCAGTCGCATAGGCGCTGTCGGTTGCGACCCGCAAGCCCTCAAACTGGAAGACCGCATTTAGGGTGGTGATGCCGACCGCAAGAGCGACGAAGATGAGCATTGCCCTCGCCACACTTTTGTGTACGTGCTGAAGCAGGATGTAGAGGGCCATAGCCGTGAGGACGAAGAAGATCGCATTCACCAAGTGGGCGACGACGATCAGGCGGACAAGTCCAGGGTCTGCGAGGATGTTCGCAGCCGTGGCCGCCGCATTGCCGGCCACGTACATCTTGGGATCCCCAAATCCTTCGGCAAAACCGCCAATGATGCCGACAAGCAGGTAGAAGACGCCGGCGATTCTCGCGATGCGCTTGGGCGAAGCTATGCTTTCTATTTTTGTATTCATTTTTCTCCTTTTTGAATAGGATTGACGATATCTGTATCGACTAGCGAACCATTTCTACCATCTTCACAATCGCGGCGACTGCGGCATCCGGCTGTTCAATCATGATGCGGTGACCGCTGTGGTCTGCAAAGAGCTGCTGGCTGTCAGTCGATAACTTGAGGTAGCCAGCTTGCGAGGCGGCCCAATCCGCATCCTGATCTTTGCCGCGCGATAGAACAATTAAGGGCAATGCGCCTAACGTGGTCACCGCCCTGGCTTGCGTCCCTCCTTCGGACATCCCCATGCCTTCGTCCGTGAAGGTTTGGACGCCACGAGGAGTCACCGCGCTCGCTGTATAGGCTTGCTTATCCCCCGCCGGCAGGTTTTGGATCGAGCCGAGGGGATCCGCCAGTAGGCGCACTAGGCCGATGCGTGCCATCAACGATGGCAGGGAGGTTCCACCGGGCTTTGGAGCTGGCTTAGAATTGGCGACATCCGACTTGGGCAGTGCTTGCGAGTCGATCAGCACCAACCCGGCGACTTCGGTCGGATAGTCATGAGCGTACACGATCACTGTATACCCACCCATCGAATGGCCCACCAGCACAAACGAACCGCGTTCATTTGCTTTTGCCAGCAGGGTATGTAGTTCATTAGCATATTCCCTGGCAGTCCGCGGTTGGGGACTGGCCTCGCTCCACCCCATCCCGGCTCGATCGTAAGTGCAGATGCGCGTGGACTTGGCGACTTTGGGTTGCACCCAACTCCACGAGGCAGACGAATCCCCCCAGCCAGCATCAATTACCACAGTGGGACTACCAGTGCCAGTGCAGTTAATATGCAAGCGATACCCGCCTACATCCACCATCTGGCCGGGAGGCGGGTAAGCCCGTGCGTCAGCAGCTTCTGCTACAGGCTCGAAAATGTACCCCACCAGCATCAGACCAAGCAACAAAGCCAAACTTGCGCCGAGCCAAAGCAAACATCCTCGGCCTCGACGATTGGAAGGACTTGGCTTTCCGTTTTGATTCTGACTGTTCATTGGGTAGCTCTCATAAAACTAACAACTTGTTTTGCCATTTTGCGTCGACCATATTCTATTGCCTGCGGCGGACTGGGCAAGGACTACCCGGTCCGTCACACGTTCTCCGAGACCTGAGCCGCTATCTGCCCTTGAGTAATACTTGGTCTTGGTGTGATTCAAGAATCTGCTGGATCCGATTATGGTGCGAGTGGTTCTGCCAGCTTACTGGTTCTTGTCGCCTGGGAAGCGACTGCAGACGAATTGAATCCCTTGGCGATCAGCCACACCCCCACGAACACTTCCCACAGTCCGCCTGGAAGCGAGGAAACATCACCCAGACCGGACCCCATGACTGCCGACACCATCCCGGCAAAAATGATCGCGTATCCAATGAGACCCCAGACGGCGATCCAACGTGGAACCAAGTTTGCCCTGAAGAACATGTAGTTAAGCATCAACCCGGCTAGCCCAAGCGCGCTCATGCCGATAAAGTAGGCATACTGGCTCGCCTGTACGGACACATTGCTCAGGGATTGAAGAAAGGAAGAGTTTGAGCTGGCGGCTTTCAAGTACTCGCTACCCAGGGGTATTTGAATCAGCATGAAAAGGACCATGACAGCAATGAAGACTGCGTCGAC
Source organism: Chloroflexota bacterium (assembly GCA_016215025.1). Classification (GTDB taxonomy): domain Bacteria; phylum Chloroflexota; class Anaerolineae; order UBA4142; family UBA4142; genus JACRMI01. Next base: position 10,636 of record JACRMI010000085.1, read on the forward strand.
GATCCTGGCAGCGAGGTAGCCGAAGGCGATGCGCTCGCTGTGTTGCTTTAGGATGGGGAACATTAGAACTCCGTGAGCAACGTCGCCAACGACAGCCAGTAACCAGAGTATCGCGCCGATTGCCAGCATCATGCTGTTCGCGGTAATCGTGGCAAGGTGATTCGGCGCGCCAAGAATGGACAGGATCATTATGTTCCCTCCAATGCCCACAACAAACCCCGCGAGGTACACCACTCCCACGACTCTTGCGGTCGTTCTGAATGTATTTATTTTTTCTTTGGTAGTCATCGTATTTCTCCTTATTGAACGATATTGCCAAGTCGACTTGAATTGGACTGAATAAAATCCTAGTCGACCATATCCTATTGCCTGCGGCAGACTGGGGACTCATTGCCCAGTCCGCCGTACGTTCTCCTTCCTGGAACCAGCTATGGCACAAGTGGTTCTGCTACCAGATTGCTGGTTCTTGTAGCTTGGAAAGTGATTGCAGATGGGTTGAATCCCTTGACGATGAGCCAGACGCCCAGCGAAAACTCAAATAGCGCGACCGGAACTGCGGACAGCCCTGCCAAGGGGGCACGTTGCCCGATAAGGCCGAACATCACGGCGATGTAGCCAGCGATGAGCAGGGGACCTCCAACGAGACCGATCAGGGAAAGGGCGCGTGGCACCAGGCGCGATTGATATAGCAGGAATCCCAGCAACAGGTCACATATGGCTGGCATGAAGCTTTGTCCGAGGAGGAAGATGCGGTCATAAAGAGCGACGAGCGCCTGGCTCGCGCCCAACGCATCTGCTCCAGCTCCGTTCTGCCGCAAAGTCACGATCGACAAAAGGAACGCTACGCCGACGAAGATGGTGCCGGATTCCAAAATCCGGGCGGCGACGAGACCCAACGCGAGTCCCTCGTTCTGCTTCTTGAGCACCGAGAACAGGACGACGGCGGTGCCGATGCCGGCGAGGGCAACGATGATTTCCAGGATACCGCCGATGACGGCGGAAGTGTCTGGTCCAGCGCCGAGGATATAGTTCGCACTCTTTACTGAGCCGTAGATAGACAGGGTCGGGATCGAAACGAAGGTGAGTAGGTAGAGTATACCTGCCACAAGCGCGATTTTTCTCGATGAGTTGATAGTTTTGGCAACCTGCCGATCAGGGTTCGCAAGTTTGCCTCCTGCACTGATTGTGGTCTTGATATTACTGTTCATTTGTTTGTCTCCCTTGAAAATAGGACGCTGATGAACGCGGATGAACGCTGAAAAAAATCATAAGATCGGCGTTTGTCTGCGCTTGTCCGCGTCCAATTGATTTTCATTTGACCGCTGGTGCGCCTGCGGCGAATGAACAACTCCTTTTTATAATGAGGTGATCGGTGATGAATTGAGCAACTTTTAAAAAAGCCGATCTCGTCATGCGCGACATCGATCAGCTATTTTTTACCTGGTAGATGGATGTTGGATCCACCTACCAGGTTGCGTTCCTAGCTATTTAGTTGTGCGTTCTGTTATTGAATGGTCAGCATCGCATTGACTGCGTTGCTTGTGTTATTGATCACGCGGACAAAGTACGTGCCCGTCGCGCCGAATGCACCCGACCAAGTCAGATCGGCAGATTGGCAATTGGTACGTGCGGCAAGCATGCCTGTATCGCAATTCACTGAACCGGCTGTGCCCTTGCCAATGGGTCTCGCATCCTTACTCGTATAGTCATTAATCTGATTCGGCGCCCAAACATCGAACGCCAAGCCACTTTTGTTGCCATCGAGCAACTTGAGGGTATCCACTGGCTTGCTGATTGGAAGATTGTTGGGATCACCAGTAGAATAGTCAAAACGATACCACATCGCCGAGCCCGCTGGAATGCTTTGCACTTGGCCATTGATTAGCGTGGCTTGGGTCGGGCTATCCAGGTTTGTCGTGCTCGCGACGAGACCGGTCACGGCGATTGGCGCGGTGCCCCGATTCATCACGACGCCGTTGCCATAGACCGTCAACAGCTCGGTCGAATCGTGAGCGGTGCTATTGGTTACGCGGACAAAGTACGTCCCACTTGCGCCAAAGCCACCTGCCCAAGTCAGATTAGCAGATTCGCACTGACCTTGCGAATCATTTCGGCCGGTATCACAATTCACAGAAGTAGTCGTGCCTTTGCCAATGGGGCGAGATTCTGTATTTGCCCACGTGTTGATCTGGTTCGGCGCCCAGACATCAAAACTGATGCCGCTCTTGTCCCCATACAGCAATGTAAGGTTAGCCATCGGATTGATCGTGCGATTGTTCGGATCGCCGAGGTAATAGTCAAAGCGATACCAAGTGCTCGAGTTCGCCTGAATCGGGTGAACAAGATTATCGATATAAGCCGCATTGCCTGGAGTGCTCGTGGCTTCATTAGCGGCGGATGCCGCCATCGCGCCAAAACCCATAAGTAGTGCCATTACCACCAGAATTAAACTGGCAAATCGTAAAACTTTCATCGTATCTCCTTTTATTTTTTTCGTGCGTGAATTAAAACGTTGGTGCATCTAAAAGCTGTCTTTGATTTTTCCCTTTATCTCACATCCTTCTCGTGAATCCATATGACTAAATGTTTACAGCGATTAACTCAATTAATTTACAACTTTATGCCTAAGCAGAAAAGTCATGAAACGCTGACGGTTTTGTCGTCAGGGCAAAGAACGCGTTGTCGCTAAACACGACAACGCGTTCGATTTAGTATCTCTAACATTTTTCTATTGCGGGTGAATGGAATCCTTCACGGAACCAACTGCGGATGCTTATGCGCGAACTTTAGCCCACAGCATGATCCTGGTAGTCTGGCCTTGAGCAGCCTGAAAAATGAAACCCGACCTCTCGCTTGGTCTGTGCCAAAAAGAGAAGGTCGGGGATGTCTCTCAGTTGGTGTGATTTAGATTAACGTGGAACTACCATAGCACCCTTTCTCCTCCGTGTCTATGGTTTTGTATCAATGTTGCAATAGAGAAATACAGCGTGCAAGGTTGAATGAACTCGGCTGGGAGTGCCGCCGCGAGATCGAGTGGATGAACTCATCTGCGAACACCGCCGTCTCCTGGGATGCCTGTGTGCTTAGCGCACACGGCGATCGTAAAGACGACAAGCGGGATAGCGACAATCTGAGCCGCAACGGGCGCTGGCAACTTGGTCTTGAGAAAGTCAATCACCGCTTGAGAGGTTGCCTCTGCCTGATCTTGGGTCGGAATTGTCTCTGCCATTGGGCTTGTACGCCATTACCGCGAACCGGTAATTTCTGTGAAAAAGCGATTCTGTTGTATCGCTCCCTCCGCGCTCAATTCCGGTTCATCTCCGGTTTGTCCGACGACGGTCAAATCAACTTTGTTCCGTTATAGATAGAGCGGCTCCAGGGCGTCCATTTCCACAACGCGTTGAATTGCTGGGATCAAATCGGTTTTCCAAGCCGTCTTGGAAACTAAATCGTTTCCGCCCGCCGCAAGCACGGCTCTCCGAGAATTCTCGTCGTCCCTGAAGGTCAGAGCAATGACACGCATCTCAGGAAACAAAATACGCAAGAGGGGAATCGCCCACAGCCCTCCGCGTCCCGGCATGTTCAAGTCCAGCAAAACAACCTTGGGTGTAAGCGCTTGTGCTTTAAGGATTAAATCTTCGCCGCTCCTGGCAATGCCGACGATATCAAGTTGATCCTGATGATTCGCCTGCAACGATGCGGCTAAGATCTGCAAGAAGGCTGGGTCATCGTCTACGAGCATAACACTGGTTTTGCGAGTGCCATTCCCATGTAAACCGTGAATGTTCGATACGTTAGGGTCCATGTTTCACCTTTTGCGAGCAGATTTTGTTTTTCTATAACCAGAGAAATGAAGCGCGAGTGCAACAGACATGTGCGAACGCCAAACACTTTCCTTGCGATTTCACCATCCTTTGATATGTTCAGGACAACGCATCGCTTCGTGGGGCATCAAAGTTTTCCATCGCGTCGGTCCGTTTTCCAATAAAGCACAACGAAAGCCCGATCACTCCGAGAAACATTCCAACCGCTACGCCGAGGATAAATGTTATGACTAATGAGAAGCTCATCTTTGCCTCCGTTGTTTGACATTAACGAGAATACAATGATTTGCAGGAACAGAGAATCATTTAGGGAGTGTTTTTTCTGTCGTAATAACGAACAAGGTGTTGTCGTATTTCAATGACAACGTCTTCGACCAAGTTGCGTGCAAAATGGGTTCGTGCCGCGAAACGAAAATCCCGCATACAGAATTGTGAGTTGGTGGTATAATGAAAAAGCCCCAACATTCGGCAGTTCTCTCCCTGTCGGAATGGAAGCAAAATGATTCCAGGCAAGCGTTCCCCCCTTTTAACTTTTGGTACAGCCCTCGTCCTGAGCGCTCTTGCGCTCATCTTGGCATTGCTAACTCCACTGGGAGCGACTAGCTCGCTATTCCTCTTCATCGTCGCGATCATATTGACCACTCGCTTTGGCGGCTGGGGACCTGGCTTGTTTGCCGCCTTGTTTGCGATGGCGGCGAGTATCTACTTTTTCCTTCCCTCCATCGGCATATTCGGCATCGCAAGTTTTGGGTTGATCGCACTCCTCCTCATCATTTTGTTTTCCCGCGATCTCACCGCGCGGAGGAAATCGGAGCAAGACGCCTTTCGGCTGATTGCCATTGTCAACTCGTCCGAAGACGCGATCATCACAAAGACTCTGGATGGCACGATCCAAACCTGGAATCGGGGCGCAGAGCGGCTTTTCGGTTACTTGGCGGACGAGGTGGTGGGCAAGTCCGTCAAGTTCGCCTATCCGACGGATCGCCTCGACGAATTCCAAAGTATCCTCGAGCGCCTCAAGAGCGGTGAACTCACTGATCGTTTTGACACGGTCCGCGTTGCCAAAGACGGGCGACAAATTGACGTTTCGATCAGCGAGACACTGATGCGCGACGCGGAGGGGAATGTGATTGGCGTCTCCAAGATCGTGCGGGATATTACTCAGCGCAAGCACGCCGAAGAAACGGCGCACTTTCTCGCCGAGGTGAATGATGTCCTCGCGTCCTCGCTGGATTATGAGACGACGCTCGCCAGTATCGCGCGATTGGCAGTTCCCCATGTCGCGGACTGGTGTGCGGTTTATATTACATTGGAGGACGGGACGATCCGCCAATTGGCGCTGACCCACGTTGACCCATCGAAAGTAGAACTCGCGCACGAATTACAGCGCCGCTACCTCGACAATCCCAACGTGCCTTACAGCGTGCCAAAGGTGATTCAAACCGGCAAGCCCGAACTTGCGCCACCCTTTTCCGACGAACAAAATACATCCGCGCTCGATGATGCTGTCTTGAAAACCTCGCCCGACCCAGGTTTGAAGTCGTTGATGGTGGTGCCACTGATTGCGCCGGGACGAACCTTCGGCGCGATTACGTTCGTCTCGGCTGAATCGGGGCGGTACTATGGGCAAACCGATCTTGCATTGGCGCAAGACCTGGCACGGCGCGCGGCATTGGCGGTGGACAATGCACGCCTGTACCAAACGGCGCAATCGCTGAACCAGGAATTGGATCAGCGGGTTGCCCAGCGCACTCGCGAGCTTGAAGATGCTAATCGGCAACTCCGTCTTCTCGCCGGGCATATCCAGTCTGCTGTCGAGGACGAACGCATTCGCATTGCGCGCTCGATTCATGACGAGATCGGAACGCTGATGACCGCGATCAAGATGGACTTGGCATTCTTAGGGCGCGAGATCGGCGGAAACGGCTCACCCCAATCGCCCGAGGCATTGCGCGAGGAAATCAGCGCTACAACAAAATTGGTAGATGAGGCGATTGAGTCGGTCCATCAGGTCGCGCGCGAGTTGCGTCCTGGCGTGTTGGATCACTTGGGATTGCGCGCCGCGCTCGAATGGCAGATGCAGGATTTTCAGGCGCGTTCGAAAATCGAATGCCAGTTCAACTCTGACTTGGATGAGTTCAATCTGGACTCGCAGCGTTCGACCGCTGTTTTCCGTATCATGCAAGAAGCGCTGACGAATGTGGCGCGCCATGCGCAGGCGACGCGCGTCGAGGCAAGTCTGCGGAAAGAAGAGAATGACTTGATCCTCCAAGTGCGCGACAATGGTAAGGGAATTTCCAACGACCCCGATAAGAACCGGTTTGGCATCCTGGGTATGCGCGAGCGCGCATATGTTTTTGGCGGCGATGTGATGATCGATGGAGCGTCGGGACGGGGAACGGTCGTCACAGTTCGGATCCCGGTGTAACGCCTTGGCGGGGTGGGGAAAGGAGAATGCGGTGATTAATGTCCTAATTGCGGATGACCATGCGCTGATTCGCGAAGGTTTGAAAAAAACTCTGGGCGGCGAACCGGACATGAAGTTGGTAGGTGATGCAGGCAATATTGCCGACCTGTTCAAACAGCTCGAACGACTTGTCGTGAACATCGTCTTGCTGGACATTACGATGCCGGGCGAAAGCGGGCTGGACGCTTTGAAAGAGTTGCGGCAAAAATATCCCCACATCCCCGTGCTCATCCTGAGTTTCCATCCGGAACATCGCTTCGCCGTTCGCGCGTTAAAAGCTGGCGCGGCGGGTTACATCACCAAGCAAAGCGCGACGGAAGAACTGGTGCAAGCGATTCGCAAAATTGTCAGTGGAGGCAAGTACGTCAGCTCTGCGCTGGCTGAGGAATTGGCAACCGAGTTGGATTCGGAAAGCGACAAGCTTCCCCACGACAAGCTTTCTGACCGCGAATTTCAAGTGATGCGCTTGATCGCCGCCGGCAAAAAGAGTAGTGAAATCGCAGAAGAGCTTTCGGTGACGCTGAGCACGGTGAATACCTATCGCATGAGAATTCTTGAAAAGATGAAAATGCAATCGAATGTGGAATTAGCGCGTTATGCCGTCGAGCATGGGTTGATTGAATAATTGTGGCGCGGGCAGCTTGCCCGCAGCGAGCGAGCCGCTCGCTTTACAAGTGCGCCGCACGCGTTGTCGTATATAACGACAACGCGTGCTTTGCTTTTATGACAAAACTCAACTATCCCGCATGATTTCTTTTCCAGTCAACTGGCAGTATGCTGAGTTTGGAAAATTCAAAGGAGATCAAAATGTACAAGTTAGGAATAATTCTCGTGATTGTTCTCGGCATTGCGGCCGCGATGTGGCTCGGCGGTGCGGGAATGATGGGATACGGCGGTTTCGGTATGGATTCAGGAATGATGAGTGGGATTGTCACGACTATCGCCCCGATTTATCTCGCACTGATTATTGCCGCAGGCGTGGTGGTTATCCTCTTGGTGCTGGCACACAAGCCAAAACATGCAGTGGCAGTAACAAGTGGTTCGGCGTTAGATATTTCAAAGGCACGTTACGCCAAGGGCGAGATCACCAAAGAGCAGTTCGACACGATCAACCGCGATCTGCGGGCTTGATTCGTTCACCTACCCTGCTTTGCGTTGGCAATTCGGTCGATGGAAGGAGTCACGTAAAATGATTATTCAATCTTGGATTATTGCGGGGCTAGTCATCGGCTGTCTCGCTCTTATTCTGTTCGTCGTCTTGGGAGAGGTCAATAGTGTCAACACGATTGCCGCTATTGTTGCATTCACCCTTGCGACGATCCTACTTGCGGTTAAACGGGTGCTTTCCGATCTCGGGCTGCATAGCGAGTGAAGCAAGACGGACCAAGTTCCACTTGTGCAAGAATTACGCGCTCAGAATAGTAAAGGTGTTTATCATGCAAGACAGAGACAAATCATATCTCGACCGTCGCGAACGGATCCGACGAAGCGATAAATCGATTATGCGCCACAAGCAAAACATCGTCACCCGAATCCCAAACCACACGAGCGGTGAAAGGGACTTGGCGAACAGCCCTCATCCGGACGTTTATCGACAGGCGATGAAAGTCATCTTGGAAACACCGGAAATGGAAAAGCGTTTGAGCTATATCACCGCCGGCACGATCGTCACCATATTAGGAAGCTGGCTGATGGGTTCGATGTTCAAGAATCGTGCCTTTGCAATGTTCACCTATATCATGGTGTTCCTTGGCAGCATGGCGTTAGCGGGCTTGCTTATCGGCATCGTGTTGGGAGCAGGTTTCATATCCACAGACATCATGCTCGTTCTCCTGTTGGGACTGGTACTCGTTTCGATCTGGGTACTTGTCATTTTGCTTGGGGGCTTGTTGCTTCGATCAACGCAAAGGAGTCAATAATGAACAAAGATTCACAACCTAAACAGGTCAAGACTAGTCACTGGATGCGGCAGATCACCATCTCAGCGGTCTTGTTGCTCGGCATTTTCCTCCTTGGCTTTGTTCCGATGTGGCTCCAGTCGCGTGATTACGCTAGTCGTCTTTCCACGGCAGAACGCCAACTGACTCTCGCCGGGATCAAAAATTCGCTTGCTACCGCTGTCATTGATGGGCGGCGGGGCGATTATGAGCCAGCGCGTCTCGCTGCGAGTAAATTTTTTAATTCCCTGCGGGCGGAGACTGACCGAGGGATTGATTCAACCTTCTCGCCGGCCCAAATAGCAGGAGTGCAACCGCTCTATAGCGGACGTGACGAGATCATCACTCTGCTTGCTCGCGGCGATCCGGCTTCCGCCGATCGGCTGTCTGAGATGTATGTGTCTTATCTAAAGATCATGAACCAATGAGCGGCTTGACTCTCCAAGAGTCATTTGATTTCGAGGTGTGTGATGGAAGAACCCAAATTTAACCTGGCTAATGATTTCGGTGTATCCAAAGAAACCATCCGACGCAATTTCGATGCGGACTATCGCGAACGCATCGACCCTTGGTCGGATCGCGTGCGCGCGCTGTTGGACAAGCCGACGGAGTTGTATACCCTGGATGAAATCGCGGACTTGATCAGAGCTTTATCCAGCACCCACGATAACCAAGTGGTTAATAATCCAGACGACTTTACGGATTCCGAGGGACGACCGTCAATCGAGATCTGGAAGTCGGAAAAGACACTTGAACGGAAAGCCGAGTTAGAAGAGCGCCTGCGAATTTTTCGCGCGAGAGCTAAGAACGCCGCGTTCTATAGCGAGCCGCAGGGCGTGGTAGTTTACGATAGGAACACCACTCTGATTCCGGCGACTCTCGTGCAACCGGAACGCCGCATTCGCTACTTGAATAGAGAATCCCTCGCGCCGCCAATCCTGGCGGTCGTGGGTCTTTTGGCTTTGGCAATTGTGATTCTGGGACTTGTCGTTGGGCTTGTACTCCCGTCCTTGTCCAGCGCGCCAATGGCGCTCCCAGTCACGGGACCTAACGATGGGGATTGGGCGCGCATTCAAGCCGCCCGTAAGATTACGATTGGAACAACCGCCGACTATCCGCCCTTTTCGTTTCGCAGCAAAAATTTTGCCTGGGATGGTTTTGACATTCAATTGATGAACGAAATCGGCAAGCGTCTGGGTCTGCAAGTGAGTTTCGTGGATATTCCCTTCGATGGATTGACCGGTGCGCTGCAACTCAATCAAATTGATGCGGCGATTGCGGCGATCTCGGTCACGCCCGAACGACAAGCCGCTGTGGACTTTACCAATATCTACTATGTTGGCGAAGATGGTCATCTCGCGCGTCAAGATTCGAATCTCACCCAGATCCGTTTCGCGGACGACATGGCAAAATTGCAAGTTGGCGTTCAGCGCGGCAGCGTTTACGAGACATGGCTCACGACAAGTTTGGTGAATACCGGTAAGATGCCGGTCAGTAATTTTTTTGCGTACACGCAGATTAGCCAAGCCCTCGGCGATTTAAAAGCCAACCGTCTCGACGTGGTCGTCATGGATTATCTGCCCGCCCAAGATGCGGTCAAGCAAGGCGGCGTCAAGTTGGTGGGACATGGACTCGCTAAACAAAATTATGCGATCGAGGTCCGCAAAGGATCGATGAGTTTGCAGAACAATATCAACCAAGCGCTCGCGCAGATGCAGATGGATGGCACGGTGACGAAACTCGCACAGCAGTACCTCGGCGTGATACCGGCACCCATCATTCCAACACCAGCGCCCGCAATTCCACAACCGACGGCAACGACAGGACCGCCACCGCCTTGCATTGACGGCTTGGCATTCGTTCAACATCTGACCCTCGAAGACATCAACATGACTGTGCTCACTACAATGCCCCCCGGTCAATTCTTTTCGAAGGGTTGGCGGATTCGCAATGTTGGCACGTGCGCCTGGGATGCAGCGTTCTCGGCGAATTATGCGATAGGCAATGTGGGCGCGGCGGCAATGGGCGGTGTGCCCTCAAAGATTGGGCGCAGTGTGCAGCCCGGCGAAACGTACGACCTTCAAGTGTCGTTGTATGCGCCGGTCGTGCCTGGTGCATATCAAGCGTGGTGGGAAATGCGGAACGCGCAAGGCGTTCCGTTCGGGCAACGGCTCTATCTGGGCATTCAAGTACCACCGCCGCCAACCCCAACACCGTTACCGACCCAAACACCGGTACCCGGCATCAACTTCTCTGCAGACCGCACAAGCATCAATGCCGGAGAGCGCGTGATCTTGGCCTGGAATGTGACGAACGTCAAAGCGATTTATCTCTACGTGGTCGGCGAGCCATGGGAACAGCGCGGAGTATCCGCGCAAGGATCGCGTCAGGTCTATTTGCAAAACACGACGGTGTACGAATTGCGCGTGGTCAAACCGGATGACCAAGTGGAAACCCGCCAAATTCGGATTGATGTAACCCCGCTGCCACCCACTGCGCCGGTGATCGCACGCTTTACGGCAGATCCCAGCTTTCAAATTTATGCGGGGCAATGCGTCAACCTTACCTGGGACGTGCAAGGGCAAGTCAATCAAGTCAAGGTGACCAACAATGGCACAATAATTTGGGATGGGGCACCGGTGCGCGGCACGCTCCAGAATTGTCCGTCCGGTATTGGGGTTGCATCCTATGTTATCGATGCTAGCGGTCCCGGCGGCAGTAACCGCGCCCAGCGCGACGTTACCGTGCTCGCTCAACCTCCTACGCCGACGCCCGCGCCGCCACTGACGGTAGTGCCCCCGGTGACACCCACACCACCGTCTGGAGCACCGAGCATTAACGTGTTCGCGATCAATCCAGGCGCAGTGACCCAGCAACAATGCGCCACACTGGTGTGGGATGTCAGCGGAAATGTTAACTCGGTCCGAATCTTTCGCGGTGGCGTCATCATTCTCGACAATGGGATGCTCGCCGGCACGGCGCTGGAATGTCCGACCGCGCCGGGCAATCTCACCTACCGTATCGAAGCCCGCAGTCTCGCCGGGCAGGTCACGACCCGTGAACTGACGCTGATCGTCAATCCCTAGTAGTGCATCCACAAAATCTTGCGTAGTGAGCCAAGCGTATTTCATGCGTGATTAACCCCGCAGCATTATTTTGTGTCTGCACTAGTCGCAGTGGACTTGTACCAACTTATCGAACGCGTTGTCGTATTTCGCGACAACGCGTTCGTTACATTTACCACAAAAAGGAACGAGTCCAAGTGATTCCATTTTGAGTCTACGAGTTGTATGCTCTTAAAGCTAGAAAACGCTTCGGTCAATTCAGTCCGGAGGAATAGATTCCGAAAGGCACAAATAATGATAAAAAAGACATTCGTCTTGCTTATGGTTTTACTGACATTGACACTCACCTCGGTCTCTGCAGCATCCAACCTTATTATCGATGAATCGAAGATCCTCGGTGTGTACGATAATGGCAGTGGAAACTTACTCCTAGCTCAAAAGGTCGAGCTCGCTCAGACAACGAACCTGCTGCCCAATGCAGCAGCGGCACCGGTGATCTCTACTACCATCCTAGCAATTAATTCTGGCGGTGGAGTAGCGGGGAATTTTGTCGCTGACAAGAATTTCGTTGGGGGGAATACTTATTCAACCAATGCGGCGATCGTGACCACCGGTGTTACCAACCCCGCCCCGCAAGTGGTCTATCAGTCGGAGCGATGGAGCGGAAGTACCTACACGTTGCCTGGGTTAATCCCGGGCGCGTCATATACCGTGCGTTTGCACTTTGCCGAGATGTACTTCACGGCGGCGAACCGGCGCAAATTCAACGTGGCGATCAATGGCGCGCAAGTCTTGTCAGAGTTTGATGTGTTCGCCGCGGCGGGTGCAGCCAACAAGGCCGTCATCCGAGAATTTGCCGTTGTCGCAAATTCCAGCGGACAAATCATCGTCACCATCTCAAATGGCAGTTTGGATAACGCCAAGATCAACGGCATTGAAGTTGTCGGCGGCACAATTGCACCCACAAATACGCCAACGAACACGCCGCCCCCAACCAGTACGCCGACGTTCACCAGAACTCCAACCGCCGGTGCGACATCGACGCACACACCCACCACGCCCCCAACCAATACGCCGACGTTCACCAGAACTCCAACCATCGCTCCGATACCGACGAACACACCCATTCCTGGATCGTCTGCCGCTTATCCGCTAAAAGCGAGCGCAAACAAGCGGTATCTGGTTGACCAAAACAATGTACCATTTTTGATGGTGGGCGATGCAGTGTGGTCACTCATCGCGCAAGTGAGCAATGAAGATGCGATTTACTATCTGAATAATCGACAATCCAAAGGATTTAACACCGCTATCGTTGAGCTTATCGAGCACAGGTACGCTACGAATGCACCGCGTAACTTTTACGGCGTGGCACCGTTTGCAGGTGCCCCATTTACCACACCAAATGAAAGCTACTTTCTCCATGCTGATTACGTGATTTCGGCGGCGGCACAGCGTGGAATTAACATCCTTCTCGACCCCCTGTATCTCGGCTACCAATGTAACGCGGATGGATGGTGCGCTGAGGTACAAGCGGCGACCATCGCGAATATGCAGGCATGGGGGATGTATGTCGGCAACCGCTACAAGAATTTCCCGAACATCGTCTGGATGATCGGCGGCGACGTTGATCCCAACTATGCAGCGGGCGTTAAGGCGAAGGTCGATGCTTTCGCGGTCGCGCTTAAGCAAGCCGACCCTAACCACCTAATAACCGCACACAATCAGTCTGAGAGCATGGCGATTACTCCCTGGTCGGGGGTGTCTTGGCTAAATGTGAATAATACCTACTTCTCAATAATCACGACATCGTGTGCGCTGATGTAATCACGACATCGTGTGCACTTTAAAAGCCAATCGTAATCACGACATCGTGTGCGATTTGACCATACTTCCCTGTAACAGGAGGAAGTATGGAACCCGATACGAGCG
>JACRMI010000086.1 GCA_016215025.1 Chloroflexota bacterium
CCGCACTCGTCAACGGCAAATTCAGGGTCGCAAGTCCGTGCATGAGTTCATCTTGCGCTACGGTGAGTGGGCCGTCTTCCTTGATACAACGGAATCATTCGACCAAGTGGTGAAGCGTTTTCAGCAGTTTGACCAAGCCGCGTTTGATCGCGAGTATGCGCGCTTTCTCTAAACGCAGCGCCGACTCCAAGTCCTGTATCGGTTTCGGCATCATCCACGGCGGTGTCTCAAAGAATTGGAACGTCAATGGGCGGAAGCCGTTCGCCGCAAACCTTAAAAAACTTGTAGGTGGAATTTTGCGGTTACTGCTTTTTATTGCATTGGGGACTGTCGCACTGCCATTTGCTGTAATTTTGAGCATTGCTTTTATCAAAGCAGTAGGAAAAAGATATTTTCCGGTGCAACCAGCCATTATTTCAATCAGTGATGAGAGAACCATCAATCAATGGTATTGGACTGGCGCAACTGCATGGTGGATCAGTGCTCCAATTTGTGTTTTAGTGTCATATCTTCTATTCGTGAATTTTGCCAATTGGTATTTTCCACAAAAAGAGTCCGTCTACATTCTTTGGGTTGGCGATATTTTTTGGGTATTCCCTGCAATATTTCTGGGAATGAGCATCGCTTGCTTTCCAAGTGATCTAAATACCAAGGTCTTTTACAAAGAGCGTTACGATGCCATGGCGAATCTCTATGATGGGAAAATGCAATTCAATAACCGCAAGATGTATTACTTGATCGCCATTCCGATTATTGCTTTATGTCTTGGAATTGTCTACGGTGGTCTAAACTCCTATATACGTTGCACCGAATCGGGTATTTATATTCAACAATTCTGGAAATATGGTGAAGAGCCTCATGTCTATCGCGAAGTAGTAAACATTCAGCAGATTTCTAAAATAACGCAAAGCAAAAATGGAACTACTTCAGTTGCGACTTTTATTATTCGTTTCAACGACGGAAGTGAATGGACAACATCTTCTAACTATCAAGCTCGCGATCCGTCATACTATGAACCGATGATGAAATATATTGCACGGAAAAGCGAATTGGAATTCAAACAGATAACAGAAACCATAGCTCGTTAAATGTATGTGTTAAACGAGAAATGAATTTCTGACTACTGACTTCTGACTACTGGATTCTCCATGATCGTCACCCGTGAATTGCACGTCAAATCAAAAGGCGAATACGATGTGCTGGATATTACCGGCGCAGTAGCGCGCGCCGTTATAGACTCGAAAATTGTTGCGGGCATTGTCACCATCTTTTGCCCTGGCTCCACCGGCGGCTTGACGACGATTGAATTTGAAGATGGCGTCGTGCGCGACTTGCAGCAAGTGCTCGATGAGATCACGCCGCCCGATCGCAACTATCGTCATCATTTGCGCTGGCACGACGACAATGGACACTCACATATTCGCGCAGCGTTGATCGGTCCGTCGCTCACCGTGCCAATTGTCGGCAGCGACCTGACGCTGGGCGATTGGCAGCAAATTGTCTTTTGCGATTTCGATACCAGTCCACGCGCGCGAACACTCATCCTCCAAATCATCGGAGAGTAAATGTCAGTTCTAAAACGCAACGCTTTCGTTATCGCCATTTTGGTCGTTCTACTCATCGTCGTTCCGGTCTTTTTCTATAATCGTTTTGTCGCTACTCCCACACTCCCAGACACAATCGATGCACCTTCCGCAATCGAGCAAGCCGTTATCATCATTCCTCTCGCCGGTCCCGTCGCAAAAACCGAAGCTGAAATTTCGGGCATGGCGTGGTACGGCGATTACTTGATTTTATTACCACAATACCCCAATCGATTTGGTTCTAGCGATGGTGCATTCTTTGCCATTGCCAAATCCGATCTCGTCGCCTTCATCGACGGCAAGAGCAAAGAGCCGATCAAGCCACGTGAGATTCCGCTCAAAGCGCCCGGCTTGGCGCAGCGCATCGCCGGATTTGAAGGTTACGAAGCGATTGGTTTTGTCCGCGACCAAGTGTTTCTCACCATCGAATCGAAACCGGGCGCGATGCTGGGGAACATCGTCAAAGGGAAAATCGCGCCCGACCTCAGCACCATCGAAATTGATTCAGCAACTCTCTTGACGATTCCGCCGCAAGCCGGCATTACGAATCTTAGCGATGAAACGATTGTCGTCGCGGGAAATAAAATCTTGACCATGTACGAAGCGAATGGCGCGAATGTAAATGCCAAGCCCGTCGCGCATGTTTTCGATCTCAAGCCGGTGTCGCTAGGTACGATTCCTTCGCCGAACATTGAATATCGCATTACCGATGCGACGCCGACCGACTCGACGAATCGTTTTTGGGCGATCAATTATTTTTACCCTGGCGATTCCAAGCTCAAGCCGATCATGGACCCGCTCACGCTGCGATACGGCAAAGGCAAAACGCACGCGCAATTTCCACAGGTTGAACGCCTTGTTGAATTTCAAATAAGCGACGCAGCGCTCACGCTGGCGGACACACCGCCGATTCAATTTCGTTTACCCGATAACAACGCGCGCAACTGGGAAGCCCTCGCGCGACTCGACAATCGCGGATTTATGATTGCGACCGATTCCTTCCCGCAGACGATTCTTGGATTCGTGCCACGATGAAATCCATTTTCCACGATTCGTTGGTTCTCCTCAAAGGCGCGGGCGACCTCGGCACGGGCGTGGCTTATCGCTTGCATCGTGCTGGGTTTCCCGTCATCATCACGGAACTCGCGCAGCCGCTCGTCGTCCGGCGCACCGTCGCATTCGCCAGTGCCGTGTACGATGGCACAATCACCGTCGAAGGTGTGACTGCCCGGCGCGCCGAATCATTCGACGAAGCAAAAAAATTTCTGGACGACAAAATTATTCCGGTGCTCGTCGATCCCGAAACACATGCGCGCGAATTTTTCAAACCGTCGGTATTGATTGATGCGATCATGGCCAAGCGGAACACCGGCACGCGCATCACCGACGCACCGTTTGTGCTTGCGCTTGGTCCCGGCTTTACGCCCGCTTCGCGCGTCGATTGTCATGCGGTAATCGAAACACAGCGCGGGCATAACCTGGGGCGCGTGTGGTGGGATCGCCCTGCCGAACCAAATAGCGGCACGCCCGGCGAAATCGGCGGCAAGAGTTCCGAGCGGGTGTTGCGCGCGCCGTGCGATGGGGTGGTGAAAAAGAGAATGGAGATTGGAGATTGGGTGGCGCGAGATAAGGTGATCGCGGATGTTGGAGAATGTGAGGTTCGCGCGCCGTTTGATGGAATTTTACGCGGACTGATGCATGACGGAATCCAAGTGAAAGCTGGGATGAAAATTGGCGACATCGATGCGCGCATTCAGCGCGAGAATTGTTTTACGATCAGCGACAAGTCGCTCGCAATCGGCGGCGGCGCAGTGGAAGCCGTGCTGACGTGGATGAATCAAGCGAAAGCAGGATAAAAATCGGCAAGGTTGAAATCAACCTTGCCGATTCGTTTCTAACTGATGCTGCACAGAGTCACTTGTCACCCTGAGCGAAGCGAAGGGTCTCGCTCTGCGATGCACGATTCTTCGCTTCGCAAAAACCGCTCCGCTCAGAATGACACTGTCACGCGACGACGTGAAAACCACTTTCGTTGTACTTGTATCGAGTCGGCGAATCCTCTCGCATGGTTTCTAGCACGAGTGGATTCTTCCACAACTCGTAGACATACGCCATCGTTTTTTCCGCGTAACGTTGATCGAGATCACCTAGCGAACCTTTTTCGTGTTGCAGCCACAATTCGCCTTTGCGCACTTCGGTTATCACGATCTTGGGTGCGCCGTAATTGTAATGCGGCGCAAGCAACGCGCGCAACACATCGTCGTAGGCGCGACTCTTGATCACAATGTCATGATCGTCCACGCGGTCTTCGTTCTGATAACCGTAGCTGAACAGATTCAACTTGACTGCGAGTTCGGGAGTCAGATAATTCGATAAGAACGAAATATCGTTTTCCGTCGCGCGCACCTCGAACAACTTGGCGTAACCATCCTCCTTCGATTCCCCACTAGCATACATCGCATCCCAACGCTCTTTGATATCGACGAGGATTTTATAGCCCAGGTAGTACGGATTGATTTGCAGTGAACCGCCGGGCTGCACCACACTCGAATGCAAGCGCGCGAACTCGATGGTCTCGGATGGCGTAAGATTCGAGTAGCGATTCATGACCTCGGCGTGCCAGAAGGATGCCCAACCCTCATTCAAGATTTTCGTCTCGAACTGGGGAAAGAAATAGTACGATTCTTCGCGGATGATTTCCAAAATGTCTTTTTCCCATGACTCGGTGGGCGCATAGTTCGCAAGGAACCACAGCAAATCTTTCTCCGGATGCGGCGGAATTTTTTCGCCGATGATGTGCGTCGCCATGACGAATTGTTTTTCGCCAAACAGATCGGCGTACGGCACGGCTTGCATTTCTTTTTCGACCACCTGCCGCTCCGGATAACGCCGTCGATTCAGTCCTTTGTGCGAATCGATGTGACGGTCGAGCGCAAAGCCCACATCCATCACATGCTCAATGCGATCCAGGCCATACTTGTCGATGTACTCATCAATGCGCTTGGCATGTTCCACGGCTTCATTGACCATGTTGCGATTCGAGTTTTCGAACCAGACGTTGTTCCGGAAGAAATCGCTGTGAGCAAAGACATGCGCCGCGACGAGCAGATTTTCGATCTCTTCGTTCGAGTCGAGCAAGAATGCATAACACGGATCGTTGTTCAGCACGATTTCGTAAATTTTCGACAAGCCCATTTCGCCATGAATCTTGTGATGATTGTAAACCTTGCCATAGCTCCAATGCTGCGCCCGCGTCGGCAAACCGTACGCGGCGATTTCGTGCATGATGTCGAGGGGAATCACTTCAAAGTACGTGGGATACGGCTTGAGTCCCAGTTCCAGCGCCAAATTCTCAATTTCGACTAGACGTGATTCGAACATGTCTAGTTTTCCCTCACCTTGAGAAATTCGCGCAGCGCTTCGTAGACTTGCTCGCGTTTCGAGATGGTCACCGCGACGAAATGCGGATCGTCGAGCACATTAAATTCATGGAGCAACGTGCTCCACTGTGGCATGATGGCGCGTCGTCCACCGGTTGGCGTAGTGAAAAATTCTTCATAGTTGACTTCGCCATAACCGACCATCGTGCTGACCTGGAGCAAGTCTTTGACCAGACTCACACAGCGGGCGTTGTCATCGGAGAAATTATCGCCATCGGAAAAGTGAAAGACATAGTTGTTCCAACGCGTCGGCGAATGATGTTTGGTGATGTGATCGAGCGTGAGTGCGTATGCGCTGCTGCAAATCGTGCCGCCGCTGTTCGAAATCGTGAAAAAGTCTTTTTCGGGAACGACTGCCGCTTCCGTATCGTGTGCGATAAAAATCGTCTCGACCGTTCGATATTTTAGTTCCAAAAAGCGCACCATCCAAAAAAAGAAACTCTTGGTGAGATATTTCTTTTCGGTCGTCATCGATCCGCTGCGATCCATCAGCAGATAGACGGCGCAATTGGAATGAAACTCGTTGTGCGTCTCGGGCACGCGAAAGCGCAGATCATCGTCGACGAATTTGCCTAGCTTTTTGCGGCCGTGGCCCGCTTGGCGGCGGAGATTCTGTTTGAGCGTGCGGCGGCGATCCAAATTCGCCAATGAACCTTTCTTGCGAATATCTTCGTAACGCCACACTTGAGTTTGAATCTGATTTTTTTCTTTTTGCTCCAACCACGGCAATGCCATGTCTTCCAGCATCATCTGAATCAACTCGTCGAGCGAAATCTCTGCTTCGTAGATTGCTTGCCCCGGTTGATTGCCGGCTTGCCCGGGCATTGTGCCTTCGTCATCGCTCGCGATCACGTCGCCCACATCGCCGGGACCTTGCCCGGCTCCACTACCGTTGGTCGCGCGGTCAAAGATAAAGCGATATTGGTCGAGATAGCGCACCGGAATCTTGACCATCTTGTGTCCATCGGACGTAATAATGGTTTCCTCGGCGATCAACTCTTTGAGATTTTCTTTGATGGCTTGGCGCACGCGTTTATCATGGCGAATTGAATCCTTCAAGCCGCGTCGCCGCAAATCCCAGGGGACTGCCATCGGCGAAACTACAACTGCCATAATTAGTCCTTCGTCTTGTAGTCGTATAGTCGCATAGTCGCATAGTCAATTAGTCAGATCGTCAAAAGGACTAGAAGACTAGACTAGCAGACTATTCGACTATTCGACTATTTTTCCCTCGCCAACAACGACGAGACATATTTTAGTAATTCGTTGGAACACTCCGCGCAATAACCTTCGCGTTCGACCAGCGTGTTGACCACTTCGTTGATCTTGCGCAGTTGTTCCACGTCGGGATTGCGACTGGAAACTGTAAGTTTGATCGTATCGCGTCGCTCATCGAATAATTGCCTTTCGATGGCTTCGCGCAGCTTGTCATGCGTGCGATAATCGAAGGGGTCACCGCGTCGTTGGGCCATTGCCACCTTGCGGAAAATTTCGTTACGAAACGCGTCTTTGCCACTTTCGGAAACCTTGACCTTGTCTTCAATCGAGCGCATCAATTTTTCGTTGGGCGGCAACTCTTCGCCGGTGATGCCGTCCACCACTTTGCGATCGTCGAGATACGCTTCGACATTGTCGAGGTAATTGTCGAGCAGAGTCTGCGCTTCTCTTTCGAACGAGACGAAGAATGCCTTTTGCACGTCGGTGCGCGCGATCTCGTCGTACTCTTTGCGCGCATCGGCGATCAGATTGATGTAGCGTTCGCGTTGTTCCTTGGTCAAATTGCTGTGCGACTCGATGCCGTCTTTGATCGAACGCAACGCGTCGATGGGATTCACACATTTCACGCTGGGTTTGGTGAATGCGGCGCTGATGCGATTGATGATAAAGCGCGGCGAAATGCCGTCCATGCCTTCGCGTTCGGTTTCTTCTCTGATTTGTTTGACATCTTTTTGGCGAAACCCTTCGACATCTTCTGCGCCATCATAGAGCTTCATCTTCTTGATGAGCGTCAGTCCTTTGATCTTAGGTTCTTCCAGCCGGGTCAGCACGGCAAACATCGATGCAAGTTCCAGCGTGTGCGGCGCGATGTGAATGTCGCCAAATTTCGATTGGCGCAACAACTTGTCGTAGATTTTTTGCTCCGCCGACACACGCAAATTATACGGCATGCGCACGACGATCATGCGGTCTTGCAGCGCTTCTGATTTCTTGTCCGCCATGAACGCTTTGAATTCGGTTTCGTTCGTGTGCGCCACGACGACTTCGTCGGCGTAGATGAGCGGAAAGCGTCCCGTCTTGATATTTTTTTCCTGGGACAGCGTCAAGAGCACATACAAGAATCGCTCGTCGGCTTTGAGCATTTCGATAAATTCCATCAAGCCGCGATTCGCGACGTTCAGCTCGCCATCGAACCGATACGCCCGCGGGTCCGATTCGGTGCCATACTCGCCCACCGTCGATAGATCGATCGAGCCGACAAGTTCCGTAATGTCCTGGGACTTGGGGTCGCTGGGAACGAACGTCCCGATACCCATCCGCTCGCGTTCGGAGAAAAGAATGCGCTTGACCGGCACGGCGTAAATATCGTTATGATATTTATTGATCAAGTTCATCGTGCAGCGTGGGCAGAGTTCCCCTTCAATGGGGATTTTGTATTCTTTGAGGAAATCGGGGCGAATCGAATGCGGCACGAGATGAAGTGGTTCTTCGTGCATGGGGCAGTCCGCAATGGCATAGACCGCGCCTTCGGGTGTGCGCGAGTACTCTTCCAGTCCATGCTTGAGCAAGATCACCAACTGACTCTTGCCAGAGGAAGGCGGACCATAAATCATCAAAATACGGCGTCCCACATCCGAACCCAGGGATGCGGCTTTAAAATATTCCATGATTTGCGCCAGAGCAACATCTACCCCGAACAAATCTTTTTGGAAAAAAAGATACTTTTCAGCTCCACTGACGTCGTCGGTGTCAACGCCCATCGAACGCACCATCTCGTAAATGCGCGCGTGCGCTAGCTGGGCAACACGGGGTTCGGCACGCACGATGTCGAGATAGTCGCGGAAGGTTCCGCTCCATTCGAGCGCCTTGAAGCGTTGAGCATGCGAGTCTAGCTTGTTAATCAACTCACTCAATTGATACCTCCTAGTGTACGACAAAAAATCCCGAGGGCAGTTACGCTCCCGAGATTAACCCAATCCTCGGAAGTACCCCAATCAGTTCGGTCGTGGCATCAGTTTGTGAGTAGAGTGTGAAACGAAGAATTAGGTCAGAATCAGTGCAGTCCGATGTGAGCGGTGTCGTCGGCTGAAAACCACCGGTTAACCCTTTGCTCCTGTCAACGCGCCAGTTAAGCAATTCCACTTTCGCGCGACGTTAACTTCAATGTTAGCTGACAAAAAGCATTATCGTCCTTGCCGTGCCGCAACTTGATCTTACGATCCTGGGTTTGCAGGATTGCCTGGTATGTCCATCCATCCTTGTCCTGCTCCCAAGTTGTCGCACTAGTTATCGCGCATGACGGGGATGACGAAAGCGACATGGCTCTCATCGTTGAGTAAGTCGTTGCGCACGGGGTTACCCTTTCGAACTCGTGGACGATTACGGGGAGTTCACTACCACCAAAATTATAACCACATTCCCCCGTTTTTGCAATAGCACAATTTAGCGGCGACGCGTCAATTTTGGGATGGGTGAGTTACTTGCGCGGCATTACGACCTTACGCCCAACTCCAAAGCTTTTCGCGCCAGGGTTTAAAGCTCGATTCCGAAATCGCTTCGATCCAATCATAAACCGGCGCGATGCGATTGCAGCGCGTCCGCGTGATTGCCGTCGCTGAGTATTCACTTGTATCATGATACGTATTCCAATCGAAGTGGTTCCCGTAACCACTCATCATACCGTAACTGCCCATCATGCTACCCTATCCATTCATCATGCCTATCCCGCTCACCAGTAAAACTGCGAGCACACCGATAAGAACGATGCCAACCACTATCGTTATGTTTTTCATTTTAACTCCTTTTCTCTTCGTCTTTTCTGTCGCCATTGCATTGAACGCCAACGAACGCGGCGAAGAAAATTTTGATTCCGGAAAAATCATAGGTCAATCGTTTCCAACGAGCTATCCCTTTGCGCGCATTCTTGACCACGCCAAATGGCGTGGTGCTTTATGCGCCAAATGGCGGTTATATGAATCTTTTATGTCTGCTATTCTTTGCCCAATGCGTCAAAACGAAATCTTAAAAGGAGTTCCGTATGTTTTTTTTCGACAGACGTGTTCGGCGTGGCAGCATGTTCGTAGCCATTTTACTCTTGGCGATTCTGGCTACCGCGTGTAGTCAGACCAACGCATCGTCCAGTTCGACCAGTTCGAATCATGGTTCGACGAATGCAGCCACCAGCGGCGACTCGATGGAAGTGGTCCATGCTTCGTATCTCGATTTGGTCGGCAACATCGCCGATCTGCGCACGCGTGTGGAACAATGGAAAACCGGCGATGAGGCCAGTCTCAATATCGCGAAAGAAAAACTGGAAAGGATTCAAGTCGTTCTCGCAGCGACGACATGGTCCCCCATCATGCGCAGCGCAACAACTCAAGTCGATACAGCACTCCCGACGATGAAACAATCCTTGAACAATAAGGATCAAGCTCAAGCCACAACAGCCGCAAAAATGCTGGGCGATGGATCGCACGATGTAACGCACGCTTTCTACGGCGATTGGCTGCCCGCCCTCAAGGGACAGCGTTTTTCTACAATGGCTCCGCACGCGATTTACCTTGATCTCAATACGAATATCGCCGATCTCAGAACGCGGATTGCCGCGTGGGAAAAAGGCGATGAGGCCAGTCTCAATATCGCGGTCGAAAAAATGGACCGAATTCAAGCGCTCGTTCAACACGCACTGTCAACAGACGTCCTAGTCAAGCCACTCAATGCAATTGGCGCAAGTCTCCCCGCTATTTCAGCCGCATTGAATCGCAAAGACGTTGCCGCGGCGACCGGCGCGCTCAAACCCCTGAGCGATGCTTCGCATGACCTAACTCATGATTTTTACGCTTGGATGAACGTAACCGCCGGCTCGAATGATCCAGCATGCATTCAAGCCGGATACCTAGATTTGACGGCAAACCTCGCCGATTTGAGGTCGCGCGTTACCTCGTGGGAAAAAGGCGATGCGAGCAGTCTCAACATCGCGCAAGAAAAATTAGAACGCATCGAAATTGTGTTGGCACACGCCAAATGGTCTCAGCCGATGGTGAATGCCGTCCAAAAAATCGAACGCGCGCTCCCTGATGTAACCCTCGCGTTGAAACAACAAAACGTGGCGCTGACGCAGCAAGCACTCAAACCCATTTCGGATGCGTCGCATGACATGACGCACGCGTACTATGGCGACTTTTTGCCGCAGGCACACCAAACGGGTCATGTCGCTTCACCGTCCAACATGCAAGGTCATTCCACCTCTCCGGTCACAACAGCGCAGACCGCCAGTGGACACTCGGATTCTCACGGACATGATGAAGAAGTAGCAACGACATCTTCCTCAGAGAAGGGATTGGTTCTAGGTGGATTTGGGTTGATCAATGGCATCGTCATCGGCTTGGCAGCCATCGTCAAAGTGCGAACGCAAAAGAAAAGACAAGTCGAGAAAATTAGTTCAGGAGCAGCGGCAGAATGAGCAATAACTTGTTACGACATCGCTCAGTACGCACTATGCTAGAGAGCGGTTTATATCCGGCGATCTTTCAGGCAATTACAGCAGGCGTCTTCGTCGTCATCTTGTTTCAACTCGTCCTGGGTCCAGCTTCGGCGCATAACAACCTAGGCACAGCGCTGACCTGGGTCTTGTGGTGGCCCCTGATTCCCATCATCTTCGTCGTGTTGGGACGCTTTTGGTGCGCAATCTGCCCATTCGGAACTCTGAATGATCTCGTGCAAAAGTACGTCGGCAACAATCGCCCTGTCCCGGCATTCTTGAAAAAGTATGGCATCTGGATCATCGACGCGCTGTTCATTCTCATCACTTGGGCAGATCACGTGTGGGGGATTGTGGAAAATCCTTGGGGTTCGGGCGTTCTGCTCTTGCTGCTGACCACGGGAGTGGTGATCTCTGGTGCGTTTTGGCAGCGCCGCGCTTTTTGCCGCTATCTCTGTTTCTTGGGCGGACTCGCCGGCAATTATGCACGCGCCGGCATGGTCGCACTGCGCGCAACGCCAGAAATTTGCGCCACCTGTAAATCGCGCGCGGCGTGCTACAACGGGAACGAAAAAACAGCGGGCTGTCCGATGTTTGAATTTCCACGTCAGATGGAAAGCAATGCCGGGTGCAACCTGTGCGCCAATTGTGTCAAGACCTGCCCCAACGGTTCCATCCAAATTACGGTTCGCCCGCCGACTAAAGAACTATGGGGAATTCGCAAACCCAAATTCGAAGAAGCGTTTCTGGCAATCGTCATCATGGGCATTGTGTTTGTCCAAAATATAACGATGCTTGAAGTATGGCAAGGCATCTTGCAACAATTGCAACGCTTGACTGGCACTGACAGTTACGCCGTAAACTTTACCGTGACCTTCTTGATCGCGATGGCGTTTCCTGTGACCTTGTTCGGTTTGGCAGCCCTCATCGCGCGCAAGTTCAATGGCGAGTCCGTGTCTCTCAACTTTACCCGGTTTGGCTATGCCATTATCCCGCTCGACATTGCCGGGCACATTGCGCATAATCTCTATCACTTGCTGGCGGAAGGCAAAGCCGTAGCGTTTACGGCTATGCAGTTGTTCGGTCAAACCGTCGATGCATCATCGCCTGCCCTCGTTCCGATTCCGACGATCCAAATCCTGCAATATGCGCTGATCGTTTTGGGAGCAATCGCTTCGCTCTACGCCGTTTATGCGATTAGCAAATCTCAGTACGGCAAGAATAAAAGCTGGGGCACATTCGCCTCCTATGCCACGCTCATCGCAATTCTGTTTGCGATCAACGTTTATCTCTTCGTCCTACCCATGGCAATGCGAATGTAAACGATAAAAACCCGTTTTCTCGATGTGATTTCAACTTGGGTTTGAATGAATTCGAGAAAACGGGTTTTTGGCAAACAGGGTTCGATTCGTTACTTGACAATCAACGTGCCGACCATGCCGGCTTCTTTGTGTCCCGCAACCGTGCAGAGGATTTGATAGGTCCCTGCGCGAGTCGGCATAAATTCAAGTTCCGCCGATTTGCCATTTTTCGCCGACATGTGCAAGTCGGGCTTGGTAGAGCTGCCGCCCATGTTATGCTCCGACTGCCCTATTTCCTTTACATCGATCACTGGGATTTTTTGGATCGACCAATCATGCTCAACCGATCCCTTGTTTTGCAACGTGAGCTTGACCGGTTGTCCCACGGAAACCTCAATCGTCGCTGGCTGAAAACTAAACTCGTTAACTTGAATGGTAAACTGCTGCGCACTCTTTGACGACGGTGCGCCCCCAGAACACGCGACGAGTCCCAGGGTCAGTCCAGCAACGAGCATGATCACAAATATTCGCATTGCCCCTCCTTCAGGTGATGGCGATTAAACGAGCGGGCAAAGTATAGAAAACAAACTCGCGCTTGGCTACCGCCGTTTGGCGCATTTCGAGTACGCCATTTGGCGGTGATTAAGAATTCGTTAATCGAGCTTGGTGTATTTCAGCAGCAACGCATTCACCGCGACGATAAGCGAACTCCCGCTCATCGCAATTGCGCCGATCTCTGGGCGTAGCATCAAGCCAAACGCCGGATAGAAAACGCCCGCGGCAATTGGGAACGCAATCGTGTTATAGCCCGCCGCCCACCACAAATTCTGCTTCATCTTGCCGACCGTCGCTTTCGACAGGCGAATCGCTTTCACCACATCCCTCGGATCGCTTTTCATCAACACGACATCGGCGGCTTCCAGCGCGACATCCGTGCCTGCGCCAATCGCGATGCCGACATCGGCTTGCGCAAGCGCGGGCGCATCGTTCACGCCATCGCCGACCATGGCGACGCGCTTACCCTGGGCTTGCAGTTCCTTCACCTTGTCCGATTTTTGTCCGGGCAACACTTGAGCGAACACCGTGTCGATGCCCAACTCTTTTGCGATGCGTTCCGCCGTCCCGCGATTATCGCCGGTGAGCATGGCGACTTGAACGCCCATCGCTTTTAGTTCGGCGATGGCAGCTTGCGATGTTTCGCGCGGCGCATCCGCAATGGCGATCAAGCCCGCCAGCTTTCCATCCATCGCGGCGTAAATCACCGTGCGTCCCGCGCCTTCCAACGATTCGGCAGATTGGCTCAAGCCATCGAACGCGATTTGATGATCGCTCATCAATTTGCGATTGCCGACCAAAACATTCTTACCATCGACTCTTGCCTGCACGCCATGACCTGGGATGGAATCGAAATTCTTAGGTGTGACCATTGCGACGTTCATCGACTTGGCTTTGTGGACAATGGCTTGCGCCAACGGATGTTCAGATTTCTGTTCGACTGAGGCAACCAGAGAGAGCAATTCGTTACTGTTCACTGTCCACTGTTCACTGGTCACTATGTCCGTCACGGACGGTTCGCCCTTGGTCAACGTTCCGGTCTTGTCGAAAATAATCGCATCGACCTTGGAAGCTTGCTCCAGCGCGGTAGCATTCTTGAACAAGATCCCATTCTGCGCGCCGAGTCCGGTGCCAACCATGACCGCGGTCGGCGTCGCTAAACCTAACGCATCGGGACACGCGATGACGACGACGGTGATCGCGAGTGTCAACGCAAACACAAACGGCGTCATGCCCATCGGCACATAGCGCGCGCCAAAGAACAGCCACCCGATAAATGTCAGCGTGCCGAATCCAATCGCCGCCGCCACCAGCCATTGCGCCGCGCGATCCGCCAGACGTTGCGCAGGCGCTTTGGAATTTTGCGCCGTCTGCACTAGTTGGACGATTTGCGCAAGCGCGGTATCGGCTCCGACTTTGGTTGCTTTGAATTTGAACGTCCCTGTTTTATTGATGGTCGCGCCGATCACCGCATCGCCAATTTTTTTCGAGACGGGCAACGACTCGCCCGTAATCATCGATTCGTCGACGGACGATTCGCCTTCGATCACCGTACCGTCGACGGGAATTTTGTTCCCAGGTCGAATGAGCACTATGTCGTTTGGGAGTACGTCAGCTGTAGCAATTTCGATTTCTTGACCGTTGCGAATCACGGTCGCTTGCGGCGGCGCAAGGTTGACCAACGCTTGAATCGCCTGCGATGCGCCCGACCGCGCGCGCATTTCCAGCCAGTGACCGAGCAATACAAAAACCAGCAAAAGTGCAGACGCTTCGTAAAAGACTTCGCTTTCAAACAAAAACGTCGCAGCGACGCTAAAGAAATAGCCTGCCAGCACTGAAAGCGCGACCAAGACCGCCATATTCAAGGTGCCATTTTTCAGCGCGCGCCATGCGCCGACGTAGAAAACCCATCCGCTGTAGAGGATCGGCGGCGTCGCGAGGAGAAACGAAAATAGTTTATTGCTCAAGCCGAAGGGCACCGGCAACACGATTTTGAAAAAATCGGTGAAGAGCGGCGAATAGAGAAAAATTGGAATCGCAAACACGAGCGCGACAAGAAAACGATTACGCATATCCTGTACCATCGCGTCCATCGACATGCCCGCGCCGTGTCCCATTTCATGCGCCATCCCCGCCATTTCACCGTGCATCTCATGCGCCACCTGCCTTTCTTTCTTCGCAGGCATCGCCCTATCGTGTGCCGCATGTTCGCCCTGCGCCATCGGCTGTGTTGGTGTGGCAGGCATCGCGTGTCCCGTGTGCATTCCGTGTTCCATGTGGGCGGCGCGCGGCATCGGCTCAGCGGCTTGAACCACATGGCGCGGCATCGATTGCATACATTCAAAGCCGCGTTCTTCCAGCATCGTTTTCATCTCACCGACCGAAGTTTGCGCTGGGTCAAAGTGCACAGTGACCGTGCCACTCATAAAGTTAGCCGCCGCATGATGCACGCCGCGCATTTGCATCAAGCAGTGTTCGATGCATTGTGCGTCGAGAACAGATTTCCAATTGGTGATATCGAAGGTGGTTTGCTTCATAGGTGTACCTCCATTGAATGAGATCTTAGCAGCATAAGGCGATAAAATCATCCACGGTGCGTCGTCATGCCAAACCAAATTCATTCGTTATAAATTATGGACTGCCTTGTGCAGCCAAACGAATCTAGAATTAATGGAGGATTGATATGTCACAAACGATGACGCTTACGATGGAAGAAACGATGCAGCAATGTATCGAAAACTGTACCGAGTGTCACAACATCTGTGTGGAGACTCTTGACTATTGTATTAGCATGGGCGGCAATCACGTTCAAGCGACTCATCTCAAATCGTTGATGGACTGCGCGGACACGTGCACGACGAGTGCGAACTTGATGTTGCGCAACTCGAACTTGCATCCGCAAATGTGCGGCGTCTGCGCGACGGCGTGTGAACGTTGCGCCGATAGCTGCGAGCAGTTCAGCGGTAATGCCACGATGAAAGAGTGCGCCGATATCTGCCGCCACTGCGCCCAGTCTTGCAAGCAAATGTCCGGCATGAAAATGTAAAAGCGGATCGTAGAGCGGTGTCAGAAAGCGAAAGCGCAGTGCAGGAATATCAGTCTGGTCTCAGCTCATCGTCTCACCTCGCATAAAATCGAGTAACCCTGACTCAATTTTACGCCCAATCGATGTTGGATACCACGGTCGATTGGCTTACTCGCTCTAGGCAATTTGGCGTATTCGGAAAAAGAACCCCGGCATGATAGTTGATCTTGCCGGGGTCGTCTCATTTACCGAGCTAGGCAAACTAGTCCAAGAATTTTTTTGACTTATAATAGAGTAGTACTCGGCAAATAACTTCGCCAAATTACCTTTTGATGAGTTGCGATCGGTTTGTAATCCCACAGACACGCTTCGCGGAAAAGACGTAGATTCTTATCATTTTTTTCCATGGTTCTTTTGCTCAGTGGGAAATAGCATTTCGCGAAGGAGGCACAATGACAATCGACACTATGCGTCCAAATTCAGCAGCGACTAGTTGTCATGTCCAATGACATCGTACTCAATTTTTTGATTTCGTTAACTTCGCGGAGTCCAGAGACATCGTACACACTTTGCGGCGTCGATGCGAGCGACGAAACTCAGAACGTAACGGGCGAACCGGCTCTGCGATTTC
>JACRMI010000087.1 GCA_016215025.1 Chloroflexota bacterium
CGGAGCGGCGGATTCCCATCCGCAGTTCTCGGCGCTGCGCGCCGTCGAACATGCGGATGCAGCCGACTCGGTCTCGCTCGCTGCGCGGCTCGCCCTCGCGGCTAATCCGCCGCTCCGTTGGCTGGCTTAAGAGCGGCAATCAAAACAAAAAGGTAAATCAATGAAACCGATTTTTACGATACATGCGGGCGAATATCTTGTAGCCTCGCACCTTGAAGAAAACTTCAAGGACTTGAAAATTTGGTTGCCTACAAGTGACACAGGTGTTGATTTACTTGTCACTAATCCAAAATCGAGTTCGCATTCGCAAAATTCAATTCGTGCGGTATCCCTGCAAGTAAAGTTTTCAAAAGACTTTTTAGGCAATAAGGGCGGCGGGAAAAATACAGCATCGAGCATCAATTCAAAAATCAAGGCGGGTGGTTGGTGGACTTTCAAGTACGACAAAATTGAAAAATCGCAAGCAGATTTATGGATTTTGGTTTTATATCGTTTCAGCCATCGTGATTTCGATTTTGTGGTAATTGAGCCAAAACAATTACTTGAACGGTATAAAAAGTTAAGTCACACATCAGGCATAATCCAAAGTTATGTTTGGGTTACAAAAAATGGTCAGTGTTGGGAAACACGTGGTTTAGGAAAAGCAGAGCAAGAAGCAATTGCAACCGATGTTTTCAAAAACCCTGTTCGAGATTTGAGTCAATTTCTAAATAACTGGCAACCGTTGGAGAAAAGAGTCGGACTGTAAAAGTTCCGCTCTTGTAAATATCAAAGGTTCGTGAAATAATTTCGACGTGTTTGCGGTAGTTCTTTTTTTAGGCAAAGAGTCTGGCGCAACAAAAGCCAGCCAACAAAGCGTGCAGCCGACGTGTGGGAGTCTGCGCGGTTTTTGAGTAGTTTTCCCGCTTCGATATTTTTCTGCTCCCGAGTAGAATCCCATCCCACCCACACTCGGCTAACGCAAACCGTTCATCGGACGCTTCGCGCCCGATGAACGGGGCGGCGCTTATCAGCGCATGTTCTCGGCGCTTTGCGCCGTCGAACACGCGCTTGCACCCAGCACTTCGGCGTTCGCGCTTCGCGCTTCCGCCTCGTGTGGGTGAAGCGCCGCCCCGTTGGGCAGCCAAATGCAGATTCATGTTGAGTTCGGTAAAATATGCTTATGACAAATTGGATTGATGTGACAGAAGTTGTTCCAGGGTTGAATAAAGGTCAATGGTTACACATAGTAAAGTCGCCATCAAATCCTTTGGTCAATACCCTTTCAGAACATGGTTTCTCAGTGTTTGTCATTGAGGGTGCTGAAATCAGCGACAGCAAAAGTTTCTTTCGGCAGGTAAGAAAGGTATTTGATTTTCCAGATTACTTTGGGGAAAATTGGGATGCATGGGATGAATGTTTAGATGATTTCAAACTGTCACTCACCAGACAAATCGCAATTGTATGGAAAGATGCCGATCAAACTTTTATATCGGATGCCAAAGTATTTATTCAAGCAGTGATCGATTTATATAATATGGCATTGAGTGCTGGTAGTATAAAGAATTCCCAGCCTCATCAAGTAGAATTATTTTTGATGGGCAACCTGGAAGGATTCAAAAATGCTCTTGATTTCAAACGAGAGTAAAGGCTTTTCGGTCTTCCGATTGTTTCATTTCCAACAGCCAGCGTTCTGTAAGGCAAAAGGCTGCCCAACACAGCGTGCAGCCGACTTGGGGTACGCACCGCGTTATTTTGGCTTTTTGTGTGGCTTGGAGCGTTTCCCGTTTCAGTGGTGAGTCCACGCTCCCACCCCAAGCGGCTAACGCCAACCGTTCATCGGGCGCGAAGCGTCCGATGAACGGGGCGGCTCGCGTGGTCAAAAGTGCAATAGGCTTGATACAGTCAATGTATTGTCTTTTATAACTTTCGATAAGGAGAAAAAATCCATGGTCATAACGGTTCTAGAAGCTCAAGTAGCATCCGAAAAAGCAACCATACTGGAGGCAAGTTACAAGCAGGCGATTGAACACTTAGATCCTGGGATTACGCAAACATTTCTACTTCGTAGTTCGAAAGAGTCATCGTTATGGCAGATCGTTACAGTGTGGGAGAGTCGTGAAGCGCTGGATGTGATGCGACAATCTGGTGAAACACCTCGCGGCGTCTTGATATTTCGGGCTGTAGAGGCCGAACCTACCCTGTCTGTGTTTGGAGTAGTGGCGCTTGCCCAAGCATCAACCTAGATGTTAGATTGGCGTAGTCCAAGTCAGGTAATATTGAAATTTGAAGACAAATACGACTCAGCACCCGAAACTGGAAAGCACATTGGAGTAAGAACCTCAGACTGGTAAAGAGAAATCTTGCTTCAATTCACAAAGCCGCCCAACACAGCGTGCAGCCGACAAGTGGGATGCTGCGCGTTTTTCGAGCATTTTTCTGGCTTTGGGTTTTTTCTGCTCCCAAACAGAATCCACGCCCGCCCACACGCAGGTAACGCAAGCCGTTAGCCCGCTTATCAGATTCTCAGCGAGCATCAAGAAATTAACCGATTGAGGGATAGAAATGAAAACACTTGTTGTTGGCACAGGTATCATCGGCACAACCTGGGGATGGGCTCTATCAAATGCTGGCATTAATGTTACGCATCTGGTCAGACCTGGTAACAAAGACAGGTACAAGGATGGCGTTACATTGGACCTACTGGAGGGGAGAAAGGGTCACAAGAAGAAAAATGTCGTGAAATACGAGTTGAAATGTGTCGAAACGATCTCAGCCTCTGATCCCTATGATCTCATCATCGTGTCTGTCAATTTCAATAAAATTGATGCCGTTCTCGATCAGCTCGTCCCCCTCTCAGGGGATGCCCTTTTCCTGATCTTCGGGGCAAACTGGTTCGGCGTGAATCCCATTAAAAAACACCTACCCAAGGAACGCTATCTGCTGGGATTTCCACGAGGCGGCGGCACCCAGCAGGACGGTATGCATTATTCAGTGGCTATGGACTCCGTTGTGTTTTTGGGGGAAGCAGACGGCGGGCATACAGAGAAGTTGCAGCGCGTGGAATCATTCTTTGCCCAGGCTGATTTTCACGCAGATATTCCGGAGAATATCCTCCACATGCTTTGGACCTCCCATGCCATCGCCATTGGATTTGCAGCGGGTCTAACCCAATCTGGAGATGCCAACCTCTTCCTGGGCGATCCGACGGCACTGGTCCATGCATACAATGTCACCAGAGAAATCTTTGAACTTTGTCGACGGCGCGGTGTTGACCCATACAAAGCATCATCGGAAGCGGCTCTCTATAAACTACCGCCCTGGCTTTTCGCCCTCGCAATACAATTGTATTCCGCCTCCGATCCCGGCCTGAAGCGCGTCCTGGCTCGCCTCAATCAGACGACGAATGAGAAAGAGCTTCGTGAAGCCATGCTCAAAACTGCGGAGGAACTAAAATTCGACATGCCGCTTCTGACAGCAGCAGAAGTGGGTCTGTAAAACGTAGAGCGGGCTAACAAAGCGTGCAGCTGACGTGTGGGATTCTGCGCGGTTTACAAGCCTTTTTCCGGCTTTAGGCTTATACTGCTCCCAAACAGAGTCCACGCCCGCCCACACGCAGGTAACGCAAACCGTTCGGCGGCAGAGCATATGTTGGCGTTTGAAACGATAATTGGTAAAGGAATTATCCTATGAAAAAAACATCCAGTATTTCTATTGTTTTGTCCATCTTGATTGCAACATTGGCAATAATCGTTGCTGGATTAGGAGTCTTTTGGCAAGGCGAAGGACAAAAATCTGAATTTCTTACCGTGCGTGGTGAAACAGTAACGATACAAGGGCATGGACTGTATCAGTATGAAACGGTTTCCATTGCGACGCAGGCGATAGCCCAAGATGTCGTTACTCTACTGATAGGAATTCCTCTACTAGTTATATCCATGATTTTGTTTAGAAAAGGAAGTTTACGGGGCAAGTTGCTTCTATCAGGAACATTAGCGTATTTTCTCTACACATATGCGTCTTTTGCCTTTGGCGCGGCATACAACATTTTGTTTTTGGTATATGTGAGTTTATTCTCACTGAGTCTATTTGCTTTTATTTTTGCGCTCATGCAAATAGATATTTCAACTTTGCCAAAGCATTTTTCATCAGGTTTGCCTCGTCGCACAATCGCCATATTTTTATTTGTTGTAGGCAGTTTTCTGCTATTAGCCTGGCTGGGACGCATCGTACCAGCGCTACTGGCAAATCAACCTCCACTTGGGTTGGAATCGTACACAACCCTAATTATTCAAGCATTGGATTTGGGGTTGGTTATGCCAATAGCCTTTCTGTCAGGAATCTTGCTCTGGAAAAAAAGTGCGTGGGGTTATCTGCTTTCTTCGATTGTTTTGATTAAGGGAGCCACTTTAGCGCTTGCGGTATCGGCAATGGCGGTAAACATGATTCTGGCGGGAGTGCAAGTCAGCACTGGTGAGTTAATAATATTCCCATCCATCGCCATGGTTAGCGGCGGGATGACAGTCGTTCTTCTGAGAAATGTCACTGAGTCAGGAGACAAGAATTGAGAAGCAAAGAGCCGCTGAACAAAGCGGGCACCCGACTGGTGGGAGTCTGCGCGTTTTCAAGCAGTTTTCTGGCTTTGGGTTTTTCCTGTTCTCAAACATTTTCCCAGCCCGCCAACCACTAACGCAAGCCGTTAGTCCCTGGAAGTACAGAGAGGAGAGCACGATGAGCAATGAACAGATAGCACCTGAGACGAAAGGTGTTACAGTAAAGTCACTTGCAACGGTTGACCTTGGCCCTGAGATTGAGGGCATGACAGGGCGCCAACTTCGGATGCGTATGGTGACCTTTGAGCCTGGAGGCGTCTTCGGCCCGATTCACGACCATAAAGACAGACCAGGAATTGTCTACATACTGCAAGGAACGATCACTGACCATCGAGATGGAGTCGCTACGGACTATGGGCCGGGAGTGGGCTGGCCCGAGGATAGGAACACCACACACTGGCTCGAGAACAGAGGAACGATTCCGGCGGTGGAGATCTCGGTCGATATAGTCAGACAAGAGTAGCTCAGGCCTGCCCAGGATTTAAGAAATCTGAGATTGTCCGGAACAATGACTCAAAAACCTGGGACTAACACAGCGTGCACAGGACGCTAGGGATTCTGCGGCACCTACGGCAAGCGTTTCTCTGGCTTCGAGTTTTCTTGCTCCCAAATAGAATTCACCCCCGCCCCAGCGTAGGTAACGCAAACCGTTAGACCTTCACGGCAAGAATCGCCAGAACACCTCATTCGACAGCAACCGTCCGCGCGGCGTGAGACGCACGCGCGCCTCTGAAATTTCCACCAGCCCAAGTTCCCTTATTTCTCTCAGTTCCCTCGAATACTTTTCCCGCGCATCTTCGCCATACCTCTGCGCAAATTTCTCAAACTCGATCCCCTCATTCAGTCGCAAGCCCAAAAGCATCGTCTCTGCCATTTCCAATTCACGATTGATTTGCTCGCGCCCAGCCACCCCGCTTTCGCCGCGCTCAACGCGTTGAATGTACTCTTGCGGCGACAAGACGTTCCAGAACCGTTCGCCGCCAAAGCACGAATGCGCGCCCGCGCCAAAGCCAAAGTATGGCTCATTGCGCCAATAAGTCAGGTTGTGTCGAGACTGGAGATTAGAGATTGAAGATTGGAGGTTGGAAGTTGGGATTTTTCTCGCCCAGTTGGATATTTCGTATTGTCTATACCCCGCTGCATCTAACATTTCTTCCGCCAATTCATACATGTCTGCTTCGAGGTCGTCATCCGGCTTGGGATATTTGCCGCGCTTGATTTGGTGCTCCAGCCCCGTGCCTTCTTCCACCTTGAGTGCATACAGCGACAAATGTTCTGGCGACAAGGCAAGCGCGCGTTCCAACGTCGCGCGCCAATCATCGAGCGATTGCAGCGGCAAGCCATAAATGAAATCGAGACTGAGGTTGTCGAACCCGGAGCGGCGAGCAGAATCAAACGTTTGCAGCGCGTCGGCAACCGTATGCCCGCGATTCAGTCGCCGCAGCATCGCATCGTCAAACGACTGCACACCCAAGCTAAGTCGATTGATGCCGAGCGAACGCAGCGCACGCAATTGATCGGCATCGACATTGCCGGGGTTAGCTTCGATTGTGATTTCGGGATGGGAGACAAGCGAGAAGGAATTTTGCAACGCGCGGAGAATTTTTTCGATAGAAGCAATCGGCATGAGCGATGGCGTGCCGCCTCCGAAATAGAGGCTGTGTGCGTTTGTAATTTGTAATTTGTGATTTGTAATTTCGCGCGCTACTGCTTCCGCGTACGGCTCCATTAATCGCGCCAGATTGGCATAGACGTTAAAATCGCAATACGTGCATTTGATTTTACAAAACGGAATAAAAACAAACAGTCCAATCGATTCTGACATGCTAATCGTTCAACAAACTAGAAAACCAACCTTTGATACCGCCGTTCGGTTTTTCGCCACGCACCTTGCCCGTCTGCCCATTCACAACAACCGTATACCAATTTCCCTTCATCTGATAGCGCGCGATCCACAGCGGGACCAAAATCAATTTAAACGATTCGACGACGAGGTGCAGCGTGCTCAAGCGCAAATCGCGATTACTCTCCAGCATGCCCGCTAGAATCGGCGATCTTGATTTTTCGAGCACGCGCGTACGCGCGACTAGCGAACTATCGCTCACCGAAATTTGATATGTCTCGCACGCCCAATCGACAAGGTAACGTGGATCGTACAGCGCGAGTCGATTCAACGGGAATTGATTGATCTCTTCCATTAACGCTGCGCCCAAGGTATGACTAGCAGCGACGAGCATATCGTTTTCGTACACCAAATACGCACCCGATTTGGGAACCCAAACATCGTCCGCCATTTCGACCTGGCATGTCCAAGTGATTTCGCCGGTCAAATCGAACGTCCACACCGGCAAATAAACTCCACTCGGCAATGCCTTGTTCGACAATACGCGATAGCCTTGCTTACGGTACCAATCGAAGACGGCGTGATGCGCCTGGTCTCGCGAAATCGCAAATGGAATCACGCCTTCGGGTGGAATCAAATCGCGCGTCTCGACCGATTCGACCACGTACGCCGACGCGCAGTACGGACAATTCTCTGCAAGTCGCTGCGGCGGCAAAATGAATAACGCGCCGCATCCCTGACACTTGATCGATTGCGTCGCAACCGGCGACTTGTGACCTTTGCCCGTCACGAGCGCCGTCATCAAATCTTGTTCTTCGAGTATTGCGCCGTTGTCGAGCGCGGCAAGCAACGATTGCTTGTGACCACAGTAGGTACACATCAGCGCATTGCCATCCGGTGTGAACGCCATCTTGCCGCCACAGTTGGAACACACGTAACGCCGCGCTTCCACCGGCAGCGGCGATGGTGGCACCGGCGATGATGTTTTATTTGGATCGACAATGTCTTGCGCGTCGAGCTTGCCATCGAGAATCATGAGCGCGCGCCGAGCACCGGGATCAGCGGGATTGATGCAAAGGATTTGTTGATAGCACTCGCGCTTTTCCTTAGGATCATCACTGATTTCGGCGAGCCACCAATATGCGTCCGCCCGTTGTTCGACGTTTGCATCCGGTGCTTTAAGTACGGCGTCGAGAAAATTTCGCGCTTCTTGTTTCGATTTGCCTTTGGCAGCAGCGATTCCATGCACGAGCAAATTGCGCACATGCGCCGATTCTTGTTCTTCGCGTTCGCGTTCGTATTTCCAGAGATTACTATTTGGCTGCCACATGATCCACCTCGATCGTGCTATCGTTGCGCTAATTATACCTCGAAACCCATAGGCAGCGTAAATAGGATCGTCGTCCCTTTTCCAATTTCGCTCTGCGCCGAAATCTCGCCGCCATGCGCCGCAACTAGATTCTTGGCGATGGCAAGCCCCAGTCCCGTTCCGCGCGAATCCCGCGATTTATAGAATCGCTCAAACACATGCGGCAACTCATCCGCGGAAATTCCTCTCCCTGTGTCCTTCACTTCGACGACAATGGATTGAGACTGTCCACTATCCACCGTACACTGCACACTGATTTGTCCGCCTGTGGAAGTATAGCGCAGCGCATTCGAGATGAGATTCTCCAACACCTGCCGAATCCGCGCTGGATCGACTTGCACCATCGGCAAGTTCGGCGCAAGGTTCGAATCGATTGTAATGCCTGCGGAATCGGCTTGCGCGCGAAATGATGCAATCGTCTCGCCGATCAGCACTCCCAAATCGATCTGCTCTTTTTGAAGTTGTAACGCGCCACTTTCGGCGAGGGTGAGTGTGCGCAAATCGTCGATCAATCTCGACAATACGCGCGTCTCGTCGAGAATCGGCTGGAGGTGCGCGTCATCGCGCGGATACACATCGTCGATCAGACCTTCGAGATTGCCTTGAATCACCGTGAGCGGCGTCCGCAGTTCGTGCGTCACATCGGCGAGCATCGCGCGCCGGGTTTGATCGCTCGCTTGCAAACGCTCCGTCATCGAATTGAAGGCGCGCGCCAACGAGCGGACTTCGCGCGGACCACGCTCGCGCACACGCGCCGAATAATCGCCATTGGCGATTCGGGAAGACGCGGCAACAAGATCGCCCAGTGGCAACGCAATGGTGCGAAATACGCGGGTGATACTCATCAAGCCCGCCAAAATAAAAACGCCGATGAGAAGCGTCGTCGGCTGAATCCCGCTATTTTCGCCGATCCAATTTAATGCGAACGTGATGACCAGAGAAAAGATCGCGCAAGCAAGCCCCACCGTCAGCGCGAAAAAGAGCGCCATGCGCAGCATGAATCGTCCGCGAATCGCGCGCGATTCGGGATCAGTGCCCCACCGCATCGGTGGTCGATGTCGAAAATGGTCGTGGTTCATTTATTGAATCGTTGTTCGTAGTGCGCGAATCATCGCGCGAGGCGAGCGCAATGAATTGCGCACTATGAATTATTTATCCGCAAACTTGTACCCAACACCATAAACGGAAAGAATGTAGCGCGGCTCGCGCACGTTCGGCTCGATTTTGCGTCGAATATTTTTGACGTGGGCATCAATCGCGCGCTCGTACGAATCGAACGAAACACCACGCACCACATCGAGCAATTGCGCACGCGTAAAGATTCGTCCTGGCTCACGCGCCAGCGTTGCCAATAACTGAAATTCGGTCGGCGTCAATTCCGTATCGCGTCCGCCCACCGTTACTCGCATCCGGGGAACATCGAGCAGCAAGTCCGCCGCACGAATGATTTCCGCTTGCACGTTCATGCTCTCTAATCGACGCAAGACCGCACGCACACGCGCGACCAACTCTTTGGGGCTGAACGGCTTGACGATATAGTCATCTGCGCCAAGTTCGAGTCCGACGAGTTTATCTGTCTCCTCGCCGCGCGCCGTCAGCATGATGATCGGCACATTCGATTCTTTGCGCAGCGCGCGCGTCACGTCGAGACCATCCATTTGCGGCAAGCCCAAGTCGAGCACGATCAAATCGGGTTTCTCGGAACGGGCGACGGCAAGTGCGGATTTGCCATCGCCCGCGGTGACCACATTCATGCCTGCATGTTCGAGGTAATCGCGCGCAAGCTTGACGATCTTGGGTTCATCGTCGACGACGAGAATGGTTTTCATTTGAAAAGTACCTTATTTTCGCCGCCAGATTTCCCATCCCCCAATTGCTTTCCCCTCT
Organism: Chloroflexota bacterium; assembly: GCA_016215025.1. Taxonomy (GTDB): domain Bacteria; phylum Chloroflexota; class Anaerolineae; order UBA4142; family UBA4142; genus JACRMI01. The sequence continues at coordinate 9,692 of JACRMI010000087.1, forward strand.
GTTGGTAATTCTTCCGCTGTCCATTCATACAGCGAACCATCGTACACTGCAACGTTTTCGTGTTCCACAATTAAATGAGCCACCGCATTAACCGTCGCCGCGATGCCGCCGCCGCAGTAGGTAATGATGCGTTTATAGCGCGCTAGTTCTTTCAGACGCTCCGCCAATTTGTCATAGGGCAAAAAAGCATCCATGGCTTGCATCAAGTCCAGACAGGGCAGGCAAACTGAGCTGACAATATGCTCCGCTTCATAGCTATCCACTAACAATGTATTCACCGTGCTTACGGTCTCATCCTTTATCGCTTCCAAGACCTCTTCTTTGCTGGCAAACATATTAGCTCGGGGCTGAGCTTTGAAAGTGACCGGTTGATATTGTTGCACGCCAGATTCGATTTTTCCGCCGGCTTTATTCCAAGCCGCAAACCCACCGTTGAGGATACGCACATTGTTATGCCCCGCGAAACGGAGCACCCACCACGCGCGCGTTGCGGCCGGCAAAACTCCACACGCATAAACAACAACTTGCGAATCTTCCGCGATGCCGAGGTCACCGATAGGCGCAGCAAGTTCAGAACCTGGCAATATGGTGAGTGAGTAATTGCTGTTCGAGTCGGAAACTTTTTGATGGTCAAAGAAAGCCGCGCCAGGAATGTGCGCTTGCAGATACTGCTCGTAAGCAGTTGGACCAGCCCCTCCGAAAAAGAGTAACGTGGCATCATATAGTCGAAGGTTCTCATCATTCAATTTGGTCAGCAATTCATCTGCTTCGATGAGAATATTGTTGCGATTCATTTCTCAATCTCCCTTAACGACGTGCGAATTATTGCGAGCGAAGGTTTCTTCCATGTTTTTTTCTAGACGGTTTCGCCTTGACGAACAAGACGATACCATTGACCATCGTGCTTGCTGCCATTCGTACCACTGGCGATTTGACTCACGACAAAGTGTGGAGCAAATTCGCGACGGACTTGATCGAGCGTGAGACCATACGTGCCAAAGAATTTCAGACCATCAAAGCCCCACAGCATGAAAACGCTGTCGGGATGAGTCAGCCGCACCAGGTTTTCGATGTAGCGCTTGCGCCCGGCTTGATCCAAACCGTGGAAACAACCAACGTCGAGAATCAGATCAAACGGTTGGCGTAGATAATCCAAGCGCGTCACATCGCCAAGATGAAAATCGACCGATACGTTCGCACGCTTTGCTTTTTCACGCGCCGCCTCAATCGCTTGGAGCGTAAAATCGACTCCGACTACATTGAGACCCTGTTGTGCGAGATAGATTGCATTCGTGCCAGTGCCACAGCCCAGATCGAGCGCCGTGCGCGCGTGATTGCGTTCTACCTGGGCGATCACTTCGGGAGGCACAGCCCCGCTATCCCAGCGGGGTGTGCCCATGCGATATGCCAAATCGTAGAAGAACTTGTTAAAGTTAGGCATTGCTCTTCTTCTCTTGCTGTTCGTGCAGCTTGCGATGCCATTCCTCTGCCATCGGCGGTACGCCGCCTTCCCAATGCCTATGGTGCATTCCGCCCCAACGTGCGCGCCAAAAGACCATACGCATCACGCCGAAAAAGACAAAGATGATGAACAACGGAATGAGGCAACTCAGGAAACCGAAACCGTATCCGAATGGGTGAAAGTAATAGGGTCGATAGTACGGAAACGGCGCAGCGTTATTGGGCGGCGCATCCACTTGGCCGCTCGTCGCCATGCCTTGCGCAATGCCCGCGTTGTACGCATACATGCCGATGCCAATTGCTCCCGCGACAATAACGACAGTTAGAAACACAACCAATACGATTCTCCCGTTCATTTTTCCTCCTTGGGGAAATTTATTTTCAACGGGAGTATCGCATTCAATTGTGAATGGATTGTGAAGTGAGTGCGGAAGAACTTGGGAGCACGAAACTCACGAAATGATGGCGCGTCTTTAACTCGATGCAGAACATCGAATAATGGATACGCCATCACGAAAGCTGCGAACGGGCGCAAATAACCAACTCTATTTTTGTAATTCGCGTTTTGATTATAACAGGGAATAGGAGAAGACTCAATATTCAAGTAGCAATTTAAACAAAAGACCGTCGGAGAGAAATCCTTCCGACGGTTACGTTTGTGCTCATTTACCCAGGGTTAGAAAACCTATGGTCAGCTTTGGACATCTTGACGTGATATATCATCCAACATTTGTCGGACTGTCTTGCGCAAGGCTGGCAAATCTTCTTTCACGGTTTTCCAAACGACCTCTAGATCGACGCTAAAATATTCGTGGGTTACTTTGTTGCGCATTCCTGTAACTTGAACCCAGGGAACCGCAGGATATTTCGCTCTTAGCGACTTGGGAATATTCCGAGCAGCTTCCCCGACAATTTCTATTGCTTTGACAACCGCAAAGACCTTTTCCTCGTTATCGGCAAAATCATCATAGCTTACACCTTGAACAAAGCGCATCGCCTTTTCAGCGTAATCCACAATGTCCTGCAAATAATCGATATAGACACGCTTGGCACTCATAGCGGTACAAGCTCAGTGAGAATGTAACGACCGATATGCGGCTTGAGCGTTTTCTTCATCACCAAATCGACTTTGATACCCACCAAATCCGTTAGATGATTCTCGAGTTCGATGTACTTGAACAATGAAGGAGCCTGCTCAAATTCCACCAGCAAATCTAAATCGCTCCTCTTTTTCTGCTCACCGCGTACGTATGAACCAAATACGCCGAGTGATTTGACGGAGTAGTTATCACGCAGCTCGGGTAAATGTGCGCGCAAGACACGTTTAGCTCGCGCAAGTTCAGAATCTTGTCGCTTGGATGGAGAACGCTGATTACTGCTTTTCTTCATTCTTACCATGTTACATTTTCTTCCAATCACAAGTATATCACACTTGACACTGGGCTTCAATCACAATACTGGGGCAAAACATGAAATTCGCCCCAGTATTGTGATTGATCAGTAGATTGATTACTTGACCGCAAACTCCGTACTCGCACTCCGACCAAACACATCCGGCTCGTACATCGGCGCGACTTCGGCGGGCAGCGCGCGGAACGTGCCGCTCGACGTTGCTCGAATCAGATACGTGTACGTGTGCTTGCCTTTCCACATATAGGTGGTAAAGAACACGGCGCGATCATCACGCAAGTCCGGACGCGACCAGTAGCTGCGATAACCACTTTTGCTCGTCGGCTCGATGCCGCTCGTATTCAACGAATAGTTGATCGCCTCAAAACCAGCGGGGAGCGGGTCCGTCACCATCATGTACCAACCCTCGCGCGGCATGTCGAGTGTAATCTTGACGCGGACCAAATCGCCGACCTTGAACGAGGTCAATGCCTTTTCCGTTTTCGGATCGACGTACTCGCGCCGAATCACGGGACCATTCAGCGAGGTCTTTGCTCCGATGGCTTCGCCCGAACCCGTATAGTACTGCAAAGTCGAGGCAAAGTACAAGCGCCCCTCGCCGCTCTTGACGATACGAATCTCGTGCGTCCCCGGATCAAGTCGCAATGAAAGCGTTTGCTGTTGCGAGACGTTGCTGGGCGAAACACTTTGCTTGCCATAGTCCTTGCCATCGACGAAAATGTTGTACGTATAGTTCGCCGTGAGTTCGCCCGACTGCGCGAGATAGTCCGTCAGCGCGATGATCGTCTGAGCCGTCTCTTGCGTGGTACGCCAGTAACCACCCAGGCGATTGACCATCATGTAGCGCACCGTCTTTTGAACGAGCGCCGATTGTGGATCAAGCGCCAGAACCGCGCGAAGGACCGTCGCGGTGGTGCGACCATTGCTGCTGTAATATTCCCAGCGATTGAGATCGGCTTGCACCTCTTCCCAATGCGCGTGCTGTCCCGTTTCGATCACTAGCTTTTCAAGATCAGCCACAATCGATTTTGCGCTGGCGTCTTCGCCCAGTGATTTCAACATCAGCGCGAGCATCGCACGCGAGTTGAGCGACATTCTATTCTGCTTGTCGATCATCGAACGCGCGAGCGCCGCATCGCCCTGCCCAGCTTCGGTCAACGCATAGGCGATGTAGACTTTGAGATTGTAATCGGTCGTATCGACGAGCGGCTGCTTGAGATATTGCATCGCCCGCTTGATGACGTTCTCATCGACTGGATACCCAGCTTTCTTCGCTTGCGCCAAACCGTAGAGAACGTACGCCGTCTCGTACGGAATCGAGTCGTCGTTCTCCCACCAACCCCAGCCGCCATCGCCATGCTGGAAATTGTAGAGCCGCGTCAAACTATCCTCAACCTGTTTCGGCAACTCTTTTTCTAATTTGTCATTCTTAATTTTCAATTTATCAAGCGTTTGCTTGACCAGCACATCGGGCAGGAATCGACTCATCGTCTGCTCGACGCAGCCGTACGGATAGCCCGTGAGATATTGCAGCGAATCGATCAGACCGGCGGCGAGCGATGGCGACGACGTGAGTTTGAACGTCGCAAACGATGCCTCTTTCGGAACGGTTACCGCAAATTTCGATTCGGCGCTTTCGACTTGGCCCGCGTTGGCGACGACTTGTTTTTCGCCGTACGGTTCAATCGGAATCGACAACTGCACCGCATCGCTCACGCCACTTCCGCGCGCCGACAGGGTGATCGTCGTCGAAAGGGGTACCGTCGCCGACGGCGTGTACGACGCAATGAGCTGTGCCGTGCTGGGAACCGTAACGTTCCAATTCACAGTTGCCGATTGACCGGCGCTGATCGTCACCGTGCGCGTGAGCACTGACGCCAACGAAAGACAGTTGGTCGTCGTGATAGCAGCAGTACACGCGGCGATGTTGGTTGGACCGCTTGGCGTATTCACGCTGAGATTCGTTGCATTCAACGATACGATCACCGTTTGCGTTTTGTCGGTCGAGTTGCGCACAATCGCGCCAAGCGTCACGGCATCGCCGACGTTCATAAAGCGCGGCAGTACTGGACGCACGATCAAGTCTTTTGTGACGATGGTATCGCTCTGCGCTTTGCCAACCTGAGTCGATGCGGTGACACCGTTGGCAATCGCCGTCCACGTCGTCAAGTTGTCGGGCAGCGTCACATCGACTTTGGCATTGCCGCTCGAATCCGTCACGATAGTCGGATTCCAGTACGCAATGTCGGGGAAACTCTTGCGCGGTTCTTCGCCACCGCCGCCACCGCCACCAAAGTCTTCGCGTTGATTCACGCGCGCGAGAAACACGGTGAGCGATTGCGCGGTGTTCACGGCGAGATCACGCTTGCCGTAAAATCCTTGCGTGATGTCTGCGCCAAAATTCGATGCAAGCGCCAGCACCGCTTTATCGACCACCGACAGCGACACTTCGGCGCTGACCGGTTTGCCGCTCGCATCCAACGTCTTGATGCTGTACGATGCCTTGTCGCGCGGCAAGTACTGCGTCTTGTTCGATGCCACGCTGACGTTCAGCGCCTTGGCATCCGACATAATCGGAAGGTTGACAAGTCCCATCTTGAAACTGGGGATGCCATCGGCGAATCCACCTTGTGGAATGAGTATGACGCCGACGTAGACATTCGGGAAATACGAATCGGTGATCGGAACATCTACCGTTGCACTGTTAGAATCGAGCGCGATGAGTTGGCGCGAAATGATCTTGCCGCGTTCGAGCGTGACAAGCGCCGTCGCTTTTTCATACGGCGATTGAATCAGCACCTTCGCCACATCGCCGACCTTGTATTGCTTTTTATCCAGCACAAGGCCGATGCGATCATTGTTTTCGTACGCCCATGAAAGGAACTGCGACCTATCGCTCACCCACATCCACGTTTGACCCAAGACTCGATTGCCGCGCGCATCTTTGCCTTCCGCATCCAATCGATACGAGCCGCCTTTCGGCGGGGTGAACTGAAGTTGATACTTGCCGTTCGCGTCGGTCGTCCAATCGCCGCGCTGAATTTCGGTCTTGACTTCGTCGCACTTCCAAATGTTGCGACCTTTGTCGTCTTTCTTGGTATAGCAATTCCAATTGATGAGATTGAGCGTGTAGCTCACTGCAACCTTGCCGACCGGCTTGCCATTTGTGTCGAGCGTCTGAATATCGAATCGTGCGGGCGTGCCTTTGGTGCCGATATAGTTCGACGGCTTCATGCCGATATAGAAATTGCCGCGATGCACCAACGTCGCCGCGATGGCTGACTGCGGTTGATTCGATTCATCGGTGACGGTCGCTTCGATGGTGTACACTTGGCTGCGCTTTTCCTGCGAAATATCGGCGGGCAATTTGAGCACGAGTTCGCCGTTCGCGTTCAGCGTCGCATCACCCGACGATATTTCCTTGCCGTAACCGTAATAGCGTTGACCGGACACTTCGCCAAAATCGAGATCGCCGCCGCTCCAGTAGAAATAGTAATCGTTGGCGTATAGCGTCCAGTGTACCTTTGACCCGGTAACCGCGCCGCCAAAGAAATAGTTGGCGCGAATCGTCGCCGTGATCGTATCACCGCTGACGTAATCTTTGCGATCCACGCTGACGCTCACAGAGTACTCCGGCTTGCGATACTCTTCAACTTGAATATCGTTCGAGTACTCTTCATCGCCGATCTTGGCGACGATTTGATATGTGCCTAGTCCCGCTTCGGGATTGATCGTGAACGAGTCGGCAATCGATCCAAAGTCGCTCGTCTTGAGCGTCTTGTCGTACAACACGCGCTCTTGCCAATCGCCGACTTTGATTTGCACTTGCGTACCAGCAGGCGGCTGCGTGTACGCGCCGTCGTCATCGCTGCGCACAATCGCTTTGAAGTACACCGTTTGACCGGGTCGATACAACGGTCGGTCGGTGTAGACGTAGACGCGATACGTGTGCTTCATCGGGTTCCACTGATACTGCACATTCTCGAATCGCCACGGCTCGATGCCCTGCTCCCACTGATCGCTCACCGCGGCAACATCGCCCTCACGTACGCCGACAACATACAAACTATCTTTGGTCAATTTGATCGTGCCTTCGTAAAGACCGTCTTTGTCAGTTGCGCCCGTGCCAACAGTTTCGCCTTTAGAATTGTAGAATGTCAGCAAAAGTCTTTGCACCGGCGAACCATCGGTGATGCTCGTTGCCCACACCAACACTTGATCGGTCGTGCGTTTCAGCGTCAATGCCGTCTTCGTCGAAACGAGGACCTGGGTATCGTTCACACCTTCGGCGGATTTCACGGTGAGGTAATACGTGCCCGCCGGTAGCGCATCGAGTTGTAAATCTTGCGTGACGTACTGATCGACTTTTCCCGGCGCGGTGATCGTCCACGTTTTGAGCGGCGCGCTGTCGGGCTTGAAGTTGCGCCACTTGTCGTACGAAAACGCCAACGATTTGATGTAGGTATCTGTATCAAATTTATGCAGCGCAACATCGACCTTGGAGACATTGACCGATTGCAATTTCAGCGTAGTCGGTTTGTCCGCCGTCGTCAAACCATAGCGACCGATATTGATGATCGCCAGGTACGGATATTGCTGCGTCGTCGTAAACGACCATGCAAAATCAGTTGGGATCGCCAAACCGTACTTGTTGTCTTTAGCTCCGCTGGGTAAAAAGAATTTGTACGCGGTCGATGGTTTTAGGTTTCCACCGATGATAAGTTGATTTCCTTCCCACAACAAACTCATATTCGAAATGGCTGGCTCGACTTTCAATCTCTCTTCCACCGATTTGCGGTCCATCTCGCGATTGAACGTAATCGTCAAACGATCGCGCAAATACGCAAATTGCGCGCCCTGCCGCGGCGCCGTCGAGACTATACCGGTCGGCGCGATGACGTTGAACGACCACGCGAAATCTTTTTCGGCGCGGCGCATCAGCCAACTGCGCGCTTCACGGGTTACGGTGACGTTCACCGTCGTGCTGAGGGGCCACAATTCGGCGGGCGTAAAAACTGCCGTCGCGCCGTTCCACTTCCATGTGCCGCGAATGTCCGGCGAGATTTGAATCGCGTTGTCGTTCGCGGACATTGGCGTGAGGAATGAAATCGTGATGGGCGAGGTTGGCGCGATGTCTTTGCCGTTGAACTCTGGCGCGAACGTTAACACTTGCGGCGCACGCAACGGACGCAGAGCGTCTTTGACGCCGGATGGGACAACGCCGCGTAACGTGCTGGTCACCGGCGTGTCGATTTCCGTGAATTGAAACAATACCGCGCAGATACAGAGCAGTAACAACGCGACGAACGCAAGGATAATGATGGGGCGTGCAATTTTCGTGGAGGACATTCAATACCTCAAATGCAATTTTGGATTTGCGATTTCCGATTTTCGATTTGAATGTTGATTTGATTCAGGGGCTAAGTATACGCTACTTTTCCCACAAAGTAAAAATATCAGCCCGATTGCTCGGGCTGATTCATCGTCGTTTCAGCGAACCGCAACTTGGACCGTAAAGGTCTTGATCGGCGCGACATTCGTTTCCCACGACCGCCGATAAACCAACTTGAGCGTCGTCAAACCCGCATTGGCTGCTTCAAAACGAAATGTCTCGACACCGCCAGCGCCGGTTAAATTCGTGTTGGAGGATTGGTACGCAGGGTCGCCAAGCTGGCGAAGAACATTCTGATCGACTTCGGACACCGCCCACGAATAGCCTGTTGTTGGGTTTGACTCAAGCGCGACGACCACCGTTTGACCACGTGCCAATTCTTTCTGTGCGCCATTGTTCGTTGCATCGAGTTGGACTTCTGCCACCGAACACCCTCCCGACAAAAGCAAGATCACGAACAAAGTTCCGAGCCACCGCATGATCTCATCCAATCCACGAAACATGGTTTCCTCCTCGCGTGCATTGGTTTGTCAATTACAAGACGTTGCACGACGAGAAAGAGTTCCAAACAGCAAGGACAAGTTAAGCTCGCCTATCATTGGAGAGGTAGAACCATATTCAATCGAGGAAGGGTTGATCCATGACGCCATCCGATGGAGTCGGACGTCTGATGGAAAAAAACCTGCTCCGCAGGTTGGGGCTTAACTCGCTTCGCGGGTTTCGTGACCAATAGCCGTCCGTTTGCAACCGATGGCGTTCGTTCTACGATTGAATGTGGTCATACTCATTGTAGAGACCGTTGGTCAAATCCCAATTTTTCTAACGCCACTACTAATTCCTTGGGCAGCGGCGCAACGAAATTGACCTCTCGACCGTCGCGCGGCAGCGTGAACGAAATTTTCCATGCGTGCAGAAATTGTCGTGTCAAGCCAAGCGCATTTTGGGTTCTGCCATAAATCGAATCGGCGACGACGGGGAATCCGAGAAACGCAAGATGCACCCGAATTTGATGCGTGCGTCCCGTCTGCGGTTGCGCTTCGAGAAGGGTATAGCGGCTGACATCTCGAGCGGAACGAAGTAGAGTCGAAGAAAGCGGTGCAGTCGAAGGACGCTCAAGCGTTGCCAGCGTTCGATAGATCGTCACCGACGCGCGCGTTTTGCCTTGTGTAACCACCGCCATTTTTTGCCGATGCTTGGGGTCGCGCCCAATCGGCGCATCGATTTTGCCGCGCGGCGGCTTGACGATTCCATCCACAAGCGCAAGGTACGTTTTATGCACCCGCCGTGATTTGAACTGCGCTTGCAAGTCGCGCATCGTCGCATCATTCTTGGCGACGACGATAATGCCGCTCGTCTCGCTGTCCAAGCGATGCACAATGCCGGGGCGTTCTACTCCGCCCACGTTGAGATGGGGACAATGCGCAAGGATCGCGTTGACGAGCGTGCCTGCGCTGTGTCCTGCGGCGGGATGCACCACCATGCCTGCCGGTTTGTTGATAACGATGAGGTCGTCGTCTTCATAGAGAATATCGAGCGGAATTTTTTCAGCTTGCGGTATGGCTGGTTCTGGGGGCGGAACACGCACCGTGATCGTCTCGCCGATTTGAACCTTGTAACTTGGCTTGCGCGCAACACCATCGACAAGAATTTGACCATCGTCGATCAAGCGCTGAACGGCGGCGCGCGAAAGTTCAGGGAGATGATCGCTCACGTAGCGGTCGAGACGAGAGTTGGATTCGGTTACGGTGAGGGTCTGGGTCTCCATTGGCTCAATCAATCAGTGTAAGGCAAATTTCCAATTTGCCCCACATCGCCCAACGGCGCATCGTACATTGCGAATTCACTTGGATCGATCAAGGCAAGCACAGAGGGTGCGCCATTTAGCACGGCAATCTCGTCAAATCGTTTGTAAATCTTGAGCAGCGATGCGCTCGCCTCGACGATCCAACGCGACATGGTTACTTCGTTGAGATAGGGATAAGGACGATCAAGTAACCAAGCTGGCTCCGGCTCGCTGTAGAATTTGCGAATGTAATCGAGTTGCTGATTCAATGCCGCTTCGGTGACGAATGGCAAGTATTGGGGCGGATTGTTCGACCGCATCAGCACGCGCCAGAAAATGCCTTTGGGATGAGCGTGCACATAGAGTTGATCGAGTCCGTACCAATCATCCTTGATGAGACCCCACGCTTCTTTATTACCACGCTCCGCAATCAGATTTGCATACGCGTGCTTCGACGGAACTCCAATGCGATACGCCCACAATCTATCACAAACAAGATGCAAATAGTAACCGAGGATAAAAGAGTATCTCGCGGCATCACCATCCAATTTAAGACCTGCGAGATAAGCACGGTAGAATTCAAGATCGTGAACTGCCTGTTCGCCTTCACCTTGGCGCAAAAAATGCGTGACCTCTTTCGGCGGATCGAACTGCGTCCAATCGGCGTTGGGAATCCCGGAATCGGGCGCAAGACTGCCAAACGTAAAAGCCACCGGATCGAGTCCCGATATTTCGCCGAGCAAGTTTTCCGCAATGCGTAAATGCGCAATCCAAGTTGCCATGATTCTCCTACGCCAATTTCTTCGCCATGTTGATGTTCGTAATTTCGTATCCTAGCTTTTCGTACAATTGGCGCGCGCGCTGATTGTGTCCAAACACATGCAATTGGATCCGGTCCAAACCCAGTGCCTTGACCTTGTCTTCCAACGCGGTGAGCGCCTGCGAGCCATAGCCTTTTCCGCGATCATCTGCATTGACTTCGACATCATAGATGAATGCCAGACGTTGACCACCCCAATGAACGATTGCAAACCAAAGGATACCCACGTTCTTCGCCATTGCAGCATCGTGAATCGAGAAAAGATAGTGATCCGGAGTTGCCAGACCTTTGGACAAAAGTTGGTCAGTTTCTTTCTCAGATCGACTCAACGACTCTTCGACACTCCAATTTCCAGAGCGCACTTTGTCGGCGGCATATTCTCGAATCAAGCGCGCACGATAAATTTCAAATTCACTTTCGGTCATCGGTTCGAGGCAAACCATTTGGTCCTCCAAATACAAGCCCCAGCCGTGAGCTGGGGCTATAGCCCTTCAAAATCCTATTGCCCGCAAAAATACTAGTGACCGCGCGTTGGAATACCCCGCCCGCGCGTTCGACTCGGACTCGTGCCGCGCAAAAAATCTGCCCACGCCAAAATCGGATACATGTACGACGGCAGCTTGTTGGTCGCGCCCGCCACGATAAAACCACGCACGGCGAACGATGCATCGACCACCGGCGCACCGGATGCACCCGGCGCGACGACACAATCGACCGCGACCAAATCGCGCACCATACCAATGGGTGCAACTTGAATTTGTTGCGCGCGCGCAGTAATGATCGATCCGGTCGATACGCCGATGCGTTCGCCAGCCGCCACACCCACGCGAACAAAGTCGCCTGCATGCAATGCGCTCGTATCGATGCGTAGTCCTGGGATCTTCAACTCATCGGGGACTGCGAGCAACAACGGTCCGAATGGATGCGCGGTGTATTGCCGCAGTATCTTGGTCTGCAATTCACGCCCATCGGCGGTGCGAATCATCGGCGGATCAGACATCGCGCCGACATTACTTGGATACCCATCGGTGACAATCACGCGCGGATCGCTGAGAACAAAACCCGTCATTCCCGGCTGACCCTGGAGGTTGATGATTCCCACCACCGAAGCGATCAAATCATCGACGGTCTTGGCTGCTTGTTTCTCTTCGATGGATTTGGTCGCCTGAGCTAATCCGCGTCTGACACCACCGGAACTCTCCAATGGCGGTATGGGCGGCGGCGCTGATTCAACGGCGCGCAGCGCGTTCGCCAAACCGGTAAACAATTTTTCAAAAGTACTCGTCGGACCAATAACCGCGCGAACGCGATCTTCCTTGATAAGAAAATCGGGGACGCCATTCGGATTGGTATACCAAATCAATCCGCCGGTCGAGAGAGCCAATTCGCGGATGCGTTCATCGCGCAGGCTGTGACCGACGACAAGCACATCGCGTCCCTTGATCGCGGATTGGAGCGACGGCGCAATGTCCGTCAGGAATGCATCCATCTCAGCCGGCGTCCATGCCATAAAGCGTTGAAACAAATCGCCGTGCAGTTTGATGATTTTCACGCGTGGACTCGCCGCCGTTGCCAAAATATCTAATCGATCCGAACGGATGACGCCGTTGACCAACAACAAGTAATCTTTGCGCCACAAACGCGCCGCCGACAACGCATCGTCGAGCAACGGATCAAGATTCGTCGTGAGGATGGTATCGAAATACGCATCGGCGCACAGCGCGGCGAGAGCTTGATAGCCCGGCGTCACTTGCGCCGGTTGGCGTGATTGGAGAAATTGAGAAAGGAGCCGATAGCGTTCGGCAAAAGTGAGCGGAGTAATGTACACGGTGAATTCGTCAAAGTTCGCGCAGTTGACGTACGCAAAGAGGTCCGTCATTGCGCCAACGCCTGACTCAACGGAAGCACCGGCACCGAGTAACACGACGGGCGCCGGGTCTCTGACGACGAGCCGCTGTTTTAGATCGCGAACCAGTTCATCGAATGTGCGAGTGAGCATAGGCATACTCCCTCAATGCGTAATCAAAATCCTACGCCGAATTCGATCCACTCGAATCGCTTTGCTGTGAAGATTCGGGCGCATTCAACGCCACACCGGATTGGGCAGGCGCGCGCGAGAGTTGCAGCATCAACAAGCACACGCCAGAAACAATCGCCAAGTCAGCTACGTTGAACACGGGGAAATATCGAATATAGAACAAGTCGGTAACGACACCGAACCGCAAGCGATCGATCAAGTTGCCGATTGCGCCGCCAAGTTGCAGTCCCAAACTAAATCGCACGAGCCATTGTCCCGCCGGAATCGAGCGATAATACCACACGATCACGCACGAGACGATGAGCGCGACGAACGTGAACACAATGCTCAGTTGTGGAAATAAACCGAACGCCGCACCGGCATTTGTGATGTAAGTGAGAACGAATATATCGCGGAGCGGCGGAATTATATCGTACGACGTATTCAATGGAATATTTTCAATGACCCAGGCCTTGCTTGCCTGATCGGCGATCAAGACAATCAGCGCAACCAAAAACAAAACCAGATTGCGCAATTTCATTCGACAACCTCATTCATACTGTCACCTTTAGGGTAGGATGGGTCGCAAGTTTCGCACATTCGATGCAAAACGTTGCCGAAGGCATGACCTTCAAGCGTTCTTCCGAAATGGGTTTCTTGCAGCGTTCACAAATTCCGTACGTGCCTTTTTCGGCGCGTGCGATGGCACGGTCAATTTCCTTCAACATGCCTTCAAGATGGCGGCGCAAGGCGAGCGACTTGGTTTGCTCTTCGACTTCAGTCGCGTCGTCCGCCATGTGATTGCCCGTCGTCGGATGATCCTGCGATTGAGTTTCTTGATGATTCAATTCGTTAATGAGTCTTCGTCGTTCTTTGCGAAGCAAGCGCAGCGCCGGAGATTCAATTGGACGCGGTTCGATTTCAACCGGTTTGGTTAGCGTTCGCCCTGACGCTAATACCGCTTTTGCCGATTTTTTGGCAGTCTTGGCAACCGTAACGATTGCCTTTCGAACTGACCGTTTGTTAAAGTCATCGTTCTTAACCATCGTACGCCTCCAGTGACAAGACATCCTTGGCTAATCACTACTGCTCACGATTTTAAACGCATTTCGATTTAGATGCAAGTCACGTAAAACAACTTGCTCGTGCCCGAATGCAATTGCGTTGTCGTCGGGCAAATGATCGAGGTCGAACCATTCAAACGCATCGACGTCATCATCGGCACGCAACGTTCCACCGCTTGGCTCGACGATATAGTAATGGTTGAGTGTAAAAAAGTCCTCACCTTTGAATTGATACCGATCCATATACACGCCAAGCAAGCCGATCACGCGAACATCCAGCCCTGTCTCTTCCTTCACCTCGCGTAACATTCCCTCGAGCGGATGCTCGCCTGGTTCGAGAAATCCGCCGGGCAGGTCCCACAATTTTTTTGCTGGCTCAACCGCGCGCCGAACAAGCAGCACGTGATTTTGCTTGACGATGAGCGCGCCCGCGCACGGTCGCGAATTGTGATATTGCGTGCGCCCGCACGATGGACACATCTGCGGCGCGAAGGGTTCAGTGAAAATTGGCAATTTCACGCCGCAATTGGGACAGTAGTTGAGAGACACGTTACCTACATAAACGTGATGCGTGATGCGTGTTCCGTCCAAGCGAGACGCAACACGCAACACGCATCACATTCCTATTTAGTCGCAACGCCAAGAATTTCATTCACCTCTTTGGCTTCGCTTTCGGTGAGCGACCAATCGCCCGCTTCAACATTTGCAAGGAATTGATCTAATCGTGTTGCGCCCGAAATCACCGAACACACCGACGATTGAGCGAGCAACCATGCGTGCGCGAGTTGGCTCATCGTGTGACCATGAGCGTCTACCCACGTCGTCAACTTTTCGAGTTGGGTAAAGTATGCGGCCGTCATGTACTTTTGCACGTACGGACTAGATTCGCCGCGCGAACCGGCGGGCGCTGGCTCGCCGCGCTGATATTTGCCGGTGAGGAATCCACCTGCCAGCGGAAAGAACGGAACCAAGCCAACGCGATGAGCGCGGCAGTACGGCAACATTTCATGTTCGACCAAACGCTCGAACATATGATAGTGCGCCGTGCTGACGACGAACGGCGACCAGCCGCGCATCTCCGCTAGCAAATTCGAATACGCGAGTTGCCACGCTGCGAATTGCGATGCACCGACGTAACGCACTTTGCCCATTCGCACCGCGTCGTCGAGCGCGCGCAACGTTTCTTCAATCGGCGTCTGTTCATCCCAGCCATGCACGTAATACAAATCGATGTGATCGGTCTGCAATCGGCGCAAACTCGCATCGAGCGCATTTAGCATGTGATAGCGCGATGCGCCTCTATCGTTGACGCCTTCGCCCATTGAAAACACGAACTTGGTTGCGACCACAAACTTGTCCCAGCGACCTTTGAGCGCGATGCCGAGCCGCTCTTCCGATTTGCCCTGCTGATAAACGTTTGCCGTATCGATGAAATTGACGCCGCGTTCTTGCGCCGCCGCGATGATATTGTCCACCGTCTCTTGCGAAACTGCATCGGTGCCAAATCGATTCGTCCCCAGCCCAATCACCGATACGCGCGTGCCTGACCTGCCAAGTTGTCGATATTGCATGAGTTTCCTCAATTGTCATTCTGAGCCGAGACACTTGCACCTTCGGTAACGCAAGTGCAGGTGAGCGGCGAAGAATCCCACTTGCGAAGTGTGAGACTCTTCGCTCCGCTCAGAGTGACAACCACTTTTTCACCAACGATACGGTCACCTTCTCGCCATCGAACGAGTCATCGACTGTTGCCGCTTCGGTTGGCGCGACGGTGGCGTGCATTTCATCGGCGAGGGTTTCGGTGGTGATGTACTCGCGCCACGTTTGAATTGCGCTCGCAAGTTTCGGTGTAGCGGTGTAATAAAGTTTGATGTGATCGGCAACGTCGAATCCTGCGCTCTTGCGCAAGTCCTGCACGCGGCGAACCATCTCGCGCGCGAGACCTTCGGCGGCGAGTTCAGGTGTGATCGTCGTGTCGAGCGCGACGACGAGATTTCCTTCTGATTGAACCGCAAACCCTGGTTTCGGTTGCGGCGTGATCAGCACATCGGCAGGAGCTAGCTCGATTTTAAAACCGTTCACCGTGAGCGTAACTGATTTGCCCGCGCGGACGGTTGCGGCGACTTGACTCGCGTCTTGCGCGGAAAGCGTCGTTTGCAAACCGGCCATGACCGCCTTGCGTTTTTCGCGCGCCTCTTTCTTGAGCGCCTTATCATCCGTCTCCGGATCGGGAATCATTTCCTGGACCTTTGGCGACAGCGTTTGGAAATTCGGGCGCAGTTGGTACGACACAAGTTCTTCTTCGCGCATGGCGAATTCAAATTTCTTGACATTCAATTCATCGGTGGCAAGGTCTGCCAAGTGAGTGATTCCTGCATGTTGTGCCGCATCCGCGACAATTACCGCACGTCCAAGCGGCTGACGGATCTTCAAACCCTTCGCCGCGCGAATCGAGTGACCCAGGTTGACGACTTGGCGCGTAACCGCCATGTCGGTCAGCAATTGCTGGTCGAGTTTCGATTCATCGACCTGGGGCCATTCGCAGTGATGCACGGATTCGGGCGCGTTCGGATCGACGGAGCGCACGAGATTTTGATACATCGATTCCGCAGTGAACGGCATGAACGGCGCGAGCAGTTGCGTCAGCGTCACGAGAACTTCGTACAGCGTCGCATACGCCGCGTGTTTATCGTCGTCGTCTTCCGATTTCCAAAAGCGGCGGCGCGAACGACGCAAATACCAATTGCTCAAATCGTCGATGAACGGCTCGACGGCGCGTGCAGCCGTCGGCGCATCGTACTCGTCGAGCGCGGGAGTCATCTCAGCGATCAATTGTTGCAATCGCGCAAGAATCCATTTATCGAGTTGATTGCGGTCAGCGGTCGGTGGTCGCCGGTCGGGTGTCCATTTGTCCAGATTCGCGTACGTCACAAAGAACGAATACACATTCCACAGCGGCAGCAAGAACATTCGCCGCGTTTCGTCGGCGACGTGATAACCGAACAACATGTTCGATTCGTAGCGCGTGCGCGAGAACATCCAGCGCATCACGTCCGCGCCGATCTCATCCGCCGCCTCGTTGAACTCGATCATGTTGCCCAGCGACTTGTGCATCGGACGACCGTCTTCGGCAAAGAGTGTGCCATAGCCCATGAGCGTCTTGAATGGCGGGCGACCCGTCATCGCGGTTCCCATCGCGAGCACCGAGTAGAACCAATTGCGGAACTGACCTGGGAACGATTCGGTGATGAAATCGGCGGGATACCACTTTTCCCAAAAGGCACGATCCGTGCGAAAGCCCATGGTCGACATCGTGACGATGCCTGCATCGAGCCAGGGATTGCCAACATCTTTAATGCGCGATGTTTTCTCGCCGCATTTTTCGCATTTGATTTTCACGTCGTCGATGAACGGACGATGTGGCGTGTGTCCACTGAATTTGTCCCAACCTTCGACGGCGCGTTCTTCCAACTCTTCGCGGCTCCCGACGACGGTGACGTGTCCGTGAGGACATTCCCAAATCGGCAGCGCAAGACCCCAGTAGCGTTTCTTCGAGATCATCCAATCGTGCATGAGGCGCAGCCAGTCCATCTCGCGATCATGCCCAAACTGCGGGACCCATTTGATTTGATCGACCACATCCATGATCTGATAACGCAACGAGCGCGCTTTTTCTTCGGGCGTCAATTGCTCGCGCGGCTTGTCGTACGTTTGCCCCATGCTGATGAACCATTCATCGACGAGACGGAAGAGCAATTCGGTTTTGCAGCGCCAACACGTTGGATAGCGATGTGTGTAATCGTCGCTGCGATAGAGATAACCTTTGTGCTGTAACGATTCGATCACGCGCGGCGCAACGTCGAACGCGCTCATGCCGCTAAACTCGCCAAAGTTTTCGATAAAGACGCCGTTCTCGTCGATGGGCGCAACGACGGGCAGATTGAATTCTTTGCCAAGATGAAAGTCTTCCGCACCACACCCCGGTGCGATATGAACGAGTCCGGTACCTTCTGCATCGCCTACATCTTTCCACAAGATGACGCGATGCGCTTGCGCAGAATTTGTCGGCGCGTTGCCGATGTGATTGCGCAACTCGGCCGGTGCGTATCCGCCAACCGTTTGCTGCGCGGGCAATTCGTCGAATGGACCGTCGTACGTCCAACCTTCCATCTCTGTGCCTTTGAGTTCTCCGAGAATCTCATGCGCGCCGGTCAGCATCTTCGTCGTGCCTTTTGTTAAATAGTAGATGCTGCCGTTCTGTCGAATCTTGAGATACGTGAGTTCTGGTCCCACCGCGACGGCAACATTCGACGTAAGCGTCCACGGCGTCGTCGTCCACACAAGCAAATATTCATTCGTGCGGCCACGTAATGGAAACCGCGCGGTGATGCTTGGGTGCGTGAGATCGGGATAATCTTCCGTGCTGATTTCGTGCTCGCTCACGCCAGTACCGCAGCGCGCACACCAAGGCATCACGTCGGTGCCTTTGTAAAGCCAGCCGTTGTCGGCGCACTTTTTGATGAATCCCCAAATCTGATAATTGTTCTCATCGCTAAATGTGAAATACGATCCGCCGAGTTGCGGCAAGCCAAGTTGCCCAACGATTTGCTCGACCGTACCGGTGACAGGACCTTTCGGACCCTGCACGGTGAGCGTTTGATTTGGATTCTCGCCCAGCTTTTCGCTCAACATCCGCAAGGTGTCGGTATCGTTCCAATCCATCCAATAGCCAAGCCGAATCGACTGTTCCGTTTGCACCGCCGAATAGTTGAGCACACGCTGCTTGCACAGAATTACGAACGGCGCAAGCCCATACTCTTCGATGTCGCGTTTCGATTTAAAGCCCAGGTCTTTTTCGACGTTGACCTCGACCCACAGACCCTGGCAATCGAAACCATTCTGCCAGCGCTCGTCGAATCCTTGCATGGCTTTGTAGCGCTGGAAAACATCTTTGTATGTGCGCCCCCAGGCGTGATGAACACCCATCGGGTTATTCGCCGTGATCGGTCCATCGACGAACGACCATTTTTTATTGCCTGCACGCAACTTGCGCAGCTTGTTGAACGAATCGCTTTCTTTCCACCACTGCAAGATGTCGCGCTCGAGCTGGGGAAAATCGGTTTTGCTAGATACTGGTTTGAACGGCATAATGCCTCCAATTAGGATTTATGATTGCTGATTTAGTACCTTAATAGTTCAATTAGTGTAAAAAAAGCAAAGATATTTCATGCCGTTTGCGTGTTGACCAAACTGGGAATAACCACCAATTCACGCAACTTGAGTGCCATGGTCGCGACCTGGCGTCCCAGGTCGGTCAAA